>CAMYKU010000024.1 GCA_947259105.1 uncultured Alphaproteobacteria bacterium
TAGACCTGTTCCTCGCCCTTCTTGTCCTCGAAGCGGATCTCGTTGAAGTTGTCGCCGCTCCCCCCCTTGGTGCTGCGCGACTTGATGCCGGACTGCGTCATGTTGTCGGGCAGGCCGTAGGGCACCGTGCTTTCGGCATTGTAGACGCGGCCGGTGATGATCGGCCGGTCCGGATCGCCTTCCAGGAAGTCGACGATCACCTCCTGGCCCATGCGCGGGATGTGGACGGCGCCCCAGTTCTTGCCGGCCCAAGGATACGACACGCGGATCCAGCACGACGAATTCTCGTCGTCCTCGCCCTGCCGGTCCCAGTGGAACTGCACCTTCACCCTTCCGTACTGGTCGGTATATATCTCCTCGCCCGACGGGCCCACGACGATCGCCGTCTGCGGGCCCTGCACCATCGGCTTCGGCGTCACCCGCGGCGCGCGGTACGGCGTCTTGCTGTCGAGCGCGGTGATGCTGCACTGGCATGCCGACCCACCGCCGTCCATGCCGGCCAGATACGCTTCGGAACTCAGCTCGACCATTGACGAGGCCACCAGATACTCGCGGTTCTGGTCGTCGCGCGGATATCCGGTCAGGGTGAACAGCCCGCCCGAGAAGAGCCCGGCGGCGTTGCCGTTGCCGGATACCCGCTCGTGCTGGCTCTGCAGCTCTTCCAGGCGGATCCGCGCGTAGGTCTCGCCCTCGCCGGTCTCGACGTATTCGCCCGGATAATCGTAGACCTCGAAGTTCTTCTGCGCGTGGTCCAGCGGATTGTTGTTGCGGGTCTCGAGGTCGGCGCTCGGCTTCTCGAAGTCGAAATCGCGCAGGCTATACTTGCCGGGCTGCACCTGCTTGGCGACGGACCAGGCCGACAGGTGGTCGCGCTCGCGGTGCGTGCCCTCGATCGGCGGAAAGTACGGCATTTTCTCGTAGCCGGGGATCGGGTCGTGCGCGCTGACCGAATCGGAGAGAACGAGCGTGTGCTTGCCGTCCTCGTGCCGGAAATAATAATAGATGCCCTCCTGCTCCATCAGCCGGCTGACGAAGTTGAAATCCGTCTCGCGATACTGCACGCAGTATTCCCAGGTCCGGTACTCGCCGCTCAGCCGCTTCTCGAAGTCGGAGAAGCCGTTGTCCTGGAAGATCTGCTCGATGATCTCGGGCACGGTCTGTTCCTGGAAGATGCGGCAATCCGCCCTGCGTGTCAGCAGCCAGAACCAGGGCCGCAGCGTCGCACGATAGCGCGAGAACTCTCGCAGGCCGCCCTCGTACGAGAACTGGCTGACGTAGCCGTTGAAATAACGGGTCTTGCGCTCTACCGGAAGGTCGACGCGCACGGTGAGGATCTGGCCCACCACGTCGTCGAGTTCGATATCGTGGTCCTTGCTCAGCAGTTCGAGGTCGAATTCGAAGGGCTGGCTGAGCCGCTCACTCGCACTCATGGCACGGAACAGCAATACATCCTTGCCGAGCGGGCTCGAAACCTCGAACAGCCGGTCCGCCTGCGCGGCCTCCACCGTTGCCATCGCGAGTTCCCCTGCTTCCCTGTTTGTTGCGATATTATCGCAATAAGCGAGGCATGCATAGGCAAATGAAAGGACTTTCCGGCCCGGCCGGCCGCCACATTGGTATTAGCGCGCCACGTCCTGCGTCCGCGTGCTAGGATGGGGAAGCGCATGCCGCGAGGAGGATCCGGACGTGGGGGGACGGCTCGAGTTCGAATTTCGTTTGCCCAAGGCCGCCGCAGCGCGGCCGCACCGCCAGGACGGCGATGCGTTTCGCATCCTGATTGTGGGCGATTTCGGCGGCGCCGCCTTGCGGGAGGCGGGTTCCGGCCTGCCAGAACGCGCCATTGTGCCGGTCGACATCGACAATTTCGAGCAAGTGCTCGCACGCCTTGCGCCGCGGACCGCCCTTGGATTCGAGGCGCCCGGCGGTGGCGCGGAGGAGGTCGCGTTCGCCGCACTGGACGACTTCCATCCCGACGCCCTGTTCACCAAGCTGGAAGTTTTCGGCGACCTGCGGCGGCTGCGCGAGCGCCTGCTCGACGCCGCCAGTTTCGAGGCGGCGGCCGCATCGCTGGCCCGTGACGCCGCGGACTCCGGTCCGCCGGCGACCGCCGATCGCGGCGGCCACGCAGCCCCGGCAGAAGACACCGGTACGATGTTCGAGCGTCTGCTCGGCGGCCAGCCTGCGGCCGGTCGCAGCGGGCCGGCTTCGCAGGGAGCGGGATACGCGACACAGCTGATCGAACGCCTGGTCGAGCCGCATATCGAGCGCGGCGCCGACCCCGATCGCCAGCGTCTGCTCGTTGCCGCGGTCGACGACGCGATCGCCGAACGCATGCGCACGGTGCTGCACGATCCCCGGTTCCAGGCGCTGGAAGCGGCGTGGCGCGGCCTCTGGTGGCTGGTGAGCAATCTCGAGACCGGCGCCGATTTGCGGATTCATCTGCTGGACGCGAGTCGGGACGAACTGGCGGCGGACCTGGGGCACGCCGGTGACGGTATCGAGACCACCGCGCTCTATCGCAGGCTGGTCGGTGGCGACGCCGACACGCCGGGCGGCCAGCCCTGGTCCTTGCTGGCCGGCATCGACCGGTTCGGTGCGGGGGAGTCGGATCTGGCGCTTCTGGCCGCGCTGGGCGCCGTCGCCTCGCATGCCGGCGGCCCGTTCGTTGCGGAGGCCGAACCGGCCCTGCTCGGCGCCCGGAACCTCGCCGACCAGCCCGACGCCGGCGACTGGACAGAGCCGGACCCGGAATCGGAACAACGCTGGCACGCCCTGCGCCGTGCGCCGGTCGCATCGTGGCTCGGCCTCGCGCTGCCGCGGGTGCTTCTCCGTCTGCCCTATGGCGGCAGCAGCGACCCGGTCGAGCGCTTCGCCTTCGAGGAGGTGCCGGCAGCGGACGGCCACGATGCCCTGCTCTGGGGCAGCCCGGCCGTCGCCTGCGCGCTGCTGCTGGGGCAATCGTTCCTGGAGAACGGGTGGGATATGGAGCCGGGCGACAGGCTCGACCTCGACGACTTGCCCGCGTTCACCTTCACCGAAGACGGCGAGACCAGGCTGAAGCCCTGTGCCGAGGCGCTGTTGAGCCACCGCACTGCCGATTCCATCATGGCCCGCGGCGTCATGCCGGTGCTCAGCCACCGCGACCGCAATGCGGTCCGCTTCGCACGGATTCAGTCGATCGCCGATCCGCCGGCGGCGCTCTCCGGCCCGTGGCGGTGACGGAAGGGGTTCGGGGCCCGTCCCGCGCCGTGCGCATTCGCCGTCGGCTCCTGGCCGACTCTACCCGACCGCTGCCGTCTTGCGCGCCGTTGCCACCATCCCGGCGACCGGCTTGCCGCTCTCGATGCGCAGCACCGCCTCGGCGATCGACACGGATGTCAGCCCGGCTTCGGCGAGGGTATCTCTGAGATAGCGCTCGGTGTGGCTGTAGCGGCCGTGCGGATGCAGATGGAAACCGTCCGGCGCCGCCGCCTCATCGGCCTCGGACTTCTCCAGCGTGAAGGCGAAGATGCCGCCGTTGCGGAGCGCGCCGCAGGCGGCGGCGGCGACCGGTCCGAGCACGCCGAAATAGCACAGCGTGTCGGCCGAGACGATGACGTCGTAGGCGGCCGGACGGCCGTGCAGGAATTCCGTCAGCTCCGCCGTGACCAGTTCGTCGTAGACGTCGCGTCCGGTGGCCTTGGCGATCATCGCCGGCGACAGGTCGACCCCGGCAAGGTGCCGCGCATAGGGCGCGAGCAGGGGGCCGCACAGCCCGGTTCCGCAGCCGGCATCGAGCACGTCGCAACGCTTGTCCGGCGCCCCGAGCGGGCCGGCGAGCGCTTCGGCCACCAGCGCCGGTGCGCGGTACTGCAGCCGCTCGAGCACCTTGTCGAAGCTGGCGGAAAATCCGTCGAAGGTCTGTCGGACAAACTCGTCCGAGGCGCGCTCGGGCACCGCATCGCCGCCGCTGGCCGCAAACATGTGGCTGGCCATGGGGTCGTCCGGCGCATGGCTCAGCCAGCTCCGGTAGGTTGCCGTCGCCTCCTCGATCTGGCCGCGCAGGTAATAGAGGCGCGCCAGCTTGCGGTAAGCCTCGCGGTCGAACGGCATCAGCTCGATGGCCTTGAGGTAGGTCGCCACCGCCTCGTCGTATCTGCCCATTTTCCGCAGAACCACGGCGAGATTATGCAGCGTTTCCAACTTCTCCGGCGCGAGCCCGAGCGCATGGCGGTAGGTCGCCAGCGACTCGTCGAGACGGCCCTGCTCCTTCAGCACGATGCCCAGGTTGTTGTGACTGTCGACATGATCCGGCCGCAGCGCGATCGCCGCGCGGTAGGCCCCCTCGGCCGCCTCGAGCCGGTCGCATTCCGAAAGCACGTTGCCGAGGTTGTTGTGCATGTCGGCATCGTCGGGGACGACCGCGAGGGCGCGTTCGATCAGCTCGATTCCATCGGCGCTGCGGCCCAGTTCGTGGTTGAGCACGCCCAGGAAGTGCAAGGCGTCTGCCTGATCGGGCACCGCCTCGAGGATGGTCCGGTAGAGTCCCTCCGCCTCCGCAAAATGGCGCTGCCTGTGAAGGTGGACGGCCAGTGCAAGCGCATCGGTCAGTTCCATCCGCGTCTCGGTGCCGCCGGCCGGCCAGGCCGGCACGTCGCCCGGATCTTCACTCATCGCCCGCACCCCGAAATCCATCCCGAATACGGACTATAGCCCGCCCGTCCGGTTTGCGCCCACGGTTTTGAGGCGGCAACGGATCGGGACGCGCCGCAACGGCGGCCACCACCCGGGAGACCGCGGCGCGCCACCCTAAACCCTGGTTAAGCCATTGTTAACATTGATAGGCGAGGATGCTGCAACAGTTGTGCATATTTCCGGATCCGCTTGATTACAGCGCGTTTCATTCTTTGAGGGATAATCCGATGCTTCGCGAACAGTGGCTAACTTCCGTCGGCAAGAAGATCGAGACCCTTTTCCTGGAGAACGGGTACCGCATGCCGAATTACCTGATCACCTGCGGCAACGAGAATCTGAGCCAGGCCCGTCTGGCCCATGAGCTGGTCATTTCCCGGCACATCAGCGATCCCCTGCGGGCCGCCGATATCCTTGCGCACGAGATGGTTCACGCGGCCGTCGGACTGCCGCAGGGGCACAATACGGCGTTCGCCGAGTGCGCCAGGGCGATCGGGCTTGAAGGCGAGGCCTACAAGACGGTCGCCGGCGAGGCTTTCCAGGAGCGGGTGCGGCCGTGGCTCGACCAACTCGGTTCGTTCCCGAGTGCGACCCTGTTCCTGCGACGGGTGGGGTGAATGGGTCTTCGAAGCATTTTGGCCAAACCTCTCACTCCAACTCAACATCCAGTCTTTCCCGGCTGTCGGCGCTCAAGAGCCCGCTGGGACTGATGATCGCCGTCCAACCGGTTACGCGAACTGGATTGCCCTTCTGCAGTGACGCGGAGCGTGCATGCTATCGCCAACGAACACACAATATTGTTTCGGGCGTGCCTCGGTAGAGCTGCTCAATCCGCTGTCGTTCCCCGTCTAGGTATGTGTTGCCAGCGGAGGTGTATGCCGCCGGCCTCTTGTGGACGGCTGCCCGACCCGCTGAGGATGAAAGCATTGAGCCGGCGCTGAACTCAGTCAATGGTCGCCGTGTACGCGAGCTGGCCCATACAGCTCAATCTAGACGTTGTAGCCCAGTGCCTTGCGACGACTGGCAAGCGCGTACTCCAAAGTGGTGTCCAGACTCAGGCCAGTATGGAGTTGGCGGTTCGCGGTGCCCGGGTTGAAGTAGTAGGCGCCGGCACTGCTCAGCTTGCCTTGCGCGTCCCTGTCGCCCCACGTGCCTTGCGCGGCATTGACTCCAATCGATTTTCCGCCGACATCCTTAAGCTCCGTGTATCGGCAGGCACACCAGACGATGTTCGTACTTGGCGCCATGATGCTCATCAATTTCTCCAGCGTCGATGTCGTGCCTGCAACCACCATCAAAAGTCCATAATTGGAGCCACCTTGATTGCGCGACTTAACGAGCTGCCGGCACCTGGGCTCGTTGCGCGTGTCAGGGTACAGGGTGTAGTTCGGAATCTGTTGACCAGGCTCGTAGATCTGCTTGACCTCTCCGTTGTATGCCCCTTCGATAATCGCAAACATGTCACTGGTGAACATGTTTTTCATCGACTCGGTGTAGAACGTCACGCACACATTCTTGGGCACCGTCGTGAAACCGTTGCTCTTGACGTCCCAGGATCCGTGCCCGGCAAGAAAGACAGTGGCCATTGACGTACTCCTCTAGTTGAGTGATTGGACCATTCTGTGAATTCGACGACAACCGTATCCAGTGAGATTAATTCGGTTAGGATCTGGCCGGTTCAATTTCAAAGTGCCCGCGGCGACGTCATGTACCGGGATTTCCCGCCACCACCGGGTCCCTGGTATGGCCCGGCAGGCTCCGCGTTCAGTGATCCCTATGCCAAGTTCACCTTTCTTACCTTGCGCCCCTGCCTGACATCGCGCAGCGTTATCCTTTTCACGTTCTGAATATGGTACAGCACCCTGGTCCGGGCAGGGGCGTGCCGGGTCACGGTGATGCCCTCGCCGATCGATTTCGCGATGTTGCCGTTGCCTATGTAGATCGCCGCGTGGACGTAGTCATCCGTCGCATTGCCCGCTTGATGGAGCCGCTTGCCCCAGGAGATCAACGCATGCGTGACGGCACCGTACCGCAGCTTCATCAGCAGGTCGCCGACCCGCAAGTCGCTTTCCCTCATGTCCCCGCTCGCTTCGTTTCCGATCGCGCCGTTTCCCGGCGCGATTACGGCTCTACTCCCTCATTCACTCGAACCCGTAACTGAACTCCCCGTCGTCGACGCTGACGTGCACGCGCTCGACCGGCCTGCCCTCCATGGTGCGGGTCAGGAACTCGCCGCTGATGCGCGGCAGTACGGTGTTGGTCAGGATCGCGTCGATCATGCGCCCGCCGCTTTCCAGCTCGGTGCAGCGCTCGGCTATGAGCTTCACCACGTCCTCGTCGTAGGTGAAGGGAAGCTTGTGGTTTTCGGCGATGCGCCGCTCGATGCGGCCAAGCTGCAGCTTGGCGATCGCCGCGATCATCTCGTCGTTGAGCGGGTAATACGGGATGACCACGAGGCGTCCCAGGAGCGCCGCCGGGAAGATCTTCAGCAGCGGCTCGCGCAGGGCCTTGGCGATGCCCTCGGGCTCGGGCATCAGGTCCGGGTCCGCGCACATGTTCATGATCAGGTCGGTGCCGGCGTTGGTGGTCAGCAGGATCAGCGTGTTCTTGAAGTCGATCGCGCGGCCCTCGCCATCCTCCATCCAGCCCTTGTCGAAGACCTGGAAGAAGATCTCATGGACATCGGGATGGGCCTTCTCGACCTCGTCCAGGAGCACGACGCTGTAGGGCCGGCGCCGGACCGCCTCGGTCAGCACGCCGCCCTCTCCATAGCCGACATAGCCGGGCGGCGCACCCTTCAGGGTCGAGACCGTGTGTGCCTCCTGGAACTCGCTCATATTGATCGTGATGACGTTCTGCTCGCCCCCATAGAGCGCTTCGGCCAGCGCCAGCGCGGTCTCGGTCTTGCCGACGCCCGAGCTGCCGGCCAGCATGAAGACGCCGATCGGCTTGTTCGGGTTGTCCAGACTGGCGCGCGAGGTCTGGATGCGCTTGGCGATTATGTCGAGCGCATGGCGCTGGCCGATGATGCGCTGCTCCAGGGTGTCGGCCAGGTGCAGCACCGTCTCGATCTCGTTCTTGACCATGCGGCCGACCGGGATGCCGGTCCAGTCGCCGACCACAGAGGCGACCGCCTGATGGTCGACGCTGGGCAGGATCAGCGGCTGCTCCCCCTGGAGGTCGGCGAGCTCAGCCTGCAGCCCCTTGAGCTGCTTGAGCAGGTCCTTGCGCTCGGCTTCGGACAGCTCGCCCTCGGGCGCGGCCTCGGCACCGGTCTCGACGGCGACGGTCTCGGCGGCCTCGTCGGCCGCGGTTTCCAGTTCGCTTGCGGTGCCCTCGACCTTGCCGGTATGGCCGCGCAACCTGGCGCGGAGGTCGAGGATCTGCTCGACCAGCGCCCTCTCCTGCTCCCAGCGCTCCTCCAGGACCTTCAGGCGGTCCTGCTCGGTCGCCAGCTTCTCGTTCGCCTCGGCCTCGCGCGCCTTGGTCTCGATGCCGACCGCCTTCTCGCGGCCGATGATCTCCAGCTCGGTCTCGAGCGCCTCGATCCGCCGGCGGCTGTCATCGACTTCGGCCGGAACGGCGTGCTGGCTGATCGCGACCCGCGCGCTCGCCGTATCCAGCAGGCTGATCGACTTGTCAGGCAACTGGCGGGCCGGGATGTAGCGGTGCGAAAGCTTGACCGCGGCTTCCAGCGCCTCGTCGAGGATCTGCACGCGGTGGTGCTGCTCCATGGTGGACGCGATGCCGCGCATCATCAGGATGGCCTTCTCCTCGCTGGGCTCGTCGACCAGGATCGACTGGAACCGGCGGGTCAGCGCGGGGTCCTTCTCGATGTGCTTCTTGTATTCGGCCCAGGTCGTGGCGGCGACGGTGCGCAGCGTGCCGCGCGCCAGCGCGGGCTTGAGAAGATTGGCTGCGTCGCCGGTCCCGGCCGCGCCGCCGGCCCCGACCAGGGTGTGAGCCTCGTCGATGAACAGGATGATCGGCTTCTCCGAGGACTGAACCTCCTCGATCACCTGGCGCAGGCGGTTCTCGAACTCGCCCTTCATGCTGGCGCCGGCCTGCAACAGGCCCACGTCGAGCGCGCGCAGGGTGACGTCCTGGAGCGGCGGCGGCACGTCGTTCGAGGCGATGCGGAGCGCAAAGCCCTCCACCACAGCCGTCTTGCCGACGCCCGCCTCGCCGGTCAGGATCGGGTTGTTCTGCCGGCGTCGCATCAGGATGTCGACGATCTGCCGGATCTCCTCGTCGCGGCCGACGACGGGATCGATCTCGCCCTTGCGGGCCTTTTCGGTGAGGTCGACCGAGAATTGGCGCAGCGCCTCCTGCTTGCCCATCTGCGATGGCGCCATGGCCCCGCTCGCCTCGCCGGGGACGGCGCCGCCACCGACCTGGAATCCATCGGACGCCGCCAGCGCGTCTTCGGGCGAGCCGCCGACGACCTCGTCGAACTGCTCGCCCAATGTCTCGAGCTTGACCTTCTCGAACTCGCGCGAGATCGACAGCAGGGCGTTGCGCAAGCCGGGTGTCTTGAGAACGCCGAACACGAGATAGCCGGTGCGGACCTGCGGCTCGCCAAACATGAGGGTGGCATAGACCCAACCACGCTCGACCGCCTCCTCGACATGGGCCGAGAGATCCGAGATCGAGGTCGACCCGCGCGGCAGCCGATCGAGCGCCTCGGTGAAGTCCTGCGCCAGCCGCGAGGGGTTCAGGTTGAACTGCTTGATAATGCGGTGTAGGTCGGAATCCTGCAGCTGCAGAATCTGATGCAACCAGTGCACCAGCTCGACGTACGGATTACCGCGCATCTTGCAAAAGACGGTTGCGCTTTCGATCGCCTTGTAGCCGACCGGGTTCAGCTTACCGAAGAGAGCAACTCGACTGATTTCCGACATTTCTCGTCTCCAGTTTTTCTTGTTTCTCGCCGTGGCTCCGCATCCGTCCGAAGCGGCTTTCGCGTCTCATACGCCAAGGCGTCGAGGATCAGGTCGTCGGCGTCCGTCGCCGCGCGACGGCTGCCCAGCCAGGTCGTCCAGCCGAGCCTGCCGCTCACCCCGAGCCTCGTCCGCGGCACATCGTCCCGCTTGAGGATCAGGTTGACGTCCCAGGCCAGCTCGTCGCCCACATAGTTGTGGACGATCGCCAGGAGCTTGCCGAAACTGTCACTGCCCGGCAACAGGCGCTGAAAACCGGCAAAATCCATCGGGCCCAACACGAGGCGGAATTTGTGCTGGCAGCCCCAGACCTGGCCGCCGGCGATTGCGTTGACCCCGAGCGTCCCGGTTTCCGGGGAGCGGCCAAGCCGGCAGCAATCGTCCTTCGGCAGTTGCAGCCAGGCGCCGACAAACTCGGCGATGCGGACCGGGAGCTTGAAGAAATCCGCGATCATGGCGCGCAGGCCTTCGGGATGCCGGGTCTCGCAGGCCAGGAAGCCGGCATAATACAGCTTGGCCACATCCGGCATTTCGTCGCGATCATGCAGGGCCGGCATCCCGATTCCGCAGAGGGCCCCCAGCTGATCGCCGAACCAGTCCGCCTCCGGCCGGTCGAAACTTACCGTAGGCCGGGCATTCGCCCAGGCGCGATAGAACAGCGACAGCATCCGATGATGGAAGACGTCCAGGAACCGGGAAAAGGTCGGATCATGGGCATTCCGCAGTCGATCGTAGGCGTATTCGGTCAAATGGATCGGCAACGGTCCGTTGGGCCCCGACAGACCGAAGAAGTAACCCGCGAGCCTTGACGGGTGTCCGTCCTTGCCCGGCCGAAACGATGACAGGGAAGACGGCGCAAAGGCCAGCGTGGCATCCTGCGCCAGACGCACCGGCTCGTCGATCGGTCGGGCCGACCGGCCAACGCGCGGCTTGTCACGATAGGCGCATTCCAGACGTCGCACCGCCTCGAAGAAGTCGAACCTGTATGGCTCCTGCTCGAGAGCGCGGCATAACGTCAGAGCGCGTGTCTCTGCCCGATCCTGGTCGGCCATCGTATTATTTTACCACGTTCCGTCGTCCGCAGAACCGTCTCCGTGAACGAATTGATTGATGCATATTTCGCGAAAAAACGCTCGAGCACACTGGCGAGCAGGAACACGCCGATGCCTTCGAAGGCCTGTTCATCCATGGTCAAAACCACCTCCAGACCGCGCCCGAACGCGACCGGACCGAATCCCCTCACGCGCCGGTTGACTGCGCGGCTGGAAATCGAGACCACGCCGTCGATTTGTTTCCTGGTCGAGGGATCGTCGGGGTCGCCGTAAAGCGACAGCACCTGTCTGAGCGCCGCCGCACCCTTGCCATCGCCGCCATCGATCAGCGTTGCATAGTTGAGCGAGAGGTGGCTGATCAACCGCCAGGCAGTCTCGCGCTGGGCCGAGGATGGCCGCGGCCGCGTCGGCCCTGCCAGGCAGCGCGCCGCGACGACCGGCGCGCCCGACTCCAGCGTGAAGTCGGTCTTGCTGCCGCCGACCGGCATGTGCAGCGGCAGGTCGCGGTTGGTGCACAGGGTGACGAGTGCCATCTGACGCAGATCGCTGGTGTATGGCGCCTCGTTGCCGTCGACCAACGAGATGAATACCTCGCTGCCGATATAGCTGGAACGGGGCCCGAACTCGCGCTGGCGCGACGATAGCCTGCGCTGCTCGCGGTGCAGCGTGTAGTAAGCCCTGTGCTCTCGGAAGTCGCGCTGATCGCTCGCTCCGTAGAACGGCAGAAATTCTTGC
This sequence comes from uncultured Alphaproteobacteria bacterium, assembly GCA_947259105.1. GTDB lineage: Bacteria > Pseudomonadota > Alphaproteobacteria > UBA8366 > JADFVY01. The sequence goes on from CAMYKU010000024.1 coordinate 11,399, forward strand.
TTCTGGTTGCTACTGGTGCCGAATCCCGCGGCGGAAACCACGCTGTGCACCTCGAAGTCGAGAGGCCGGCTGCGGTCCGGGACCACGTGGTACTCGCTGGCATTGTCGGCGAGGTGAATACGGTCCGCGCGTTTCTCGAACAAATTGATGGCCGGCGTGCAGAACAGCGAAAAATGCGAAGAATCGAGGGCATCTTCAAGTGCCGGATTAACTGCATCGAGAAGAACAATCACGTCGACCTCGTCCGCGCCACACCGGCGAAGGCCGGCATTGAGGCCGCCGAGCTCGACGAGCAGAAAGCGTTCCGGGAATGCGAAGTATTCCTGCAGGTGCCGGTAGCCGTCAAATGAACGCGGGCCACGCGGGAGCAACGCCTCGTCCGCACCGAACCCGAGCGGCCGAATCTCCGATTTTGGTAGCGTTTCGCGCCACGGCGCGTCTTTGCCCTTGGTCGGCTGGATGACGATTCCGACCGAATTGGCGGCCAGTTGTTCGTAAACATACGTCGGCAGCTTGTCGGCACCGCGAAGGCAGATGGCCAGGCGATCGAGTGCGAGTTTGTCGACGGTTAGCCCGGCCGTTGTCCTGAGCCGCCAGCGGATACCGGCCTTCACGCCGCCAAGGTTCGGCACACCCAGAGCAGCGACCGCTGCGGTCGAGGCGAGGTAGCCGGCCTCGGCGATCTCCAGCGGCCACAACGTCACATCATGAGCAGTGCGATACTCGCAAGGGGTTTGCACGTCCTTGCCCATGCGGCTGCGCAGCACGCTGCCGTGCGGCACGGTAAAACCATCGGCCAGGCTGCCCTCGGTTAGATCCGGCTGCAACTGGACCATGGCCATCGACGGGATGGGGGCCAGGTAGTGCGGATAAACCATCTCGAGGAGGTGCTGGGTGAACCGCGGATACTCCGCGTCGACCTTCAGCTGCACCCGTGCGGCCATGTAGCCGAAACCCTCCATCAGACGTTCGACATAGGGGTCCGCACAGTCCAGACCCTCCAGTCCGAGCCGGCCGGCAATCTTCGGGTATTCCGCAGCGAACTCCGCAAACATTTCACGGATATGTTGCAATTCAAGGTTGTAGTAATTAAGCAGGCGGGGATCCATCAGGCCGATCCTGCTGACCCGCGGTCCATTACGCTGAAGCTGCCGGACTCGAGGTCGAGCTCGGTTCGCAGGAACAGGCGCAGCGGCACCGGCTGGGCCCAGAGATCACCCTCGATCTCGAAGGCCAAGGCGTTCCGATTCATCTGACCCTCAGACAGGATCGCGCGAACTTTGAGTGAGTTGCGCAGGATGCGCGGTTCGAAGTCGAGGATCGCCTGGCGCAATGCGCGTTCGATTCTGTCCACATCGACTCCGGAGGCGCTGACGCCGGTAAGGTCGGGCAGGCCGTAATTGATCACGGAATGGGCGACCAGCGGGTAGTCTTCGAAATCCTCCAGCGACGCCAGGTTTCCACAGTTGAGCAGCCAGCCGAGATCCCGCAGCACGCTTTCACGCAACCGGCGCATCGACAGCACGCGCTTGTCGGCGGATTCTCTTTGTTTGTCGGGCTCGTTGTCGGTCAGACGATCGAGCAGCGAAGGCTGCAGACGCTCCTTTGGCGTGAGCTCAGCCATCCGGCGCCTCCGCTGCCGCCTCGGCGAGCTCCGGCGCCGCCGACGTATGCAGTGAAATCTCCCTGATCTCCATCAGCGGATATTCGGCGGTCTCCGTCGCCAGCATCCGCTGACCCAATCCCACGAAAAGATCCGGGCTGCGCTCCAGCCACTCGGTGCGCCGGCACATGCGGATCTGTGTGCTCTCATCCGTCTCCGATCCGGGGTACCGGGTCGGGATCAGGCCGACCGCACCGCCTCCATTGGCCCAGGTAAACTCGGCCGGGATCCAGACCAGATCGCGCAAGTCGACCGGCTCCTCGATACGGAGCGACTTTATGAGGTGGAACGGCACCCAGTAATATGCTCCGTTGACCACCGCTTCGAGGATCGGTCCGAGCCGGGGGTCGGCGTCCGCGATCCATTCGAAGGGCTGTCCATCAATCACACCCGACGCCGCGGGGGCCAGATCGAAGGCTTCGTCCCGCAGCGGCTTCGCCGCCGCATCGTCGCCTTCCGCCATCAGGCGCAACGCTTCGATCAGCAGGGCGACCCAGCGCTCAGGCTTACCGAAGACCAGCGGCGTGCCCCTGCCGGCGAAGATCGACTGGCGCAACACTTCGCAGCGTAGCGCCTCCCGGTAGGTCTGCACCATGGCCAGGGTACCGGCATCGAGCTCCCCGGCGACCTTCAATTGCGTAAAGGCACGATCCCACTGACCGAGGACGGCCAGAAGCTGGAACAGGAAGACCCGATACTTCGCGTTGGACGGGTCCTTACGCACCTGCTCCTGCAACCGCGCCAACGATTCCTCGGGGCTACCCTCCCGCAGGCTCTGCTCTGCCAACAACATGGCGTTTACTCCGCGATACGTGCTTGGACGAGGCGGGCAACCACCACCGGCGGGCAAAGGCGCCGGCGACGTCCCTTTGCCCACGACCCGGCAACCCACGGAGAAGGCAGGAAGGCAACAGTCCTCCCGACGGATTCCGGCTGCCTGTCCGACCCGCTCCCCGTCTGCCGCGGCGGCAGGGTGCCTATCCGATTTCCTTGTTGGCCGCGATATCCCAACCCATCTTGATCGGCGCGTCTCCCGACCCGTCCGGCTTCTGCGGCGTGTAGTCCACGGAGACCTTGGCGAAGTTCAGGGTGACGTTCTCGGTCAGACGATCTTCACCACCGCTGCCACCGGTCGAGATGGAACTGACGATCACATCCTCCATCTTGACTTTGACATATTCCAGGGCCGTCTCGCCCGCCTTGCGAACGGTCAACAGCGCCTCTGGATAATGCTTGCCGTTGCAGCACATCTTCATCAGGACCGGAGACGACCTGTCCACCCACTTGGTCAGCGAGATATCCTGCACATTCACTTTGCCGGCACCGCCGCCGGTGCCGTAATGAGTCGAGCCGCTCTGCGACAGGCCCCAGCTCCAGGATAGCACATCGATCTCGTCCTTGTGCTTATCGTCCGGCGACTCCCCTTTGATATCGCCAATCTTTACAAACATATCGACAGCCATTGGTCTGCACTCCCTTTCTGATTCTGAGTTGTCTGACTTCCAAACGAGCAATCTCCCTCGCCCGAAGCCCGGTAATCGCCTCTACTATCCCGGTCCACCCAGTCAGCCCAGTCCGAGCCTCGCTTGGACGTCGTCAGGCCGCCTTCGCCGAAGGCAGCTTCGAGACGAGGCGCAGTGACACGGTCAGGCCCTCCAACTGGTAATGCGGCCTCAGGAAGAACTTGGAGGTGTAATAGCCCGGATTGCCCTCCACCTCTTCGACGGTGACTTCGGCCGCCGCCAGTGGCCGCGACGCCTTCGTCTCCTCGCTCGAATGCGCCGGGTCTCCATCGACGTACTGCATGATCCAGTCGTTCAACCACCGCTCCATGTCGTTCCGCTCCTTGAAGGAACCGATCTTGTCGCGGACGATGCACTTCAGGTAGTGGGCGAAGCGGCAGGTCGCGAACAGATAGGGCAGTCGGGCCGCCAGGTTGGCATTCGCCGTGGCGTCCGGGTCGTCGTACTCCGCCGGCTTGTGCAGTGACTGCGCACCGATGAACGCGGCGAAATCCGAGTTCTTCTTGTGAATGAGCGGCATGAAGCCATTCTTGGCCAGCTCCGCCTCCCGCCGGTCGCTGATCGCGATCTCGGTCGGGCACTTCATGTCGACGCCGCCATCATCGGTCGGGAAGGTATGCGTGGGCAGCCCTTCGACGGCGCCGCCCGATTCAATGCCACGGATCCTTGAGCACCAACCATAGAGCTTGAACGACTTGTTGATATTGATCGCCATGGCGTAGGCCGCATTGGCCCAGGTATATTTGCCATGGTCCGCGCTCCCGGTGTCCTCTTCGAAGTCGAACTCCTCCACCGGATCCGTCTTGGATCCGTAAGGCAGGCGGGCAAGGAATCTCGGCATGGCCAGGCCAATGTAACGGGAGTCCTCCGACTCGCGCAGCGAGCGCCAGGATGCATATTCCGGCGTCTGAAAAATCTTGGTCAGATCGCGCGGATTGGCCAGCTCGCCCCATGAGTCCATCTGCATGAGCTTGGGGTCGGCCCCGGTGATGAAAGGCGTGTGCGACGCCGAACAGACCTGGGCTATCTCGTTCAGGAACTCGACATCCGGCGGACTGTGGTCGAAATGATAATCGCCGACCAGGCAACCATATGGCTCGCCTCCGAACTGCCCGTATTCCTCCTCGTAGACGCGCTTGAATATCGGGCTCTGATCCCACGCGACGCCCTTGTATTTCTTCAGCGTCTTGTGCAGATCTTTCTTTGAGATGTTGAAGACCTTGATCTTCAACATCTCGTCTGTTTCGGTGTTGTTCACCAAATGGTGCAAGCCGCGCCATGCCGCTTCGACTTCCTGGAAGTCCTCATGATGCATGATCAAATTGATCTGCTCGCTGAGCTTTTTGTCGATCTCGGCGACGATCGCCTCGATCGTGAGCACCACGTCACTCGAAACCAACGCGGTGTCGGCAAGCACATATTCGGCGAGCGTATGGACGGCGGTCTCTACCGCCTCCTTGGTGCGGTCGGACTTCGGCTTGAACTCCTTCGTCAACAGCGCGCCGAAATCATCAGCACTGATTGTTTCGACTTCGGCTTGTTCTTCAGTCTTTGTATCAACGTCAGCCATTGGATCCCTCCTCCGATGCCTCTGCCGTCTCTTCGTCCGGTTTCGGCGCAGAGGCGAGAGACTGCAACAGGGCGGGGTCCTGCATCACCTTGGCGATCAGTTCCTCCGCACCCGTCTTGCCATCCATGTAGGTAACAAGGTTCGAGAGCTGGTTGCGCGCATCGAGCAACTTACGCAGCGCCCCGACCTTGCTTGCGACCGCGGCGGGTGAAAAATCGTCTATGCTCTCGAAGGTGATGTCCACGCTCACATTGCCGTCTCCGGTAAGCGTGTTGGGGACCTGGAAGGCCGCCCTCGGCTTCATTGCCTTCAGCCGGTCATTGAAATTGTCAACGTCGACCTCGAGGAACTTGCGGTCCGCGACGGCCGGCAGTGGTTCCTCCGGTTTCCCGGAAAGGTCCGCCAGCACTCCCATCACGAACGGCAGCTGGACTTTCTTCTCCGCTCCATAGAGCTCGACATCATATTCGATCTGGACACGCGGAGCTCGATTCCGCGCTATGAATTTCTGGGCGCTTGTCTTCGCCATTTTGCCTGCCTCCTGTGTTTCATTTCGCGGCCAACGAGTACGAGGTCTCTGCCACTTATGTGCGAGAGTCTGCGCCGCGATTCGTCCTTAGTCGTTCCTGGATTCCTGCGTTATTCCTAACTCCCGGTACTGCCGTCCGAGGGCTCGCCGGTGATCGTCTCCGCCTGGGTGACACCATCGGGGACCATGTCGCGCAGAATCTCCATGAAATCCTTGGCGACAAGACGTCGTGCCCTGCGCAACAGCAACGGCACCGGACTGGAGGGCTCATTGCGCTGATAGAACTCGCAGATACGGTCGATCGCGCGCACCACGTCCTCGCGACTTCTGATCGGCCCGGCCCGGCCGGCGGACTCGACCGCCCCGCCGTCGCCATCCGCGACTGCGTCGTCGTCGCCATCGGCCAATTCGCCATCGCCGACGCGTGCAGTGATTTTTCCCGCCAGCGCCTTCTCAATGGCGTTGAGCAAGTGAATGAGCTCTTCGAGATTCGGGGCGTTGGCGGCGCCCACCTTTTCGGTGACCGTCGCTTCGATGGCGGCGACGTGGTCCAGTGCCGAACGGACGGCTCCGTGCGTCGCCTGCAGCACATCGAGATTGCATTCGGCAAAGGCGGCCTCGATGGCCGCCGGTTCAAGAGCCTGGTCGCCGGCACCGTTCGCCGAGCTCAGCTCACCGCTGTCGAGCGCGATATCGCGATACCTCACCGTTCCGAAATTGCGCGATTTTACCAAAGGCGTCGCGCGCAAAGGGCTGAGTGCCGTCGCGGGATCGCAGAGCGACATGATCGAGTTGACCCGCAACGTGGGGTCGCTGTCATCGTCCGCATCGAGCTGTGGATAGACCGTGTCCCAGTATCGTTCCAAAAGTCCCCGCAACAGTTCGAGACCGCTGCTGAAACCCTCGAGGCCATTCGTATGGAGTTGGGCCCTTGCAAGATAGGAGGCGATCCGCAGATCCTTCGACCTCGCCAGCAGTCCGGCCGCCCTTGCCTCGACGTCGGCCCAGTCCGGGTCTTCGGCGGCGACGACGACGTCGCCCATCGAGTGCTCCTCCTTGCCGCGGGCGGCGCGCTCCAGGTCAGCGTAATCCGTGTCGTACTCGAGGTTCTCGCCGCAGGGTTCCTCCGCCGACACTTCCTGGAGCAGTTGCTCTACATCGATCTGCGTCATCGCCTGCACCGCTTCACGGAGTTCCTTATCGTCCCGGCAGACATACGCCTAGCTCCGGCGTCTCCTCGCCGGCCGGTCCGGGCGCGGCGGCTGAAACGACCCGGCGCGCGTGCGCGCAAGCGAACTCTCTGCACGCTGTCCTGGTCCGCAAACGGTGCGACCCCGTCGTTGTTCGTGGGCACCAAATTCTCCCCCTGTTCAGGCACGCAACGGAGCATATCTACGTAGTGCCGACCTCCACCGGATCGCACAACGTCCAATACCTCGACAGCGTGCCCGTCGACTCTCGACGTGCTTGTCGATCTATCCGGTCGCGGTTTGTTCGCTTCTCACGGCGGCGTAAAACCAGCCCGGAATTATTAATTGCGATATATTGTCATAAATCCGCGAAAACCGGCAAGACAAAATCGATCCCGCACGTTTTGATTGTGGCGCCGAGTGGTCGGGCCGACTCGGAGACCGGGAATTGCCGGATCGCCAGTGCGTTCAGGGGCGCCGAGGTTGCGGGTCAGGAGCGGCGGAGGGATTTGCCCAGGAACAGGAGTTCCCTTCGCCGCCACGTACGTTGCACGGCAGTGGTAAAACCACGGTCCCTGTAAAATCCGACGTTGGGAAGGCCGGGCCCCGTTACGACGTGGACGCCCGCAACGTGGGCCGCGTCGCAGTCCTCGACAAACGCGGACACCAGCCGTGAGCCGATGCCGCGGCCGCGACATTGCGGATGAACGTTGACGTGGAGATGTGCCGGATACGCCCCGAACTGGTCTTCGAACAACGAATAATAGGGAATATCGCGATACAGCCTCTCCGCAGTGCGGCTGTCCATACAACCGGTAAGATAGCCTGCGACACGGCCGCCCGGAGGAATTGCCAGGTAGATTCGTTGCGGCTCGCAGTCCCGATAGTAACCCGTCCAGCGGTCCAGGAAGGCCCGTCTCTTCTCTGCGTCGTCGAACTGCTGGGTCGCCGCGGAGAGGAAAAATACCTCTTCCGCCATTTGCCAGAGCCGGGGTTCAACCGGGCCTTTCACAATTTGAGGCTGGGTCATCGCCGCGCTCGTGCACCCGGCGCCGGCCCGGCATGCCGGGCCCCGCCCATTCCGAAACACGCCGCATCCAATGCCAGATATCCTTCAGTCGCACGCCCGTTCGACAACGTCAGGTCTCACTTTCGGTTCCGTGGCCGCGATCAGAATTGGCTCTCCAGGATAACATGTCGTGCGGTCCGCAGAGAGCGCGGGCCGTTTTCTTCGATACCAGTGGTGTGTATCAGACATATGCCACCCATGGGACGGTGTTGCGAGCCCACCCGGCAAGGCGCGTGGCGCGCCGCGATGCTGGCGGATCGTCAAGTGCGCCCTCCTGCCGAGGAGACGGGAAACGCGATCGCACGGGTACCATATGTCAGATACACACCACCAGCGTGTTCCGGCCGGCCTGTCAGGAAGCGTCTCCGCCACCCCCGCGGGCGGCGACGGCGGCAGGTTTGATTTGCCGCCGTCAGGGGATAAGGTCTGGCGCATACGACAAACTCTGCTAAAATGCCGGCAATGAATTTTGTGGGAGGTACGCAGACTGCGGCGCGTATTTGTGCTTGCATGCGCGCGCGGTTAGAGGTTGTCCGGTTCCAGGCAATTCTCCGTACGATCCCGTGCACAGGGGGATACGGGCTATGCGCTCAACACTGATTTTCTTTTTCATGACATCGTTGCTGGTCAGTCTCGGCGCCTGCCTGCCGACCGGAGATACGGATACGTCTGCCAAGCCTGACACGACGTCTAAGATAGTGGCCAAACCTGGACTGACGCCCAGTCAGCGGAACACCGAAGCGCTCAACCTCCTTGACAAGGGCAAGGTCGAGCAGGCCCGCGTTGAGCTGCTGGCCTCGCTCGCCGAGTGGCCGGCGGAGAAGAACCCAAAAGCGAAAGACTACCTCGATCAGATCGACGGCGACCCGGTTAAACTGCTGGGCAGCAAGAATTTCAATTACGAGGTAAAAAAAGGGGAAACCCTGGCGTCCATCGCCAAAGAGCACCTCGGCGACCCATTCAAGTTCTATGCGCTTGCCCGGTACAATGGCATGGACAATCCGAGCCTGCTGAAGGTCGGCCAGACCATCAAGGTGCCGGGCAAGGAACCGAATCCGGAATCGGTTGCTGCAATAACTCCAGAACCTGGGCCCGAACCGGAACCCGATACACCGCCGGAGCCGGATACAACCGAGAAGGTCGACCCGCCGAAGCCGGAGCCGGATACAACAGAGAAGGTCGACCCGCCGAAGCCGGAGCCGGAAGAACTGGCAACAGAGAGAAAAATGAAACTGTTCGCGGCGGCCCGCGAAAAGTCAGACGCCGGGAATCTTCCCGGAGCAATCGAGATCATCGAAGACGCACTGACGCAGTTTCCGCAGGACCAGATGTTCAAGGTTTATGGGGGCGACGTTTACGGAAAGTTCGGCGGCGACCTTCTAGAGCAGGACAAATACCAAGCGGCGGCCGAGGCCGCCGAGCGCGGCGCGGCGCTCAACCCCGAGAGCGCGGACCTGGCCAAGCGCGTTGCAGACGCCAAGAAAGGCTTGCGGGCAGACGGTCTGTATCAGGATGGGCAGAAATACGAGGCGTCTCAGGCAAATATCGAAGCGCTTGAGTCCTACAAGGCGGCCCTGAAGGTGTGGCCCAATCATGATCCCGCGCAGATCGCGCTGGCCAGGGTCGGGCCTAAGGTCGCGGACGAGTACTACCGCGCAGCCAGAACGGCCTACCAGCGGCATGACCTCGAGAAGGCGCTCGAATATTACGACAAGACGCTCGAGATCGATGCAACCCACGAGCCGGCCAAGCTGGAACGTCAAAGAACCATCCAGCTCATAGACAAGCTGAAACAGGCCGGCTGAAATGAACGGGCGATTGGCTACAAGTCGCTGGGCGAGGCGGCGCAGGACCGGATATGTGCCGCCCGCGGCGGCAGTCTTTGTGCAATGACTGTACGTGGTGGCGGAGTCATTCGTCGGCATGGAGGATTTCCTGCGGACGTACCCATCCTGCGACCGATGTCGCACCGGACGCAAAACGATAACATGGATCCGCCGGCCCACGCTCTGACGGGCAAGCTGCGGACTCTCGGCCGCGTTTAGCGTCCCGCCTTTGGGGCGGCCGTTCGGGGCGGCGGCGTAAGTTTCCCGAGCACCCTCAGGGATTGGCGATCTCGTTCAGCGTCTCGCGGATCCGGTATGCCTTCGACAGGAACTCCCTCGCCTTGACGTGGCCGGGGTCGTAGGTCAGCGTTTCCTCCCAGTAGGCGATCGCCTGCGAGATATCCTGACGAAATGCGCGGACGCCCTGCTCGTAGGTCTGGTCCGCAAGGCGGGTCTTGACCGCTGCAAGCGCCGCCGCCGACGGACTGTCGGAATCGCCCGAATATTTCACCGCGAACTCGAGGTGCCGCAACGATTGCCGGAGTTCGCCGTCGCGATACAGCGCGAGGCCGGCTTTCTCGTGGGACAGGGCCAGCATCTCCACCGCCTTGTCATCCCCCGGATGGTCGACGAGATATGACTCCGCGTAGGCGATCAGATTAAGGTAGGTGCCCGCCTTGACGTTGGCGACGGCCTGATCGAGCGGTTGCTGCTGTGCCACCTTGCCGCCCTCTTCGCTGTTGCCCGGCGCGATCTTGACGGTCGGTGGCGGGGCCGCAGATGGCTCCGGTTTCGCGGCGGGCTTCGGCAAATCGCGTGGCGGCGGGCTCGGCGCCGTCACGGGACCCGCCATCTGGGCAGGGGCCTCGGGGTAGGCCGTCTTCGTCGGGGCCTCGGGACCGCCCATCTTCGGGCGATTGCCGCGATTGCTCTGAAGCTCGAGCTGCCGCAGCCGGCGCAACGCACCCTCATGCTGCGGGTCGTAGGCGAGAACCGCTACATATTCCTGCTGTGCCTCTCGATTGCTCCGCTTGGCCGCAGCCTCGGCCTTTTGGTAGTGAATGTCGGCAAGGCGCTTGGTCTCGGCCTCGACGGAGCGCCGCATCTCGACGATTTCAGGGTCGCGGGGGTTGAGCGTCTCCAGGATCTTCAGCTGGACCAGGGCCTCTGCGAGATTGCCCTGCCGGGTCAATTCCTCGGCCTGTTGCTTGCGGCCCGCCACGTTGGACGTGCCGGGGAGGGTCAGTTGCGCACACGCCGCCGTCAGGCCTGCGACCAAAAGAAAAGCCGATGCCCGTCCCGCGAATCGGATCATGGCACCACCATACCCTCGAAGACGTCGAGGCGCTTGGCGAAGGCGACCAGGTCGTCCCCGCAATACACCTGCGAGCGCCTCAACGCGAGCGGATGTGCGAAAGCCGGGTTGCCGCCCGAGGTAACTGTTGCGCCGAGGCGGAAGCCCTCCACCTCCAGCGCGTCGAGCACCACATCGTTCTCGGCGCCATAGGGAAACGCGAATGTATGAACCGGGATGTCGAGATGTTTCCTGATCGCCCTGGTGGGATTTCTCACCTCCTCGCGAATCCGTTCGCGGTACGCCGCTTTGCTTTCGCCGGCCTCGCGCAAGGTGAGGTTCGAATGGGTCTTGGAATGAGGCTGGATATCGACCAGCCCCGACGCGGTCATCTCCTTCATTTCCGCCCAATTCAGTGCCGCCGGCGCGCCGACGAAATCGGTGTAGACGAAGACCGTGGCCTTGTAGCCGAATTCGCGCAGCACCGGGTAGGCGACCTGGTGGACGGATTTGTAACCGTCGTCCATGGACAGGATGACGGGTTTGCGAGGCATCGGTCCCTTGCCTTCGACGAAGTCGGCCAGATCGGAAAAGCTCACCACCGTGAAGCCGTTGTCCCGAAGGTATTCCAGCTGGCTCCTGAAGGTCGTCCCGGAAACGGACAGCAGGTCGCATTCCCGGTCTCCCGGCACGAACCGGTGATAGGTCAGGATCGCGACCTTCTTGTAGCCGTTGCGATAAATTCCGGCAGGGTCGGCCGGCCGCAGGGGAATGACCACCTGCTGGCCGGGCCAGACGCGGTCGATCTCGTTGAATTCTGCAATCACCCAAAGTTTTCCGGGGTCGCCCAGAAAGGCGTCCGCGAGACCACCCAGCGTATCGCCCCAACCGGCGGACACGACGACGAAATCGTCGCTGCGGGCAACGACGTTTGTGGTGCAACCCGACAGAAGAATTCCTGCCGTCAGTGCGATCACTACCGCAGCAGCGTCACGCCTCAGGCGCCTCCGTATACGGCTCATTTTGGTCCCCCAATGCCTCCGCCATTTGATTGAACTCTGCGAACACCAGCCCCAGCTCGTCGTTCCGGTTCTCCGAGATGCGGCAGTCGAAATTGCCTTTCGAAATCTCCTGCAGCGAGACGCGCAGCGTGCGGATTGGCCGCGACAGCAGCTGGGCGAGTCCGTACGACACGAGCCCAACCGCAAGCACGGTGACCGCACCGAGGATGATGAACAGGGTGCGCGTCGTGTCTGCGACCGCCTGCAGCGAGGTCTGCACCACGCCGAGATGGACGCGGCCGACTTCCTTGTCCGAGAACAGGATCGGCGCATCGAATTCGAGCACCGGCGTCTCGCCCGACAGTCCGACTTCATTTACGACAACGCCGTCCCTGTCGTACACGCGCGTTGCGGACTCGGGAGGCGCATAGACCTTGCCGAGCTGCGCCGGATCGCTCGATCCCTTGATCACGCCCTGATGGTCGAGCACCGACAAATACTCGAAGCTCTGGCCGCGTATTGCTTCGTTGACGAAGATCTCGATCGCCACCCACTCCTCGCCGAGTACCGGGACCGCGGTCTCGGTCGCGATGAACTTGACCAGAGACACGCCGGAATCGATGGCAAAGTCGGTCAGCTCCTGCTTTTGCTTGGCTTCAATGAAGTAGATGGCGACGGCCATGGTCACCGCCACGATGATGGTCGATAGCAGCGCCCAGCGTATGCGGAGCGGAATGATGCGCGGGCGTTCGCCGCTTTCGGCATATTCCTCGATGGCCCTGAGCTCGCGCCGCAACGCCCGTGCGAGATCGTGACCGGACTGGAAGCGCCGTTCCGGCGCCTTGGCGATCAGTTTGCCGATGATGTGCTGCACGCCGGCCGGAAGATCGGGGGCCACCTGGGTAATCGGAGGGGGCTCCTCCTGGGTGATCTTGAACAGCAGCGTCGCCATGGTGTTGCTGTCGAACGGCTTCTGGCCGCTGCACAGCAGATAGAGAATCACGCCAACCGAGAAGAGGTCCGAACGTCCGTCGACCTTCTGGCCCATCACCTGTTCCGGCGACATGTACTGCGGTGTGCCCAGGACGGTTCCGACCTGCGTTTTCTGGGCGGCGTCGGGGTCGTCGATGTGGGCGATGCCGAAATCGGCGATCTTGATCGTCTTGCCGTCCGGCAGCAACAGGATGTTGTTTGGCTTGACGTCACGATGGACGACACCGCGGTCGTGCGCGTAATGCAGCGCGTCGGCCAACTGGATGCCGATCGCCAGCACCCGATCCAGCGGCATCGGCGTTCCCGGTTGAATCGAGTCGCCGAGCGGCGTGCCGTCGATCAGCTCGATGACGATATACGGCCGATTGTCGACCTGCCCGACATCGTAAACGGTGACAATGTTGGGGTGCGAAAATGCACCCGCCGCCTTTGCCTCGCGCATGAACCGGCCGAGGTAGTCCTCGTCCACGCACCATTCCGGTTTGAGGACCTTGACCGCCAGGGTACGCCCGATCTCAGGATCGTAGGCCTTGTAGACCTCCGCCATCGAGCCTTCCCCGATCAACTCCTGGATCTGGTATCTGCCTAACTGCTCAAACATTGACCGCACGCATGCTTTCGTTGAAACCGTGGTCGGCCGGACAGGCCATCCGGTTCCCATTCCAGCGGCCCCGGCCCCTCATCGCAAGAGGCCGGACCGCCGACGCCGGCGACTCTATAAGATTACGCCTGGCTTGTGTACCTGTGATTGGGGCCGCCCGGCAAATAACCGGCCGGCCGGACCGGCGCCGGCCGCCCGGCACAGGGTGTTCGGCCGTTCCGAAACCTGCGGAAAACCCCTTTGCATGGGCTCGTTTCGCGCATGCTGCATTGCTGCGCCGCGGGGCTTGAAGGCAGTTGCGTATCCCGGGAGACTGTCGGGGCGCGCAACCGGGCACGGCAACGACGCGCGCCGGGCAATCCGGACGATTCCGTCATGTCTGCGGTTTCGGGAAAGATTGGCGTCCCCTAGGGGAATCGAACCCCTGTTTCCGGCGTGAGAGGCCGGCGTCCTGGACCGCTAGACGAAGGGGACGCTGGTGCGGCCGTCCTGTGGACGGGTGCTGTGTTTACCGGAGATCGGGACGGCGATCAAGGATTTCAAGCGGCCCCGGCGGCGGCGGCGCGAATCGCATTGACGGGTATGGCGCACCCGTGGGAAGAGTCCGGGGTTCCGGCCGCCGCGTCACCTTATCACGCGCGGCGCCGGGTCGGCGGCGGCGAGGCACAGGAGGCCCCCATGGCGGAGGAGAGGCGGCGGTTCCGGCCGGTATCGGGAAACGTGCTGCCGCGTTTTGCCGGAATCGCGACCTTCATGCGCCTGCCGCACGTCGAGGACTGGACCGATGTGGAGATCGGCCTGATCGGGGTGCCCTGGGACGGCGGCACCACCAACCGCGCCGGCGCCCGCCACGGCCCGCGGCAGATCCGCGATTCATCGACGATGATGCGCAACGTTCACCACGTCAGCCGGATCCGCCCCTTCGAGGCGGCGAACTGCGCCGACCTCGGCGACGTGCAGGTCAACCCGATCGACCTCGAGGAGTCGCTGCAGCTGGTCGAGGCCTATTACCGGCGCGTGCAGGCGGCCGGAATCCTGCCGCTGACCGCCGGCGGCGACCATCTGATCAGCCTGCCGATCCTGCGCGCGCTGGCCGCCGACGGACCGGTCGGCATGGTCCATTTCGACGCCCACACCGATACCTGGGACCGCTATTTCGGCGACCACCGCTACACCCACGGCACGCCGTTCCGCCGCGCCATCGAGGAGGGCGTGCTGGACCCGAAGCGCACCGTGCAGATCGGCATCCGCGGCTCGCTCTACGGCGAGAAGGACCATGAATGGGGCTTAGAGCAGGGCATCCGCGTGATCACCATCGAGGAGTATTACGAGATCGGCGTCGAGGCGGTGATCGCCGAGGCGCGCCGCGTCGCCGGCGACGGCCCGACCTATGTCAGCTTCGACGTCGACGGGCTCGACCCGGTCTATGCGCCGGGCACCGGTACACCGGAGATCGGCGGCTATTCGACCCGCGAGGCGCAGCGCATGCTGCGTGGCCTCAAGGGGCTCGACATCGTCGGCGGCGACGTCGTCGAGGTCTCGCCGCCGTTCGATCCGACCGGCATGACGGCGCTTGTCGGCGCCACCATGATGTACGAGATCCTCTGCGTCATGGCCGACCGCATCGCCCGCCGCAAGGCGGGCTGAGGCGCCGGGCCCGGACATGAACGCTGGCGACACAGGTGGACGGAACCGCGCGGCGCGGCTGACCGGGGCGCTGATCGCCCTGGCGCTCGCCGTGCTGCCGGTCGTGCCGGCCGAGGCGGAACCCTTGCGGCTCGGCCATCAGAGTTGGCTTGCGCCCGGCCCGTTCTTCATCGCCCGGGACAAGGGCTGGTTCGCCGAGGAAGGGGTCGAGGTCGAGCTGGTGACTATTGAGGATGTGGCGAACCGCGCCGCGGCGCTGGCGACGGGCAAGCTCGACGCCATGGTGGCCCCGGTCGACGCCACGATCCTGCACCTCACGCCGAAGACGGAGCTGCGCATCGTGTTCGCGGTCTCGGAGTCGCGCGGTGCGGACGGGTTGGTGGCGACCACGGACATCGAGACCGTCGCGGACCTCATCGGCAAGCGCGTCGCCATGGCGCCCGGTTCCAGCGGGCAGTTCTATCTGAACGTGCTGCTGCACGAGGCGGGGCTGACCCAGAGCGACGTGACCGTCGTACCGCTGGCGCCGGGCGGCGCCGGCCACGCTTTCGAGACCGGCGAGGTCGACGCCGCGATTACCTGGGAGCCGTGGCTGAGCCGGACCCGCGAGGCGGACCGTGGGCATGTCCTCGCCGACACGTCACAGCGGCCGGGCCTGCTGATCGAGGCGGTGGTGGCTAGGGCCGGGCCGCTGCAAGACCGGACGGCGGAATTCGCCGCCCTTTACCGGGCCTGGCAGCGCGCCGTCGTCTTCGCGCGCGAGAATCCCGAGGAGGCCGACCTGATCATGGCGGCCGGCATCGGCCGCTGGCTGCGGCATCCCAAGATTGTCGCGGAAATGCGCGCCGGCATCGCCTGGTACGACGGCGCGGCCAATGCGGCGCTGTTCGGCGGGCCCGGCCGGCCGGGTCCGCTGGCAGGCGCCGTCGGCCGCGCGATCGAGATCTGGGAAGGATTCGGCAAGCTGCAGGTCAAACTGCAGCCGCGGGACCTGATCAGCTATGCCGTCGTGCAATGGTAGCGCCGTTTCCGACTACGTTGAATCGGCCCCGGCCGTGCGGATTCAGCGGCGGAATCTTCCGCGTGCCGCGTCCTCGATCTCGTATGGTGCGATGCCGATATCCTCAAGCTGGCGTGCGCTCAGCTTCGAGAGTTCGGTCACGGTCTTGCGATAGGCGCGCCAACGCCGGAAATCGCTGTTGATGCGGTTGACAATCATGGGTGGCCCCTCGGCTCGGGTGAAAACGTAAAACCAATCTACGGGCAATGTATGGTCGATGCCGGGGCGCGAGAATTGATATTTTTGCAGGGCAGCAATCCGAGGCGCGAATGCCTCATTTTAACCATATTTTAACCGGCCATGGAGATTTGCTGCACTGCAGCAATATCGATCTACCAACCGTTGACGCGATCCCATTCCTCGATGACCGATCCGGTCTCGTCGAGGACGTGGTAACGGTCGTGCGCGGCGGCGGTCATGCAGACGTGGTTCGGGAAGACGCGGATGCGGCTGCCGACGGGAAATTCCTCCCATGGCGGCTCCGCGCCGCCGGGCAGCGCGAGCTGGCCGTGCTCCTGGCTGACCGCGGCGAGGTACATCCGGTCGGGCCGCGGCGTGCCGCCCTCGCCCATCGCGGTGCCGTAGCCGGTTTCGTTATCGAATTCGGACGGGCCGATATCCTTCGACATGGCGAGCCCGCCGGCATCGACGATGATGCGTTTCGTCCGGCGGTTATGGCCGATCACGCTGGCGAGGACCGTGACCGCGATATGGTCCCAGCTGCACGAGCCGATCAGCGCCTGGTCGACGTCGCCGAACATGTAGACGCCGGGGCGCATCTCGGTCACGCCGTCCAGGTTTTTCGCATGGCGCGCCGTCGGCGTCGAGCCCGCCGAGACCACCGGGCACGGCAGGCCGGCCGCACGCAGCAGTTCCGCCGCCTTCACGATTCCGGCGCGTTCCGCCTCGGCAACCGCCTTGATCCCCTTCGCCGAAGTACTGTGGTAGGATTGTCCGGCATGGGTCAGCACGCCGCGCAGTTCCAGCGCCGCCGACTTGTGGATGACACGGCCCAGGTTGACGATGTCGTCGGCCTCGCTGACCGGGTCCAGCCCGCAGCGCCCGGCGCCGGTATCGATCTCGATCATCATCGGAAACTTGCGGCCCAGCTTGGCGGCCCGGATGGCGGTCTCGGCCGCGGCGCCCATGTTGTCGGTCAAAAGGATCAGCGCGTCGCCCATCTCCTGGATCGCCGCCGCCTCGCCGATCTTCGAGGGCACGAATCCCACGGCATAGAGAATGTCGCGGAAGCCGCGCTCCGCGAAGTAGTGGGCCTCCTTGAGCGTCGAGACGGTGATGCCGCCGAAATGGCCGGCGGTCGCCAGCTGCGCCACGTCCGCCGATTTGGCGGTCTTCATATGCGGGCGCAGGCGCACGCCCAGCTTCTTCATACGCGCGGCCATCAGCCGGCAGTTGGACTCCAGCACCGCGCGGTCGAGCATCAGGCAGGGGGTCGAAAGCGAATCGAAGTGTTCCATGGCCGGGATCATATCGGAAGGGCGACCATCCACAACGAATTTCCGCAACCCCAAACCCGGCGCGCCGCCGGGCGACCCGCCATCGCACGGAACAACCCCATGCAAAGGCGTTTTCTGCGGCTTTCAGCGCCCGCCCGCGCCCCCCCCGCCATGGGTGGCATTCAATCGCGACCGACCGGCGCCGGAATCCTCTTTCCGCGCGGGAGCAGGCTGAGAAACGGTATGGCGAAGGGCGCGACACGGTTCTCCCGGCGGCCCGCATGCCGCAGCACTTCGACCGCCTCTTGCCCCACAGCAGATGGCGGTGCATATAAATCCCTGGACAGAAACGTCTCCTTGTTTCACCGGACATCCCGGAACCACACGGGCGGAGCGGCGGCATGCGTAACTATCTGCACATCAACCTTGACGACCGGACCATCGAAGCGGAAGAGATGGCGGGCGAGGCGCTGGCCCGCGCGGGGCGGTATTACATCGTCAGGACGCTGCTGGAGGCAGGCGTCGCCGGGGTCGACCCGCTGTCGCCGGAGAACCCGCTGATCTTCTCGGCCGGGCCGTTCGCCGGCACCAATTTCTCCAACGCCAACCGCCTGTCCGTCGGCTGCAAGAGCCCGCTGACCGGCGGCATCAAGGAGGCCAATGCCGGCGGCACCTTCGCATTCGCGCTGGGGCAGCTGGAACTGGCCGGGCTGACGCTGTACGGCGCGTCGAACGACTGGGTGGTGATCCGCATCCCCCGGGACGGCGAGATCACCTTCGAGAGCGCCGCGCCCTATATGGGCAAGAACAATTTCGAGGCCGCCGCGCTGCTGCACGAAACATACGGCGACAAGGTCAGCCTGGCGCTGTGCGGCCCGGTCGGCGAATACCAGGGGCTGATGGCCGGCATTGCGTTCTCCGACACGGACAACCGGCCGGCGCGGCTGGCCGCGCGCGGCGGCGTCGGCGCGGTGATGGGGGCGAAGAAGGTCAAGGCCATCGTCGTCGACAAGCACAAGATGCCGACCTTCCACGACCGCAAGAAGGTCATGAGTTCGGTCAAGGGCTACAACGCCAAGCTGGCCGCCGAGCCGGCGATCGAGAACTACACCAAGCTGGGCACGGCGATGATGGCCGATGTGATGAACCATGTCGGCGGCCTGCCGGTGCGCAATTTCTCCTCCGGCCAGTTGATCGACACCGCGACCGGGGTCAACAAGATGGGCGGCGAGCATATCCGCGAGCGCAATACGAGCCGCGGCGGCGAAACCGAGCACGCCTGCATGCCCGGCTGCATGATCAAATGCAGCAATGTCTATATGGACGAGAACGGCAAGGAACTGGTCTCGCCGCTGGAATACGAGACCATCGGCCTGATGGGCACCAATTGCGGCCTCGACGACCCGGACGACCTCGCGCGCCTGAACTTCATCGCCAACGATCTTGGCATCGACACCATCGAGGCCGGCGCCATGATGGCCGTGCTGATGGAGGCGGGACAGGGCGAATTCGGCGACGTCGCCTTCATGGAGGCGGCGCTGGAGGATATCCGCACGGGCAACGAGCGCGGCCGCGTGCTGGCCCAGGGCACGGCCCGGGTCGGCGAACATTTCCGGGTGCCGCGCGTGCCGGTGATCAAGAAACAGGCGATCAGCGCCTACGACCCGCGCGTCGTCGAGGTCACCGCGATCTCCATGATGGTCACCGCCCAGGGCGCCGACCACACCGCCGGCAACCTTCCCGCCTATGACTGCAAGGGCAAGGATACCGAGCATCTGACGGCGCTTTCGATGGACATGCAGACCAACACCGCGGCCGCGGATTCGCTGGGCATCTGCATCTTCGGGAGGGCCGTGACCAACATCAACCACGGCTTCATGGTGGACGCCATCAACGACGCTCTGGGAACGGACCTGCCGACCGAATTCTTCGCGCGGCTGGGCCGCGAGACGCTGGAGCTGGAGGCGCGGTTCAACGAGGAGGCCGGGTTCACCCGCGAAGACGACGAACTGCCCGCCTTCTTCCGCACCGAGGAACTGCCCCCCAGCGGCAAGACCGCCCACCACCTTGTCGACGACATCCACCGTTTCCGCACGGCGTGGCTTGAGAGCCACGCGGGGTAACGTTTCGACTCAGGTGAGACGGGAATGAGGATTGCGGTCTTTACTGCGTTGATTGCGCTGGCGGTTGGCGGCTGCGTGAGATACACGCCACACCCGTGGGCGCAGGAGTTCGAATTCGAGGACCAAGATGTTGAATTCGTCGCGCCGGCGAAGCTTACCGGCGTTCGGTGCGAGCGGCAGGTCGATGCGATCGATATGCTCGAACGGGGTACCTTTTTGAGACTGACAGCTGAGGAATACGCAGCCCTCTCAAGAGATCCGATCGAACTTGCGGACGATGAAAGACCGTATCTGGTGCGCGGCGTTTCCTGGTCCGAGCCGCCCATGTTTTCGATTGTGGCCGTCGATCATGAACGGAGGGTTCTCTATGTGACCCAATACACGCACAATTGGGAAATGGCGTGGCCAGGTCTCCACTGGAAGATGAGACCCCGCCCCGTAATAGTCGTGCTCGAGCAGGAAATCGGCGATGCAATGACTCGCGCGGTAATTGGCGGGGACATGGTATTGGGTTTCTGGTTGCGTTACCGGGAGTTTTGGAGGGAGAGGGGAACTGAACTCCCCGCTATAGAGTTCTCTTGCGAACGCGAAACCGCAGGCCTACCTCTTCAATGAAAATCCCGTGACGGGAACAGGGTGCGGGCCTGTTCGCGCGGGTGACGGCGGAGCTTGGGCACGGCGTGCCGCAGCTTGCCGCGCGGGTCGTCCGATGTGCCGCCCGTGACCTCGTCGACGTGGGCGTTGACCGGGTCGAGCGGCGCGTGGCCGTCGTCGGCGTCGTCCAGCGAGTCCAGCATGTCCGAGAGATCCTCGATCCGCTCCGCCACTACGTGGATGACCTGCCCCTCGCGCTGCAGCCGGCCGGCGATGCGCATCATCCGGGCGGTCAGGATCTGGCGGCGGAAGGTCTCGAACTTCGCCGGCCAGACGATGATGTTGGCGGTCCCGGTCTCGTCCTCCAGGGTGATGAAGATGACCCCCTTGGCGGTGCCGGGCCGCTGGCGCACCAGCACCAGGCCGGAGACGGAGATGCGCCGCCCGTCCCTGGTCTCCAGCAGTTTTTCCGCCGGCAGGTCACGGCCCAGTTGCGGGCGCAGCAACGCCATGGGATGCGCGCGGAGCGACAGGCGCAGCGCGCGGTAGTCGGCCACCACCGCCTCGCCGTCGCTCATCGGCGGCAGCGCGACCGGCGGCTCCTCGCCCTGCTCCGCCTCTCCCGCAACATCGAACAACGGCAGCGGCGTGTTGCCGCCGATTGCCTTCACGGCCCACAGCGCGTCGCGCCGCGAAAGGCCCATGGAGCCGAACGCATCGGCCCCGGCCAGCCGGGCCAGCGCCGACGGCGCCACCCCGGCCCGGCGCCACACCGCCAGCGGGTCGGTATAACCGTTGCCGCGCGCCGCCGTGATCCACTCGGCATCCTCCTCGCGGAAGCCCTTGATCTGGCGCAGGCCGAGGCGCAGCGCATAGCCGCCGGCGGGCCCGTCCACCTCACCGCCGGTCTCCAGCGTGCAGTCCCAGTCGGAATAATTGACATCCGGCGGGCGCACCTCGACGCCGTGCTCGCGCGCGTCGCGCACGATCTGGGCCGGGGCGTAGAAGCCCATCGGCTGGCTGTTCAAAAGGGCGCAGGCGAAGACGGCGGGGTAATGACATTTCATCCACGCCGAGACATAGACCAGCAGTGCGAAGCTCGCCGCATGGCTTTCCGGGAAGCCGTATTCGCCGAAACCCTCGATCTGGCGGAAGCAGCGCTCGGCGAAATCGGGCTCGTAGCCGCGTTCCAGCATGCCGCCGATCATCTTCTCACGGTAGTCGTGGATCCTGCCGGTATGGCGGAAGGTCGCCATGGCGCGGCGCAGCCCGTCGGCCTCGGCCGGGGTGAAGCCGGCGGCGACGATGGCGATCTGCATCGCCTGTTCCTGGAACAGCGGCACGCCCAGCGTCTTGCCGAGCACCCGGCGCAGATCCTCCGACGGGAACTCTACCGTCTCCTCGCCGTTGCGGCGGCGGATATAGGGATGCACCATGTCGCCCTGGATCGGCCCGGGGCGGACGATCGCCACCTCGATGACGAGGTCGTAGAAACTGCGCGGCCGCATGCGCGGCAGGAAGGCGAGCTGGGCGCGGCTTTCCACCTGGAACACGCCGATCGCATCGGCCCGGCACAGCATGTCGTAGACCGCCGAATCCTCGGCCGGGACGGTAGCGAGGCCGAAATCCCTGCCGTAATGACTGCGGATCAGCGCCAGCCCCTTGCGCAGGCAGCTGAGCATGCCGAGCGCCAGCACGTCTACTTTGAGGATCCCCAGCGCGTCGAGGTCGTCCTTGTCCCATTCGATGACGGTGCGGTCCGCCATCGCCGCGTTCTCGACCGGCACCAGCTCGTCGAGCCGGCCGCGGGTGATGACGAAGCCGCCGACATGCTGCGAGAGGTGCCGCGGGAAGCCGATCAGCTGCCGTGAGAGCGCCAGCGCCTGCCTGAGCCGCCGGTCCTGCGCGTCGAGGCCCAACTCGGCGAGGCGCTCCGGCGCCACCACGTCGCCGACCCAGGCGCCGGACTGGCCGGCCAGCACGGTGACCACGTCGCGGGAGAGCCCCATCGCCTTGCCGACGTCGCGCACCGCGCCGCGCGGCCGGTAATGGATCACGGTGGCGGTCAGCCCGGCGCGCTCGCGGCCGTATTTTCCGTAGATGTACTGGATCACCTCCTCGCGGCGCTCATGCTCGAAATCGACGTCGATATCCGGCGGCTCGCCGCGCTCGGCCGAGATGAAACGCTCGAACAGCAGGTCCATGCGGGCCGGATCCACCGAGGTGACGCCGAGGCAGTAGCAGACCGCCGAATTGGCGGCCGAGCCGCGCCCCTGGCAGAGGATGCCCTGCGACCGCGCGAAACGGACGATGTCGTGCACGGTCAGGAAATAGGGCGCGTACTCCAGCTCGCGGATCAGCTCCAGCTCATGGTCGATCTGCGCCCGCACCTTGTCCGGCAGGCCGGCGGGCCAGCGGGTCCGCGCGCCCTCCGCCGTCAGCGCTTCCAGCGCCTCCTGCGGCGGGCGGCCGTCCGGCGCGACCTCGTCCGGGTACTCGTAGCGCAGCTCGTCGAGGCTGAACGTACAGCGCTCGGCGATTTCCAGCGTACGTGTCAGGGCATCAGGTTGGTCGCGGAACAGCGCCGCCATCGCCGCCGGCCCCTTGATATGGCGCTCGCCGTTCTTCAGCAGGCGCCGCGCGCCGGCCGCGTCGATCGAAACGCCTTCGCGTACGCAGGAAAGCGTATCGGCCAGCGGGCGGCGCGACGGATCGTGCATCACCACATCGTTGGTGGCGGCCAGCGGCGCATTGCAGGCCTCGGCGAGACCGGCCAGATGCGCGATGCGCCGCGCATCGTCGCCGCGCAGCAGGTGGGAGGCGGCCAGCCAGACCGCGCCCGGAAAAGCCCCGGCCCAATCCGCAAGTTCCACCTTGTACGCCTCGCCGGGCACGTCCGGCGGCAGCGCGATCAACGCCATGCCCTGCCCGTACGCCTGTACGTCCTCACGATAGAGCTCGCAGGAGCCCTTCGGCGCGCGGCGGCGGCCCAGCGTGATCAACCGGCAGAGCCGCCCCCAGGCGGCCCGATCCCGCGGATAGGCGATCAGCGAGGCGCCGTCCATCAGGTCGAGCCGCGCGCCGACAAGCAGCCGCAGCCCCGCCTCCTTCGCCGCGATATGGGCGCGCACCGCGCCGGCCACCGAATTGCGGTCGGCGATGCCGATCGCGGACAGCCCTGCGAGGGCGGCCTGGTGCACCAGTTCGGCGGCATGGGACGCGCCCTCGAGGAAGCTGTAGTTGGAGACGCACTGCAGCTCGGCGTAGCGGGGAGTCATGGGACCCGTCCCCGCTGACGGTCACCCCCACCCTGCCCTCCCCCATCAAGGGGGAGGGTTAATTGGTGCCGACCCGCGCATATAAGCCCTCCCCCCTGGTGGGGGAGGGTTGGGTGGGGGGGCGCAGCCATGGCGAGCTAGCGCCGACGGTCCTCGTGCAGCAGATCGGCGCTGTCGGTTTGCGGCCGATCGGGGGTCATCGCGGCGATGCGTTCGGCCAATGCCCGCAGAGCGACCGGCCCGGCCGGTTTCGCGGCATCGGTAAGGATTTGGCGCAATTCGCCCTCAAGCGAGCGGTTGTTGGCGCGCGCCCTCTCCTTGAGCGCCCCGACCACTGCATCGTCGAGATTTCGGACTGTTACATTCGCCATCGTCTTCTCCTTGTTGCTTATTCTACCCGAACAGCCCGTGCAGGCGCCATTGCGGGGGGCGGCCGGCGCGGCAGAGCCAGTAGCGGCGGCCGGCCTCGTCCTCGACGCGCCAGTAGTCGCGCGCACCGTCGTGCCAGGCCGGATCGTCGCGCCACCATTCGGCGGCGATGCGCTCCGGCCCTTCGGCCGCGCACACCGCATGGCGGCGGCCGCGCCAGCGGAAGGCGGCGGGCGGCCCGTCCTCCCTCCCCGCTTCCGCCGCCACCGGCTCGGGCCGCGCAAACAGGCGGGCCGGGCGCAGCGGCATTGCCGGAAGGGGCGGCGCGTCCACCGTTTCCAACATTTCCACCGGCGATACCGGGCGCCAGGCGCGGTCCGGCAAATGGCTGTCGACCATGGCCACGCGCCGGACCCGCCCGAACCCGAAGCGATTGCCCAGCCGGTCGATAAGTGCAGATGCACTCTCCTGCGTATCGCGCCGCGCACCCAGTGTCTCCTGCGCCGGGGACAGCAATTCGCTCACCGGGGCGGTGAGGATCATCGCCTCGATACCGAAGCCGGGATCGACCCCCTCCAGCCGGTCGCGGAACAGCCGGGCGAGCGCGGCGGCGTCCCGCAACGGCCGCGCGGTGCCGATGGCGAGCATCTGCGCCGTGCCGTCGACCCGGTGGCAGGCGAGTTCGAGCCGCCGCGCGCCGCGCCCCAGCCCCTCCAGCCTGCCGCACAGTTCATCCAGCAGCCAGGCGAGCGCCGCGTCGATGTCGGACCGGGCGGCGACCGGCTCGGCGAAGGAAATCCGGGTGCGGAGAGGCCCCGACACCCGCGCGGCCTCCAGCGGCTCTTCGGCATGGCCGAGCGCCCGGTCGAGCCGCAGCACCGTTTCCTGCCCGAAGCGGGCGGCGAGCGTGCCGCGCGGCAGGCCATAGAGATCGCCGATCCGCCGCAGCCCCAGATGGGCAAGGCCGGCGGCAATCTCGCGGTCGAGCCTGAGCGCGCCCACCGGCAGCTTCTCCAGCGCCCGCGCCGTGCCGCCGGGCGGGGCGATGCCGCCGTGCCGGCCGTGACGGGCCAGCGCCCAGGCCGCGCCGGGGGTATCGGCGAGCGCCGCGGACACCGCGAATCCCAGCCGGTCCAGCCGGTCGGTCATGTCGGCGAGCATCGCGGCCTCGCCGCCGAACAGATGGGCGCAGCCGCCAACGTCGAGGAACAGCCCGTCCGCCCCGTCCCGCGCGACGATCGGCGTATAGCGCCCGGCCCAGCGCGCGAGGCGGGACAGCAGGGCGGCGTCGGCCCGCGGGTCGGCCGGGACCGTCGCCAGCTGCGCCGCCACCGCGCGGGCATCGGCCAGCGTCATGCCGGGGCTAAGTCCTTCCTGTTCCGCCGCCAGGGTGACGCCGGACAGCAGGATGCGGTTGCCGCTCTCCACGACCGCCGCCAGCGGCCGTTCCCCCAGTTCCGGGCCGCGCTCCCGCAGGATGCGGTCAGTCGCCAGCCGTGGGAACCATAGCGAGACGATGCGTTTTCTCATCCCAATCCACCTTCCATTGACCCGATCCGCCGCCGCGGCAGCGCAGCAGCGCCAGCCGCCAGCGCACCCCGCCCCCGCCCGGCGCATGATCCGCATGCCAGCGGCTGACCGCCGGACTCGGCGGCAGGAAATCCGGTGTGTGTTCCACTTTCGTGGAACCGGCAGCGGCCCGCTCCCCTACCCGGCCGCCCAACGGTATCGTACGAGGTCTTCCGGGGAGAGCGGGCCGGTGCCGATCAACTCCGGAATCTGGCGCCATGGCGCCTGGCGCATTGGCGCCACGGCGCCTGTCGGCGCCAGGGCACAGCAGGACCCCCGTCGCCCCGCCGGCCTCCGCCGCAAGCTGCAGGCGGCGCGCCGCCGCCATGTCGGGCGGACGGGCGGTTTCCATCACGACCGCGGCCAGGCCGGCGGTCCGCAGCCCTTCCTCCGCCGCCGCCAGCAGATCCACCCTGTTGCGGCAGCGGACCAGCAGGAGCCGCGCGGGCGCCAGCCCCAGCATGGCCAGACCCGGCGGATGGAGCGCGCCCCGCCCCTGCCCGGCCGTACACCACAGCACCGTCCCGCCGCCCCGCGCCGCCAGCCGCCCGGCCAGCACCGCCGCGAACCCGTCCGCCGCCGGCCCCGCGATCTCATGCAGCGCGCCAACCCGAAGGCCGCCCTCCTCCAGCGCCGCATCGATCGCCGCCACCCCCACAGGCAGCACGCCGCTCGGCGGCGCCGCCCCACGTTCGATCCGCGCCACCGTAGCGCGAAGCGATTCAAGGCTTTCCCGGCCTTTCCAGCGGGTCATACCGGCCATCCATATTACATATGTTCCTGTTTTGTTCTACATGGAGCCACAAAGCGAGTCAAGCCGGGCAATCCCGGTCACATCCGCGTGATCGGTACTTGGCCCGGCAGCACGCGCCTGCGACCCTGCGCACCATGATCGAGAAGATGATCGAAGACCGAACGCCGAACGCCGCCCCCACCCACCCGGTCCTGCAGTTGGCCGACTGGCGGCGCCAGGTCGGAGAGCTTTACGCCCGCATCCGCGGCGAACCCGACCCGACCGTCGCCTGGCAGAACTGGCGGCGGACGCGGGATGCGCTGTTCGCCGGCCATCCGCAATCGCCCCTGCCGTCCGGCGCCCGTGCGGCATTCGGCGGCCTTCCCTGCTATTCATACGATCCATTGCTGCGTTTCCTGGTCGCGCTGGAGCCGGCGGCGGAAGCGCACGCGGAACGGCTGGAGATCGGCGACGACGGGACGGTGCGGCTGGTCCCCGCCGGCCGCACGAACGGGCTGGAAGGGGCGCTCGGCAACGAGCTGACCGTCTACTGGATCACCGGTTACGGCGGCGGGCTGTTCCTGCCCTTCACCGACGCAACGTCGGGCGACGAGACCTATGGCGGCGGACGCTACCTGCTGGACACCATCAAGGGCGCCGACCTCGGCATGGCCAACGATTGCCTGGTTCTGGACTTCAACTTCGCCTACCACCCGTCCTGCGCCCATTCGGCGGACTGGACCTGCCCGCTCGCCCCGCCCGGCAACCGGCTCTCCGGGCCGGCAAGGGGCGGCGAGCGGTTGCCCTGATCCCGTCCCGGACGACGCCCTGTCCCGGCGCCCCCCCCCAAGCAGCCAGAAATGCACGGCCGCCAGCGCCTGCGGCTATGGCGCCCCGGTCGCCAAGCAACTATGCTGGCAGGCGACACAGCCCGCAGGCAGGCGCAGGAACACCGGCGCAAGGGGGACCGGAAAATGTCGGATCGGCTGGAGGCAAACAAGAAGAACGCCATGACGTTCTACGACCTCATGTTCAACCAGTGCCGGCCCGCCGAGGCCATGGAACGCTATGCCGGCGAAGTCTATATCCAGCACAATCCCCATGTCGGCGACGGCAAGCAGGCCTTCATCGACTATTTCACCCGCATGGAAGCGGCATATCCGGGAAAGCGCGTCACTTTCAAACGCGCCATTGCCGAGGGCGATTATGTGGTGCTGCACTGCCATCAGGAATGGCCGGGCGACCAGGATTACGCGGGGATCGATATCTTCCGGCTCGATTCCGACGGGAAGGTCGTCGAGCACTGGGACGTGCTGCAGGTCATTCCCGAAACGTCGTTCAACAACAATACGATGTTCTGATAAGGCCCATAGGACGGAGGATGCGACCATGGCAAAAACGCTTGTCCTGACCTTCATCGCCGAAGACAGGCCCGGCCTTGTGGAACGGCTGTCCGAGACGGTGGCCGCGCAGGGCGGAAACTGGCTGGAAAGCCGCATGGCGCATCTGGCCGAGAAGTTCGCGGGGATCGCCCGGATCGAAATCCCGGCGAAAAAGATCGCCGCCCTCAAGAAGGCGCTGGCCAAGCTGGAGAAGGAAGGCTTCCATCTGACCGTCGAGGAGGCAAGAGAAGAGGCGGCGGAATCCGGGTCGCTCTACAATCTCGACCTCGTGGGCCCCGACCAGCCCGGCATCCTGCGCGACATCACCCATTGCCTGGCCGAACGCGGTGTCAGCGTCGAGGACATGGAGACCGACATCCGCGAAGCGCCGATGAGCGGCGGCGTCATGTTCTACGCCACGGCCCGGGTCCGCGCGCCGAAATCCCTGACGGCGGACGAGCTGCGGCGGGCGCTCGAAGCGCTGGCCGGCTCGCTGATGGTCGACCTCACCCTGCGCCGGGAAAAGTAAATTCCGCAAGGGAACAGTGGCGGCCAACAAGGCAAACTCGCTTGCCGCGGGGCCGGTGCGGATGATTGTCCGGGCCGTTGCGACCCGGGCTCAATCCCCGGTCGTATGCCAGGGCTGGTCGTCATAACCCAGTGCGAAGCTGTCGTTGGTTTGCGCGGGGTTGCGATTGATCATCGGCCGCCCGAACAGCGGATGGCTCATCGCGCGAATTTCATGCTCGAGCGTATAGAGCCGGTCGCCGCTGTCGGGGTCGACGATGTCGACGAAGCGATACTGGTGCCGGTTGCTCTCTTCGGTGACCAGACCGCGCTCGCGTAGCGCCTCGTGGGGCCCGGAAAAATCGGCGACATAGATCTGGATGTGGTGCCCGTCATAGTCCGCCGGCGGCGCGCTGGTCTCGCGGAAGACGAGGTCCTGACGATAGCCGACGGAAACGCGCGCCGCCGGCGCCCCGTCAACCTCCTCGGCCGTCGCGCGCGCCCGGAAGATCTCGCTGTAGAACCGCGCAATCCCCTCGGCCGCGCCGGCCGGGACATCGAACGCGACATAAGGCATACCGAGGACGATCGGACCGAATTGCGGATCCGGCGCATGACAGCGCAAGGCGTTGCCCCAGGGGCATGTGACGTCGATCCGCGACTCCCTGGCGGTGAAGGCGAAACGGGACTCCGCGAGTTCGCCGCGCACCGCCTGCAGCCGCCGGGCGAGCGCTTCGAGGTCGGGCAGCACCAGGCCGACACGGCCGCGCAGGACCTGTGTCCCACGGGTCGGCAGATGGAACTGGCTGCGGCCGACATTGACCCACATGTTCGTCACCCCGGTGACGAGATACGGATCGCGCGTAAAGCCCATGCCGGTAATATAGAACAGCGTCGCCAGGCGCTGGTCGGGCACGGTCAGATTGACATGTTCGAGAGCGACGATATTCGCGACATCCTCGGCGCTGCGGTCATACTGTTTTCCCATGCTGACCTCCATGGCGCTGTCGCCGGGACATGGCCCGGCGCCTATTATGCCGCCGCGTTGGCGTGTCGACGGGCGGAGGCGAGGAACGCGTCGACGTCCTCTTCAACCGTATCGAAGGCGCAGATCAGGCGGGCGCCGTCGGGGCCGGCGTCGGGCCAGTCGTAGAATTCGAAACCGTCCTTCCGCAACCCCTCGCGCACCGTCGCCGGCAGCATCGGGAATATCTCGTTGGCCTCGACCGGATGGGCCAGCCGGACGCCCGGCATCCGGGCCAGCCCGCGCGCCATATGGGCGGCCATGGCGTTGGCGTGACGGGCGTTGCGCAGCCACAGCTCGTCGGTCAGATACGCCTCCAGCTGGGCCGACAGGAAGCGCATCTTGGACAGCAGATGCCCGGCCCGCTTGCGCCGGAACGCCAGCTCACCGGCCCTGGCGCGCAGGCTCTCGGAGAACACGACCACGGCTTCCGCCGCCAGCGCGCCGTTCTTGGTGGCGCCGAAGGAGAGGATATCGACGCCGGCCTTCCAGGTCGCCTCGGCCGGGCTGCAATCCAGCGTCACCAGCGCATTTGCGAAGCGCGCGCCGTCCATGTGCAGGCCGAGGCCGCTTCCATGGCAGGTTTCGGCGATGGCGGCGATCTCGTCCGGCGCGTAGACCGTACCGGATTCGGTCGCCTGGGTGATCGAGACCGCCGCGGGCTGCGCCTCATGCACGCCGCGATGGCCGGCATATTCCAGCTTTTCGGCGAGCGCCGCGGCGGTGAACTTGCCGTGTTCGCCGTCCACCGGGATCAGCTTCGCGCCGCCGGTGAAGAATTCGGGGCCGGCGCATTCGTCCGTATTCACGTGGCTTTCCGGATGGCACCAGACCGCGCCCCAGGCCCGAGTTCGGCCTCGAAGACTTCCGCCATGCGGCCCTTGATGCGCTCCGTTACCGCGTCGTCGCCATACGATACCGCGCGGCCGCCGTTGACGCGGGCCAGTGCCTCCAGCATCTCCGGCGACGCCCCGGCCATGTTGTCGCTGCCGAAATTCACTGCGCCTCCGCCTCCGGTTCCAGGTCGATCACGCCGCGCTGCCGGCCGGACTCCAGGTCGAAGACCAGGTAGCGCTGGCTGCCGTCGGCCAGCACCAGGCGGACGACCATCCGGCCGCCGGCGACCACGGTCTCCGCGACCCGCGCGCCGGCCGGCAGCGCAACGCGCAGGTTCTCGTCCCACGCCTTTGCCACGACCGGCGGACCGGCCGGCGCCGCCGGGCGTGCCGCGTCCTCGCCGTCCATGACGCCGCCGAACTTCACCACGATACCGTAGGCGACGACGCCCATCATGACGACGATGAGGATCCCCAGGAAGTAGACGAGGGCCTTGAGTGCCTGCATGGATTCGTCCAGTGTCTGCCCGTCATGACGGGCCGCCAAGATATACTGACCCACAACGTGGAGAGAGACGAGGCCGGGCAGAGGCTCGACCGCGTCCTTGCCGCGCGCCACACGGACCTCTCGCGCAGCCGCCTGAAAGCGCTGATCGAGGACGGCCGGGTGAGCGCCGACGGCGTGACCATAACCGAGCCGTCATACCGGGTCAAACCCGGCCAGGCGCTCACCACGACAGTCCCCGAGGCGGCCCCGTACGCGCCCCGGGGCCAGGCGATCCCGCTGGATATCCTGTACGAGGATTCCGAGATCATCGTGATCGACAAACCCGCCGGCCTGGTGGTCCATCCGGCGCCGGGCAACCCGGATTTGACCCTGGTCAATGCGCTCATCGCCCATTGCGGCTATAGTCTATCGGGAATCGGCGGCGTGCGCCGCCCGGGCATCGTCCACCGGCTGGACAAGGACACCAGCGGTATCCTGGTGGCGGCCAAGACCGACCGGGCGCATGTCGCGCTGTCCAGACAATTCGAAAAACGCACCGCGGAACGTGCGTATCTGGCGGTCGTGTGGGGCGTGCCGGCGCCGGCATCGGGCCGGATCGAAGGCAATATCGGGCGCGACCCGCGCAACCGGAAGAAAATGACCGTGGTCCGCGAGGACAAGGGCAAGCCGGCGGCGACCGGATACCGGCGGCTGAAGCGGTTCGGGACGGTGGCGAGCCTGGTGGAATGCCGGCTGGAGACCGGGCGGACGCATCAGGTGCGGGTCCACATGACCCATGCCGGGCATCCGCTGATCGGCGACCCGCTGTATGGGCGATCGACCCGGGCGCGGATCAAGGGTCTGCCCGAAACCGTTGTCGGGGCGCTGCGGTCCTTTCCACGCCAGGCGCTGCACGCGCGGCTGCTGGCCATCGACCACCCGGAGAGCGGGGAGCGGATGCGGTTCGAAGCTGAAATGCCCAAGGATATGAAAAGCTTATGCGATATCTTGGAAAACAATTCGTAAGTAACTATATATTATCCATGCGGTATACGGCCGGATGGGGAAGAGGGGGCCTTCGCGCCTTCCCATAAATTAGAATTTCATGATATAATAATCTTTGCAATGCCTTGAATGGGCATGGCACAGGGATCCCACACGGTCCGGAACAAGGAGACGCCACGCCATGGCACAAGTGCCGAGCCTCGTCATAAGCCCCGAGGGCAACCTTCAACGGTATCTGCAGGAAATCCGGAAATTCCCGATGCTGCAGCCGGAGGAGGAGTACATGCTCGCCAAGGCCTGGCGCGAGCATGAGGACGCCGACGCGGCCCAGCGCATGGTAACCAGCCATCTGCGCCTGGTGGCCAAGATCGCGATGGGCTACCGCGGCTACGGCCTGCCGCTGGCCGAACTGATCTCCGAAGGCAATGTCGGCATGATGCAGGCCGTCAAGCGCTTCGACCCGGAGCGCGGCTTCCGCCTGGCGACCTATGCCATGTGGTGGATCCGCGCCTCGATCCAGGAATACATCCTGCACAGCTGGTCGCTGGTGAAGATGGGCACCACGGCCGCCCAGAAGAAGCTGTTCTTCAACCTGCGGCGGCTGAAGGGCAAGCTGCGCGAAATCGACGACGGCGACATGTCGCCCGAGAGCGTCGAGAAGATCGCCACCGAGCTCAAGGTCAGCGAGGCCGACGTGGTTAGCATGAACCGGCGGCTCTCCGGCGGCGACCACTCTCTGAACGCGCCGCTGCGCCAGGACGGCGACGGCGAATGGATGGACTGGCTGATGGACGAGTCCGACACCCAGGAGACGCTGGTCGCCGAGGCCCAGGAGATGGACAAGCGCCGCGAGCTGCTGGGCGACGCCATGAGCACGCTGAACGAGCGCGAGCGCCATATCCTGACCGAACGGCGCCTGCAGGACGAGCCCATGACGCTGGAGGACCTCAGCAAGGTCTATGGCATCAGCCGCGAGCGGGTGCGCCAGATCGAGGTGCGGGCCTTCGAGAAGCTGCAGAAAAACATGCGTAACGCGGCCAAGGAACAACGGTTGCCGATGGAAGAGCTTACCTGAAGCTGGGGGCCAAGGCCCCCCTTTTCGTCGTCAAGCCGCGCCCGGTTCGAATTGATCCTGTACCGCCCCACTGGACCGAAGGAACTGGACCTCGTCGCCAAGACGGGCTGGACAGCTTGGCCGCCGCGCCTGCCCGGCCAGCCGATCTTCTATCCCGTCCTCACCTTAGAATACGCCGAGAAGATTGCCCGCGACTGGAATTCAACGCGGGAGGACACCGGATTTCGCGGCTATGTCACCCGGTTCGAGATCGACGATGAATTCGCCGCGCGCTATCCGATCGAACTGGCCGGTGGCCAGGATCACAAGGAACTATGGGTTCCGGCCGAGGAACTGGCGGAGTTCAACCGGCATATCGTCGGGATGATCGAGGTGGTCTCGGAATACCGCAAGGGTTTGCGGGTTCCGCAACGGGACTGACCGCCGCCGAGCAGCCTCATACTTCGAGACGGGCCTGCGGCCCTCCTCAGCATGAGGGAACAAGAAATACCAACAAAAACAGTGACTTGCCTCACTCTGAGGGGGAGCCGTCAGGCCGCGTCTCGAAGGGCGAGGTCGCACCGCCCCTACCCCGCGAACGGATCCTTCACCAGGATCGTATCGTCGCGCTCGGGGCTGGTGGACAGCAGCGCCACCGGGGCTTCTATCAGTTCCTCGATACGGCGGATGTATTTGACCGCCGTCGCCGGCAGGTCGGCCCAGCTTCGCGCGCCTTCGGTGCTTTCGGCCCACCCCTGCACGGTCTCGTAGACCGGCTCGGCCGCGGCCTGGTCCGCCATCGCGGACGGGAAGTAGTCGTATTCCTGGCCGCCGATGCGGTAGCCGACGCAGACCTTCAATTCCTTCAACCCGTCCAGCACGTCGAGCTTGGTCAGCGCGATGCCGTCGATGCCGGCGATCTTGATGGCTTGGCGCACCAGCACCGCGTCGAACCAGCCGCAGCGGCGCTTGCGCCCGGTAACGGTGCCGAATTCGCGGCCACGCTCGCCCAGCGTCTGGCCGATCTCGTCCTCGAGTTCCGTCGGGAACGGGCCGGAACCGACGCGCGTCGTATAGGCCTTGGTGATGCCCAGCACGTAGCCGAGCCGGTTCGCCCCGATGCCGGAACCGGCCGCGGCCGCGCCGGCAACGGTGTTGGACGAGGTGACGTAAGGATAGGTGCCGTGGTCGATATCCAGGAGGAACCCCTGCGCGCCTTCGAAGAGGATACGGCGGCCGGCCCTGTGGGCGCGGTCCAGCTCCTGCCACACGCTCACCGCATAGGGCAGCAGGCGCGGCGCCAGCGCCAGCAGCTCGTCGAGCAGTTTCTTGCGGTCGATTTCGTCCAGCCCCATGCCGCGCAGCAACGCGTTGTGGTGCTCCAGCAGGCCGTCGATCTTGGCCTCCAGCGTCTTGCGGTCGGCAAGATCGCAGACCCGGATGGCGCGGCGCGCGGTCTTGTCCTCGTAGGCCGGGCCGATGCCGCGGCCGGTGGTGCCGATCTTGCCCTTGCCGCTGGCGGCCTCGCGCGCCTGGTCGAGCTGGCGGTGCAGCGGCAGGATCAGCGGCGCGTTCCCGGCAAGCTTCAGGCGGTCCGGCGCCACCTCGACGCCCTGTTCGCGGATGCGGTCGATCTCGTCGAGCAGCGCCCAGGGGTCGACCACGACGCCATTGCCGATGATCGACAGCTTTCCCGGCCGCACGATGCCCGACGGCAGCAGGCTCAGCTTGTAGGTCGTGCCGTCGATGACCAGGGTATGGCCGGCATTGTGCCCGCCCTGGAACCGCACCACGATCTCGGCGCGCTCGCTGAGCCAGTCGACGATCTTGCCCTTTCCCTCGTCGCCCCACTGGGAGCCGACGACCACCACATTGCTCATGAATCCAGCGACCTTACATTGAATTTCGGGAGTCGCCGTCGCTCAGTTCGACGGCGGCGTCATCCACAAGGATGTGAGAACAGCCCAGCCGGCGCGCCTCGGCGGCGGGGTCGGCCGCGGGCTCCAGCCCGGCGATCGTGATCCAGCCCTTTTTGCGCAGCGCGTGGCCCTGCGACGGGGCGGTGCCGTGCGGAAGGTAGAGGCGCTTGCCGTTGCCGGGGCGTGGCAGCGCCCGCAGCACGCTGTCGAGGAACAGCGAGAAACCGGTCGCCGGCTCGCCGTTCTGGGAGACGTGATAGCGCCCGCCACGGCCCATCTCGCCGCGCACGCCGCGGGCGAAGACGGTGAAGCTGAGACCGGTCTGGTATTCGAAGCCACGGTATTCGACCGCATCGACGGTCAGGGTCAGCGCCGGAATCGCCTCCTTCAGGATCGCGACGACCTCGTCCAGCCGCCGGCGCTCCGCCGCGCATTCCTTAGGCAGATCGAGCGGCGCCAGTGCGGCCAGCGCGGCGTCGACCGGACCCGAAGCCCGCAGCAGCGCGCCGAACAGATCCGCCGCCTTTCCGCCGGAGGCCGCCACGGCCGTAGCGTCCTTGCGGTCCAGCGCGGCGCGCAATTCCGCTTCCGCTTCCCCGTGAAAACCGATCGCCCGGCACAGCGCCGGCACCAGGGTCGGCATGTTGATATCGACCGACAGATTCGCGACGCCGGCTTCGCCCAGCGCCTCGACCGCCAGCAGGATGATCTCGGCGTCGGCGCAGGCGGCCTCGGATCCGACGATCTCCACACCGGCCTGGATGAACTGACGCTCCGGCCGCAACTGCGAGCCCTTCACCCGCAGCACGTTGCCGGCATAGGCGAGCCGCAGCGGACGCGGCGCCCCGGCCAGCCGGGTCGCGGCAATGCGGGCCACCTGTATCGTCATGTCCGCGCGCACGCCCATCATGCGCTGGCTGACCGGATCCATCAGGCGAAAGGTCGCCGTCGACATCGCCTGTCCCGCACCGTCCAGCAGCGAATCCTCGAACTCGACGAGCGGCGGGTCGACGCGTTGGTAGCCGCGTGCGGCGAAGGTGGCGACGAGCCGCTGTGCCACGGCCGCCTCGTGATCGGCGTCCGGCGGCAGCACGTCGCGCAGCCCGTGGGGCAGCAGCGCCTTGTTCGCAGCGTCGTTCATGGCAGGAGCGCGGTCGTTCCGTCGCGGTTCAGCAGGAAACCCGCCGTGGAATACAGCTTTTGGCGAGCCGGGGCAAGGGACGCGGTGTCGCGCGCGTCAGCGCGGCAGCATCCACACCGACCCGTCGCTCAGGCCATAAAGCACATCCGGGACGCCGTTGGCGTCGACATCCGAGACAACGACGGAGGTTACGATCTTCTCCGGGTTGGGCACGGCCCAGAAAACCCGGAGCATTCCGCCCACATAGCCGATGCCGAACAGCTCGCTGCGGGTCTGGTCCGGCAACAGGATGTCGTCCGCCCCGTCGCCATCCAGATCCAGCACCGCAGCCATGCCCAGCACGGTCGAGCCGATGGCGTGGGTGGAATAGCCGGCCTCGCGCGCAAACTCGACCAGCCGCCTGCCTTCGATCCGGTAGAGGATCAGCACGCCGCCGATATGCGGGGTCTGCACGACGGCAATCTCCTTCCGGCCATCGCCATCGAAATCACCGGCGCCGACGGGATTCAGCCAGCGGTGGGACAGGCCGATCGCCTGCGATTCGGCGATCAGGTCGAGCTTGTCGTCCCGTATCCCCAGCACCACAACGGCGGCGCCGGCGCCGGCGGAGCTGCGCACGACGACGATTTCGTCGCGGCCGTCGCCATCCAGGTCGGCCAGCCGCGGTGTCAGGTCCTCGAACACCGCGTAAGAGGGAAGCTGGTAGGACAGGATCTTTCCGGCCCCGGTTTCCACCTTCAGCGCCGCGGCCTCGATCGCATCGCCAAGGACACCGTGATCGTAACGGCCGGTCGGGCCGGCAAGCCAGACTGCCTTGATGTCGTGCACCCCCGGCACGATCGCCGAATGCGGAATAATGTCGGAAGGGATCGGCGTCTTTTCCGCCGGCGGAACCGGCGCCAGCCCCAGCTTGCCGTCCGGCAGGGCGACGATCTGGTAATCGCCGGACGTCGCCCGCACCAGCACGGCGCCGTCGCGCAGCAGGATGTCCTGCAGCCCTGCGACCCGGCCCACCTCGACGGGCCGCGGCCCCAGGCCCGCGCTATCCGCGCTCTCGGGCAGGATCAAAGCAACGATGACGGCAACAACAAGGGCGCTTCGGCGCATATCCGAGATCTGCCTCCAATCGCCTCAGAATTCCAGTGCCTTCGCCTGGATCACATTCGGCAGGCCAGCGATCCTCTCGAGCAGTTCGCGGTCCACCGCCTGGTCGACCTGCAGCAGCGCGATGGCGTCTCCGCCCTCTTCCGCGCGGCCGAGGTGGAAGGTCGCGATATTGACCTTCGCTTCGCCGAGGGTGCGGCCGAGATCGCCGATCACGCCCGGCTTGTCGCGGTTGGTAATATAGAGCATATGGGGTCCGATCTCCGCCTCGACCGGGATATCCTTGATCTCGACGATGCGGGGGCGCGCGCCGCCGAACAGTGTTCCGGCGACCGAACGCGACATGCGCTCGGTGGTCACGGTGATCCGGATCAGCGTCTCGTAATCCACCGGTTCGTCGCGCTTGACCTCGGTGCAGCGGATATCCCGCTCGCGGGCGATCACCGGGGCGCTGACCATGTTGACAGAATCGAGCAGCGGCCGCAGCAGTCCGGTGAGCGCGGCGGCCATGATCGGCCTGGTGTTGAGGGCCGCAACGTGGCCCTCGAATTCGACCTTGAAGGCGCTGAGCCCGGTTTCCGTCAACTGCCCGGCAAAGCTGCCGAGCAGTTCCGCCAGCGCCATGTAGGGACGCAGCCTGGGCGCCTCTTCCGCCGTCACCGCCGGCATGTTGAGCGCGTTGATCACGGCCCCGGTCAGCAGGTAATCGGACATCTGCTCGGCCACCTGCAGGGCGACCTTCTCCTGCGCTTCGGTGGTGGCGGCGCCAAGATGCGGCGTCGCGATCACGTTGTCGCGGCCGAACAATGCATTGTCCTTCGCGGGCTCGACCTCGAAGACGTCGAGCGCCGCGCCGGCGACCCGGCCGGATTCGAGCGCTTCGAGCAGATCCTTCTCGACGACGATGCCGCCGCGCGCGCAGTTGATCAGGCGCACGCCCTTTTTCATCCTTGCGAAGGCGTCCCGGTCAATCAGGCCGCGGGTCTGGTCGGTCAGCGGCACATGCAGGGTGATGAAGTCGGCCCTCGTGTACAGCTCGTCCAGTTCCACCTTCTCGAGCCCGAGATCCTGGGCCCGCTCCAGCGACAGGAAGGGATCGTGGGCGACGACCCGCATCTTCAGGCCCTGGGCCCGGCTGGCGACGATCGAGCCGATATTGCCGACCCCGATCAGCCCCAGAATCTTGCCGGTGATCTCGACCCCCATGAACCGCTTCTTTTCCCACTTGCCCGCCTGGGTCGAGGCGTTGGCCGCGGGCAGGTCGCGCGCCAGCGCCAGCATCAGGGCGATCGCATGCTCGGCGGTGGTGATCGAATTGCCGAACGGCGTGTTCATCACCACGATGCCCTGCTGGGTCGCCGCGTCGACGTCGATATTGTCGACGCCGATACCGGCCCGCCCGACCACCTTCAGGTTTTCCGCCGCCTCGAGAACCTTTGCCGTGACCTTGGTTGCGGATCGCACTGCCAGCCCGTCATAGGCGCCGATCCGTGCGATCAACTCGTCCTCGCTCAAGCCCGTCTCGATATCGACCTCGACGCCGCGCTCGCGGAACATCTCCGCCGCGCGGGGGCTCAGATCATCCGATATCAGCACCTTGGCCATGGTCGTCCGTTCCGTTTCATTCGGCTGTTGCGGGAGCCAGGCAGACTTCCTCGTAGGCCCATTCGATCCACGGCATCAGCACCCGCATGTCCAGCGGATCGACCGTGGCGCCGCCCCAGATGCGCAGCCCCGGCGGCGCATCGCGGTACCCGCCGATATCATGGGCGACGCGTTCCTTGTCCAGCAGGCCGGCGATCTTTTTCGGCGCCGCCGCGGCGGCGTCCCCGGTCAGCGCCCCGGTATCGGTAAGCGCAAGGCAGATCGACGTCGACGACCGGCTGGCCGGCTCCCTGGCCAGGAACTCCACCCAGGGCATCGAGTCGACCCAGGCGGTGACGGCGGCGAGATTGGCCCGGGAACGCTCTATCAGCGCGGGCAGGCCGCCGGTCTCCTCCGCCCATTTCAGCGAATCGATGGCGTCCTCGACGCACAGCATCGAGGGCGTGTTGATGGTTTCGCCGCGGAATACGCCCTCGATCAGCCGGCCGCCCCTGGTCAACCGAAAGATCTTCGGCAGCGGCCAGGACGGCGTGTGGCGCTCGAGCCGCTCCACCGCCCGCGGACTTAGCGCCAGCATGCCGTGCGCGCCCTCGCCGCCCAGCACCTTCTGCCAGGACCAGGTGACCGCATCGAGCTTGTTCCAGGGCAGGTCCATCGCGAACACGGCCGAGGTGGCGTCGCAAATGGTCAGCCCCGTGCGCCCGGCGGCGATCCAGTCGCCATGGGGCACGCAGACGCCGCTGGTCGTGCCGTTCCAGGTAAAGACGACGTCGCGGTCCGGATCGACCCGGTCGAGGTCGGGCAGCGCACCGTAGTCGGCTTCCAGGACCCGGACGTCGTCGAGCTTCAGCTGCCCGGTGACATCGGCAACCCAGCCCTTTCCGAAACTCTCCCAGGCCAGCATGTCGACGCCACGCGCGCCGAGCAGCGACCACAGCGCCATCTCGACGGCGCCGGTGTCCGAAGCCGGCACGATCGCCAGACGGTAATCGTCGGGAATGCCGAGGATCGCGCGGCTGCGGTCGATGACCTCCTTGAGTTTCGCCTTGCCGCCCGCGGCGCGGTGCGACCGGCCCGTCCAGGCGTCGGCCAGAACCGACGGCGACCAGCCCGGCCGCTTCGCGCAGGGGCCGGAAGAGAACAAGGCGCGGTTCGGTTTTCTTTCGGGTCTGGGCATGGCGTCACCCTGCTCGGTCAACGATATTGCATTGCATCAATGCGGTGCATCCGAAACCGGATCTTCGTGCGATGGGAGATTATGAACCGTCATATGGTGCGTCAACGTTTATCGTTGCGCTGCAGCAAGTTTTGCCCCGTGCCGCCGGCGGACTTACAAGCCGTAATACCAGGGCGCGAACAGCGTGAAGGCAATCCAGATGATGATCAGCAGCGGCGCGCCGGCCTTGACGAAATCAATGAAACGGTAGTGGCCCGGCACCATCACGAGAAGATTCGTCTGGTAACCGATCGGCGAGGCGAAGGAACAGTTCGCGGCGAACACCACGGCGACGGCGAACGCCTCGACCGGCAACGCCAGCCCGTGCGCGATTCCGATGGCGATGGGCGTGAACAGCACGGCCGTCGCCTTGGTGCTGATGATGTTCGCAAGCCCGCCGACCAGCAGGAAGAAAGCCGAGAGGATAACGGTTGGCGACGCCCCCTGGAGCGTCCCCAGCAGCATATCGGCAAGGAAATCGGCCCCGCCGGTCTCCTGCATCGCCGCACCCAGCGCGAGCGCGGCGGCGATGGTAAGGATGATCTGGAAATCGATCGCCCGCACGGCCTCACGCATGCTCAGGGCGCCGCTCAGCACCATCGCCGCCGCGCCGGTCGCCGCCGCGACCACGATCGGCAGCGCGCCGGTTGCGGCGGCGCCCACGACACACAGGAAGATGACGCCGGCACGCTTGGCGTAGTGCAATTCTGGCAGGACCGCCGCCGACCATTCCATCAGCAGCACGTCGCGATTGCCCCGCAGGGCCAGAACGTCGTCGTTCCGGCCCTGGATCAGCAGGACGTCGCCGGCCTCCAGCGCGATCTCGGTGATGCGCCGGCGCAGCATGCGGCTGCGCCGCTCGATGCCGAGCACGATGCAGTGGTGGCGATAGCGGAAGCCGATCCGCTCCAGCGTGCGTCCGACCATCGGCGAGCCGGGTGGCACCATCACCTCGGCCAGGGTCTGGCCGCCCGTCGTCCAGCGCTGCTCGTCTTCGCGGTCCGGTTCGGTCGGCGGCTCCGGAATCTCCGGGTGCAGCAGGCGGGAATCGTTCTTCAGGGTATCGGTCAGCGTCCTGCGCGTCGCCGCCACCACCACGATGTCGTCGGCCGCCAGCGCAATGTCCTCGAAGGGCGGCATGACGGTCCGCTCACCACGCTGGATCATCAGGACGGTGATGTCGGGCAGGCCCGGGAAGACCCCGAGATTCGATTCCGCGCCGACCAGTTTCGAATCCTCGACGACCCTGATCTGGGCCACGAACTGACGCCCGGAAACCGGCAGCGTGCCCAATGGAGCCTCGCGGTCCGGCAGCAGCCGTGGCGCAATGAACATGACATAGGCAAGGCCGCTGAGCGCCAGGACCAGGCCGGGCACCGTGAAGTCGAAAAACCCGAACGGCCGTTCGCCCAGCTCCAGCAGCATGCCGGAGACCAGAAGGTTGGTCGACGAGCCGATCAGGGTCGTCATGCCGCCGAGGATCGCCGCGAAGCTGAGCGGCATCATGTAGCGTCCCGCGCCCTGGCCGAGTTTTTCCGCCAGCGCCTGCATGATCGGGATGAAGATCACGACGACCGGAATGTTGTTGAGGAAGGCGCTGACTGCCAGCACGGCGACCAGGGCCAAGCCGATGCTGGCCGCCGCATGCCCGCGCATGGCGCGCAGCAGCAGCCAGGCGCCCTGTCCCAGGGCGCCGGTCCGCGACAGCCCGTCGCCGATCACCAGAAGCGCGAGCACGGTGATCAGGGCCGGATTGGCGAAGCCGGAAAGAATCCGCTCCGGCCCCATCCGGTTGAGGCCACCCGGCCCCGGAACGGGCGCGAAATGGAACAGCAACAGCAGCGCGCAGATCACCGCCAGCGAGGTCAGCTCGAAGGACAGCTTCTCGGTCGCATAGAAGGCGAGCGCGACGACGATCAGCGCGAAGACCGCTGTCATCTGGAAGAGTTCGCCGCCGATTTCCCCCATCGCCTCCAGCCCCCCTCAAGCGGATGCGTCTCGCAGACGGACCATGGGGATCAGCCGTCCCCCGGCCGCCTGCGTATGATGGTCAGCGCCTGGTAGGTCAGCACTGTTTCGCCGCGCTGGTTCTCGACGGTGAAACCGAAGCGCACCGTTCCGCGGTCCGTTTTTGAGCGGGACTCGCGCGCCTCCAGCACCGCCACCACGCTCTTTAATGTATCGCCCGGGCGCACCGGGGCAAGCCAGCGCACCTCGTCCATGCCCGGACCGACGATGTTCGATTTCTCCACCAGGCCGAGATCGAAGAACAGCCGGAAGCTCAGCGCAAGGGTCTGGAAACCGCTGGCGATCAGCCCGCCGAACATGCCGTCCACCGCGGCCGCGGCATTCACATGCATCTGCTGCGGATCGTAGGTCAGCGCGAAATCGACGATCTGCGATTCCGTCAGCGTCGCGCCGCGGCTTTCGAACCGGTCGCCGACGTGGAAATCCTCGAACCATCTTGTGTGCATGCCGTCGCTCTTTCCAGCCTACCCCACCACCGGCATATCGGCCGCGGCGCGGATGGTCAGCAGCTCGCAGCCGTCTTCGGTGACGGCGATGTTCTCTTCGTGCACCATCATCCTTCCGGGGGCGAATTCCATGCCCGGCTCGATCGTCAGCACCATCCCGGGGACCAGCTCGGTATCGTCGCCGGGCCTGTTCGACGGCCACTCGGTCAGCTGCATGCCCAGCCCGTGGCCCATGCGTCCGACATTGTTGCCGAGCGACCCGGCGGCCTCAAGCACCTTCGCCATGGCGCGCCACAGATCGCTGGTGGTGGCGCCGGGGCGCGCGGCATCGATGCCGGCCTGCGTCGCCCGCCAGACCGCCTCGTGGGCGCGTTTCGCGGCGTCGTCCGGCTCCCCGAAGGCGAAATTGCGATCGAAGTCGCAGTAATAGCCGTCGAAGGTGGTGCCGGTGTCGATGATCAGGATATCGCCCGCCTCGATGACTTTCTGCGTCGGGCCCATGATGATGTTGTCGTAGCCGCCGGGCCCGGCGGCGCCCATCATGTAGGGCGAGGAATCGGCGCCGCGGCGCAGCACCTCGATGCGCATCTCGCGGCAGGCTTCCCATTCGGTCATGCCGGCGGACAGTTTTTCGGGCAGGGCCAAGAAGGCTTCCGAGGTCAATTGGCAGACATGGCGGATCCTGTCGATCTCGGCCGGCGACTTGACGCCGCGCAGGCCCCGCAGCACCGGCGTGCCGTCGGCGAACGCCAGCGGCGCGATGGTCTCGCCGATGCGCAGGAAATCGGCCGCCGGCATGCGCAGCACCGTCTCCGGCCCCATCTCGGCGCCGATCCGCCCGAAGCGGCGCGGCAGCGAACCGATCGCATTGCAGACCAGCGAGACGCCATCGTCCTCGGGCACCGGGGCCGGCCAGGTGCGGATGTCCTCGACCCAGGTCCTGGCCATGATCGGGGCGCCGATTTCGGGGATCACGGCGATCAGAGCGCCCTCGCGCGGGACGATCACGAACCACGGCCGCGTCGGCGAGGCCCAGAACTGCGAATCGAAACCGGTGAACCAGCGCACGTGCTGCTCGCTGGTCACGAACAGCGCGTCCAGCTCATGCCCGGTCATCAGCGCCTGCGCGCGCGCCGCCCTTGCCTCGTACTCGGCGCGGGGAAACCCACGTTCAACCGTCCGCGCCATGCCTCCCTCCGGTTCCGTCCCGCTTAACAGCCCGTTAAGGCGCCGGTGCACATAGTAGCGCCGTCACTTGCGCCAAGGCCAGATCTGGAGACAGCGAATATGAGACGATCCGCAATCGCTATGACGGCCCTGCTAGCGCTGTGCGTGGCGGCGATTGCCGGGTGCAGCGTAAACGAAAACCTGTACGAATACCGG
This sequence comes from uncultured Alphaproteobacteria bacterium, assembly GCA_947259105.1. Taxonomy (GTDB): domain Bacteria; phylum Pseudomonadota; class Alphaproteobacteria; order UBA8366; family JADFVY01. The sequence continues at coordinate 54,625 of CAMYKU010000024.1, forward strand.
TATTTCGATCTGAAACCGGCCGATGTGGAGAGGCAGGCCGATGGCACCCGTGTGATTGTCAGCGCCGTATCCACCGGGCATCACGACGACGAAAAACGGCAGATACGCTCGGGCGCGCCCTTCCATATCGAATTCTCGGTCGAGGGCCGGCTCGAGAGGGTCGATAAGATCGACGCGTGGCTGGTGCTGAACGGCCGGGAAATCCCCATCCCGCTCGATCGCGAATTCGACGGCGCCGGAAACATTCTCATTCACAGATCGTTCGGCGGGGAAATGCACTTCATTGGCAAGCCGCAATTCATCCTCGAAACGCCATGGGAATACATCAGGACGCTGGAACTGCACACACGGTTCACGGCGACGGTCGACGGCGTCACGCGGGAGTACCATATCGTCACCCCGTTCGAGAAAAGTCACCGCGAAGGCACCGACGTGATCATCTTCGATTAGCTCAAAGCGCCCCGAGAATCGCCTCTGTAAGGTCATTCGTATCCGCCTTGCCGCCCATGTCGGGGGTCAGCGCGGTCTTGTCCTTCAGCACCGCCTCGATCGCCGAGACGATGGCGTCGTGGGCGTCACGGTGTCCGAGATGGTCGAGCATCATGGCGCCGGACCAGATCTGGCCGATCGGGTTGGCCAGGCCCTTGCCGGCGATATCCGGGGCCGAGCCGTGCACCGGCTCGAACATCGAGGGATGCTCGCGCTCCGGGTTGATGTTGGCGCCGGGCGCGATGCCGATGGTGCCGGTGACCGCCGGCCCCAGGTCCGAGAGGATATCGCCCAGGAGGTTGCTGCCGACCACCACGTCGAACCAGTCCGGATGCTGCACGAAATGCGCCGTCAGGATGTCGATGTGGAACTGGTCCCACTTCACGTCCGGATAATCGGCGGAAACCGCACGCACCCGCTCGTCCCAATAGGGCATGGTGTAGTAGATGCCGTTCGACTTGGTGGCCGAGGTCAGATGCTTCTTCGGCCGGCTCTGCGCGAGGTCGAAGGCGTAGCGCAGGATGCGGTCGACACCCTTGCGGGTGAAGATGTTGAGCTGCGTGACCATCTCGTCCTCGGTGCCGTGGTTCATGCGGCCGCCGATCTCGGAATACTCGCCCTCGACGTTCTCGCGCACGACGTAGAAGTCGATATCGCCCGGCGCCCGGCCGGCCAGCGGCGACGACACGCCCTCGAACAGCCGCACCGGGCGCAAATTCACATATTGCCGGAAGGAGCGCCGGATCGGGATCAGCAGGCCCCACAGCGAGACATGGTCGGGCACGCCGGGAAAGCCAACGGCGCCGAGATAGATCGCATCGTGGTCACGGAGCCGGTCGAGCCCGTCCTCCGGCATCATCGCGCCGACATTGTGGTAGCGCTCGCAGCTCCAGTCGAAATCCTCCCACTGGAATTCGACGCCGAACCTGCCGCCGGCCTTTTCCAGTACCCGGATGCCCGCGGGCACGACCTCCTTGCCGATGCCGTCACCAGGAATGACGGCGATCCCGTACTTCGCCATAGGGCCCCTCCGTTCTTCGGATTTCGTCAGTCGATGCAGGACGGAAACTAACGGTGCGGCCAAGATATCTCAATAGCCCCGGTCCGGATTGTATACAGGGATCGGAACGACTCGCGAACGCCGATCACATTTTGCCCCTACAGGCCACATCTGGCCCGCTTTCGCTTGACCGGGCGGGACGGCGGTAGCAGAATCCATGGTGCGGCTGAGGCCCTTCGAGGGCCGGCCGAATGAGACGCCGTAACACCGTACGGCATCCTGGTCACCGATCGCTACCGCGGGCGGTTGGAACCAATGAAGGAAATGTCGAAATGACAGGGAGCCGCCAGCACGTCTGGCGGCTCTTGCCGTCGGCGTCCCCCTCGGCCATAACATCGGCCATGCTCCGAATCCTGCCGCTCAACCCCGAATCCCTCGCCATTGCCGGGCGGGAAATCCGTGCCGGGCGGTTGGTCGCCTTTCCGACCGAGACGGTCTACGGGCTGGGCGGCGACGCCACCAATGGCGCAGCCGTCGCGGCGATTTTCGAGGCCAAGGGACGGCCGCGCTTCAACCCGCTGATCGTGCATCTGCCGGAGACCGGGGCGGCGCGCGCGATGGGCCGGTTCAACGACATGGCGGAGACGCTGGCGGCACGGTTCTGGCCGGGCCCGCTGACCCTGGTTCTGGCGCGGCGTCCGGACGCCGGCCTGTCCGAACTGGTCAGCGCCGGGCTGGACACAGTTGCGATACGTGTGCCTGCACATGATGGTGCGCGAGCGCTATTGCATGTCGCCGATCGTCCACTCGCCGCGCCCAGCGCCAACCGCTCGGGCAATGTCAGCCCGACGACGGCGCAACATGTGGCCGATGAGCTGGGCGACGCGGTGGCGCTGATCCTCGATGGCGGACCCTGCCCGGTCGGCGTCGAATCGACGGTGGTCGACGTCAGCGGCGACACGCCGCTGCTGCTGCGCCCCGGCGGTGTGCCGCTGGAGGATATCGAGACCGCTCTCGGCCGCAGCGTCCCCGTCGCGGGTGTCGCGGACGCGATCCGGGCGCCCGGCATGCTGGAAAGCCATTACGCCCCCGGTCTGCCGTTGCGCCTCGACGCCGGCCACGCAAATCCGGGCGAGGCGTTGCTGGGCTTCGGCCCGGCGCCGGATGCCACGCTGAACCTGAGCGAGGCGGGAGATCTGCGCGAAGCCGCCGCCAACCTGTTCGCGTATCTGCGCGAACTCGACCGACCCGACTTCACCGGCATCGCCGTGATGCCGATCCCCGAGGCGGGCCTCGGCCGCGCCATCAACGACCGGCTAAGACGCGCTGCGGCGCCGCGGGAGTAGACCAAGATTTGGCGGCCCGTCTATCGTCGCGGATAACCGGGCGACCTTCCGCCCGGATCGGCTCTAGAACGCCTCGCCGATACGGAAATACACGGTGAAGTCGTTGGTACTGCCGGTCGCCACGTCGAGGCCGACGTTCATCCGGTCGACCTCCGAAACGCGGTAACGCAGACCGGCCCCATAGCCGTAGGCCCGGTCGGCATCGCCCCATTTGTCGAGGCTCTCCGCCGCCACGCCGGTGCCGGCGAAGAAGACGGCGCCGAGACGGCGCCAGGCCTCCCATCGCAGTTCGGCCTGGATCTGCGTTACCGTCCTGTCCATGTACTGCCCGGTCGGGAAGCCGCGGAGATTGACGGTCGACAGCATGAAGAAGGGTGTGTTGTCGCCGACGGTCGCAACGCGCGCCTGACCCGCCAGCACAAGCGAATCCGCCAGCTTCGCGTAGTAGGCAAAGGTGGCGTCGAGGGAGGCGAACTCCCGATCACTGCTGAGCGCCTCGAGATAGCTCAGGAAATTGACGATGCCGCGCGCACCGGATTCAGGATACCAGGTGTTGTCGCGGGTGTCGTACTCCCCGATCAGACCGATCGCTGCGAGGCTGAACGCCAACTGCAGTTCAGGCAACACGTCGATCGGAATCTTCGCACTTGCCTCGGGGCGGAGGTAACGGCCACTCACGCCGAGATAGAAATTCTCGGCAAGCCGTTTTTCCACGTTACCGTCCACCAGCCAGCCGCGCGTCCGAAAATCGGCCGGGTTGTCGAAGAAGATCGAATCCGAACTGGTCCCGTACCATTTCAGGTTCAGGTTCCCGTACCCGCCGCCGAGCTTGGCCCGGTAGCGGTCATCGTCGAGATAAAGCTTGAGACCGCCACCCACCATCCAACTGTCGGTATTGGTATAACCGGCCGCAACGGCAATGGTCGATCGCCGCTGCATTGGCGCGGCCTCTGCATCGCCGTCGGGTGCGAAGGTATATAGGCCCGCCAATGCCAGCCCATTGCCGATCGTCGGATCGACGATCGGCACCGGAACCACCAGATACTTCTTTTCCTTCTTATCGGGCGAATCGGACGACGTGATCGCGTCCGCCGCTTCGGCCTCGGACGTGCGGGACTCAACCTGCGACTGGATCTGGCCGGTCTGTGCGAAAGCCTCGCCGCCGAATTGCATCAGGAGGCAGGCAACGAGCACACAAGGCGCAGCGGAAGATTTCAACATCCATACACCGGGTTGATCACGCCGACGGGAAAACTCGATGAACCCCGCCAAATCCAGCCGCCGAACGGGATGACCCTGCCGCCAACCGTGCCCGCACGTGGCTGCAGGGAAATTCGGCACTCGCTGTAAACTTGCACCAGACGGCGCGTCCGGTCAATTCACCGCCGACTGCCGAAGCGTCGGGAACAACCGGTACCCGCAGCCGGCCGAGCCTCGGCCGTGGATGCAGGGTCAGGCCACCACGCAATCCGGCAGGGTCTCCGGCCGCCAGTCGAACAGCACATCCTCGATGGTGCGGGCGGCGGCGATCAGTTCCGCCTCGCCGCCGTTGCGGCCGGCGATCTGCAGGCCGACGGGCAGGCCGTCGGCGGTGACGCCGCAGGGGATGCAGATTACCGGCAGCGAGACCAGGGTGAAACCGTAGGCAATGGCAATCCAGTCGAAATAGGTCTCGAATTTGCGGCCGTTGCATTCGCGCACATAGCGTTCCTCGGCAGGGAACGGCGGCACGATGGCGCCGGGGCAGACGATCACGTCGTGGGTTTCGAAGAACGTCCGCACCACATGGAACAGGCGCGCCCGTTCGCGCTCCGCCTCGACGATCGCGCTCCCCTCGAGCGCCAGCCCCTGCTCGATATTCCAGATCACTTCCGGCTTCAGACGGTCGCGGTGGTCGCGAAGCAGCGGACCCATCGCGGCGGCATAGGCGACCGCCCGCAACACCTGGAACGCCTCGTGCGCGCCGGTGAAATCGGGACACGCCTCCACCATCTCGATTCCCGCCGCCTCCAGCCGCCGCACCGCGTTCAGGAACACCTCCTCGACCACGGGATCGAGCATCGTGAGCCCAAGATCGCGGCTAAAGGCGACTCGCTGTGGTTTCCGGGGATTGCAGGCCGCGGCGAGGAACGCGCCGCCGGATTCGGCGGTCGCGAACGGCACGGTGGCGTCACGCCCGGTCATCGCATCGAGCGCCAACGCCGCGTCGGTCACGCTGCGGGCCATCGGCCCCTCGACCGTCAGCATCCCGTACGGGTTGGTATCCGGCCCCGACGGCACGCGGCCCGGACTCGGCCGCAGGCCGACGACGCCGCAGAAGCTGGCCGGGGTACGCAGCGATCCCGCCATGTCGGAGCCATGTGCGAGCCAGGCGCAGCCGCTGGCCAGCGCCGCCGCCGCGCCGCCGGAAGACCCGCCCGCCGACCGTGCCGGGTTCCACGGGTTGGCGGTTGTCCCGAAGACGTCGTTGAAGGTGTGGCCGCCGGCGCCGAACTCCGGGGTGTTCGATTTCGCATAGACGATTGCGCCGCGGTCCTCCAGCCGCAAGACGATGCTTTCCGATTCCTCCGGGATAAAATCGGCGAAGATCGGCGAGCCGAAGGTGGTGCGTACCCCCGCGACCGGCACCAGGTCCTTGATCGGCATCGGCAGTCCGGCAAGCAGGCCTCTGTTGCCGGGCTTTGTTTTCATGAGCCGCCGCGCATGATCCCGGGCGCGGTCGAGGCACAGGGTCGGCAACGCGTTGATGGCCGGGTCGACGGCGGCAATTCGATGCTCCAGCGTGTCGATGAGGTCGAGCGGCGAGACGTCGCCGTGCTTCAGGAGATCGACGATCTCCGCCGCGCTCTTGCGGATGAGCGTTGCGTCCGCGGCCATGTCCGCTTCTCCCTGCCCTGCGCCCGTATGTGCAGCCATGATCCCCTGATTCACTGCGACCCGCAAGCCACGACCCTTGCCGACCACCGGGCCGCCCCCTAATCTTTGGGTCATGGCGGACTGGAGAACATCGGACATCACGGCGGTTCCGCCGGCACCGGAAGCGCTGGACCGGATCAGGGCGATCGTCGGGCCGAAGGGCTGGAGCGACGATCCGGCGGTGCTGGAGCCGCTGCTGCTGGACCGGCGCGGGCTGTTCGTGGGCAAAACCGCGTTGCTGGTGCGGCCGGCGTCGACACAGGAGGTGTCCGACGTCGTCCGGGTCTGCGCCGAACACGATATCGCGATCGTGCCGCAGGGCGGCAATACAGGGCTCGTCGCGGGCGGCGTGCCGCACGAACATGGCGCCGAGATCCTCCTGAGCCTCTCGCGCATGAACCGGGTCCGGCTGGTCGATCCGGCGGACTATACAATGACGGTGGAGGCCGGCTGCGTGCTGGCGGACATCCAGGTGGCGGCCGAGAAGGTCGACCGGCTGTTTCCGCTGAGCCTGGGGGCCGAGGGTTCGTGCCAGATCGGCGGCAATATTTCGACCAATGCCGGGGGTGTGGCGGTGCTGCATTACGGCAACATGCGCGAGCTCGTGCTGGGGCTCGAGGCGGTGCTGCCGGACGGCCAGGTCTGGAACGGGCTGCGCGGCCTGCGCAAGGACAACACCGGCTACGATATCAAGCAGCTGTTCATCGGCGGCGAAGGCACGTTGGGAGTGGTGACGGCCGCGGTCCTGAAGCTGTTTCCGCTGCCCAAGGATCTACAGACCGCCATCGTCGGCTTGCGCGACCTGGACGCGGCGGTTCCGCTTCTGGCCGCGGCGCGCACGGCGAGCGGCGATGCGGTGACCTCTCTGGAGTTGATCCCGCGCCTGTCGCTGGAGTTCGCCATAAAGCATATCCACGGCGTGACCGACCCGTTGTCGGAGCCGCACGATTTCTATGTGCTGGTCGAGTTTTCGGGCGCGCGGCCCGGCGGCGGCATGGCCGAGAACATGACCGCCTTCCTCGAGGACGCCTTCCATCAGGAGATGATCAGCGACGCCGTTGTGGCGCAGTCGGAGGCGCAGCGCGCCGCGTTCTGGCGCATCCGCGAAGCCATCGTCGAGGCCCAGCTCCATGAGGGCGGCAGCATCAAGCACGACATCTCGGTACCCGCCGACCGGTCGCCCGAATTCATCCGCCGCGCCGTGGCCGCCGTGACACAGGCGATGCCGGGCATTCGCCCGCTTCCCTTCGGCCATATCGGCGACGGCAACATCCACCTGAACCTCAGCCAGCCGCAAGGCATGGACCGCGACGAATACATCGCACAGTGGCCGCGGATGAACCGCATCGTGCACGACATCGTGGCCGATCTCGGCGGTTCGATCAGCGCCGAGCACGGAATCGGCCGCCTGAAGCGCGAGGAGATCACCCGCTACAAGAGCGAACTGGAAATCGACCTGATGCGCAGGATCAAGGCGGCGCTGGATCCCAGGGGCATCATGAACCCCGGGAAGGTGGTGTAGCGCCTTGTCCGTCAAGTTCGCTCCGGCCCGCTATCCCGTGTATCGTTTCTGACGCCGGTCGACGCTGCCCGCCGTACGTTTGATCTCGGCCGGCGCCTCGCTGCTGCCGAGCATCGAGGGCAGCCGCACCGTAAAGGTGCTGCCCCGGCCGAGTTCGCTGTCAACGGATATGGTCCCGCCCATCATGGCGCAGTAGTGGCGGCAGATCGGCAGCCCGAGGCCGGTGCCGGCCTGGAGCGATTCGCGCGAGGAATCGGTCTGTTCGAAGGCGGTAAAGGCGGCCTCGATCTGATCGGCCGCGATGCCGGTTCCGGAGTCCGCGACCACGAACACGATATTGCCGCCACTGTCCGCTCCGGCCTCGCCGTCGGCCCGGTGGACGCGGACGCGGATATCGCCGTTCTCGGTAAATTTGGCGGCGTTGGAAAGAAGGTTGTACAGCAGCTGGCGCAGCTTGGTCGGATCCGATCTCATGACCCCGGCAACCATCCGGCTGTCGACGGTCAGACGGTTTCCGTTCCGTTCGACCAGCGGTGCAACCGTAGACACGACCTCGTCGACAATCGGCATGATCTCGAACACTTCGAGGGACACCTCGGTCTTGCCGGCCTCGATTTTCGAAAGGTCCAGGACATCGTTGACCAGTGACAGGAGGTGCCTGCCCGCCGTGTTGATGCGGTCAAGATCCTCCATTGTCGATCTGTCGCCCTTTTCGTCGGCGTCTTCGCTCAACAATTCGCTGTAGCCGATGATCGCGTTGAGCGGCGTCCGCAGTTCGTGGCTCATATTTGCCAGGAACTGGGATTTCGCGCGGTTCGCGGTCTCCGCCGCCAAAGTTGCGGCACGCAGATTCTCCTCGATCTGGTTGCGCTCGGTAATATCGAGCATGGCGGCGCTCATCATTACGGGAGACCCCTCCTCATCGAAGGAAAGCTCGACCTGCTCTTGCAGGACACGCACCTGCCCGCCGGCCAGGACGATGCGATGGTCGAATTTTCCAGGTCTCCTCTCGTCAATCGCAGTCCGCAACATCTTGGTCACCCGGTCCCGGTCCGCGGGATGCACGATCGCAAGAAAATCCACGAAACCCTTGGGGCCGGAACCTTTCTCGAATCCGAGAATCCGGCGGGCTTCCTCGGACGCGACGATCTCGTCGCATGTGAGATCCCAATCCCAGCTTCCGAGGCGCGCTATGCGTTGTGCCCGGGTCAGCGCATTCTGTTTCCGCTTGAGGTCCGTGTTCAGTTTCTCGGATTTGCGCCACAGCCCTTCCGACCTGGCCTTTTCCGAGGACAGAAGCCTCGTCTGAATGAATTTGGTGCGAATAAAGAACTCCTGCAGATAATTGGTCAACGCGCCGACAGCGACCGACATCGTAAGAAAGAAGTTGTTGCTCACGTAGACGGCATCGGGCACCGGGTTCACGATGAGCGCAGACAGCTGGTACAGCCCGACAAGCAGTAAAGACACGCCCAGGGAATAGGTGTGGTGCAGCCGGATGATGCTGGACGCGTAGATCACCACCATGATCAGGCCGGCATAATACCAGTGGTTGACCGGCGGCGGCGCCACCGCGGTCATCGCCACGACCCCGAAGCCAGAAATGAATACCGCGAATCCGAGCAGAAACTGGGAAAACCGCAAGAAGGTATTGGTATACGTTAGGGCAACGGTCGCGGACATGACCGGCACGACGAGACCGAGTCGGATGAGCCACAGCTTTTCCGTCGCCTCCTGTCCGACATAGGCGTCGAGAACCCCGAAAAACGCATAAAGGGCGGCCCCGCAAAACAGGCCCAATCGTATCACCCAGAGCGACCCGACCAGATGCAGCCGCAGGAACCGGCGCTCCAGGCGCGCGTCGGCGAAACGCAGGCTGACCGGATTCAGCGACACAGGATCCGGAGCGGCATTCGAAGATACGACCACAGCGCGTCGTGACCTTTCCTAGCAAGTGGTCTGACTGGCTGCAATTGTCGCGGAAATTCGTTAATTTTTTGCCATATTTCACGACGGTTGGGCCGAATTCGGCGCCATCGTGATATCGGTGAGATAGCCCGCCGCGCAATTCGACGGGAGCCGGGTACGGGTTTCGCTGTTTGAAGCGAAACCGGCTTGGTTGTTAACAGGGCCCGCCGGAAATGAGGGTCCGGGTCGGAGCGGACAACCGGATAAAACGCTAACCCGCGAACCGGGCCGCGGTGGACTGCTCCGGCTCCGCATGGCCGATGTCGGCCGGCAGCTGCACGGTGAATGTACTGCCGGTGCCGGCCTCGCTTTCCAGCGAGATGGTGCCGCCCATCAGGGCGCAAAAATGCCGGCAAATAGGCAGCCCCAGACCGGTCCCGCCCAGGCTCACCTCACCCGCGGAACTCGTCTGCTCAAAAGGCGCGAAGGCCGCTTCGACCTGGTCGGGTGCGATGCCCTTCCCGGTGTCCGATACCGTAAACACAAGCCTGTCTGTACTGCCGGTTTCCGGATTGCCGTCCTTGCGCGATACGGCAATACGAACCTCGCCGTTGGCGGTGAATTTCGCCGAATTGGAGAGGAGATTGAACAGCACCTGCCGGAGTTTGGTCGCGTCCGACCGCATCGTCCCGATTTCATCGGGACAGTCGACCGCAACGCGGTTGTCGTTCGTTCCGACAAGCGGCATCACAGTCGCAACGACGCCGTCAACCAGCCGGGCGACGTCGAACAGCTCTATTGTAAGATCGGTCTTGCCGGCTTCGACCTTGGACAGGTCGAGCACCTCGTTCACCAGCGACAGCAGATGCTTTCCGGCCGTGCTGATGCGGCCGAGGTCCACCACCGCGGCGGCGTTGTCATCGTCCTCCGCCTCTTCGCGAAGCAGTTCGCTATATCCGATGATGGCGTTTAGCGGAGTCCGCAACTCATGGCTCATATTCGTCAGAAACTGGGATTTGGCCCTGTTGGCCACCTCCGCCTCGTAGGTCGCCCTGCGCAGGTCCTCTTCCATGCGATGGCGGTCGGTCATGTCATGCGTCGCACCGATCATCTTCGAGGGCTTGCCATCCATACCGAACGTCAGTTCTCCCTGCTCCAGCAGGATGCGCTCTTCTCCGTCCCTGCGGACAAGGCGATGTTCAATGCTGAAGGTGGTACCTTCATCGACCGAGGCGCGGATCGCTTCCGATACGAGGTCCCGATCCTCGGGATGTACCGCGTCCAGGAACTGGGCGAAGCTGATGTGTGGCAGTCTGCAATCGCCGCCGAAAATGCGGCAGGCCTCCTCGGAGCCGCGGATTTCATCTTTGGCGATGTCCCACTCCCAGCTTCCGACGCTGGAAATGCGCTGCGCCTGAGCCAACGTGTGCTCCTTGTGCGCTAGTTCGGTGTTGAGCCGTTCCGCGCGCTCCTTTTCCTCGGTCAGATCGGCAACCAGGTCCGCATTGTCAAACGCCAGCCGCAGCGAGCGGATGAGCAAGACGTGCTGCCGCCGGCTGAGCAACAGGCCGAATACCAGCAGCACGCCGCACAGCAGGGAAATTATGGTACCCGACTCGCCGCCCAACACGGCGGCGTAGAGGGTGATCGGGGCAAGGCTCAGAACGATGAAGATCACGCAGGCGCGATAGCTCGCGGCGAGAACCGTCGTGCTGCCGGCAGCGATCGCGGCCAGCAGGAACGCTGTCAGAAACTGTTGGGAAACCGAATCGGTGGGCAGGAACAGCACACCGGCCATGCCCCACCCTGCCCCGATCGCCGCGACCGTGATCAGATACAGGAGGTTCCAGCCCGCCGGCCGACGGATTTGCGTCGTGCCGGCCGTTTTGAAGCGCCATGTCAGCACAAGCCACATGCTCAGAACGACCGCCATGTATGCCACCCAACCGTTGAGTGCGGGCTCATGGTCGCTGCCGCCCTGTCCGAAAATCAGCAGTGCGGCCGCCGAGAGCGTGACGAGCGTCGCGTAGAGCACGCCGGAGTAGACCAAACGGATCTGTTCGACAAAGAGGTTTTCGGATTCGCGCGTGCTCATGTGTTTTCGTTCAGGCGCAAAAACGCGCAGGTTCCTGACATTGCTGCTATTGGCCAGCTGACCGGTATTGCAACCGGACACGCTGAACTACAAAGCAGTATAGTAGTCCCAAGGAGTAAATCGTTGGCTAACGGTTCGGGCCGAAGTCCGATGCGTATGCAATCGTGCGTTGCTCATACGCGTGGCAAGCCCGATTGCGACGAGCTGCGGAATTTGGCGGTGCGGACCCGGCGCGCTGACCCCGGATTCTATTCGGCTCTCACACCACCGGCGCGCTCGTCCTCACGCACTGTCGGGGGCAGACGAACGGTGAATGTCGAGCCTTTTTCCGCCCCACTTTCAACCGAGATCACACCTCCCATCATTTCGCAGTAGTAACGGCAGATCGCGAGTCCCAGGCCGGTGCCATCGTACCGCGACGCGCGGCCGGCCTCACTGCGTTCAAAGGCCATGAAGACGGTCTCGAGGTCCTCCGGCGCGATGCCGATGCCCGTATCGGAAACCGCGAAGCGGACCCACTCCGCTCCGCCCGCCTTGGCGGCGTCCGTAAACCGCGAGACCTGGAGCCGAATTTCCCCGTTCTCCGTGAATTTCGCAGCATTGGACAGGAGGTTGAAGAGAATCTGGCGAAGCTTGGTAACGTCGGTGCAAATCTCCCCGATGTCGGCCGGGCAATCGAGCGTGAACCGATTGCCGTTCGCCGAAACCAGCGGCTGGACCGTCACCACGACCTCATCCAAGAAGGGCAACAGTTCGACGGATTCGAGGAACAGCTCGGTGCGCCCGGCCTCGATCCGCGACAGATCGAGCACATCGTTAATCAGCTCCAGGAGATGGCGGCCGGCCACGTTGATCCTGTCGAGATCGGGAATGAATGATGCTTCGCCGCGCTCCAGCGCATCCTCCTTCAGTATTTCACTGTAGCCGATGATCGCATTCAGGGGCGTGCGCAGCTCGTGGCTCATATTTGCCAGAAACTGCGATTTGGCCTCGCTGGCGGCCTCGGCCTCATGCATCGCGCCGCGCAATCGTTCCTGGGCGCGGTAACGGTCGGTGATATCCAGATTGATTCCCGTGACCAGCACCACGCGACCGTCATCGTCGCAAGTGATATCCGCCTGCTCGAATATCACGCGTTCGCCGCCGTCGGGGAGCCGGATCCGGTAGTCACAGCTATAGGCACGGCCCTCCGCCACGGCGTTTTTTATGATTTCATTTATCCGCTCGCGGTCTTCCGGGTCGACCGCTTGAAGAACCGTGTCATAGCTGTACGGGGGCGCATCCCGGTCGCGTCCGAACAGCCGGTTGTTCTCTCGCGACGAGGTGATCCGATCGTTTACGATGTCCCATTCCCAGCTGCCCATTTGCGCGATGCGCTGTGCCCGGGCCAGCGTGTGCTCGCGGCTGCGTAAGCGGGTTTCCGCCTGTTCGCGTTCCGCGATCTCGCGGCGAAGATCCTGCACAAGGTTGCGGTTTTCTTCTGCGGTCCGCATGTAATTGACGATGTTCGCTTCCTGGCGGCGGCCCATCGCCAGCAGGAACCCCAGGAGCAAGGTGCCCATGACGGCAACCGAAATGTTCAGTTCGGTGCCCTGGTAGGCAAAATAAACAATGGCCGGCAGCAGCACCGGAACGGCAAACACGAGGTACGCCGTGAAAATACGCGACAGGCTTGGCATGCCGCCCGCCGCCATGCCGCCAAGTACGAACGCGATCAACACCTGATAGATTGGCGGGGCCATCGACATCACAACGATTCCGCCGACGCCCCAACCTGCTCCGGTCACGGCCAGGACCACCATGAGGCGGCGAGCCCACACGGGAGCGTTGGCCTCGGACACCGGGGCGCCGCGGTACCAAAGGTAGAGCGCAACCCGCAGGCCGACGACCGACGCAATGAACAAGAACCAGATTAGCGGGACGTGCAAGGGCAGGACATTGCGATGGACGAGAGCCACGACCCCGGCATTGATCAGGTTGATCGGCAAACTGGCCCAGGAATCGCTGAAGATCAGCTGCACGCGCTCCGCCAGAAACGTGCGATTGCCAACCGCCATCACCATAGGCCCGTCAAACGCCGACCGGCGCGGTATCCGACTCGGCCGGTATCACCACCGTCGGGAGCCGGAGCGTAAAGGTGCTGCCCTTGCCCGGCTTGCTCTTTACCGATATCGCGCCACCCATCATCTCGCAATAATGCCTGGTGATAGCCAATCCCAGGCCGGTCCCGCCATGTCTTCGCGTCGTCGATGGGTCCAGCTGGCTGAACGCCTCGAATGCCGAATCCACCCGGCCCGGCGGCATGCCGATGCCGGTGTCGGATACTGCGATCACGATCCAGCCATCCTGCGCCGGCAAAGCCCGCTCGCTGATCCGTCGCGCCGTCACCCGAATCTCCCCGCTCTCTGTAAATTTCCCGGCATTGGAAAGCAGGTTATAGAGCATTTGCCGGACCCGCACAGCATCCGCCGCCATTCGTCCAAGCGGCGCCTCGCAGTGCAGGATGAGCCTGTTGTCATTCGCCTCGACGAGCGAGCGGACCGTCGCCACCGCCTCCTCGACCAATTCCTGCACATCGAACGATTCAATGAACAACTCAGTCTTGCCGGCCTCGATTTTCGAAAGATCGAGCACCTCATTGACCATCGCCAGCAGATGCCGGCCCGCGGAATTGATCCGTTCCAGATCGGTCACGCTCGCCGTCTGGCCGTGCTCTATCGCATCCTCTTTCAGAATTTCACTGTACCCGATGATCGCGTTCAAGGGTGTCCGGAACTCGTGGCTCATATTGGCGAGAAACCGCGACTTGGCCTGGCTGGCCTCTTCCGCCCGTAGCGAGGCCGCCCGCAACTCCTCGCGCGTGCGATGCAGGTCGGTGATGTCATGCGCGGTGCCCGACATGCGTAACGGCTTGCCGTTGTTGTCGAACACCGCCTCGCCCCTTTGGTGCAGCACCCTTGCCGATCCATCGGTCGCGATGGCGCGATGCTCCACACTGTAGATCGCGTTCTGGTCCAGGGTCCGCCTTACCGCTTGCGCCACCGCGTCACGATCGTCCGGGTGTACCATCTCCATGAAGTCTTCAAACGTGATACTCTCGACGTCGCGGTCGATCGCGAGAATGCGGTAAGCCTCGTCCGATCCGCGGATTTCGTTCGTCTGCAAGTCCCAGTCCCAGCTGGCAAGGCCGGCGATACGCTGCGCGTTGGCGAGGCTGGCCTCGCGGTGACGCAGATCGGCCGCAATGGATTCGCGCTCGGCGATGCGCTGACGAAGCTCTGTGTTCAGCGCTTCAGCCACCGCCTTTTGTCTGGTTAGATCCGCAACCAGGCTTTGTCTTTCGATTGCCAGCCGTTGCGTCCGCTCCAGGTCTTCACCCTGCGAAAGACCCACCTTGAGAAGGTAAGCCAGAAACAGCGCGTACATCGTGGCCATGCCGTAGCCGGTTTCGCCGCCCATGAGCAGGAACTGGACGGCAACTGGAACCAGCGTCGGCACGACGTAGGCCACATAGGCAGGGAATATAGGCGAAAGGGTGGTCATGGCGCCGGCAGCGACGCCGCCCAGCACGAATGCCGTTACGATCTGGTGCGTGGGTGGCGCATCCGGGAGCATGAAAATTCCAGCCAGGCCCCACGCAACTCCGGTCCATGCCGTGGCCAGCACGTATCGTCTGGCCCACACCCGCATCTCATCTTTGTCCGGGTCGCTGGCCGCGAACCACCGGGTCAGGACGATACGCCAGACCATGCTGGCCAGGAAAAACCCGAGCCAGCCGAGAAGAATGCCGGCCTCGATCACATTGCGATGGACGACCGCGAGAATGGCGACATTGGCCAGGTTACCGACGACCAGGAGGCGCAAACCCGAATACAACAGGCGAACCCGCGCCGCGAATACCCGCTCCGTAACGCCTTCCGGCCCGGCATCGGAGCCGCTCTCCGGTGGCGGATTGCCGGTGTACGGCCCTTTCTTCGGTGGATTGAACCGGTCTTGCATCGCCTGGCGGCATCCTCACAATCGCATCAGCGGGCAACGATAAATGACCGACCGGAAGTAGTCACGCGTTCGATTACGCGAAGTCGGGTACGCTCGCCGGCGCGGCTTGCCCGGCAAGAGGGCTTGCAGTCGGTGGCGCGGTCCGCAATAACGGTAGCGATCACGGGAGAGCAAGGCATGACATCGTACGAGGCCCCGCTCGGGGACATGCGTTTCCTTTTTCAGGATATGGGCGCCCTCGAAACCGTCAATCGGCTGGAGGGGCTGGACGAGGCAACGCCTGATCTGGTCGGCGCGATCCTGGAGGAGGCCGACAAGCTGGCCCGCGAGCGGCTGGCGCCGTTCAATCATTCGGCGGACCAGGCGGGCGGGGCGCGTTACGAGAACGGCGTCGTGCATACACCGCAGGGCTGGACCGAGGCCTACGACGCTTTCGTCGAGGGCGGCTGGAACGCGGTGCCGTTCGAGCCCGAATACGGCGGTCAGGGACTGCCCTGGCTGGTGGCCATCGCGCTTCAGGAAATCTGGCAGTCCGCCAATATGTCGTGGGCGCTGTGCCCGCTGCTGACGCAAGGTGCCGTCGAGCTGCTGACCGCGCACGGAACCGAAGGGCAAAAGGCGACGTGGCTGCCCAAGCTGGTTTCCGGCGAATGGACCGGCACGATGAACCTGACGGAACCGGGCGCCGGATCCGATGTCGGGGCACTCAAATGCAGGGCGGAGCCGGCGGGCGAGCATTACCTTGTCCGCGGCCAGAAGATATTCATCACCTATGGCGAGCACGATTTGACCGAAAACATCGTGCATATGGTGCTGGCGCGAACCCCCGGCGCGCCCGCGGGAACCGGCGGAATATCGCTGTTCATTGTGCCGAAGTTCCTCGTCAACCCGGACGGAACGCCGGGCAGCCGCAACGATCTGCGGTGCGTTTCGCTTGAGGAAAAGCTCGGCATCCACGGCAGCCCGACCTGCTTGATGGCCTATGGCGACAACGAAGGCGCGGTGGGTTACCTGGTGGGCGCGGAGAACCGGGGTATGGAGTACATGTTCACCATGATGAACAATGCCCGGATCAGCGTCGGCCTGCAGGGTGTCTCGATCGCCGAGCGCGCCTATCAGCAGGCCCGCGCCTATGCCCGGGAACGCATTCAAGGCAAGCCGCCGGCAGATGGCAGCGGCGCCATCATCGGCCATCCCGACGTTCGGCGGATGCTGATGACGATGCGCGCACAGACCGAGGCCATGCGCGCCGTCACTTATGATCTGGCCGCCATGCTGGACATCGCGAAACGTCACAAGGAGGACTCCTGGCGCGCGTATGCGGACCGCCGGATCGGGCTTCTGACACCGGTCGTCAAGGCCTGGTGCACGGATGTCGGCGTCGAGGTCGCCTCAATCGGCGTGCAGGTCCATGGCGGCATGGGATTCATCGAGGAGACCGGCGCGGCGCAGCATTATCGCGACGCCCGTATCGCACCGATCTACGAGGGCACCAACGGCATCCAGGCGATCGATCTGGTGACCCGCAAGCTCCTGCGCGACGAGGGCGCGGCCGCGCTCGAATACATCGAAGAACTCGAGGCTCTGATCAACGGAATGAACCCGCGATCCGAAGACGACATCGCTGTCATCCGGCGGCATTTCGCGGCCGCGGTGGATGCCCTGGACAACGCGACCCAGTGGCTGCTGGATGCGGGACGGGAAAGCACGGTCGATGCGCTGGCCGGCGCATCGCACTACCTTCGACTGCTTGGAGTTGTCACCGGCGGATCCATGCTGGCCCGTGCCGCACTGCACTGTGCAGAAATGCTGGAGGCCGGCGCCGGAGATGCCGCCCGCCTCAAAGACAAAATGGCCGTCGCGCGTTTTTATGCCGAGCAGATTTTGCCGCAGGCGGCTGGCCTCGCAACGACTGTCGCGAGCGGCGGCGAGGCCACTATGGCCGTGGCCGAGGACCGGTTCTGAAAGCTGGGCGGTGTGTGCGGAGGCAGGATACCCGGCAGCCTAAAGATCAGGCGGCGGCCGCGGTTCCGTCGGCGCGGTAGTACATGTCGCAGTTCTCTGCGAATGCCTTGCGGTCCATGCTGAATGCGCGAGCATAGGCGGCATAGACGAACGCCGGCGGGCGGATTTCGCCCGTCTCGATCCACTCGATTATGGCCGGATCGGGAATTCCCGCCTGCTCGGCCAGTTCTGCCTGGGTGAGCTGCCAATGACGCCGCAGGTCACGCAACCACCTGCCGGCCACACCGTAATCTGCGGGCTCTCCGCGGCCGCCCGTAGCCGTTTTTCTGGAAACCATGTCCAGCCCTCTCAAAATAACCAACACTGCGATCTTGCTGCATTGCACAAAAATAACAGGAAATTTGCTGCGGTGCAACAAGAACATTAACTCCGATTTCGGGCCCACCCGGCAAAGCGTGCCGGTCCCAAATTCCGAGCACATTCCAATAAAATACAATAGAAAGTTTAATAAAAATTTAACTGCCCAACTTCTGCAATCACGAATTAGTGAAAGCGAACACTATCTGAAATAGCGTTATCACGACTCTCATTTGACATTTCGAAGATCGGATGTATGGCGTGCGTACAACATGACCCCGGACTCCGGAGAGCCGTAAATATTTCCGTGCTATGCTACTTTTTCTTGCCACTGCGAATGTCGTCTTTGCCGATCCGGCCGTCGACTTGACAATGGCCGTCAGCTTAGGGTTCCGAATGGCGGGAATGGAGTCTCACGCCGGTCCTGTCGCCGAGTTTTCCCAGCAATTCCCGTACGGTCTCGCCTGTGGCGGGGTGCGTCACCGCCGGTGCAATGTCGGACAGCGGTTTGAGCACGAAGATCCGTTCAGCCAACCGCGGGTGCGGTATGACGAGCCCCGGCACATCGACGATCCGGCCGCCGAAGAAGACGATGTCGAGATCGATGAGCCGCGGACCGTGCCGCAGGGCGGGCGTTCGCCCCAGATCGCGCTCGATCTCCTTGAGTCGCCGCAGCAGGTCTTCCGGTTCCAGCCCGGTATCGCCGCATACCACCATGTTCAGGAATGCCGGCTGATCGGTGACGTATTCCGGTTCCGTCTCGTAGACCGGCGACCGGCGGGTCACTTCGACGGCCGGCGGCAGAGCGGAGATGGCGGCTTCGAGATTCGCCGCGCGGTCGCCGAGGTTGCTGCCCAGCGCGATATGGACGACGGTCATGGACCCGGGTCGTCCGGCCGCGCGCGCAGCAGGGCGTCGGTCATGCGTGCCACGCGGACCATGGCCCCGGTGTCGTGTACGCGAACGATATCGGCGCCGCGCACGATCGAAAGGGCGACTGCCGCCGCGGTTCCCTCGAGCCGCTCTTCGACCGGCAGGTCAAGGACGCGGCCAATAAAGCTCTTGCGGCTGGGGCCCGACAGGACCGGATAACCAAGCGCCTTGAAGCGATCGATTCGGTTGATCAACGTCATGTTCTGCGCCACTGTCTTGCCGAAGCCGACCCCGGGATCGAGGATGATCTGATCGCGCGGGATGCCGGCGGCGAGCGCGCCCTGCGCCAGCCCGAGCATCTCCGACGCCACGTCTTCAACGAAGTCGTCGTAATCCGGGCCAAGATAACTGCCGCCGAGCCGGTCCACGACGACCGCGCTGGGCCGGCTGCGATTGTGCATCAGGACTACCGGTGCGCCGCGGGCAGCGGCCAACGGCCCGATTTCGGGATCGGCGCGCAGGCCCCAGACGTCGTTGACGATGTGGGCACCGGACTCCAGCGCCGCGGCGGCGACATCCGCCTTGAAGGTGTCGACCGAAACAATCGCCGCCGGTAACGCCCTGGCAATAGCCTCGATCACCGGCAGCACCCGCCGCTTCTCATCCTCCGCGCCGAGCGGGGCCGCGCCGGGGCGGGTGCTCTCGCCGCCGACGTCGAGGATATCGGCGCCGGACTCCATGAAATCCACGGCCTGCGCCAATGCCCGCTCGACGGCGCCGGCATCGTCGACACGCAGCCCGTCGCCCGAAAAGGAATCGGGTGTGACGTTCAGGATGCCCATGACATAGGTACGGGCGCCCCATTCGAAGCGGTCTGCAAGACGCATGTGTCGGATCTCCAGAGGGCCGTGGGCGTCGCCTTATCCCCCACCCGCACCCCGCAGGCAAGGTCTGATGTCCGGCAGGTCACGCCGTGGGCAGCTTGTGGTCCCGGAAGCGTTCACGAAGCTGTCGCTTGGAAACCTTGCCGGTTGCGGTGAGCGGCATGGCGTCGATATGCGCCACATCGTCCGGCAGCCACCATTGCGCAACGCGATCCTTCAGGAAACCGAGGATGTCCTCCTTCGATGGCGACTCCCCCTCTTGCGGGACGATGACAAGCAGCGGCCGCTCGCCCCATTTGGGATGCGGAATCGCGATCGCCGCCGCCGCCGCAACACCGGAGTGGCCGAGCGCGGCGTTTTCCAGGTCGATCGAGCTGATCCACTCGCCACCGGATTTAATCAGGTCCTTGGCCCGGTCGGTCAACTGCAGACAGCCGTATTCGTCGATGGTGCCGATATCGCCGGTCCGGAACCATCCGTCGGCGTCGAAGGCGGCGGCACTCGCGGCCTCGTCCCGGTAGTACTCCGCGATTACGGTGTTCCCGCGCAGCAGGACCTCGCCACTGGCGGTTCCGTCCCGGGGGACGGGCGCACCATCGTCCCCGACCAGCCGGAATTCGACGCCATGCAGCGGCCGTCCCTGCCTGAGCTTGTACCGTTGCGCCGCGTCCCCCTCGAGCCCTGACTGCACGGTGGAGGACAGGTTTGTCGTCGCGACCGGGCTGGTTTCGGTCAGGCCCCAGCCGTGCATGAATTCGACTCCGTGGGATTCGATCGCCTCGATCAGCGCGAGCGACGCGGCCGCGCCGCCGCTGACCAGACCGCGGAGGTGCGTAAGGCTGCCGCCGGTCTGGCGCAGATGTTCCATAAGGCCGTACCACAGCGTCGGCACGCCGGCCGCCAGCGTCACCCGCTCTTCCTCCATCAATTCATGCAGGCTCGCGCCGTCGAGCCGCGGTCCGGGCAGGACCATGGCGGCGCCTGCGATCGGACAGGCGTAGGGATAGCCCCACGCGCAGACATGAAACATCGGCACGACGGGCATGAACACGTCGGTGCTGTCGAGCCTGTTGTCGTGTCCGATGATGGAGCTCAGCGCGTGAAGGACCGTCGAGCGGTGGCTGTACAGCGCGCCCTTCGGCTTCCCCGTCGTCCCGGATGTATAGCACAGTGCCGCGGCGGTCTTCTCGTCGAACTCCGGCCAGTCGATCGCGTCGGGCTGTCGGCCCAGCAGGGTTTCGTAACACAGAACCGATTTCCGATCGCTTTCCGGCATCTCCGCGGCCTCCGCGAGAACCACGATCGCCTCGATCGTCCGAAGGTCTCGCACAATGTCCTCTACAAGCGGCATCAATTCCGGGTCGGCAAAGATAAAGCGATCCTCGGCGTGATTGAAGATATGGACCAGCTGATCGCGGAACAGCCGCGGGTTGACGGTATGGCAGATCGCGCCGATGCCCGAGACGGCGTAATAGAGTTCGAAATGCCGGTGGCCGTTCCAGGCCAACGTGGCGACCCTGTCGCCGGGCCTCACGCCAAGCGTTTTCAGCGCATGCGCCAGCCGCGCGATGCGCTTCGCCGCGTCACCATACGTATAGCGGTGCATCCGTCCCTGGGCATCCCGCGATACCACCGGGACGTGGCCATGGACGCAAGCGGCATAGTCGATGATCGAGGAGATCAGGAGCGGACGCTCCATCATCAGGCCCAGGACTGGGTCGGGATCGGTCGGCATGACTGTTACTCCACCGCGGCGGACGCCGCCGCGACGACTACGCGGTCGGCCAGGATGGCGCCGCGCGACGCCATGAAATACAGGCCGAGGTAGTGCGTCGGCTGTTGCGGGTGGGCGGCGGTCTCGGGCAGGCCGAGTCCGGATGCCACCGTCCGCGGCAGGTCGTACGTGGCGCAGCCGGCGGAATGGACGACGATGTCCTCCAGGGTCGGCATCAGCCCGTGATTGCGCGCGGACAACATGGTGAGCACGAAATCCATCACGCAGATATCAGTGCAGATGCCCACGACCAGAAGCCGCCGCAGCCGATTTTCGTTGATCCACTCGGCGACCTGGTTGCTGCCGTCCTGCCGGATCGCCCCGACGAACCCGTTGATGCAGTCCTTGCGGATGAGCGTCGCCGCCGAATCGCGCTCCAGCCATTCGAGGGCCGGCACCAGGTTCTCTTCACCCGTGCCCTTCTCGCAGTGCGGCGGGTAGGGCGGTTCGGGTTTGCCCGGCTCGTGGGTGTCGAGGAATGCGAGTACCGGCCAGCCCTGTGCCCGAAAGGCTCGGGCCAGCCGGTCGGTCTCTTCGATCATGCCGGTGACCTGCGGATTGTCCGCCTGCGGCGCGAGGTTTCCGCACCCGACCGAAGCGAACCCGTTGACTTCGTCGACGATGACCAGACCCGTCCCGGCCTCCCGAACGGTCAGGCCGGCCTCGTGTATCGGCATGGATTCTTTCAGCATTTCAACCAAATCGGGAGTTGCGGCGTGATCCGTCAAATTACCCTCCATGGTTAATTATCTGTAAAATTTTAGACGATTTCGTATGGTAACGCTTTGTTAACCCATTATGAACTGCGTCTGCTCTGGTATAGTACCCGAATGGAACGGGGTGGAAATACACGACTCAGTCGGGGGAAATAAGGAATGGTCCGCACAATAGCACACAACAGAGCCGTCCACTTTGCCGCGGCGGCGTTCATGATGCTGGTTCTTGCCGTATACGCAGTGTCCGCCGCCAAGGCCGACACCCGTGGCGTCGAGGCCGAAGCCTTCGTCCAGGATCTGGCCGGCAGCGGTCTGGCCATGCTGGAGGCGAGCGAATTTACCGATACGGAACGCGAGCTCGAATTCCGCCGCCTTACCCGCAGGGGTTTCGCGCTGGACACGATCGGACGATTCGTGGCGGGCCGCCACTGGCGGACCATGAGCGACGAACAGCGGACGGAGTTCCGGGAGCTGTTCTCCGAGTGGCTGCTGACGAGTTATGCCCGACGCCTCGGCGGCTACGCCGGCCAGACTCTCGAGATCGTCAACAGCCTGGAACTGCAGAACAACGCAAGGGACATCCTGGTCCGGACACGTGTCGTCCACGCCGACGGTCAGCCGCCGGTGGCGGCCGAACTGCGGATTCGCGAGTTCGACGGCGAGCTCAAGATCATCGACGTCATCGTCGAGGGCGTCAGCATGGCGGCGGCCCAGAGAGCGGAAATCGACGCGGTAATCCGGAAGATCGGCGTCGAGGGCCTTTTGGACAATCTTCGCTCCAGGCTGGCTGTACTGGTCGCCGGGAACGAATGATCGCCCGTCACTCCTGGCCGTCGATCGCGGTAATCCGCTTCAGGTAGGTTATCAGCTCCGCCCGGTCCTGCGGGTCCGGCATCCGCTGCAGCGGCATTTTTGAGCCCGGCGTGAAGGAATCCGGCCCCTCGGCGAACAGCATGTCGACGGCTTCCTCGGTCCAGACCAGTCGTCCGCCGGCCAGCGCCTCGGAATACGGATATCCCTCCACACTTCCCGATGTGCGGCCGAAGATACCGTACAGGGTCGGCCCGGCCTTGTTGGCGCCATCCGCCGTGGTCGCATGGCAGGCCCGGCATTTGCGGAACAGGCGCGCGCCGCGGCTGTCTCCGGCGGCGAGCCCGTCAGCGCCATCATATGCGGTTTCCTCGCCGCCCAGGGGCGTCCCGTATTCGACATCCCACAAGCGGACGACGTTGTCGGCGCCCGCGGACAGCAGCAGCCGCGCGTCCGGCGTAAAGGCCAGCGACCATACCGGCCCGCCATGCCCGGTGAGCGCATGAACGAGCTTGCCGGTCGGCAGATGCCAGATCCGCACCGTCCCGTCGATGCCGCCCGACGCGGCCAGCTTGCCGTTGGCCGAAACCGCCACCCCGATCACCGATCCCGCATGGCCGTACCAGCGGTCCAGCTCCGCGCCACTCTCCAGATCCCAGAGCCGCAGGGTTTCATCGACGCTGCCCGACACGGCGCGCCGGCCGTCCGGCGTGAAGGCAATGCTGTTCACCGCGAAATCGTGCCCGGACATGGCCAGAAGCCGCGTGCCGTCGGACACGCGCCACAGGCGGATCGTCGAATCGTGACCGCCGGTCAGGAGTCGTCCGCCGTCGGGTGAAAATGCCACCGCGTTGATGTTGCTTTGCCCGTTGTCCAGCGCATGCCGCGTTTCCCCGGTGGCAAGATCCCAGATCCGCACCGTCCGGTCCCAACCGGCGGACGCCGCATACCGGCCATCCGGCGACACCGCCACGGCCGCGATCTTTCCCAGATGGCCGGACATGCGCCTTTGGACCCCGCCGTCCGGCAGCGACCACAGGATGACCGCGCCGTCGTCTGCGCCGGAAACCGCCCGCCGGCCATCGGGCAGGAAGGCGACCGCATTGACGCCGCCCTCATGGCCGACAAACCGGCCCAGGGATGCGCCGTCGGGCAGGGTCCAGTACATCACCGAATAATCGAAGCTGGCGGTCAGCACCCGTGATCCGTCCGGCGCTACGGCGACTCCCTTCACGAAGCCGCCATGCCCCACCAGGTCCGCCTGTGCCGGCATTGCTCCAACGGCGCCCAAGCCGATCAATCCGGCGGCGATCCATGATCTCAGCCTGGCTTCGCCGCCCGATCCCGGGGCCCGGTTCCGGCTGTTTGCGCCCCTCACTCCGCTCACGCCGCCTGCGGTTCTCCGTCAGCCGTGGGGCTCGCCGGCGGGCCGCCGAACCCGGGCAGCACGGAAGCGGCCCCGGCAACCGTAACGGCGGGCACCGCCACGACGCCCGTATGTCCGGTTACTTTCAGGAGTCGATGGATATTCGGCATGATGTCGTCTCCACAACAATTCCAAACTGCAGTGTCAACTCCGCTGGCTGCCGGCTCGAAACCGGAGTTCGTTGACCTGCTCGTCGCTGAGCTTCTGGTCCGGATTGCCGAGATAGGTTCCTTTTTCGAATCTGATGATTCTGTTCCGCTCCTCGCTTCGGCAGCCGGCCAGCGCAATTCCGCCTGCAACCAGGCAACAGGCGAGAAACACCCAACTCTTTCGGTTCGCATCTCTCATGGCGCAAAACCCCTCTATGCTGAACGCGGTGCCGGAACCCTTGGCTCAATCAGATTAACATAAAGGAAAAAGGGGGGCGCAGCGACAAGGCTCCGCCCCCCAAACGTCTTCCAGCCGCGATTCGCCGCGGGGCTTCAGCTACCGGACTTCAGCTGGTACGCCGTGCCCCAGCCCCAGGCGCCCGAACCGAAACCGCGCGAGACAATGCGTTCACGGTAAATGTTCGAGACGATGTCACCGTCTCCGGCCAGCAGCGCCTTGGTCGAGCACATTTCCGCGCACAGCGGCAACTTGCCCTCGGCCAGACGATTACGGCCATATTTCTTGAGTTCGGCCTTGCTCATATTCTCTTCCGGGCCGCCGTTGCAGAAGGTGCACTTGTCCATCTTTCCGCGGCTGCCGAAAGTGGCGGCGCTGGGATACTGCGGTGCGCCAAAGGGACAGGCATAGAAACAGTACCCGCAGCCGATGCACAAATCCTTGGAATGCAGGACCACGCCTTCCTCGGTCGTATAGATGCAGTCCACCGGGCACACCGCGATGCACGGCGCGTCCGAGCAATGCATGCAGGCCACCGAGATCGAGCGCTCGCCCGGCTTGCCGTCGTTGATGGTGACGACGCGCCGGCGGTTCACGCCCCACGGCACCTCGTTCTCGTTCTTGCATGCGGTCACGCAGGCGTTGCACTCGATGCAGCGCTCGGCGTCGCAGAGGAATTTCATGCGTGCCATGGTTCAGCTCCTCACGCTTTCTCGATGTTGCACAGGGTGGCCTTGGTTTCCTGCATGTTGGTCACGATGTCGTATCCGTAGGTGCCCACGGTATTCGACGATTCACCCAGGACGATCGGATCGGCGCCCGCGGGATATTTGTGGCGCAAATCCTCTCCTTCGAAATGGCCGCCGAAATGGAATGGCATGAAGGCGACCCCCCTGCCGACGCGCTCCGTGACCATCGCCATGACCTTGACCTTCGAGCCCTCGGGGCTGTGGATCCAGACCATCTCGCCGTCGCGGATGCCAAGATTGTTGGCATCGATCGGGTGGATCTCGCAGAACATATCCTGCTGCAACTCCGCCAGCCACCGGTTCGACCGGCTCTCATCGCCTCCGCCCTCGTACTCCACAAGACGGCCCGACGTCAGGATGATCGGGAATTCCTTGGAGTAGTCGATATCCTGGATCGACTTGAACTTGGTCGGCAGGCGATACATCTTGCGGTCGTCGTAGGTCGGGTAGTCGGCCACCAGAGACCGGTCCGGCGCGTATAGCGGCTCGCGATGCAGCGGCACCGGATCCGCGAAGGTCCAGACCACGGCACGGGCCTTGGCGTTGCCGAACGGCGCGCAGCCGTGCTTGATGGCGACCCGCTGGATGCCGCCGGAGAGGTCGGTCTTCCAGTTGGACTTGTCGCCGTTGCCCTTTGCCATGGTGGCTTTCTCTTCGGCGGTCAGGTCGCCGTCCCAGCCGAGCTTCTTGAGGACGGCCATGCTGAACTCGGGATAGCCGTCCTGGATTTCCGAACCAACCGAATAGGAGCCCTCGGCCAGCAGATTCTGACCCTCCCGCTCGACGCCGAAACGCGCGCGGAAATTGAGGCCGCCTTCGGCAACCGGCTTCGAGGTGTCGTAGAGGATCGGCGTCCCCGGATGCTTCATCTCCGCGGTGCCCCAGCACGGCCACGGCAGGCCGTAATACTCGCCGTCGGCCGGGCCGCCGATCGCCTGCAGCGTGGTCTTGTCGAACATGTGCTGGTTGGCCATGTGCAGCTTCAGGCGTTCCGGCGACTGGCCGGTATAGCCGATGGTCCACATGCCCTTGTTGAACTCGCGGGTGACGTCCTCGATCAACGGCTCGTTGTTCTCGACCTTGATGTTCTTGAACATCTCGTCGGCGAAGCCGAGCTTCCTGGCGAACAGATAGAGGATTTCATGGTCGGTCTTGGAATCCCATTTCGGTTCGATGACCTTCTCACGCCACTGCAGCGAGCGGTTCGACGCGGTGACCGATCCATAGGTCTCGAACTGCGTCGACGCCGGCAGCAGATAGACGCCGTCCTTGCGGTCGTGCAGCACGGCCGAAACTGTCGGATAGGGATCGATCACGACCAGCAGGTCGAGCTTCTCCATCGCCGCCTTCATCTCCTTCAGGCGAGTCTGGGAGTTCGGCGCGTGGCCGTCGAACACCATGGCGCGGACATTGTCCGGCTGGTCCATATTGGCCTTGTCCTCGAGCACGCCGTCGATCCAGCGCGATACCGGGATACCCGCGGACTCCATCAGCTTCTGATCCGCGAACCGGCCCTTAAGCCACTCGTAATCGACGTCCCAAACACGGGCCCAGTGCTTCCACGACCCCGTCGCCAGGCCGTAATAGCCGGGCAGCGAGTGGCTAAGCACGCACATGTCGGTCGCGCCCTGGACGTTGTCATGGCCGCGGAAGATATTCGCGCCGCCGCCCGCTGTGCCCATATTGCCAAGCGCCAGCTGCAGGACGCAGTACGCGCGGGTGTTGCTGGACCCGTTGGTGTGCTGGGTCCCGCCCATGCACCAGACGATGGTGCCGGGGCGATTTTCGGCCAGCGTCCGCGCAACCCGCCGCATCTGGGACGCAGGCACGCCGGTAACGCGCTCGGTCTCCTTCGGGTCCCACTTCTTCACTTCGTCCTTGATCTGTTCCATGCCCCAGACGCGGCTGCGGATGAACTCCTTGTCCTCCCAACCGTTCTCGAAGACATGCCACAGGAGGCCCCAGACCAGCGCAACGTCGGAGCCCGGACGGAACCGGACGAATTCGTTGGCATGGGCCGCCGTGCGCGTAAAGCGCGGATCGCAGACGATCAGCGGCGCGTTGTTCTGCTCCTTGGCCTTGAGGATATGCTGCACCGCCACCGGATGCGCCTCGGCCGGGTTGGAGCCGATCAGGAGCATCGCGCGCGAATTGTGCATATCGTTGTAGCTGTTTGTCATGGCGCCGTAGCCCCAGGTGTTCGCGACACCCGCAACCGTGGTCGAATGACAGATCCGCGCCTGATGGTCGCCGTTGTTCGAGCCCCAGAAGGCATAGAACTTGCGGAACAGGTAGGACTGTTCGTTGTTGTGTTTCGCCGACCCCAGCCAGTAGACCGAATCCGGCCCCGACTCCTGGCGGATCTTCAGCATGGTGTCGCCGATCTCGTTGATCGCGTCGTCCCAGCTGACGGCCTTGTACTTGCCGTCGACAAGCTTCATCGGCGTGCGCAGGCGCCTCTCGCCGATCGCGTGCTCGCGGACCGACGCGCCCTTGGCGCAATGGGCGCCGAGGTTGAAGGGGCTGTCGAAGCCCGGCTCCTGGCCAATCCAGGTGCCGTTCTGCACTTCGGCGACAACCGTGCAGCCGACC
This sequence comes from uncultured Alphaproteobacteria bacterium, assembly GCA_947259105.1. Taxonomy (GTDB): domain Bacteria; phylum Pseudomonadota; class Alphaproteobacteria; order UBA8366; family JADFVY01. Next base: position 82,433 of record CAMYKU010000024.1, read on the forward strand.
GAGCAGTGCGTACAGATGGATTTCTTGATTTCGATACCGGCCGCGGCGGCCTGAGCCTCGGCCTTGCGGACGGTCGCACCGGTAAAGGCGCCGGCGGCAGCGAGTCCACCAGCCGCCAGGCCGGAATTACGCAGGAAGGTACGGCGATCGACCGCACCGCCTGTCACGCCAGCCAGCGTCCTGGAAAGCTGTGCACCCCGCACCAGTCCCTTGGATTTTTTCCTAAGCATCTCGTCGTCTCCCAATTTTACGATCAGCGACCCTAGAACTTCGCCAGTTCGTAGTAGGTGCGAACATGCTCCGTTTCACGATAACCGGAGTCCTTGCGGCCTGCCTCGACGGTCGCCCCGGCTTTTCCGGTTGACGATGCCATCAGCGCGGCACCCGTAACGCCTCCCAAACCCGCGAGTTTGAGAAGATCCCGCCGTGCGACCTTCTGACTGTCTTCTGTGGTTTTCATCGCCTCAACCTTTCACGCTGGTCATAACCATTCCGCCCGACCGCTCCGGTCACCCGGATCAGGCCGCCATCTCGAATGCCGTGGCTTCGATCTCCATGAAAATGCGCCCGACCGTGCCAACCGGCATGTAGAACCGCGCCGATTTCGCCGCCTCGAGATCGGCGAAAAACTGGCCCGCCCAGGGGCCGATATGGGCATCGAAGAACTTGCGCTGCGTTGCCAGATCGGCCGGCGCACCGAAGTCGCCCTCGATCAGGCCGGCCATCATTTCGCACAGCGACGCAATATTGTCTTCCGGCTCGCGCAGGCTTTCGGCGCGCGCAATGCCCAGGCGCGCCATTTCCTCGCGCAGCCTGGCGAGCGGCTTTTCATAAACGAATCCGGTAAGATAATACGAACCGTAGGGCATCAACTCGCCGCGGCCGACGCCGATGAACAGATCGTGGAATTCATCGTCGACCACAGCCGGATCGCTCGTCGCGGCCACGCGTCCCAAGGTGCCCAGGGCCCGCCCCAGCTGACTGCCGTCATCGCCGTTCAGCGCCGCGACCCGGTCCAGGGCCGTGCGGTCCGGCTGCCTCGCAAACAGTCCGGCCAACAGGCGGTACATCTGTGCACGCAGCCTGTCTTCTTCGTTGATCTCTGCCGACTTATTTGCAGCAGCGGGTTCGTCGCTCACAGCGAATTAGCCCCTATCTCTCCTCCCAAGGCGAAAAGAGTACGGCATGCCGACGGGCGGGGTCAACTACAACTGTGGAACCCGCAGTTCACAACACCGTCAGATAACAGTCGAAAAAATAACAAATTTTTTGGGGTTATTTAAGGCGGTGAAGCGGTGCCCGAACTCAGCTGGCTTGCAACCTCGGATGGTCTAAACCACTTCCGGCGTATACTATCCGTGTTCTTTGTTTTCTTCGTCCGACGCCTGCTCGTCAACGGCAATCTGCTTATCGGCAACGGGTTCCCGGTCCCGCGCAGCTTCGGGAACCTCCTTGTCGTCCCCGTCCTCCTCGGTGGTCTTCGTGGCATAACCGCGGCCCGCTTCCCAGGCCGACTTCATCCCCTCTACCACCATCGCCGCGTCCGTGTAATCCTCACCATACTCGACCATCTCGTCGATGACGTTGAACACGGGATCGCTGGTCCACAGCTTGCGCAACGCCAGCCGGCGCAACTCGTCCGGCACGCCGTCCTTCATGAAGGCGGTGAAGTCGGACCCGGCGGTCAGCGACTCGACGTCGGGCAGGTCGCGTTCGGGAGCCGGCTGCCCGGTCTCTGCCGGTCCGGATTTCGCCTCGTCCGCCGGCGCATCCGCCGTGGCGGGGACGGCGGCCGTCTCTTCGGCGATGGCCGGGGCGGCGCCGCCACGGCGTTGCCGGGCCGCCGCCTTGCGTTGCGCCCAGCGGGCCAGCCCGCCCTTCTCCTCAGAACTCATGGCCTTCGCTCCATCCCGATCCACGCCCATAGCGGGGTTTGGCCGACTCGTCGCCTTCCGTGCTGCGGCGCAGCCGCCGCTTGCGGAACGGCTCCTCGACGTGGTGGGCATCGATAAACGCGCGCAGCCAGGCGATCATGCTCTCCGGCATCGGAACGCCTTCCACGATGTTCTCTCCGGCATCGGCGTAATCCTGCGCTTCATACGTCGAGACCGTGGCGAGGAAGGGTGTAACATCGTGCTCTCCCTCAAGATCTTCCTGCAGCACCACGAAGACCCGCGGCGGGTCGGCCGACAGGCAATCCAGGTACGCCGCGGTATCGGTCCGGTGGACCTCGATGGCAAGAGTGCCCGCGAGATACTGCTCCCAGCCCTCGCCTTCCCTGAGCTTCTTCCATGGGCCGGACGGGTCGGCCGGCGGCGCGCCCGGGATCACGGCCACCGGCAGCCACGCGTGGTCCTGCCAGGGGTGGCTGCTGTCGCGCCGCTCCACGACGATGCCGACAGGCAATGTTTCGGTTCGTTGCATCCGGCTCCTCTTCCCGGGATGTCAGGGCCGTCAGAGACTCTAGCGCATTATCCACTTAAGTGAAATCGGCACCAGCCCGCTCCCCCACCCGGCCACCCATACGGCATCGTACACTGTGGGTGGCCGGGTGGGGGAGCGGGCTGGTGCGAACTTAACGGATAATGCGCTAGTGTCCTGGTTCAGAAGTTCGCTGCATTAGTAGCATTTGTATTTCTCAGGCAGAAGCGCTCGATCGAGGCGAGTATGTCATCGGCGGACTTGGTC
>CAMYKU010000025.1 GCA_947259105.1 uncultured Alphaproteobacteria bacterium
CTTGTCGCCGTTCAGACCCTTGGCCGCAGCCGGCGAACCGAGCCCGCCCAACAGGAGCAGGGACACCGACGCCAGGGCGACCAGCCAGCTTCTCGCGCCGGGGCCGCATCGTGAACGATTCGCACTCAAATATCTCATCTTGCGTTCTCCTCTTGTCTCTTTGTCTCTGGCTGTGCTGGATGGTTCTTCAACGCGTTATTTCCTGGAATGCAAAAGAATTGTCATTAGGACAGCGGGCCTTCCCGCCCGGGCCGATATCATGACAAAATCGTTTCAGTTCTGACGGTTTGCGTTCGAAATCTCCCAAATCTTTTGCCCGCTCCGCCGCGGGTTCGCGACCCTGGCACCCCAGTAATTGCGCACGGCAGATACGTGCGAATCCGGCGCCTCGTCGTGACATTCAGCCCGGTTTTGCCGCTTGATGCGAAGCGCTGCTATGGGATTGACCTGCATGTTGGCGACGGACGGATTCCCGTGAACGAAGGGGGCGGCCCGGCAAACCCGGACCTATCCATCAGTATGCCGGCAGGTGTTACCAAATATCTAATTTGAGCCGATTGCCGCGAAAATTTGATGTATGTCAATCTTCCCGGTGTTTTCACAGCCGATTTCCGTAAAGCGGCGCGACGGCCAATGGTATGGCAAGCAACAGGATCGCGAGAGCGCGTCCCCGCCAAGTCCGCACCGTGCCTTGCGGTCGGCCTCGGACGGGCGGCGGGCCCACGGGGTTGAGCCGGGCTCGCGTCGTCGGGGCCCCGTCAGCCGGCGGCTATCCGTCCGTATGCGATGATCTCGGGCAACGCGGTGTCCGGGGGAAGCGCGCCGTAGGCCTGGGCGGCGATGCCGGACTCCGGGTCCAGGCGGGTGGCGCAGAAGGCGTCGGCGAGCCGCATGACCAGCATCGTCGCCGCGGTCGAGTCGAGCACCAGGTCGGCCAGCACCGCGCGCATCAGCGGCTGGTCGGCGAGTCGGCGCTGGAAGGCCGAGCGGTGGTCGCAATGGTGGATCGCGAGACCCACCGCCTGGCGCATGATCGCCGCCGCCGAGACCGCGGCGTCGAGCCGCGTGTGCTGGAACATCCCGAGGATCGTCGCGACGCCGCGCCCCTCCTCGCCGACCATGCGCGCCCAGCTGCCGCGGTACTCGATTTCGGCGGATGCGTTCGAGCGGTTGCCCGGCTTGTCCTTCAGGCGCTGGAGGAGGAACGGATTGCGGGCGCCGGACCGCTCGTCCGTCCAGGCCAGCGAATGCACACCGGCAGCCGTTCCGATCGCCATCAACGCATGCCAGGCGGGGTGGAATTCCACTTCGTCGATGCGGTTTCCGGCGGCGTCGTGGGTGTGCAGCACCGGCGGGACGGCATGCGCGAGGCGGGCGTGATCCCGGGCCTCCGCGATAGCCGACGGCAGTTTGGCACAAGCACAGGTCCGGTCAAGGCGGGACGGATACGCTGCATTGACCCCTTGCTATTTCACGCACGGGATGGCCTTCTCGGCGGCGGGAACGGGAACCTGAGGAGAGCCGGCTTGCGATGCGCGCGATAAGGGTCGACGAATTCGGCGGGCCGGACGCGGCAAAGCTGGCCGATCTTGAGACGCCGCGGGCGGGGCCGGACCAGGTCCGGATCCGGATCCATGCGGCCGGGGTCAATTTCGCCGACACGCTGATGGTATTGGGAAAATACCAGGCGACCCCGCCGCTGCCGTTCACGCCGGGCATGGAGATCGCCGGCGACGTCGTCGAGGCCGGCGCCAACATCAGATGGTTCAAGCCCGGCGACCGCGCGATCGCGGTGCTCGACCATGGCGGTTTCGCCGAGGAAGCCCTCGCCCACCATTCCCGGATCATGCCGATCCCCGACGGCATGAGCTATGAGGAGGCGGCGGCGTCCCCCATCGTCTACGGCACGAGCCACGTGGCGCTGACCCACCGCACCCGGCTGCTGCCCGGCGAAACGCTGCTGGTGCACGGCGCGGCCGGCGGGGCGGGACTCGCCGCCGTCGAGATCGGCAAGGCGCTGGGCGCCAAGGTCATCGCGGTCGCTTCGACCCCGGAAAAACGCAAGGTCGTCGCGCAATACGGCGCCGATCACGTGCTCGACCCCTCGGCGGAAATTATCCACGAACAGGTCCTGGAGCTGACCGGCGGCGCCGGTGCGAACGTGATCTACGATCCGGTGGGCGGCGACACGTTCAACGTATCGCTGCGCTGCGCCGCCTTCGAGGCCCGCATCATCATCGTCGGCTTCGCCGGCGGCAAGATCCAGCGGATTCCGGCGAATATCCTGCTGGTCAAGAACATCTCGGCGATCGGCTATTACTGGGGCGCCTATGCGACCCACAAGCTGCAGGTGCTGCGCGACTCCTTTGCCGACCTGAAGAGATTGTACGAGGCCGGCAAGATGAAGCCGCTGGTCGGCGCGACCTTCCCGCTGGAGGAAACCGCGGCGGCGCTGGCGCATCTGTCGAACAGGCAGGCGATCGGCAAGACGGTCATCACCATGGGGCGGTAGCGCCGGCCGGCACCCATACTCACCCTACCCGGCGGGTTCGGCCGGATGGGGGCTTGCCGACGGCTTCTTCGCGGGGCGCGCCACCGCCAGCACGTTGCCGCCGAGGATGAGCGCGACGCCGATCAGCGCCGACGTCGTCCAGACATAGTCTTCCAGGAAGGTCGAAATGATCAGCGCGACGATCGGGAACACCGCGGCGGTATAGGCCGCGCGGTCGGCGCCGATGCGCGCGAGGAGCGTCAGGTAGAAGCCGAAAGCCAGGACCGACCCGAGGACCACGAGCCAGAGCAGCGAGCCGACATAGGTGAGGGAGAAATCGAAAGTGACCGGCGCGCCGCGCAGCGTCGCCAGGACCGCCATGAAGGCCGCGCCGTAGGCCATGCCCAGCGCGTTCACCTGGATCACCGGCAGCCCCGCCCGCGTGTTCCGCAGCGACGCCATGTTGCCGAGCGACGCCGAATAGGTCGCGACGATCGACAGGCCGAGGCCGAGTATCGGCCCGCTGGTGAGGTCCAGCGCCGCCAGTTCCTGCCAGAACACCAGGACCAGCCCGGCCACGCCCAGCCCGGCCGCCGCCAGCACCCTGGCCTCGACGCGGGTGCCGAACAGCACCGCCCCGTTCAGGATGTTCATCAGCATGATCAGCGAAAACACCACCGCGATCACGCCGGTGGTCAGATGAAAGGTCGCGTAATAGAAGATCACGTAGTTCAGGCAGAACAGGAACAGCCCCTGCGCGGCGATATAGAGGTGATGGCGGGCGCCGAAGCGCAGGCTGCGCCCGGTGGCGATGCAGAACGCGATCAGGATTGCCGCCGCGAGGGTGAAGCGGTAGGCCACGGACATCTCGGGGTCGACCGTGCCGAGCTGCAGCTTGACGGCGTACCAGGTCGACCCCCAGATCAGGACCGTTGCGGCGTAGAGAAGGTGATTGCCCAACGATCCTCCGTTCGCAATCAGGGCCGCCAGAAGGGCTTCGATATCTCCATCTCGACGGTGGCCCTGTCGATGCCGATGTCGCGCAGCAACCGGTCGTCCAGCCGGGCGAGATGCCGACGCTGCCGGGAGCGTTCATACCACAGGTTCAGCATTCCGGGAGTCCGCAAAAGCAGGTGGCCAAGGCTTGGCCGCACGCCGGACACTCCGTACGAAAAACGGCTTTCAGCAATCTGGTTCATATCGGCTCTCCTTATTCGCCTCCGATCCGCTTGCGGGACCGTAATTTCAGTATCTCGGTCTTGGTCAGCTGAAAATAAGCGTCTTAAGCGGCCTCGACAAACGATCGTTTTTCATATAACGGATTAGTATTATTTATCCGAATCAGGGAATGTCATGGCTGTTCGCCTGCCCCCGATGAACACACTGCGCGCCTTCGAGGCCGCGGCCCGGCATCTCAGCTTCACCCAGGCCGCCGAAGAGCTGCACATCACCCAGGCGGCGGTGAGCCACCAGATCAGGACCCTTGAGGAGGCGCTGGGCGTGAAGCTGTTCCGGAGGCTGAACCGGGCCGTCCGGCTGACCGAGGAAGGGCAGGAATTCGTCCTGGAGATCCGCAAGGCACTGAGCCATCTGTCCACCGCGGTGGAGAAACTGGCGGCGCCCGGGGCCGGCGGCCCGCTGACCGTCAGCGTCTTGCCGTCCTTCGCATCGAAATGGCTGGTGCCGAGGCTCGGCCGGTTCCGCCAGAAACATCCGGAGATCGACGTGCGGATCAGCCCGTCGACCCAACTGACCGACTTCCAGCGTGACGATGTGGATGTTGTCGTGCGCTACGGCAAGGGCCGGTACGAAGGCCTGCACAGCGTCAGGATGATGACCGAGGACATTTTCCCGGTCTGCAGCCCGGCATTGCTGTCGGGTGCGAAGGCGCTCCGCCGGCCGGAGGACCTGCGCCACCACACGCTGTTGTATGACGACGGCCATGTGGACTGGGCGATGTGGCTGCTGGTGGCGGGGGTCGAGGACATCGGTGCGAGCCAGGGGCCCTACTTCACCGATTCCGCCCTGGTGATCCAGGCGGCCGCCGCGGGCCAGGGCGTGGCATTGGCCCGCGGCGCGCTGGCGGCGGACGATCTTGCCGCCGGCCGGCTGGTCAAGCCGTTCAACATCGCGATTCCCACGGAATACGCCTATTACGTGGTCTGCCCCAAGGCGACGGCCCACCACCCCAAGATCGCGGCCTTCAGGGAGTGGCTTCTGGACGAGGCAGGCGCCAACGACTCCCCGCAACCGGACTGTTGACAACCTCTCTGCGGGGACAGACGATGCGGCTGTCGTAAATCCAGGGGGTTTCGGCAATGCAGGGTATCAGGAACATCTTCCTCGGGCTGGTCCTCACGGCGGCCGGCGCCGCGATTCTGGCGACCGTCGATCTCAGCGGCAGCGTTCTGATTTATGCCGTCTGGGGCCTGATCGCCTGCGGCGCGATCCTCTTTGCCGGCGGCCTGTACCGCGCCATGGGCCCGGGTTCCGCGGGGGCGAACGCCGAAGAGATGTACAAGTCGGATACGATCGCAAGGTTGCTGTTGCAGAGCACGATTGAAACGGCGCTGGCCGACGGCGATCTCAACGACAAAGAGGTCGAGATGATCTCGGCCGCCTTCATGTCGGTCATGCCCGAGAGACTGGACAGGCAGTCGGTCTACCGGCTGGCGAAGCTGATCGAGGACAAGGGCGACGAGATTCTAAGCGATATCCACTCCGAGGGCCGGATGCTCAACCTCGACGACCGAAAGGCGGTCATCGGCGCCTGCGTCAAGGTGGCGAAGGCGGACGGCATGATCGACGTGAGGGAAACAGCGGCGATGACAGCGATCGCGCGGCGTCTCGATTTCACTGAGGACGAATCGCAGACGCTGATCGCGGAGTTGATGGGGAGCGAGAAGCAGGGCTGAAGGCCCCGGATCTCGGCCATTCGCCGGTGTTCTCTTTGAGAGGCCGCCGTAAGCTGCCGCCGCCCGGTTACCCATATATTAAACCTTTGCCGTTAAGCCCGGATTGACCGGCCCTGTAATCTTGCCGGACAACCGAGGGGCAGTGCGTCCATGAAACCGGGCACGAACCATATCGTCTGGGCTTTCTGCGCGTTCATCGTATGCGGCACGACGGTTGTTCTGGCGAGCCGGTTCTATGGATCCGATCCGGTTTACGGATCCGGCGACCAATTGGCCTTCTGGATGTTCCTGGGCGCCGGCGCGGTCGTGGGTTTCACCGGCGCATTCCTGTTCCTTATCGGGATTCGCGAACGCAACCAGTATCGGCGCACCAGGGCGTCGATCTCGACCGAGCCGACCCACAAGCCCGAATCGCGCAGCGAGCTGGTGACGCGGGTCATGGCCACGCTGGCGGCGACCGACGGCGACCTAACCGACGACAAAGTCAGCGCGCTTCGCCGTATATTCGCGCGAGTGGACGGAAACCCGGTGGAGAGAGAGCAGGTCCGGGGCCTGTTTCCGAAGGCGGTCAGCACCGACATCGCAAGCGAAATCCTGGCGGCGGAGGATTTGCTGGACCGCCGGACCCGGGATTTCATTCTGAATTCCTGCTACCTGCTTATGGATGTGATGGACGACCCTGGACCGGCACAGGAAGACCTGATGGTCAGGATCGCCGCCGCGATGGGCATGTCGGAACTCGGCCTGAGCGCGCATCTGGACAGCTTCGAGCGATCGGCGGCGCCCGTCTCGCGGCTCGATGCCACGAACCGCGAGGCCTGATCCACATATGTGGAGTCGGCACCGGCCGGCGGCGCGACCTCATACTTCGAGACGGCGCTTCGCACCTCCTCAGCATGAGGGCACAGATGGTGGAGCCTCATGCTGAGGAGCGGCGCAGCCGCGTCTCGAAGTATGAGGTCGCGCCAATCCAACCAAACCCAATATAACGGATATCACACTACCGCCGCCCGTTGGCCAGCTTCACCGCGTCGGGATGATAGCGCAGCCGGGCCATGGCGGCGACGCCGATCAGCGGGCCCGGGGCCAGCGCGGCGAAGGCGTAGCGCCAGCCGACCGCCGCCACCAGCCAGGGAATCATGTGGATCGTCGCCAGGGTCAACAGGAAGCCGATGCTGGTCTGCATGGTCAGCATCGTGCCGACGAGCCGGCGGTCCGACAGCTCGGCGATGCTGGCCGAGAACTGCGGGGAGTCGGCGACCACGGCAACGCCCCAGACGATGCAGAGCGCCACCAGCCAGACCGGATCGCCGCCATAGAGAAAACCGGCGAGGAGCGCGCAGGATCCGCTGACCCCCATCGCCAGGATGGTCAGCGTGGTGCGCCCCATGCGGTCGGCGAACAGCCCGCCGGCGACACAACCCACCGCCCCGGCGCCGATAATCGCGAAGGTCGCCAGCGCGGCGAAAGTCCCGGCGGCGCCGGCCGGCATGCTGAGCAGGAAGCTGGCATGCAAGAACACGCCGATCCAGGCCCACATCGCGTACAGCTCCCACATATGGCCGAGATAGCCGATATTGGCGAGCCGCAGCGACTGGACGCGAAACCCGGCCAGCGCATGCGCGGGATCGAACGGCGGCGCCTTGGCCGTATTGGGGCCGATGCCGGCAAAGCGGATGACGATCGCGGCGGCCACCGCCGACCCGCTCGCCGCCGCCAGGGTGAAGCGCCAGTCGATGCCGCCCAGCGCGTTGAACAGATGCGGCATCGCCGAGCCCAGGGTCAGCGCCCCGACCAGCAGCCCGACGAGATACCCCATGTCGCCCCTCGCCCAGGTGGTCGCCAGTTTCATGCCGACCGGATAGATCCCGGCCATGCACATACCGGTCGCGAAGCGCAGCGCGATGACGGTGAACGAGGTCGGCGCAACCAGCAGGATCGCTGCATTGGCCGCCGCCGCGACCAGGGCCGAGGCCATGAAGAAGCGCCGCGGGTCGATGCGGTCGGCAAGGCTGAAGACGGCGCTCAACAGCGTGCCGGCGACGAACCCGCCCTGCACCGCGCTGGTGAACAGCGACGCCGTTGTTCCGTCCAGCCCGACCTCGGCGCGCAACGCAGGCACCACGGCGGAGGCCGAGAACCACAGCGCCATCGCCGCGATCTGACTAACACCGATCAGCGCCAGCGATGCGCCGCGATTCATGCGCGAGTCCCCCTCCTGCTGCCCGGCCGGACACCATACGGGGGCTGGCGCACACACGCGATCACAATGGTGGGAGGGAAGCCTGCTCCCGGCCGCACGATCTCCGCCACTCCCCCCTTGCGTCTTGGGCCCCCGCGTATTACCTCAGACGCATACGAACATTCGGGGTGTGGATCATGGCGCAGCATCGTCACAGCAAGGTTCTGATCATCGGCTCGGGCGCGGCGGGGTATACGGCGGCGATCTATGCGGCGCGGGCGAACCTGCAGCCGCTTCTGGTCACCGGGCTGCAGCCGGGCGGGCAGCTTACGATCACCACCGATGTCGAGAACTACCCAGGCTTCGCGGAGGCGATCCAGGGGCCGTGGCTGATGGAGCAGATGAAGGCCCAGGCCGAGAATGTCGGCACCGAGATCGCCGGCGACATCATCACCACGGTCGATTTCTCGCAGCGGCCGTTCCAGGCCACCGGCGACAGCGGCGATACCTATTCGGGCGATACCGTGGTGATCGCCACCGGGGCGCAGGCGCGCTGGCTCGGCCTCGAGTCCGAGAAACGGCTGTCCGGCGCGGGCGTATCGGCCTGCGCCACCTGCGACGGGTTCTTCTTCCGCGGCAAGGAGATCGTCGTGGTCGGCGGCGGCAACTCGGCGGTCGAGGAGGCGCTGTTCCTGACCAATTTCGGCACCAAGGTGACGGTGATCCACCGCCGCGACACGTTCCGCGCGGAAAAGATCATGCAGGACCGGCTGTTTCGCAACCCCAAGATCGAGGTGGTGTGGGACAGCGTGGTCGAGGAAATCCTGGGAAGCGACGGCGAGGGCGGGCTGCCCCCGGCGGTCACCGGCGTGCGGGTCAGGAACGTGAAGACCGGCGCGGAGAGCGAAATCCCGGCGGAAGGCGTATTCATCGCCATCGGCCACACCCCGGCCAGCGAAATCTTCAAGGGCCAGGTCGACATGGACGAGGCCGGCTATATCCACACCAGGCCCGACTCCACCGCCACCAACATCCCCGGCGTGTTCGCCGCCGGCGACGTCAAGGACAAGATCTACCGCCAGGCCGTCACCGCCGCCGGCATGGGCTGCATGGCGGCGCTGGAAGCCGAGAAATTCATCGCCGAGCACGAACACGAAAAGAGCGAAGCCGCCGAATAGCCGCGCGGATATTTTTTTTCGAATGTGTGATAAATCCCACTGACGCCCCCCCGCCACCGGAACAAACTGCGCCCGATTGGCCGCGTATTTTCGGTGGGTGGACCGATGGGGAGCAAGACTTGTGGGCTATTTCAGCTTGAGTACCGTTCTTGAACGACCTGGTCCCGACGCCGTCAGGAAATCGGGTACAGGTATGTCTTTTTTCGAATCCATTCGCGAACATGAGATTCGCGAGATCTTCCAGTTCTGGCTGGAGCGCCGGTGTGACGGCGCCGTACCGGCCTGGCACAGCATCACCCCGGCGAACATCCCGCCCAGACTGTTGCCGCACCTCTTCATGTATGCGCGCGAGACCAGCGGGCGGTTCTACTGCAAGCTGATCGGGACGGCGCTTGCCAGCGTGTTCGGCGGCGACGAGACCGGCCGCTACCTCGACGAGATCCTGCCGCCGCGGGTCGCCCTGCATCGCGCGGGCCTGTTCCAGCACGTGCTCGACACGGCGCGGCCGGTCTATTACCGGGGCCTTGCGGCGACACGACCGGGCGAGCTGCGGCGATACGGGCGGATCCTGCTGCCGCTGACTTGTTCCGGGCGGGCTGCGAGTCTGGTCTTCGGAATGGCCCGGTTCGGACCTCTCGAGGGGATGCCCAAACCGGCGGATGCGGAGGGTGTTTATGCAAGCCCGACGCAAATTCTCTACGCCGCCGAGCAGGACCTGGACGGGTCCGACGCCGGCAATCTCGTGGCCACCGGCAAGACCACGACCTGATCCGGCAACCGGCGGTCAGTAGAGTTCACGCAACGCCCGGCGATAGGCTTGGGCGATCGCCTCCGAGCGAACGTGCCGGCCATCCTCGACGACCCAGCTTCCGCCGGCCAGCACCCGCCGGACCAGGCTGCTATTGCCGGTGAACACCAGCGCGTCCAGGATATCGTCCTGCCGCCGGCCGTCGAGCCGGGGATGCTGATGATCCAGCACGAGGATATCGGCGCGGTGGTCCTCGCCGATCGCGCCCACGGCCTGACCCAGAGCCTGCGCGCCGCCGGCAAGGGCCGACCGCCACAAGGTCCCGCCCACCGACGGGCTGTCCGCGCCCGCCGCGACGATGCGCCTGCGTCCAGCGAGGCGCTGGCCGTATTCGAGCCAGCGCAACTCCTCGGCCGGACTGACCGATACATGGCTGTCGGAGCCGATCCCGAAACGGCCGCCGCGCTCCAGGAAGGGCCGCAACGGGAACAGCCCGTCGCCAAGGTTGGCCTCGGTGGTCGGGCACAGGCCGACCACGGCGCCCCGGGACGCCATGCCCGAAACTTCCGCTTCGGTCACGTTAATTGCGTGAACGAGGCACCAGGTCTCGCCGACCGGCGCATTGTCGAGCAGCCATTCGACCGGCGTGGCGCCGCACCACTCGAAGCACTCCGAGACCTCGCGGACCTGCTCGGCGATGTGAATGTGGACCGGAGCGCCGGGATCACGTGAAACCAGCGCCTGCGCCGCTTCCTGGATGTGCGGGACGTCCGCAGCGCGCAGCGAATGGATCGCCAGGCCGACCTGCAGCCCGCCCGAAGGACCGCAGGACCCGTTAACGGCATCGCCGACCGTCGACAGGAACGCAGGATCGCCGCGAAACCGCCGCTGCGCCGGGCCCAGCGCCTCGCCGCTGAATCCGCCCCGGGTATAGAGGACCGGCAGCAGCGTCATGCCGATACCCGCGTCCTGCGCCGCCCGGACGACCCGCAGCGCCGTCTCGGCCGGGTTGTCGTAGCGCCCCCCGTCGGGGCGGTTGTGGAGGTAGTGGAACTCCGCGACCGACGTATAACCCTCGCACAGAAGCTCCGCATAAAGCTGCGCGGCGATCGCCCCGATCTGGTCCGGATCCAGGCGCGATACAAGCTCGTACATCGTCTGGCGCCAGGTCCAGAAACTGTCGTCCGTGCCGCCCGCCCGTTCGGCGCGCCCCGCCATGATGCGCTGGAAGGCGTGGGAGTGCAGGTTCGGCATGCCGGGCACCGCGATCCCGGCGAAATGGTCGCCGCCGGGCGCTGAATCGCGGGCAACGTCGACGATCCTGCCGTCCGCCGGGTCATACCGGATCAGCACATTGCGCGCCCAGCCGTCGGGCAGCAGGGCCTGTTCGGCGAACAGCGACTCTGCGGGTCGTACCGGCACGATCCCTTGCCTCCCTTGCCTGAGTTGCCGCTTGCGGGGTGCTGCGTCCGTCGTTCATAACGATAGAACGGTTGCGGGGAAAGGGCACGGTGAATGTGGGACGACATATGGATCGGCGGCGATATCGCCACCATGGCCCGTGACGGCCCGCCCTATGGTGCGATTCGCGGCGGCGCCCTGGCGGTGGCGGACGGCACGATCGCATGGGTCGGCCCGGCGGCGGACCTGCCCGGCCCGCCCGGCGGACTGGCGGCGCGGGTCCACGACGCGTCGGGCCAATGGATCACGCCGGGCCTGATCGACTGCCATACCCACCTGGTCTATGGCGGCAACCGGGCGCGGGAGTTCGAGATGCGCCTTGAAGGGGCAAGCTACGAGGCGATTGCGCGGGCGGGCGGCGGGATCGCCTCGACCGTCGGCGCAACCCGGGCGGCGCGCGAGGACGACCTGTTCGCGGTATCGGAGACGCGGCTGGCGGCCCTCGCGGCGGAGGGCGTGACCACGGTCGAGATCAAGTCCGGCTACGGCCTCGATGTGGAGACCGAGCTGAAGCAGCTTCGCGTGGCCCGGCGGCTGGGCGAAACGCATGGGGTGACCGTGCGGACGACGTTCCTCGGCGCGCACGCGCTGCCGCCCGAATTTGCGGAAAGGCCCGACGACTATATCGATTTCGTCTGCAGCGAATCGCTGCCGGCCGCGGCGCAGGCCGGCCTCGCCGATGCGGTCGATGCGTTCTGCGAGTCCATTGCCTTTTCGCCCGGCCAGGCCGCACGGGTATTCGACAAGGCGACGGCGCTGGGCCTGCCGGTCAAACTGCATGCCGACCAGCTCTCGGATCTGGGCGGAGCGGCCCTTGCCGCCGGTTACGGCGCGCTGTCGGCGGACCATCTGGAATACACCGGCGCATCCGGCGTGCTGGCGATGGCCGCGGCGGGTACGGTCGCGGTGCTGTTGCCGGGCGCGTTCTATACGCTGCGGGAGACGCAGCTGCCGCCGGTGGAGCTGTTCCGCGAGCACGGGGTTCCGATTGCCGTTGCGACGGACAGCAACCCGGGCTCCGCGCCGGTGACCTCGATCCTGCTGATGCTCAACATGGCGTGCACGCTGTTCCGGATGACACCCGAGGAGGCATTGGCCGGCGCAACCAGAAACGCCGCGCGGGCGCTCGGCATCGGCGAAACGCATGGCGTTCTCGCGCCGGGCATGGCGGCGGATCTGTGCCTGTGGGACATCGCGGAGCCGGCGGAACTGGCCTACCGCATCGGGTTCAACCCCCTCGTGCGGAGCATCAAAAAGGGAATATCCTCGGTTTAAAGCCGTTGTTCCTATTAGCGGGCGGGAATATAAGCGGGCCCGAGGGATCCGTGAACAATGGAAACCGCCGGCGGGGCAGGATCATGGCATTTGCCGATGAGATACCGGTTGACGACATCAAGGACGTCTATGCGTACTGGCTCAGCAAGCGGGCCAATGATCGCATACCCTTGAAACGGGACATCAATCCGGTCGAATTCAAGCCTAGCTGGCTGCCGAACCTGTTCATGTACAGGCTGGAGGGCGCCAGGTTCCGGTGCATCCTGGTCGGGACACGGATCGTCCAGGCCTTCGGCCGGGACGAGACCGGGATGTTCCTGGACGAGATGCTGTTGCCGAAACACGCGGCGAGCCGGCAGCGGCTGTTCGAACGCGCGGTCCGGGACCGGTTGCCGGTCTACTATGTCGGACCCGCCCCGACCCCGAACCCCGAATACCCGCGGGTCTCGAGGCTGCTTCTTCCCGTGTCGTCCGACGGCGTGTCCGCGGATCACGTCTTCGGGATCGTCAAGTTCGGACCCGCCGGTGGGCGCGGGACCGAAGACGGATTGCTCAGCGGCCGGTTCGAGCCGGCGAGGATCGTGATCGCCACCAAACGGGATATGGACGAACCGGTCTCCTGACGGACGGCATCGCTTGGTGCGTTATCCACTTACGTGGAGTTGGCGTCGCCGCGCTCAATAGACGGCGCGGCCGCCCGAGTTGTCGAACACCGCGCCGGAGGAAAACGAATTCTCCTCGGAGGCGAGCCAGCAGATCAGCGAGGCCGTCTCCTCCGCCGTGCCGAGCCGGCCGATCGGCATCCGCGAGAGCACGAAGTCCATATAGGGGCCGCGCACGTCGTCGATGAACGGCGTGTCGATTCCGGACGGCGCGACGCAGTTCACCAGCACGTTGGACTTGGCGAGCTCCTTGCCGATCGCCTTGACGTAGCCGATGGCGCCGGCCTTGGCGGCGCTGTAGGCGGCATTGTTGGGCGCGCCCTCCAGCCCCGCGATCGACGACACCACGACGATCCGCCCATAGCCGTGCTCCAGCATGTGCGGCACCGCGGCCTTGCAGGAATAGAAGACACCGGAGAGATCGGCGCGGATCAGGCTGTCCCAATCCTCCAGCGTGTATTCCCAGGCCGGCTTGATGATGCCGACGATCCCGGCATTGGCGACCATGACGTCGATTTTCCCGAAGCGCTCCAGCGTCTCCTGCATCGCACGCTCCTGGGCGCTCCAGTCGCCCACATCGCACGCGACACCCTGAACCTCGCCCGTGGCCGACAAGGTGCCAACCGCACCGTCAAGCGCCGCGGCGTCGATGTCCCACAGGCTGACGGCGGCGCCGGAGCCGAGCAGCCGTTCCGCAACGGCGTAGCCGATGCCCCTGGCGGCGCCGGTCACGATCGCCGTGCGTCCGGCAAAATCATATTTGTGCATGTGATCCCTTCGTTGGCTGCGATGTCGGCCCGAACTTAACCCACGGCCAGGGCGCGCTCGACCAGCGCCCGCGCGTCGCCGGGCAGGTCTTCGGCCAGTGCCAGCGCGGCGCGATGCCCGGCGGGCGACATCTTCTTCCAGGTCTTGGCGACGATGTCGACGACCTTGTCGGGCTCGTGCTGCTTCGAGAAATCGGCGAACCAGTTCTCGAGGAACACCAGGCAGACCACGTCCTCCAGCGTCTGCGCCTCTGGATCGCTCTTGAGGCGTTCCTTCTTCAGGAGCGACTGGACGCGGGCGATCATGTCCGCCTCATAGCCGGATTCTTTCAGAATCTCTCCTGCGATCCGCGCGTGCATCTGCTTCAGTTCGGTGCGCCACTTGAGGTAGCCGACCCGGTCGCGGGGATAGCTGTCGCGCGGGATCTCCCAGCGCCTTATATGCTGGCAGCGCGCCGCGAGCTGCAGCGGCTCCGATGCGTCCGGCGCGAAACGCTCCAGCCACCGGGTCATCTGGCGCGCGTAGAGCAGTTCCTTGGGCCATGGGATACCGTCGGCTTCGATCTGGTTCGGATCAGCTGCGTTGGCTTCGTCAAAAGCCGCCAGGGCGGCTTCGAGGCGCGGTTGTAGTTCGGTCATGCCATCTCCCCGGGGCATCGTGAGGCAAGGCGGCGGCTTCGGCCGCCGGAAGAGATGAAACTACCCGTCCCGCACGCAGAATAAAACACCGGACGGGGGCTGCAAAAAGTCGCAGCCGCCCGTCGCGTCCGGGCGCCGCAAATTGCGGCGCATTGGACGACCTGCCGCCCTTACGCCAACCAGCGTCCGGCGAATTCACCCAGTATCAGCAGGAGCCCCAGTACCGACAGTGCGGCGCCGACCACCGCCAGGCGGGCAACCAGTCCGGAATAGGCGATGCGGGCGAGTACGGGATTTTCCAGCCGGTTCTTCAGCCAGAACAGGCCGACGATCGCCGCCAGCAGGCCGGCGCCGGTCAGGAAAAGATACATCGCGGTCCCGCCCTCATGCCGCCGCGACCGGCATTCCCCGGCTTCAGTCCGCGGCGAAGCAGTAGAACAGGCCGTCGCCGCCGGTGCCGCGCAGGGCATCCTGGCCGCAGCCGCGCGAGCCATGCGACGAGTTCCACGATTTCGAGGGCGCATCGTCGCGCAGACCGATCCTGTCGTGATGGCCGACGATCGCGCTGCCGTCGCCGCTATCGGTCCAGTCGTTGCAGGTCTTGCCGGCAACGGCCCGGCCGTCCGGATCGGAGCCCGTCAGGATGTCGTGCCGGTTGGGCTGATCGCCGCGGCCGTTGACCATCGCGCCCCGCTCGGTCAGCCCGGTCCGCTTGTTTATCGCATTGGCATCGCCGTGCAGGGCCGCAAGGTCGCGGGCGATCAGCGTGCCCCGGGCGTTGTACCAGGGCCCGTTGCCGATCCGGTCGCGGGCGTTCTCGGTGCTGCTGCTCAGGTAGGCCCGCCACGTCCTGCCGCCCGCGCCCGCGGACTCGGCCAGCGCCTGGCAGCGGGCGTCGGCGCCCTTGAGCCCGCCCAGGTTCGCACCGTCGCCGGGGCCGGCGCTGGTGATGAAGAAACTCATGCCCGTGTCCTGCGCCTGCGCCGCCGGCGCGCCCACGCCAAGCAGCACCACACCGGCGACAGCTACCGCCAATCTAATCATGGTTCAGCCTCCACTGAATGGTTGTCCGGGCCGCTATCACACTGGCCCTGTAAATGTCTACACGGTGCCCCGCCGCCTATTCCCGCGCGGCGCCTGAAACGCCGGTCGGGCCGGTCATCCGTGCCGCCCCACCCAGTCCAGCATCGCCTCCAGCATGGCCCGCAGGACCGGCCGCGCCACCTGCGCAAGGTCGTCCCGGAACGTGAACGGCGGGTCCTCATCCATGTAGGTGCGCTGCGCCTGTTCGAGCTGGATCGCGTGCACCAGCGCATCGGGGCGGCCGTAACGGCGGGTGATGTAACCGCCCCTGAACCGTCCGTCGCGCACCGCACTAAAGCCCTCGGCCGCCTCGGCCACTTCCATGACGTGCGCGGCAAGCGACGGATCGCAGGATGCGCCGCCGTTGGTGCCGATGTTGAGGTCCGGCAGCCGGCCTTCGAAGAATCGCGGCACCTCGGACGCGATCGAATGGGCGTCCCACAGCAGCGCGACCCCGTGCATCGCCTGGAGCCGCGCGAGTTCGGCGGCGAGCGCCGTGTGGTACGGCTCCCAATACAGCGAGACGCGGCGCGCGATCTCGGCGCCGTCGGGCCGGCGCCCGTCGCGATAGAGCGGTTCGCGGTCGAAGCCCGTCGTGGGGCAGAGTTCCGTCGTGTCCCTGCCCGGGTAGAGGTCGGCGCCGTCGGGCGCCCGGTTGAGGTCGACGACGTAGCGCGAATGGGTCGCCGCGATGACCGAGGCGCCGAGATCGCCGAGGAAATCGTAAAGCAGGTCCACATGCCAGTCGGTGTCGGGCACGGTCAAAGCATGGTCCGTCAGGTCCGCGGCGATGTCCGCCGGGATGTGCGTGCCGACATGCGGCATGCCGACCAGCAGCGGGGTGCGGCCTGCGCGGAACACAAAGGGCTCCACCGCCACTGCTCGTCAATCCCCGTCGGGCAGCAGGCCGGGCAGGAAGCGGCGGTAGCCGCCGCCCGAGACCAGGGTCTTGACCGGCGCCAGGTCCGGCGCAAAATACCGGTCGCCGTCCCAAGGCGCGACGAAGGCGCGGATTTCCGAGATCGCCTCCTCCAGCACCGGCGAGCTTTTCAGCGGCCGGTGGAATTCGATGCCCTGCGCAGCGCACAGCAACTCCAGCGCCACGATCCCGGAAAGATTATCGGTCATATCGGTCAGCCGCCGCGCAGCGAAGGTCGCCATCGAGACGTGGTCCTCCTGGTTGGCCGAGGTCGGCAGGCTGTCGACGCTGGCCGGGTGGGCGAGCGACTTGTTCTCGGACGCGAGCGCCGCCGCGGTCACCTGCGCATTCATGAAGCCGGAATTGATGCCGCCGTCGGCCACCAGGAAGGCGGGCAGGCCGCTGAAACCCGGATCCATCAAGAGGGCGATGCGGCGCTCCGACAGCGCGCCGGTCTCGGCGATCGCAAGCGCAAGGTTGTCGGCCGCCATCGCCACCGGCTCGGCATGGAAATTGCCGCCCGACAGCACGTCGCCGTCCTCCGGGAACAGCAGCGGATTGTCGGTCACCGCGTTGGCCTCGCGCTCGAGGATCACCGCGACATGGCCGATCTGGTCGAGGCAGGCGCCCATGACCTGGGGCTGGCAGCGCAGGCTGTACGGGTCCTGGACCCGCGGGCATTCGACATGGGAGTCGCGGATATGGCTGCCGTCCATCAGGCGCCGGTATATGTCCGCCATGGCGATCTGCCCGGCCTGGCCGCGAATTTCGGAAATACGCGCATCGAACGGCACGTCGCTGCCCTGGGCGGCATCGGTCGACAGCGCCCCCGCCACCGCCGCCGCGGCAAACCCGTCGCCCGCCGCGAACAACCCCTTCAGCGCCAGCGCCGTCGAGACCTGGGTGCCGTTGAGCAGCGCCAGCCCTTCCTTCGGGCCCAGAACCAGCGGCGCGAGTCCGGCCCGTTTGAGCCCGAAGACCGCCGGCAGGATTTCGCCATGGTAGCGGACCTCGCCGACCCCCAGCAGCACCGCCGCCAGATGCGCCAGCGGCGCGAGGTCGCCGGACGCCCCGACCGAGCCCTTGGATGGAATCACCGGATAGATTTCCGACTCGAGCAGCCGCAGCAGCGCCTCGATCAGCGCCCATTTTACGCCGGAGTGGCCGCGCGCCAGCGCCGCGGCCTTCAGCGCCAGCACCAGCCGGATCACATCGTCCGGCAGCGGCGCGCCGGTGCCGGTGCAGTGCGACAGCACCAGGTTCCGCTGCAGCAGCGTCAGTTCGTCATGCGGGATCCGCTTGTTCGCGAGCAGCCCGAACCCGGTGCTGACCCCGTAGACGTTGCGGTCCTCGGCCACGATCCGGTCGATCAGGGCCGATGCGGCGTCGACGCCGCCCCGGCACCCCTCGTCCAGCGCCACCGCAACACCGCCGGCCGCGAGCCGCCGCAATTGCACCAGCGTGACCTGCCCGGGGGTGAGGGTGAGGGTGTCAATCATTGGACCGTCGCTTGATGATCCGGGTACCTGCCGACGCCTCTTTCCACAGCATGACACTGTAGTGATCGTCCCCATCAAGACGGTCTTCACTCAAGCTGTCGAGAGCACCGTAAAGAATCCGCGCCCGATAGCATCCTGGTTCGAGCGTGATGCGTGCTGCGTCAGGGAAGGCTTCGGTACATCCCGCAACCACGAGCCGGCCAGAAGGGATGTCTATGTCACACTCCATGATGTGGTCCCATGGTGCCAAATCCAGGATCGGCTCCGTGTCGCACACTTCGATCGTGACCGGAACGTCCATATTGCGGACGGTCCCCACGCCGATGGTCCCGGGTGCAGTTGCCAGAAGGTTTTCGACCGCCTCTTCGGTCCATGCGTCGGAGACAATGCCCTCGGCCTGTTCGTCCTGAAGGTAAAATTGAAAATAATCGGCGAAGAGCTCATATGAGTAGCTGGCCAATCTTCTACCCCTCCACCATCGGCAGCTTCAGGCCCTGCTCGCGGGCGCAGTCGATGGCCTCCCCGTAGCCGGCGTCGGCGTGGCGCATGACGCCGGTCGCCGGATCGTTCCACAGCACCCGTTCGAGCCGCCGGGCGGCATCCGCGGTGCCGTCGCAGACGATCACCATGCCGGCGTGCTGGCTGAATCCCATGCCGACGCCGCCGCCGTGATGCAGCGAGACCCAGGTCGCCCCGCTGGCGGTGTTGAGCAGCGCATTGAGCAGCGGCCAGTCGGAGACCGCGTCGGTGCCGTCCTTCATCGCCTCGGTCTCGCGGTTGGGGCTGGCGACGGAGCCGGAATCGAGATGGTCGCGGCCGATCACCACCGGCGCCGAAAGCTCGCCCGACGCCACCATCTCGTTGAAGGCGAGGCCGAGCCGGTGGCGCTGGCCCAGCCCGACCCAGCAGATCCGCGCCGGCAGGCCCTGGAACTGGATGCGCTCGCGCGCCATGTCGAGCCAGTTGTGCAGGTGCGCATCGTCCGGGATCAGCTCCCTGACCTTCGCATCGGTGCGGTAGATATCTTCCGGATCGCCGCTGAGCGCGGCCCAGCGGAACGGCCCGATGCCGCGGCAGAACAGCGGGCGGATGTAGGCCGGCACGAAACCGGGGAAGGCGAAGGCGTCGGCGACGCCTTCGTCCTGCGCCACCTGGCGGATGTTGTTGCCGTAGTCGAAGGTGGGGATTCCCTGGCGGTGGAACGCCAGCATCGCCTCGACATGCACGGCCATGGACTTGCTGGCAGCCTCGACCACCGCTTGCGGGTCGGTCTCGCGCAGCTCGTCCCACTTCTCCAGCGTCCAGTCGAGCGGCAAATAACCGTTCACCGGGTCGTGGGCCGCGGTCTGGTCGGTCACCATGTCCGGGCGGATGCCGCGCGCGACCAGCTCGGGCACGATTTCCGCAGCGTTGCCGACCACGCCGACGGACACCGCCGCACCCTTGCCGCAGGCTTCGTCGATAATTGCCAGCGCCTCGTCCAGACCCTCGGCCCGGCGGTCGAGATAGCCGCCGTCGATGCGCCGCTGCAGATGGCTCGGCCGGCATTCGATCGCCAGCATCGAGGCCCCGGCCATGGTCGCGGCCAGCGGCTGCGCCCCGCCCATGCCGCCGAGCCCCGCGGTGAGGATCCACTTGCCCGCAAGGTCGCCGCCGTAGTGCCGGCGGCCGGCCTCGACGAAGGTCTCGTAAGTGCCCTGGACGATGCCCTGGCTGCCGATATAGATCCACGAGCCGGCGGTCATCTGGCCGTACATCATCAGCCCCCGGGCGTCGAGCTCGTTGAAATGCTCCCAGGTCGCCCAGTGCGGCACCAGGTTGGAATTGGCGATCAATACCCGCGGTGCGTCCGCATGGGTGCGGAACACGCCGACCGGCTTGCCGGACTGGACCAGCAGCGTCTCGTCGGCCTCAAGTTCACGCAGGCATTTTACGATGGCATCGAAACAGTCCCAGTCGCGCGCCGCCCGGCCGATCCCGCCATAGACGACGAGCTGTTCGGGATTCTCCGCCACCTCGGGATCGAGGTTGTTCATCAGCATCCGCAGAGGCGCCTCGGTCAGCCAGCTCCTGGCGCTGAGCTCGGTGCCGCGCGGAGCGCGGACCTCGCGGGCGTTGGCGGCGTAACGCGGTGCTGACATTGCTGGCCTCCCGGCATCGGCAAGTTGACGGCCTGTCAGGACGGAGCTTGCCCCGTCACGGTGCGGGCCGCAAGTGTAGCGACATCGGGGGCGGCGGAGGGTCGGCCCGGTATTCGGCCGGCGAAACTGCTCTCACGCACCGCCCGAATCGTCCCTGACATAGCGAATCGGGTCGCGCCGCGCATAGGCGCCACCGCCGAAGATCCTGACCGTGACGTATATGAGCCATCGCTTCAAAACGCCCACATCGGCCGCCGCCATCGCGGCGCGCATAAGCCGGTCGGCAAACTTGCGGTCTTCCGGCCGGGCGCCGTGACCGGCCATGTCCTGCCAGGCGATATACAGGAAATCGTGAACGATCGCGGCCTCCAGATGCGGGCCGACTCGCCCGACGATAATCCTGGCGAGCCACGGGACGGATGCCAGATCGGTCACCATCCCCTCGGGCACGGTGACCTCGCGGCCGGCATCGTTATACCTGAACCGGACGGTGTAGGGCCGCGAGACGATATAGTCGGCGTCCGCTCCCTCGCGGCGCTGCACGGCTTCGATGCAGCGGCACAGGTGCAGCGGCGTATGATAGACGAAGCCGGTGATGTCCGACCCGGGACGCCCGGGATAGGGGTTTCCGAATTCGGGGATGTAAGGCTCGTATTTCCGGCAGTCCATCCGGCGCCCTCCGGCGGGATCGCGCCCGCGAATTCCATGAAATCCGGGACCGGCATACCCGTTTTCAATGGGGCGGTCCGTCAGGGCGGAGTGTGCGCGTTCGCGGTGCGGGCCGCAAGTATCGCGAGAATTTTAGCGGTATTTGACCTGGATCATCGCGAAACGCGGCCGAATGTGATCTTGTGTCCGGGTCCCGACTGGGGACTATCCTGTTGCCGAAAGGAGGTGAATTTCGATGGCTACGAAAATCACCCCGAGACGAGAGAGCGGCAACGGCGAGCGGACCCCGACGGTGTTCGATTCGCTGACCGGTCTCAGGGACGAGATGAACCACCTGTTCGACGACTTCTTCACCGGCTTCGAGCGGCGCGCTCCGTCGCTGTTCCGCCACTACGAGCCCGGCTGGCTGCTGGGCCGGCACCGCGGGGAAATGGTTCCGGCGGTGGACGTCGCGGAAGACGACAAGGCGGTCAGGCTGACCGCGGAACTGCCGGGCATGAAGGAGGAGGACGTCGAGGTGGTGCTTCGCGACGACATGCTGACCGTCAAGGGCAAGAAGACGTCCGAGCGCAAGGAGGAGAAGGAAACCTACCACCTGACCGAACGCCGCTACGGCGCGTTCGAGCGGACGTTCCGGCTGCCCGAGGCGGCCCAGGCCGACAAGATCGACGCGACATTCGCGGACGGTGTGCTCACCGTGACCGTCCCGAAGAAGGCGGAGGCCCGAACGGCCGAGAAGAAGATCAAGGTCGCCAAGAAATAAGAAACCGCAGACCCAACCCCTCTCGTTTCTCGTAACTCGGCGGCGCCCCCCGGCGCCGCCTCTGTTTTGCGACGGCGCTGCACCGGCATGCGCGGAACAACCCCATGCAAAGGCGATTTCCGCGGGTTTCGGAGGTGGGCGCCACGGAAAACCGGGGCCTGGCCGCCCCGGATTTGCCGCCGCGGCCACGGGGGCAATCCGGCGCAGTTTACCTTTTCTTATCATCCGCCGACGTAAAACGGGAACGCATTACGGTTGCGGGAGGACTCGTAACCGAGTCGCAGCTTGAAGCTGAGGACATCCCACATGACGACTTTCCGCGAATTCGGCGCCGTCGTGGCCGTGCTGGCCGCGTCGTCGGTCCTGCTGGCGCCGGGCGCCGCGATGGCCGACCACGAACCGGCGCCACCGACCGCGCCACCGACCGCGCCACCGCCGCAGCAGCACGAGCCGGCGCCGGCGCCGTTTCAGCCGCGACCGGCCTGGCCGAGCGGCTTTTACTATCTCATGAGCTTCGACATCGGCGATTCGGCGAATCCGCAGACGGATGCGGGTTTCGGCGTCGATCTCGACTATGGTCTCGGCATGGGGCTCGGCGTCGGCTATCGTGTGGCCGGGATGCTGCGGCTGGAAGGCGAACTGCACGCCAATTGGTACCGGGCCGGCAGCCTCGACCTCGAGCCGGCGGCACCGCTTCCGGTCTTCGACTATTCCGGTGGCGTCTGGGCCGTCGGCGCGATGGCGAATCTCGTTGTAGACCTGCCGGCATGGGGCAGCGCGCGGCCCTATCTCGGGGCCGGTTACGGCTTCAGCAGGGTAGCCGCCGACTACAATGAATCCGTGTGTTTCATATTCTGCTTTTCGACAGAAAACGAGGTCGTCGACGACTGGGATTTCGCCGAGGCCTGGCAGGCGATGGCGGGCATCTCGTTCTCTAATCCGGCGTCCAGTTCCGAAGTCTTTGTCGGCTATCGCTATTTCGAAACCGACAGTCTGGATTTCCGGACCGTCTCGGGAACCCCCTTCGTCCAGGAAGGGATCAAGAGCCACAGCCTTAGCGTCGGCATACGATTCCTGATGTGACCGGAACCGCGGCGGGAGCGACCATGCCCCCCGCCCGGAACCGCGCTCACACCATGTATTGCCCGCCATTGGCGGTCAGCGTCGAGCCGGTGATGAAGCCGGCCTCGTCGGCGGCAAGGAAGACGACGCAGCGGGCCACCTCTTCCGGCTCGCCGAGGCGGCCGACCGGGATCTGCGGAATGATCTTGGTGTTCAGCACCTCTTCGGGCACCGCGCGGACCATCTCGGTGCCGATATAGCCCGGTGCGATGACATTCGCGGTAATCCCCTTGAAGGCGTTCTCCTGCGCCACCGCCTTGGTGAAACCGATGACGCCGGCCTTGGCCGCCGAATAGTTCGCCTGGCCCATCTGGCCCTTCTGGCCGTTGATCGAGCTGATCGTGATGATCCGCCCGTAGCCGCGGAGGCGCATGCCCTCGATGACGCTGCGCGTGAGGTTGAAGGCGCTGTCGAGATTGGTGCGGATCACCGCCTGCCAGTTTTCCCGGTCCATCTTGTGCAGCATGCCGTCGCGGGTGATGCCGGCATTGTTGACCAGCACCTCGACCGGGCCGAGATCGGCCTCGATCTGTCCGACGCCCTTCCAGCAGGACTCGAAATCGCCGACGTCGAACTTGTAGACGGGGATGCCCGTCTTCTCCTGGAACGCGCTGGCGGCCACGTCATTGCCGCCGTAATTCGCCGCGACCCTGTAGCCCGCATCCCTGAGCGCGATCGAGATCGCCTCGCCGATACCGCGGGTGCCGCCTGTCACCAATGCTGTACGTGCCATTTTTCTTGTCTCCCTGTCACCAATTCTTGCCCGCCGCCCACGCCCTTTCGTGCGCGCGGCGCGCGTTCGGAACGCCAGGATGCGGCGAATGTAGGCCGCCGCCGCCCCGGCCAATATCGTTATCCGCGTATAGTTTAGCCGCGTTCGAGGCACATGGCGATACCCATGCCGCCGCCGATGCACAGCGTCGCCAGGCCCTTCTTGGCGTCGCGGCGCGCCATCTCGTGCAGCAGCGTGATCAGCACCCGCGTGCCGGACGCGCCGACCGGATGGCCGATGGCGATGGCGCCGCCGTTGACGTTGACCTTCGAGGTATCCCAGCCGAGATCCTTGTTGACCGCGCAGGCCTGCGCGGCGAAGGCCTCGTTGGCCTCGATCAGGTCGAGATCGTCGATCCTCCAGCCGGCCTTTTCCAGCGCCTTGCGGCTGGCCGGGATCGGGCCGGTGCCCATGATCGCCGGATCGACGCCGGCCGTCGCCCACGAGACGATGCGCGCCAGCGGCTCAACGCCGCGCTTCGCGGCGTCGTCGGCGCTCATCAGCACCACCGCGGCGCCGCCGTCATTGATGCCCGACGCGTTGCCCGCGGTCACCGTGCCGTCCTTGTCGAAGGCGGGACGCAGTTTGGCGAGTCCCTCGGCGGTAACGCCGGGCTTGGGATACTCGTCGGCATCGACCACGATATCGCCCTTGCGGGTCTTGATGGTGACCGGGGTGATCTCGTCCTTGAACCGCCCGGCCTGCTGCGCGGCCTCGGCCTTGTTCTGCGAGGCGGCGGCGAACTCGTCCTGCTGCTCGCGGGTGATCTGCCACTGCTTGGCGACGTTCTCGGCCGTATTGCCCATGTGGTAGCCGTTGAAATAGTCCCACAACCCATCCTTGATCATGGTATCGACGAATTGCAGATCGCCCATCTTCTGGCCGTTGCGCAGATGCGCGCAATGCGGCGCCTGGCTCATGCTCTCCTGGCCGCCCGCGACCACGATGCCGGCGTCGCCCAGCGCGATCGCCTGGAAGGCCATTGCCACCGAGCGCAGGCCCGAGCCGCAGAGCTGGTTGATCTGAAGCGCCGTCTTCTCGACCGGGATGCCGGCGTTGACGGCCGCCTGGCGTGCCGGGTTCTGCCCCTGTCCGGCGGTCAGGATCTGGCCCATGACGACTTCATCGACATCTTCGGGCGCGACCTTGGCGCGGGCCATCGCCTCGCGGATCGCCACCTCGCCGAGATAAGACGCGGTAACGGAACTCAGGCTGCCGTTGAACGAGCCGACCGGCGTGCGTGCACCACCGGCAATCACAATGTCTGCCATATCCTGGATCCTCCTTTGCGATACGCCGCGGTAATCCCTGCCGGCGGATATCGAAACCTGTCCTGTCACTTGCGGCAGGACGCGGCCCGGTCACAACCGGACGCTCACACCGCAACCGAAATTTCATTGTGCACTCGCACAATAACCAAGCAGTTTATCCAATTCAACCCCTGAATTTCACTATTTTGTGATTATTGCACTGCAGCAATCCAGTCTCGAAGCGGCTCCCAGACGGCCTTCTTCATGCCGGACCCGACGACCATGCCGATATGGCCGGCGGCAACCGTCAGGGCACGGCAGCGCGGCATGGATGCGGCCAGCGCCGCAGCGGATTCGGGTGGCACGATGCGGTCCCTCGCCGGCATCAGGGCGATGGCGGGGATGTCGAGCCGCGCCGGGTCGACCGGCGCGCCGGCCACAGTCCATTCGCCCTGTGCGGGGCGGTTCCCGCCGTACCAGTCGAGCAGGCATTCGCGGGCCACCGGCGCGGCCAGCGGAATGCCGTCGTTGAGCCAGTCCTCGAGCGCAACGAACAGCCTTGCCCGCTCACCGTCCGGGTCGATGGCGGCGAACGCCTCGAATTTGCGCTGGATGCCGAAGGGGTCGAGCCCGGCGAACAGCATTTGCAGGCTGTCGACCGGCAGCACGCCGAACAGCTGCAGTTGCGGCTCCAGGGCCGGCGCCAGGGCGGCCAGGGTCCGCGCCCGGCCGCCGTCGCCGGCGTGGAAGTCCCAGGGCGTCGCCAGCAGCGCGAGTCCGGCGATGCCCTCCGGCCGCAGCCGGGCGAGGGCCAGCGCCAGCAGGCCGCCCATGCAGTAGCCGGCCACGATCACCTTCCCGCCCGTCAGCTCCACGGCCGCATCCAGCGCCCGGGCGAGCCGTCCGGCGATATAATCATCGAGCCCGAAGCGCCGCTCGGCCTCGCCCGGATAGCCCCAGTCGAGCAGCCAGGGATTGACCCCCTGCCGGGCAAGCCAGCGCAGCAGGCTGCGCCGTTCGGAGAGGTCGAGAATATACGCCCGGTTGATCAGCGACGGCACGAACAGCACCGACGGCCCGACGCCGCCATAGTCACGCAGCACGGTCGAACCCTCGCGCCACACGGCGGGCGCGTCCGCTACATCCCGGCGCCACGGGTGACGGCGATACGCCTCGATGCCGGCCAGCAGCCGGTTGAAACGGCGCAGGCCCTCGGCGATGACCGCGCGGCCCAGCGCCTCAGGATTTGCGGCGGCGAGTTCGGGCTGAAGCGACCTTGCCCTTGCCGCCAGGCCCGGCTTCCAGCCGTCCCACCCTTTGCTCGAGGTCGGCAAGGCGACGCTCGAACTCGTCACCTGCCACATCGCCAGTCCCAGATGCAGCGGCAGCGGCCTTGGCCCCAGCCTTTGGCGGCCTTGCGCCGGCACTTGCGTCATCGGCCCTGTCTTTCCCTGCGGCGCCGGCACCGGCCAGCGCCTGCTGCATGGCGGCCATCCAGGCGGCCGGATCCATCGGTCCCGCCATGCCGCCGGCCGGCGGTCCGGGCGGACGCGTTCCCCCGGCTGCGAACGCCCCCATCCACTTGCCCATCATGTCCATGAATTCGGGATCGGCTGCACTCGCAGCCAGTTGCTCCTGCCACAGATCCTGGAAACGCTTCGCCAGCCCTTCCAGGTCGGCGGCATCTTTCCCGGGCCGGTCCTTCCCATCGCTCATGACACGCGAGTATAGCCGCAGGCATACCTGCGCACCAGTAACGAAGTCCGGTCGTCATTCTGCTTTAATTGCCGCACCGCACTTCCCATTTATGCATTGCGGCATTCCTCTAAATGGTCTGTTATGCTGCGCAGCAAAATCTGTTATGTTGCGCAGCAACAAGCCTGAACGATTCGCGGAGCGTACCGGATTATGGCTGAGAAGGGCAAAGGCGCCGACGGCGCCATTACGATCAAGAAGTATGCGAACCGACGGCTCTACAACACGGCAACCAGCAGCTACGTAACGCTGGACCATCTGTGCCAGATGGTGAAGGACGGTGTCGAGTTCACGGTTTTCGACGCCAAGACCGGCGAGGACATCACGCGCTCGGTCCTCACCCAGATCATCGTCGAGGAAGAGTCCAAGGGCGAGAACCTCCTGCCGATCGGCTTCCTGCGCCAGATCATCGGATTTTACGGCGACAGCGTGCAGAAGTTCCTGCTGCCGCAATATCTGGAACTGATGATGCAGGCCTTCGAGAAGAACCGGTCGGAGATTCAGCGCCACATGCACGAAACGTTCGGCTCGGTCTTCCCGTTCGGCCAGATGGAGGAGATGAGCAAGCAGAACATCGCCATGTTCGAACAGGCCATGAAGATGTTCACCGGCGGCCAGGATGCCGGCAAGCCGGCCGCCCGGCCGGAGCCTGAGGCGAAGCCGGACGCGAAGCCGGGCGCATCGCCTGCAAGCTCCGACGAGATTCTGCGCGAGCTGGAGGAATTGAAGCGCCAGGTCAACGAGTTGTCCGGCAAGAAGCGCAGCTGACTTGCGCCGCGATGGCAGTGTTGCCGGTTGCGGCGAAATCGCGTAACAGGACCGGCGATAATATATTTCATCGTGACCGCATTGAGTTTTCCGGAGACCTCCCCATGACAGAATTTGGCACCTGCGAAGGCGCGTCCGGCGCCGCGATATCCGGAGCCGCGCGATGAACGCCAAGCCGACCAATATCTTCACCGTACATTCGCGGATCGACGCGCCGGCGCGCGCCGAACGCAACCGGCACAAGGGCGGCGTGCTGTGGCTGACCGGGCTGTCCGGGGCCGGCAAGTCGACGCTGGCGGTCGAGACGGAGCGGGCGCTCTTCGAAACCGGCTATCACGTCTACGTACTCGACGGCGACAATCTGCGGCACGGGCTCAATTCGAACCTGGGCTTCAGCCACGAGGACCGTACCGAGAATATCCGCCGGGTCGGCGAGGTGGCGGCGCTGTTCGCCGATGCGGGCTTCATTTGTGTCTCCGCATTTATCTCGCCCTACCGGGCGGACCGGGCAAGCGCGCGAACGGCGGCGCGGGAGAGCTTCCACGAGGTCTATGTGATGGCCGATGTCGCCACCTGCGAGAGGCGCGACCCCAAAGGTCTCTATGAGCGCGCGCGGCGGGGCGAGATTCCAGATTTTACAGGCGTCTCGGCGCCATACGAGATACCGGAATCGCCGGAATTGACCGTCGATACCATGGCCCTGGACATCGAGAAGAGCGTCCAGCGGATGCTGGATTATGTGGAGAAGAACTTCACGCTTTCCGATTGAGATTCGCCCGCCGCCGCAACCGACGGCCCCCGCGGAATCCAAAAGTACCCCGGATCCCCGGACGTTCTGAACCAAGCGTTAATGTTTGTGCGGCATGCTGTGATCCGAAACTGATGTCCAGGGCCGGAATCACGGCGAAATGGAAGCAGCGAATCAGGAATCCACGTTCCCGGCCGGGCAGCCGGCGGACGCATCGTTGGCGCAGGTGCACTGGAGCAATCTGCTTGCCCTCGGCGACGAAGCGATAGCGGACGGCCGCCTGGAGGACGCGTTCGAGCATTACGGAAACGCGCTCCGGATTGCGAAGCAGTCCGGGCCCGGGAGCGACTGGCTGGCGGAAAGCTATATCCGGCTGGCCGATGCCTGCGCCGCGCTCGATCGGGGAATCCCCGCGCTGCGCCTTTACAGGCAGGCTATCGCAATTCTGGACCGGCTCCCGGACGGCGTTTCTCCGCAGCTGGCCCACGCCGTCAGCAATATGGGCCGGTTGCACATGTTGAATGGCGAGACCGCCAGGGCCGCCGAACTCACCGCCGCGGCCGACGCCCTGCTGCGTAAGCTGAATGTACCCGACTCGCCGGCCATCAAGCTCAATCTTGCGCTTGTCGCGGCGACCGCCGGCCGCGACCGTGACGCGGACCGGGCTTTCACGGAAGCCCTGGCAGCGGCCGACCGCTGCCGTGGAACGATCGGGGCCCTGGTGTTCGCGGTGCACGATAATTTCGCCCAGTTCTGCATTCGGCACGACCGGAAAGCGGATGCCGAGATGGCGCTGCGCAGCTGCCTCATTCTGCGGCAGGAGGCCGGCGGCCCGCGCCATCCGGTCTATGCCGACGGACTGGTGAACCTCGCGCGGCTGCATCTGCTGCATGACGCCGAGGACGAGGCCGGGACCCTGCTGTGGCAAGCGTCGGACGTGTGTCGGCACAATGACGACGCGCCGGCCGCCGCGCTCGTTGAAGCGTTGTATCTGCTGGCCCGGATCGCGCAACAGGACGATCGAACGGTGGAAGCCGAAAGCCTTTGCGATCGGTTGTCCGCGTTTGGTGAAGAGAACGCGGAGGCCACCGCGGCGGCGCAGGCCGCGGCGCTCCACATTGGCGCGCGCTTGCGGCTCGCCGGACCCGACAGGCTGGCGGCGGAGGCACCGATGCGCCAGGCGCTGGGTCTTGCAGACAGTTTGAGCGGTGATTTCCGCCGCCTGGGAGACGATATCTCCGGCGACCTGCTGTGCGGGCTCTCCGAATTGCTGGCGGAATTCGGAAAGGGCGCGGAAGCCGAGCGTTTGACGGCCCGCGCCAACGATCTCCGCGGGCAGCCGCGATGGGCGGTTACCGGGTTCGTATTCGTAGCGCCGGGACGTTAGAGGGCGCGCACACGGATTATTGAAAAAGGGAATTGGATCGATGAGAAAACATTTTGGAGTGGCGGGCATACTGTTCCTGTTCGCGTTTTCGATCGCGCCGATGGCGGCCCAGGCCGCCAACTGGCAGGACCACATCAAGTCGGGCACCATGGCGGAAAACGCGGGCGACTACGGCAAGGCCGAAACCCTGTATCGGAAAGCATTGCGCGCGGTCGAGGCGGCGTCGGGAAAGCGTCATCCGGACGTTTCCGTCGTGCTCAACAAGCTGGGCGGCCTCTATCGGAAGACCGGGAACTACGACAAGGCGGAAGCCGCCTATGATCGCGCCATTGACATCGACCGGAAAGCGCTCGGCCCGGACGATCCCGAAATCGCAGCCGATTACAACAATCTGGCGCGTCTCTACAGCGAGCAGGGCCGCTACGACGAAGCCGAGAAGCTGTACAAGGAAACCCTCCGGATCTGGACCGCGGCGCTGGGCGAATACCATGAGAACATCGCCGTCGTGGCCGTCAATCTGGGTGAGCTCTACCGCGGACAGGGCCGCTACGAAGACTCCGAAGCCCTGCTCAAACGGGCCGTCCGCATCGATGAAAAGGCGCTTGGCAAAAACCACCCGGAAGTGGCCACCGACCTGATCAACCTCGCCGGCCTCTACAGGGAGATGGGACGTTACAAGGATGCCGAGGATGCCTGCCGCCGCGCGCTGCAGATTCGCAAGGACAAGCTTGGCAAGGACCATCCCGAGGTCGCGGCGACATTCAACGTGCTCGGGCTGCTGTACGACGATCTCGGCCGCTACGACCAGGCGGAACTGATGTACCGGCGCTCCCTGGAGATCTGGGAGGGCGCCTGGGGGTCGGTCCATCCCGACGTGGCCGTCGCGCTGAACAACCTTGCGGAACTGTACCGGGTGAACGGCCGCTACGAGGAGGCCGAACTCCTCTACAAGAGAACGCTGGCGATCGACGAGGAGATTTACGGCGCCGACCATCCCGAGGTGGCGGTCGACGTCAGCAACCTGGGCGGATTGTACGAAAACCAGAATCTCTATGAACAGGCCGAACCGCTGTACCAGCGGGCGTTCCGGATCAACAAGGACGCCTATGGGCCGGGTCACCCGGTGGTGGGACACAGCCTGAACAGCATTGCCTGGCTGTACCGCCTGCAGGGGCGTTACGACGAAGCGG
The DNA here is from genome assembly GCA_947259105.1 of uncultured Alphaproteobacteria bacterium. Lineage (GTDB taxonomy): Bacteria > Pseudomonadota > Alphaproteobacteria > UBA8366 > JADFVY01. Next base: position 30,385 of record CAMYKU010000025.1, read on the forward strand.
AGCCGCTGTATCGGGACGCCATCGATATCTGGCGGAAGGCGCTGGGTGAGGAGCATCCTGCGGTCGCAGTCGGCCTGGTCAATCTGGCCGGCCTGTTGCAGAGGCTGGAGCGCTACGACGAATCGGAAAAGCTTTATCACCGGGCCATCGCGATCGACGAGAAGACATACGGCGCCGACCATCCCGAAGTGGCGTTCGATATCACCGACCTGGCCTGGCTGTATACCAACCAGGAGAAGTTCGACAAGGCGGAATCCCTGCTCCAGCGCGCCTTGCGGATCAGGAAGCAGGCCTATGGCGAAACCCATCCGGACGTGGCCAGCAGCCTCGACGACTACGCCGGGTTGATGCGCGAAATGGGCCGGAGCGACGAAGCCGCGACGCTCGAGAAACAGGCTGCGGATATCCGGGCGCGGCTCTAGACCGTATCGCGAATCGCGCCCGGAACGGGGAACCGCGGGATGTCCGGCCTTGCAAGACGGTCTGCGGCCGCATTCGTCGTCCTGGCGGCGGTCTCCGCCTGCGCGACCCAGGGCACGCTGTGGGAGGAGTACAGCGAGGCGGGCGTTACAGCCTACAGCGAAGGCGACTACGAGGCGGCGGAAGATTTCTTCAGCGCGGCGCTGGAAGTCTCGGAGCAGAGCGGCAAGGTCGACGAGCGGCTGGCGACCAGCCTGAGCAATCTGGCGAGCGCCTATACCGCGCTGGGCCGGCATGGCGGCAGCGAGGCGCTGTACCGCCGCGCCCTGGCGATCCGCGAAAACCTGTTCGGCCGCGACGATCCGATCGTGGCCGCAACGCTGGCCGATCTGGGCGAAGCCTGCCGCATCATGGGCCGCTACGCGGACGCGGAAACCGCGCTGCTGCGGTCGCTGGTCATCCGCGAGCAGGCGTTCGGCCCCGACCATCCGGGCGCCGCCGCATCGCTCGATCATCTGGCGGCCCTGTACCGCGACCAGGACCGGCTGGAGGATGCGCTGGACGCGGCCGAACGCGTGGTGTCGATCCGCCGGGCCTCGCTTGCGCCGGACGATCCCCTGATCGCCAGCGGCCTGAACGATCTCGCGGCCGTCCACCGGGGCCTGGGCGATTTCGAGAGGGCCGACGGCGCGTACCGGCGGGCTCTCGAAATCAGGGAGAGGTCGCTTGGACCGGATCATCCGGACGTTGCCACCATCCTCAACGACCTGGCCGTGCTCTCGCAGTTGCGCGGGCGGAACCGCGAGGCCGAAATCATGCTCAAGCGGGCCCTCGACGTCCAGCAGCGCGCGTTGCCGGACGACCATCCCGATATCGCGACAACGCTGCGCAATTACGCCGTCGTCCTGCGCGCAACGGGACGCGTTACCGACGCGATGTTCCTGGACCGCCAGGCCGATCAGATCGACGGCGGTTGATCCTGACATCGGGTCCGGACGTGCCGGTTCCGCGACGGCGGGAAATACGCTAATGTCCCGCTGCCATGCCTGTCCTCGTTACCGGAACCGCCGGCTTCATAGGAAATGAAATCGCGCTTCGCCTGCTCGCGCGCGGCGAGACGGTCGTCGGCGTCGACTGCCTGACGCCGTTTTACGATCCGTCGCTCAAGGAGGCGCGGCTGGCGCGGATCGCGGGAACGCCGGGCTTCGTCGAATCGCGCATCGATCTGGCCGACCGCGATGCGACGGCGCGGCTGTTTGCCGAGCACCGGCCCGAACGGGTCATCCATTTGGCGGCGCAGCCGGGCGTACGGTACAGCATCAAGAACCCGCACGCCTACGCCGACTGCAACCTCACGGCGTTCCTCAACGTCCTGGAAGGCTGCCGCTCGGTGAGCACGGCACACCTGGTGTACGCATCGTCCAGTTCGGTCTATGGCGGCAACGAAATCATGCCGTTCTCGGTGCACCACCCGGCCGACCATCCGGTCAGCCTGTACGCGGCGACCAAGCGCGCCAACGAGCTGATGGCCCACACGTACAGCCACCTGTACGGCATTCCCACCACCGGGCTGCGCTTCTTCACGGTGTACGGGCCATGGGGCCGGCCGGACATGGCGCCGGTGCTGTTCGCCGAGGCGATCTCGCAGGGCCGGCCGATCGACATCTATAACAATGGCGAAATGCGCCGCGATTTCACCTATATCGACGACATCGCCGAGGGCGTTCTGCGGGTGCTCGACGTCGTGCCGGAACCCTCCGCCGACCCGGGCGCCGCCGAAGATCCGGCGCTGAGCCGCACCGCCCCGTACCGCATCTACAACATCGGCAACGGCCGCGCCATCGACCTCATGCGCTTCATCGCGATCCTGGAAGACGCGCTTGGCCGCAAGGCGGAAAAGAACATGCTGCCGATGCAGCCCGGCGACGTGAAGGCGACCTGGGCCGATACGGCCGACCTGGAAGCGGCCACCGGCTGGAAACCGGACACCAGCATCGAGGACGGCGTCAGGCGCTTCGTCGCCTGGTACCGCGAGCATTACGGGAGCGGGTGAACGGCCTCGCCGCTGTATCGAATCAAATTACCACAGAGACACAGAGGGAGCGGCGAGTCCGGAGAAACCTCTGTGTCTCTGTGTCTCTGTGGTTAAACCTTTCGGCCTCTGGCTCTCAACGCTATCGCCCCCGCCGGAACGAAAGCGTCGACCAGTTGTCGATGCGGATGCGGCGGGCAAGCGCCAGGCCCTGGGCGCGGTATGCGGCGGTTATCTGGGGCTCCTGGTGGGTGAGCAGGCCGGACAGCACCGCCGCACCGCCGGGGGCGAGCGCACGGGCCAGCGCGGGCGCCATGGAAACCAGCGGGCGGGCCAGGATGTTGGCGGCGATCAGATCGAAGTTTCCCTGCCGGCGCAGCAGCGGTGCGGCGAACCCTGCGCCCGCCCCGGCCCGGACCAGCCGGCCGACCCCGTTGGCGCGCGCGTTGCCGCGGGTCACCCGCACCGCCTCCTCGTCGATATCGACGGCCAGCACGTCCCTCCGCCAGGCCATCGCCATGGCGATGGCGAGGATCCCCGAGCCGCAGCCCATGTCGAGCATCCGCCGGGGCCGGCGCCGCCGCGCGATGCCGTCCAGCGCCACGAGGCAGCCCTGGGTCGTGCCATGCGCGCCCGAACCGAAGGCCGTCGCGGCGTCGAGCGCGATGGCGTGGGCGCCGGCCGGCGCACGGCCTTCGAAGAAGGTGGGATGGATGAAGAACCGCCCCGCGGCAACGGGCCGGAACGATGCCCGGTTCTCCGCCAGCCAGTCGCGCGCCGCGACCGGCCGGACGACGAAGCCCGGTTCCTTCACGCCGGCCGACGCCGCGGCCAGGGCGACCGATGCGGCCAGCGCGCCATGATCGGGCATGTCGGCGAACAGGGCCTCGACGCGCCACGGCCCGCCCATACCGGTGTCGAAGCTCGAAACGCTCGCCGCCAGCCCCTCGAGCGCGTCCATGAACACCGGCGCGGCCTCCGGCGGGGATTCCAGTTCGAGGGTCCATCCGCCCGAGTCTCCGGGCGTCACGGCCGCTCCACGAACGCCGCCACGACTTTCTTGGTGCCGGCCTTGTCGAAGGCGATGGTCAGCTTGTCGCCCTCGACCGCGGTGACGGTGCCCATGCCGAACTTCAGATGGAAGCAGCGCTCGCCTTCCCTGAAGCCTTCGCGATCCCGCACGCGCGACGCCGTGCCCTCGATCACCGGCCCCGCCGGCGGGCCGCGCCGCCGTGTCGGCGCCCAGCTGCCGTGGCTGAAGGCCGCTGCGGCCGTCGGCTCGGCGAGGCCGCCATAGAGGCCCGGCTCGCCCACCGCCTCGACATGCGCTTCCGGCAGCTCGTCGATGAAGCGCGACGGGATCGCGCTCTGCCACTGGTTGTAGACCCGCCGGTTGGCGGCGAACGAGATGCGCACCCGTTTACGCGCCCTGGTGATGCCGACATAGGCGAGGCGGCGCTCCTCCTCCAGCCCCGCCGCGCCGCTCTCGTCCATGGCGCGCTGGTGCGGGAACAGCCCCTCCTCCCAGCCGGGCAGGAAGACGGTGTCGAACTCCAGCCCCTTGGCCGCGTGCAGGGTCATGATCGAGACCCGCTCGCCCTCGGCGCGGGCGTCGTTCTCCATGACCAGACTCACATGCTCCAGGAATTCGGCCAGGCTTTCCCGCTCGGCCATGCCGACCACCAGTTCCTTGAGGTTGTCGAGCTTGCCGGGCGCGTCCGGTTTCTTGCTCATGCGCCACATGGCGGTATAGCCCGACTCATCCAGCACGATGCCGGCGAGCTCGGTGTGCGAGGTGGTCTCCGCCTGCTGCCGCCAGCGCGCGAAATCGTCGAGGATGGCGGTCAGGTTGCGCCTTGCGGCGGGTTTCAGCTCGTCCGTGTCCATCAGCCGGTGCGCCGCGGCGGTCAGCGATACGCCGGTCGCGCGGGCCAGCGCATGCAGCGCCTGCAGCGTCGCCGGGCCGATGCCGCGGGCCGGCTTGTTGGCGATGCGCTCGAAGGCGAGGTCGTCGTCGGGCTGCTGGATCACCCGGAAATAGGCGATGGCGTCGCGGATCTCCTCGCGCTCGTAGAAGCGCGGCCCGCCGACCACCCGGTACGGCAGGCCCAGGGTCAGCATGCGGTCCTCGAACTCGCGGGTCTGGTGCCCGGCGCGCACCAGGATCGCCATCTCGTTCAGGGATTCGCCCTTGCGCTGCAGCGCTTCGATCTCCTCGCCGATCTCGCGCGCCTCGGTCTCGCCGTCCCAGACGCCGCGCACCCCAATCTTCTCGCCCTCGCCTTCCTCGGTCCACAGGGTCTTGCCGAGCCTTCCCTCGTTGTGGGCGATCAGGCCGGAGGCCGCGGCGAGGATGTGCGGCGTCGAGCGGTAGTTGCGCTCCAGCCGGATGATCTTGGCGCCGGGGAAGTCCTTCTCGAAGCGCAGGATGTTGCCGACCTCGGCGCCACGCCAGCCGTAGATCGACTGGTCGTCGTCGCCGACGCAGCAAATGTTCCTGTGCTTTTGCGCGAGCAGCCGCAGCCACAGATACTGCGCCACGTTGCTGTCCTGGTATTCGTCGACGAGGATGTACTGGAACTGCTTCTGGTAGTCGGCCAGGACCTCCGGATTCGCCTGGAAGATGGTCAGGCAGTGCAGCAGCAGATCGCCGAAATCGGCGGCGTTCAGGACGCTCAGCCGCTCCTGGTATTCGCGATAGATGTCCAGCGCCCTTCCGTTGGCGAAATCGCCGGCTTGCGCCGCCGGGACCTTGTCCGGGGTCAGCCCGCGGTCCTTCCAGCCCTGGATGATGCCGCCCAGCACCCGCGCCGGCCACCGCTTCTCGTCGATGTCGTGGGCCTGCAGCAGTTGCTTGAGCAGCCGGACCTGGTCGTCGACGTCGAGGATGGTAAATCCGGATTTGAGCCCCGCCAGCTCGGCATGGCGGCGCAGGATGCGCACGCCAAGCGCATGGAAGGTGCCGAGCCACAGCCCTTCGGAGGCCGGGCCGACCAGCCGCGCCACGCGCTCCTTCATCTCGCGCGCCGCCCGGTTGGTGAAGGTCACCGCCAGCACCTGCCACGGCCGCGCCCGGCCGGTAAACAGCAGATGCGCGAGCCGGGTCGTCAGCACCCGCGTCTTGCCGGTGCCCGCCCCGGCCAGCACCAGCACCGGCCCGTCCAGCGCCTCCACGGCCTCGCTCTGCGCCGCGTTGAGGCTGGCGAGATAGGGCGGCGGCCCGGCGGGTGCGCGCGCCGGGGCCGGGGCGGCGCCGAGCGAATCGAGGGGGTCGTCGTAGAGCGGGTCGGACATGGGGTGGTTATAGCATCGCGGCGGAGCCTGTGGGGGGCGAAATGCAGGTGGTGCCACAGTCTGGGGTGCTGCCGGGATAATGCCCGGAACGTCGAGGTATTTTTGGGGCGGATGATGTCTCCGTATCACCCAACGGCAGCCCCTGGCGGGGGGTCAACAGCATATTTGCGCGTGGCCCTGAGCCGGCTTCTGGCCAATTTGTTTTCTCGACTCATCCGCAGCGAACACGGTAAGATCGAGTCCTGCCGGTTGCGAACAAGCTTTGGCGGCAACGACACAAGTCAGCGGCCAGTACCGGTATCTGTGCCATTGGCGCATCGATAACCTCTACATCCAGCCGTTGCACCGGAGAACGCTATGAGTAATCGCATTTTGCGTGCATTAGGTTTGGTTGCCGTGTCTGTGGTCGCAGCGTGCGCCACACCAAGACCCGAGGCTCCAACCGATCACTTCGTGATTGGTGTCGCAGGGCCAATGTCGGGGCTGTATGCGACATTTGGAAATCAGATGCGGGCTGGTGCGAAACAAGCCGTTGACGATATCAACGCCGAGGGCGGTGTCCTGGGCAAACGGTTGGTCGTTGAGATCGGGGACGACCAGTGCGACCCGCGGAGAGCCGTCACTGTCGCCAACGAGTTCGCGCGTAAAGCCGTTGTTTTCGTTGCAGGTCACTTCTGCTCCGGTGCGTCGATTCCAGCCGCGCAAGTATACGAGAAGGAGAAGATCGTCATGATTTCTCCGGCCTCGACCAATCCGAAACTTACCGAGATGGGTCTAGACAATGTATTCCGTGTCGTTGGGCGTGATGACGAGCAAGGAGTTGTCGCGGGCGATTATCTTGCCAATAACTTCCCGAACCAGAAAATCGCGATTTTGCATGATGGCACAAGATACGGTGCTGGTTTGGCCAGAGACGCAAAAGAGCAACTCAATCGTCGTGGCGCGGTGGAGACGATCTACCAGAGGTTCACAGCCGGCGAGAGAGACTACTCGACACTCGTATCACAGCTCAAATCGGCCGGGATCGATGTGGTTTACCTCTGTGGTTATCACACCGAGGCGGCATTGATTATTCGGGAAGCACATAACCAGGGCTTTAAACCGCAGCTGCTTGCAGGGGATGCTTTGGTGACCGAGGAATTCTGGGCAATCGCAGGCGGGGCGGGGGACGGGACGATGATGACATTTGTGCCGGACCCCCGGAGAATTCCCGACGCTTCGGATATCGTCAGAAAATTCCGCGCAAGGAACGTCGAACCGGACGGCTTTACGCTATACACTTATGCCGCCATCCAGGCGTGGGCACAGGCCGCAGCAAAGGCAGGTTCCACCGATATTCATTCGATAACCGCGGCGCTGCGGTCGAACAGATTTGGCACCGTATTTGGTCGAATTGGATTCGACGACAAGGGGGACGTTATCGGGATAGACGGCTTCGTCTGGTACATCTGGAGAAATGGTCGCTACGATCAGATGTAACATAGGGCTCGGAAGTCTCTTTCCGGCGAATAGCGGGCTCGATTGCCGCACCGGGACGACGCCCGCGTTCGAACTTCAAGCCGTCACAAGAGTCCGCTTCGTGCTTGTGGCACGTCCAGATTCAAACCTGGACACACCCCAAAATACCCGCCCCGCAGGGCAGCGCGCGCGGGTGTGCTAGCGCTCCACCGTGACCGCGACTTCATTGCGACGCAGAAACGGAAGCGTCCAGGGCGGGTCGTAGAAATAGGCGATCGGGGCGGACGCCGGACGCCATGGCGTGGTCTCGAGCGCGCGCAACAACTCGACCGTCTTGTCGGCAACCGCCTCTTCGCTGCGCGAGCCGCTGAAGCGCAGCACGGCAACGGTCTGCTCCGGCAGGTCGACGATGCGCACACGCGGGTCGCGCGGCTGAGGCGTCGACTCCGCGTTGTACGCGGCCGGCAGGAAGAAGCGCATGCGCATGCCTTCTTCGTCGCTGCGCGCCGTCTCGACGGGGACGGTCATGGCGATCTTCGCGGACGTTCGCGCGGTCTCCACTGGCGTCGTCATGTCGATACTCGCAGCGGCCCGGTTGGCGCCGGAAATGTAGTCGAACAGAAGCCTGAACGCCGCGTTCCGGCCGGCCGTGTCGGTTGCGCCCTCGACGGTCGCCTCTGCGGCGACGCGGGGCGGGTAGCGGCGCACCTCGATCGTGTCGCCCTGCCGCTCGACGACCTGGTAAGCCGGCTGCTCATAGCCGGATCTGACGCCGAAGAGAGAGCACCCGGAGACCAGGAAGAACATTCCAATGGCGGTTAACGCGTGTCGCATATCGAAAGGGTATACGGACGCGCGGCGCCACCGGATCACCCGTGCGGCCATGCCGGCGCCGGCGGGTCGAGCGAATCGAGAGGACCGTCGTGAAGCCGGCCGCGACGCGAACCGTAAGATGCAGGTCGCAGGAACCGTCGGTCGTCTGATATTGTCAGGGTGACATGAACCGGCGTTCCGCTTACCGCATCGACAAGGTCTACGGCGACGTGGTCGCCGAGGATGGCCGCTACGCGATTCTATACTTTGTCAATGTCGGCCTCGGCCCGGTGACGCTAACCGGTGGACAATTGGTGTCGAACCATTTTCCGTGCGCCGGCATTCGCCTGCGACTGCACCGTGCGCGTAAGCTGCCGCTCCCCGACTCGACAGGGCGGCTCCGCCTCGGCACATCCGAGTGGGCGCCAAACTGCGCGGCGATCGAACGGACCTTTTCCGACGCCGGCCACGCGTTTCGCTGGCGCTGCTTGTGCCCGGGCGGGGTGACAGTGATCCGCCATGGTGATTCGAGCTTGGCCGGCCACGGTTATCTCGAACATCTGAGTTTCACTCTGCCGCCGTGGGAGTTTACGCTCGGCGAGCTGAGATGGGGCCGCTGGCTGGGCGAAAACGACAGCATCGTCTGGGTGGCGAGCACTGAGGCCGGGTTCAAGCTCGTCGTCCGAAGCGGTGTGGCGGTGGCGACGGACGACATCGTTGCAATCAGCGAGCAACGAGTAGAGACGAGGGATTTTCTCCTGGCATTGACGGCGGTTGAAACCATCCGCAAGGGCAGTTTGCGCGACACCCTGAAATGGCCCGTGGCGCAGCTTCTGCCGCGGTCCCTCGCCGCGATCGACGAGGACAAGCGCCTCTTCCGGGGCAGCCTGCACGAGCGGGATGGCGCGGACGTACCGCCGGCCTATGGCTTCGCTATTGCGGAATCGGTCACCTTCCCGCGCAATGGGCATGACCTTTCAGGCCAATGACCGGTAAGCCTCAAATACAAGCGGGTCCTTTTGCCCTTGTATTGTTCGGGGCGCTGTTCTGTATCGCGCTGCCGGGTTTTCTGGCGCTACTCACCGCTGGCCTCGGTCACCTGCCGCTACCGCCTCTGCCCTTGCCGCCGGCAATCGGCTGGCCCCTGACGGCCGCCGGCCTGACGCTGATGGTGCTTGCGACCACGGCGCTCGTCAGGCATGGCAAGGGCTTGCCGATGAGCCTTTCGCCGCCCGGAAAGTTCGTCAGCCGCGGCATCTATGTCTGGGTCGCGCATCCAATCTATCTCGGCGCCTGGCTGTTCGCTTTGGGGATAGCGCTGGCCGCGGGCTCCGCCGCCGGGGTCTATATCGTCGTACCGCTGTTCGCGTTGATGATCGGGTCCTATGTGTTCGGCTTCGAGGGCCCCGGCCTCGACCGCCACTTCGGCAAAGACCGGCAGCGCCCCATCTTCGCCTTGCCGGCGGGCGGGCCCGGGACGCCGCGCGTTATTGAGCGCTTCGCCGCCGCTGCCTGGGCCTTCCTTCCCTGGGCCCTGGGCTACCAATACGTTGTGCGCTTGCTCGACATGCCGCAGAGCTGGCTCGATCCTGCCCTGCCGGGCGAGGCGACGATGGCGGTGTGGCCGATCTTCGCCTTGCCGTACGCGGCATCATACGGGTTCATCGCCTTGGCGCCGGCTATCGCGCCGACCAGGACGGCGTTGCGCGAGTTCGTGCTGATGGCGCTGCTCGCATCGGCGCTGGTTTTACCCCTTTACCTGTTGCTGCCCCTTCATGCGCCGTTTCGAGAGGTTGGCGAGGGCTGGCTCGCCGCGCTCATCCGGTTCGAACAGAGCCATGATGGCCCGACCGCCGCGCTGCCCGCCTTCCACGTTATCTGGACCTGGATCGCACTCAGGCTTTACACCGCCGGGCGATCGTACTGGCGCTGGCTCGCCTATGGTTTCGCGGCCCTGATCGTGGCGGCATGCTGGGCCACCGGCCTCCATCGCCTGGCGGATTTGGCAGCGGCGGCGGTGGTCTGCGTCGCGCTCGAATATCGCCATGCGCTGTGGCGAGTGATCTTGCGGGTCTGCGAGAAGATCGCCAACGCCTGGGCGGAGTGGCGGCTTGGCCGGCTGCGGATACTCTCGCACGCGGTCCCGACATTCATTGCCGCCAGCAGCGGCCTGTTCGTTTCCCTCAATCTGGTTGACAACTGGCCGGCGCGCGGCGCGTTGGTGATGACTGCGCTTGCCGCGGTCGTCACGGCCGGGATATGGGGCAACCTGGTCACAGGGTCCGCCCGCCTGCAGCGGCCCTTCGGCTATTTCGGCGCTCTCGCCGGGGGTTTTGCCGGCCTTTTTCTGTTTTCGACGCTAACCGGCGCCGGATTCTGGTCCACCGCGGCCGCCGCCGCAACGGGCGGGGCCCTGGCCCAGGGTCTTGGCCGTTTACGCTGCCTGATCCAGGGGTGCTGCCATGGCCGGGTCTGCGCCAAACCATGGGGCATCACCTACCACACCGACAAGTCGCGTGTCGCCGCGATCGCCGGTCTCAAGGGCAGATCCGTCGTTCCGACTCAGGCATATTCCCTCGTCGGCAACCTGTTCCTCTTCCTCGCCCAACTCCGCCTCATCGCTCTCGGCGCACCGGCAAGTTTTGTGGTTGCCGTGTTCCTGGTCGGCAACGCCGCCGCGCGGTTTGTCGAAGAAGCCTATCGCGGCGAGCCGCAGACCCCGGTCTACAAGGGGCTCAAACTCTACCAGTGGCTCGCCCTGGGGCAATTCCTGCTGGGCTGCCTGATCGCCATGACCGATTCTGGCCCTGCGAGCCTCCCGTCGACGGGCCTCGGCGACTGGATCCTGATAACAGCCATTTCGTTCACTTTTGCTGCCGTGGCAAGCATCGCCTATTCGATCGACCTACCCGAAGGGAAAGTGCGATGGTCGCGGCTGACGCCCACTTGAGCAGTGGAGGACGCAAGCACCGCACCGACAGGGTGGCTGCTTTTGCATTAAACGTCGGCGCGACATCCGGCACCGGGTCTTCGGCACCACCAATTTCCACCTGAGAATCTGGCTGGAATGCGACGGTGCTGGACAGGGCCCGGCGGCGCGCTAAAGTTATTCCCGGTGCGCATCGGCGTGCCATATGGTTCGGGAGTGAACCCGATGAAACTCCTCCACTGTGTTTTTGGCGCCGTCCTTACGGTGGTTGCGACTGTCGATCAGGCCGTCGCCGCGGAACCGCCGACCGCCGATGAGGTGCTCGGCGCAGTCGTCGCGCTGCGCGCCGAAATTCCGCCCGGGGCGCGCACCGCCGATACGCTAGGCATGCAGCGGGACGGGCACGGCGTCGTCATCGATGCGGACGGGCTGGTGCTGACCATCGGCTACCTGATCCTGGAGGCCGGATCGGTAACGGTTGCGGCCGGCGACGGCGCGCCGGTGCCGGCCCGCATTTTGGCCTACGACCACGCAACGGGGTTCGGCCTATTGCGGGCGGAGAAGCCGCTGGGCGTGCGGCCGATGGCCTTCGCGGAGTCGGCAAAGGCCGCCCGCGGCGATCTCGTCCTCGTCGCCGGCGCCGGCGGGGCCCGATTCGCGATACAGGCGCGCATCATCTCGCGCCGCGGCTTCACCGGCTACTGGGAATACATGCTGGACGACGCGATCTTCACCATGCCGCCGCACCCCGTGTTCGGCGGCGCGGCGCTGATCGACGCCGGCGGACGGCTGCTCGGGATCGGCTCGCTGTTCGTCAACGACGCCATGGGCCCGGGCGAGCACAGCCCGGGCAACATGTTCGTGCCGATCGACCTGCTGAAGCCGATCCTCGCCGACCTCGTCGCCGACGGGCGCTCGGCGGAGCAGCCGCATCCCTGGCTCGGCATGATCACCCACGAGGCGCCGGGCGGCCTCCTCGTCGCCCGTGCCTCCCATGACGGGCCGGCGCAGTTGGCGGGCGTGCTGCCGGGAAGCCTGGTGCTGGCACTGCAGGGCAAGCCGATCCGGAGCCAGGAGGATTTCTATCGCCGTCTGTGGGCGGCCGGGCCGCCCGGCGTCACCGTCCGCCTCACGCTGATCGACCCGATGGGCGAGCCCGGCGACATCGACGTCGTCACCGGCGACCGCTACGACTGGCTGGGGCTCGGCCGCGAGGACTGACGCATCTCAGCCCTCGCATTGAATCCGGGTCTCCGAAACCCGCAGAAAACACCGGTGCATGGGGTTGAATGCCCGCGTCGGGGACCGCCTCTCATCCGCCGCCGATCTCCTCGTCGCGGGCCTGCAGCAGGGCGCGGTCGTAGGCGCGCACCACGTCGCACTGGCGGACATAGCCCTGGAGCCGGTTTTCCTTCTTGTCGTCGACCACCGCGACGATCTCTTCCTGCACGCTATCCATCAGCGCCATGGCCGCCTCGAGGTCGTCCTGCTGGGCCAGCACCGGCGGCCGGTGCCGGCACACGTCCTCGGCATTGAGCAGCATGTCGAGTTCCGTATCGAACGCCGAGTCGGCAAGATCGGCGAGGGTGATCGTGCCGTGCAGCTTGCCGTCCCCGTCGACCACGAACAGCTCTCCCTGGTGGGCTTTCTGGAGGCTGCACCGGATCTCCGCCATCGCCGCGCCGGGCGCCACGGCTAGGTGGTCGTAGCGCATCACGTCGCAGATATGGACCGCGTGCAGCAGCCCCTGCTCGCGCCCCTTGCGCAGATTGAGCCCGCGCCGGTCGAGCTGCCAGGTGAAGAACGAGAATCCGAACGCGTACCGGGTGATCAGCGAGGCGATGACGGTCGCGATCATCACCCCGATGGTGAGCTCGTAATCGCCGGTCAGCTCGAATACCATCAGGATCGTCGAGATCGGCGCGCCGAGCACCGAGCCCGCCACCGCGCCCATGCCGACGATGGTGTAGGCGGCATGGCCCGAAGAGAGGTGCGGGAACATGCTGGTTGCGAGGATGCCGAACACCCCGCCCAGCATCGCCCCCAGATACAGCGACGGCGAGAACACGCCGCCGCCGAAGCCGCTGCCCAGGCTGATCGCGGTGGCCGCGGTCTTGACCATCAGCAGCGCGAACAGCATCCATAGCCCGAACTGCCCGCGCAGCGCCGTGTCGGTCGCCTCGTAGCCGACCCCCAGCACCTCGGGGAAGGCGAGCGCGATGAGTCCCACCAGCAGGCCGCCGCAGGCCGGGCGCAGCCACAGCGGCAGCGGCGCCTTCTCGGCGACCCGGCTGGCCATATCGACCGAATACATGAAGATCACCGCCGTCGCGGCGCTGACCAGCCCGAGCAGCGCGAAGGCGGGAAACTCGAGGAACGAGGCGATGCTGTGCTCGGGGATGATGAAGGCGGGGAAGTCGCCGAACCAGATGCGGCTGACGATGGTGCCGGTGACCGAGGCGATCACGATCGCGGCGAAGGCGCTCATCGCGTAATGGCCGACCACCACCTCCA
>CAMYKU010000026.1 GCA_947259105.1 uncultured Alphaproteobacteria bacterium
GCCCGCGATCCACGCCCTCAACAAAACGCTTCATCAAATCCTCCCGCCAAAGCACGGGAGAATCATAGCATGGCGAGCGTTTTTACACAGCCTGGGTCAGGAAGCGAAGTTCATCGGGCTATTTCTTGATGGCCGCTTTCCGCGAGACAGCGGAACCGGAATTTCTTGTTCACTCGTTTATTGGTCCATGACCTCTCTACCCCTTGGAAGGCCGGCGGCACAGGGTGCGGATGTGAAATCCGCGCCCCTCCCCCGTGGCCACCCTTCGAGGGGCTCAGGATGAGGATGTAGCGCCGCTCCCCGGGAACCGCGGAGTGCCACGGGGCGCCCCCTCACCCTGCCCTCTCCCACGAGGGGAGAGGGTTCTATCGTGCCGCCTTGAAGAAAAAGCCCTCTCCCCTGGCGGGAGAGGGTTGGGTGAGGGGGATGGCTGCGCCGCTCGCCTACTCCCCCGCCTCGATCCGCCGCCGCCACTCCTCGGTCAGCGCCTCGGCCTCCAGGATCTCCCCGGCGGTCATCTTGGCCATGTAGTACAGGCGCTGGCCCTGCGCGCTGCCGCTGCCGCGCTCGGCGGCGAGGTTGAGGAGGGCCAGCGCCGTCGCCGCATCGCGCGCCACGCCGTCGCCGGCCCAGTACATCATGGCGAGGTTGCTCAGCGCGTCCACGTCGCCCTGCACGGCCGCCTTGCGGAACCAGTGCGCGGCCTCCGCGTAGTCCTGCTTCACGCCCTCGCCGCGGTCGTAGGCGAGCGCCAGGTTGAACTGGGCCGGCATATAGCCCTGGTCCGCCGCCTCGCGATACCAGCGCACGGCCTCGGCGTCGTCCTGCGGCGCGCCCTCGCCCCTGTCGTAGGAATAGCCCAGCGAGAACTGCGCCTCCGAATCACCCCGCTCGGCCGCCGCGCGATACCAGTTGACGGCCTCCGCGTAATCCTGCGGCACGCCCTCGCCGCGCCGGTACATGTGGCCGATCTCGGTGCGCGCCATGTCGTCGTCCTGCTCGGCCGCGAGGCGGTACCAGCGCAGCGCCTCGTCATAGTCGCGCCGGACGCCGCGCCCGGTGCGGTACAGGTAGCCGAGGCTGGCCTGCGAGCCGGGGCGGCCCTGCGCCGCCGCCATGCGGAACCAGCGCGCGGCCTCCCTGCCGCTCTGCCGCACGCCCTCGCCCCGGTAATAGGCGACGCCGAGATTGTGCTGCGCCTGCGCGCTGCCCTGCGCGGCCGCCTTGCGATACCAGTCGACCGCCGCCTCGTGGTCGGTCGCGACGCCCTGCCCGGCGTCGTAGAGATAGCCGAGGGCGATCTGCGCGTCGGCGTGGCCCCGGTCGGCGGCGCGCCGGTACCAGCCGGCCGCCGCCGCCTCGTCCCGGGCGACGCCCTCGCCCTCCTCATGCATGATGGCGAGGCCGTACGCCGCGTCGGCGTGGCCCTGCGACGCCGCGCGTCTCAGCCAGAACACCTCGGCCGTCTGGTCGGCCGGCACGCCGCGCCCGTGCTTGTACAGGAAGGACAGGCTGTATTGCGCGCCGGCATGGTCCTGCCCGGCGGCCAGGAGGTACCAGCGCGCGGCCTCCGCATGGTCCTGCGCGACACCGCGGCCGGTATCGTACATCCGGCCGACGGCGTACTGGCCCGCTTGGTCGCCCTGCGCCGCCGCCAGACGGGCCCAGCGCAGCGCCTGCGGGTAGTCCTGCGCGCGGCCGCGGCCGTAATAGTACAGCCGGCTCACATAGACCTGCGCGGCGGCGTCGCCGGACTCGGCCAGCGGCAGGAAGGCGTCGTGGGCGGCCTCCCAGTCGCCCTTCTCGTAAGCGATCTTCGCCGCCTCCAGCGGCGGCAGGCCGGCCCCGGAAGGCGGCGGCGTCACGGCGGTATCCTGCGCCGGCGGCGCGCTGCCGGCGCCGGTCTGGCATCCCGCCAGGCCCAGCGCCGCTGCGGCCGCCAGGGCAGCGATCAAGGCTGCGCGGCTCATGGCTCCCCTGTCCTTTTTTCCCCGCCGCGGAGTATAGCGATTTTGCCGCCCGAAGGCGAGAGCGGGGGCGTCGGGGCGAAGACCGGGTAAAAGCCCCTCCCCCGCTTGCGGGGGAGGGCTAATTTATCGCGGCAAGTCCCCCTCCCCCTTGATGGGGGAGGGTCGGGGAGGGGGTGGAACACCGGCGGAGCCGGGGATAAGTCTCCGCGCAAAACTCTCCGCGGTGGGGCCGGCGCGTGGGGGCGCGGCCGTCCGGGCCGCGCCCCGCACCGTCCCCGCTAATTGAGCGGGAAACCGTCCCGCCGGCCGTGCGGCGTATTCAGAATCCGCGACAGCTCCGCCTCGACCGCGTCGAGCCGGGCCTGGAGCGCGGCCGTGTTGGCGTCGTCGTTGGCCTCGATCGCGGCCGTGTTGGCGTTATCGTTGGCCTGGACCTGCGCGTGCTGCGCGGCCATCAGCGCCTGCAGCGCGGCGAGCTGATCGGCCACCTCGCCGACCTTCTTGACCGCCTCGGCAGTGCAGGCGTTGGTCGCGGCCTGCACCCTGCTGTTTTGATCGCGGGCGATCTCGTCGGCCACGATGTAGGCCAGCTCGACCGCCAGCGCGGCGTAATCGAACACGGAGGCGGCGCTTCGCAGATTGCCGCCGTTTCCGAACACAACGAAGGTCTGGCTGGTGTTGCTGGCCACAATAGAGGCCGTCCCCTTTGCGGCGGCCGTCAGTCCCCGCAACACTTTCGCCGCGTTGGTGGCGGCCGGGCCGAAGACCGGGATATTGCATCCATCGTCCGCCGCCGCGGCCCGCAGCGCAATCGGCGCGGCGGACGTTTCCGCGTTGATGGCGTCGAGGTGTTCGTTCATCTCGATGAGGTCGTCCTCCACCGCGCCGAAGGCCTCCTCCATCTCCTGGCCGGCCTCGTCCATATCGGCCGCCTCGGTCGTGTCGGCGGCGTTCTCCGGGTCGAAGGCCAGGTCGCATTCCAGACCCGCGAACTTGCTCGCCCCCGGCTTGCCCTTGCCCTTGTTCTTCTTTTCCGGGTTGCAGGCCTGGAGCTCGCCCATATCGTCCAACTCGACCGCGGCGCACTGCGCGTTCGCGTCGCCCTGCTCGTAGTCGCAGATGCCGTCATCGTCGAGATCGTCGAACGCCGTCAGCGGCACCAGATGCCCGGCCTTGCGGTTGCCGCGCACCTCGGCCTTGGCGAGTCTCTTGAGCGCCGCCTTGGTGGTCTGGCCCTTGGCCCGCTGCCCGCGCACCCGCGCGTTGCCCATATGCTTGACCCGTCCCGGCCCGGCCTGGCTGTTCATTGCGGTGCCATCGGCGAATGCCGAGTCCGCGGTATACTGCATCTGGTCGGCGACGGCGTCGTGCCGGCATTTCACCCGCTCGAAGACATCCGCGGCGCTGCTGCAGTCCGCCTTGGCCGGCGGCGCGGCGATGGCCGCCGGCGGCGCGCCGGCCATGACGAAAAAGGCGACGGCCAGCGCCGCCGCGATCGAATATCCGGATAGTCTGTACATCGTTCCTCTCCTGTTTTCCCGCCGGCCCGTGGACCGGACACGTTTGTTTGTCAATGCGCCGAACGCCGCCGGCGTAACCCGAACGAAGGTCCTGTCCCGCGGCAATCTGTCCGTGCGCCACGGTGTGGAGAATCGGGAGTCCGCGCCGGACGGGAGTTCGGCGGGAATGACGGTAGGGTATCCGGAAGTATCGGTCAATCGGCAGTTGCCGCCGGAAAGGCAGGCCGCAGCGGCGGCTAGTGCAGCATCCGATCGAACTGAACCGTACCGGTGCAGTTCGATCGGATATTGCCCTGGTGTATTTCAGGATCGTCCCGCGCCGGCACCGAGCGACCTCATACTTCGAGACGCGGCAACGCCGCTCCTCAGCATGAGGCTCCAACGCCCGTGTCCTCATGCTGAGGAGGCGCGAAGCGCCGTCTCGAAGTATGAGGTCGCACCGCCGGCCGGAGCCGAGTCCACACAAGTGGACAATGCCCTAATAAAGATACATCGGTTTGCCGCGCACGCTGCGAATCAGCGGCCGGTAGGCATCCGAATCGTAGAGCTCCCCGACATCCACGCGCTTTTCCCCCTGCACGCAGGTATCGACCGGCACGGTCTCGTACTTGCCGTCCCGCAGCGCCATCATCAGCCCGGTCTCGCCCGCTTCCAGCGACTGCACGGCCATCGTGCCGAAGGCGGACGCCACCATGCGGTCGAGCGCCACCGCCGGCCCGGCCCGCATCAGATAGGCGAGCGACTGGTTGACGATGCCCTGCTCCGTCC
This sequence comes from uncultured Alphaproteobacteria bacterium, assembly GCA_947259105.1. GTDB lineage: Bacteria > Pseudomonadota > Alphaproteobacteria > UBA8366 > JADFVY01. The sequence continues at coordinate 4,259 of CAMYKU010000026.1, forward strand.
GCAGCTTCAGGGCTTCGCCGAGGGCCTCTCCGATGCCGCCGAGCCGCCGATGGCCGTAGGCGTCGGCGACGCCGGACTCGATGACCTCGCCGCCGGCCATGCTGGCGCCCTCGGACACCACGACGATGGCATAGTTCGACGGGTTGGCGGCCTTGTCGGCCATGACCAGCTCCGCCAGCCTGTCGACGTCGAACGGGACTTCGCTGATCAGCACCCGGTCGGCGCCGGCCAGGTAGCCCGAGAGCAGCGCGGTCTCGCCGCTGTTGCGGCCAAACAGCTCGATGACGGCAATGCGCTCGTGGCTGCCGGTCGGGGTGCGCAGCGCATCGATGAATTCCACGCTGCGCGCGACCGCGGTGCCGAAGCCCATGCAGTAGTCGGTGCCGAAAACGTCGTTGTCCATGGTTTTCGGGCAGGCCATGACCTTGATGCCTTCGCGGTGCAATCGCGCCGCGTAGGACAGCGTATCGTCGCCGCCGATGGCGATAAGGGCGTCGATCTCCAGCTGTTCCAGAACGTCCATCACGTGATCCGTGCAGTCGATCCTCGCGCCGGCCTGCGGTTCGTGCTTTTCACGCAGATGGTCCGGCAGGTCCCTGGCCGCAACCGTGCCGGGGTTGGTGCGCGACGTGTGCAGAATGGTGCCGCCGGTGCGGTCGATACCGCGAACCGTGGTGCCGTCGAGGGCCATCACATGATCGCGAACCGAGCCCTCGTCCCGGGGATCGACATGCAGTGGACCCGCCCAGCCGCGGCGGAACCCGACCGCCTCCCAGCCGAGCGCCCCGGCGCCGGTCACGATGGCCTTGATGCAGGGGTTGAGACCGGGGACGTCGCCCCCACCCGTCAGTACTGCGATGCGCATTGTCCGTTCCCGTCGCGGTCAAGTGGTGGATGCCATTCTGCAGGTCCGGGACCGGTCGCCGCCCCGCTACAACTGCCGGACGCGATCAATCCACAGATTCCCGACATCTGTCAACGGAAGGCCGCCGGTCGGGCGGCCGCAACGCGCTCTCACGCTTGTTCGAAACCTCGCTTTACTTCCCAGTCGGTCACCCTGCGGTCGTATTCCATCTGCTCCCAGCGGCCGGTGTGCAGGTAATGCTCGATCACGTCGTCGCCCATCGCGGCGCGCAGGATCTCGCTTTCATCGAGGCGCGCCAGCGCGTCGCGCAGGGTCTTGGGGATGTGGCGGGCCGCCTCGCTCTCATAGACGTTGCCGGTCAGCAGGGGCTCGGGCTCAAGGCGGTTCTCGATGCCATGGAGGCCGGCCGCCAGGATTGCGGCGAAGGCGAGATACGGGTTCACGTCGCCGCCCGGGATGCGGCACTCGACGCGCTGGCCCGGTCCGCGCCCCAGCACCCGGAAGCCCGAGGTGCGGTTGTCCATCGACCAGGCGATATGGGTCGGCGCGAAACTGCCGGCCTGGAAGCGCTTGTAGGAGTTGACATAGGGCGCGAGGAAATAGGTCATGTCCTCGGCCGCCGCCAGCAGACCGGCGCAGTAATGGCGGAAGGTGTCGGAAAAGCCGTGCTCGGCGGCCTCGTCGTGGAACGCGGTCTTGCCGCCCTTGAGGTCCCACAGCGAGGAATGGATGTGGCAGGAATTGCCGGCCAGGCCGTAGTCCCACTTGGCCATGAAGGTGATCGCCTTGCCCTGCTGCCAGGCGATTTCCTTGGCGCCGTTCTTGTAGATCACGTGGTTGTCGGCCGAAACCAGCGCCTCGGCGTACTTGAAGTTGATCTCCTCCTGCCCCGGCCCCCATTCGCCCTTCGAGGTCTCGACCGGGATGCCGGCGCCGTCCATGGCGTTGCGGATCGCGCGGATCAGCCCCTCCTCCTTGGTGGTCTGCAGGATGTGGTAGTCCTCGATGTAGGTGCCGGCGGTCGCAAGGTCCCGGTAGCCCTTGTCGTGGCAGTCGCGGAACGACTCGTCGAAGACGTAGAACTCCAGCTCCGAGGCCATGTTGGCGGTAAAGCCCAGGTCGCGGGCCCGGGAGATCTGGCGCTTCAGGATGCTGCGCGGCGCGTGCGGCAAATCGTTGCCGTCATGGTCCTGGACGTCGCCGACCACCAGCGCCGTGCCCTCGAGCCAGGGGATGCGGCGCAGGGTCGCCATGTCGCATTTCACCGTGAAATCGCCGTAGCCCTTGTCCCAGGAGGCGGCCTTGTAGCCGGGCACCGGCTCCATGCCGATATCGACCGCCAGCAGGTAGTCGCAGGCGTGCATCTCGTGCATGATCGAATCGAGGAAGAAATGCCCGGTGACCCGCTTGCCGACGATCCGCCCCTGCATGTCGGGGAAGACCACGAGGATCGTATCGACCTCGCTGTCGGCGACCAGTTTCCTGAGCTTGTCTTCGGTCAGCATTCCACGTAATGCCATGGTTGGATCTCGCTATTGGTTGCTTGAGGTGGCCGGGGCGCCGACGGGATCAGGTCTGGACCAGCATCCCGTTATCGACGAATAAGGTCTCGCCGTTTACGAAGCTTGCTTCCTTGCTGGCCAGGAAAAGCGCCGCATTGGCGACTTCTTCCGGCTCGCAAATGCGGCCCTGCAAACGGCAGATGTCTTCCTCGGTCACGTTCACGCCATAGTCCTGCAACTCTTTCAGTTCCCGAATCCCATGGGCCGTCCGGATAAATCCCGGGCAGACGGCGTTGCACCGGATTCCCTGCTCCCGGTATTCCGTGGCGATTGCCCGGGTAAACATGTGGCATGCCCCCTTGCTGGTGCAGTAGAGCACCTCCATCGGCGTGCCGGCCACGGCGGATATCGACGATGTATTTACAATGGCGCCGCTGCCATGGTTCAGCATCGAGGGCAGAACGGCGCGGGTCATCAGAAACATGGATTTCACGTTGACGTTCATCAGCCAGTCCCATTCGCTCTCGGTCGTCTCGAGAAAGGGTTTTATGATTACCGTCCCGGCGTGGTTGTAAAGAACGTCGATGTGGTTTTCGAACCGCTCGTTGATAGTATCGACAGCGGCCTCGACCTCGCCGGCGCTGGACACATCGGCCTTGACAAAGAACGCGCGCCCGCCGGCCTGGCCAATTTTATCCGCAAGTTCCCGGCCGGCATCGACCTGGATATCCACGATCGCAACGTGGGCGCCTTCGCGCGCAAAAACTTCGGAAGCCGCGCCCCCGGCGCCCGCGGCGCCGCCGGACACGATGGCATTTTGTCCTTCAAGGCGACCTGTTGACATCTGGCCTCTCCTGCTTTCGATGATCGAACCTTTTGAACTCCGGGGCCGTCGCGCCGTCAACGCGATGACCGTATTTCACCCTGGATGCGATCCCGGCCGCCCGCTGCGTCGCCGCACCGGGCCGGCCGGGATCCAGGTCTTGGGTGCCGGACAATCAGCCGGCGTTATAGAGGCCGCCAGCCTTCTTCCTGATCTGGTCGTATTTCTTGAAGATATTGACAACGCGAGCGGCGCGTTCGCCGGTCGCGGCGATTTCGTCCCAGAACTTCGCGGCCGCATCCTCGACCTGTTTCCATTCTTCCGCGGGAATGGTCCTGACTTTCAGCTTGGTTCCCGTCGCGCGCAGGTTGGCCTCGCCACCCCAATACCACTGATTGCGATAGAAGTGACCGCTCTCGATGCAGGCCATCACAAGCGCCTTGAGATGCTCGGGCAGGTCGCTCCAGCGTTTCTCATTGACATAGAACGAACCGATCCAGGCGCCCGAGATATTGTTGGTCAGGAAGTAGTCGGTCACGTCCGCCCAACCGACGGTATAATCCTCGGTGATGCCGGACCAGGCCATGCCGTCAAGCTCGCCGGTCTGGACCGCGACTTCGGCATCCTCGTAGGGAATCGAAACCGGCACCACGCCGAACTGCGACAGGAAGCGGCCGGCCGTGGGGAAGGTATAGAGCCGCAACCCACTCAGATCCTTCAGGCTCTTGATCTCTTTCTTGGTGTTGAAGTTACAGGGGTCCTGCCCGGCCGCCGACAGCCAGACGACGCCACCGGCCTCGGCATAGGCTTCCCTCCAGATATCCGCGAGACCGTACTGATGGAACAGCGTCGGCACATCGAGGGCATGCTTCGTCGCAAGCGGGAAGTAACCGCCGAACACCGAGATATCGACAGGCGCGGCCATCGAATCGTCGTCCGAATGCACGGCGTCGATGGTGCCCTTCTGCATGGAGCGAAACAGTTCGCCCGTGGGAACCAGCTGATCGGCGTAATAGAGTTCAACCTCCATCTCGCCGTTCGACGCCTTGTTGATGGCGTCGATAATCGGCTTGGTGACATGCTGTCCGAGGATCGACCCGGCATATGTCTGGAAACGCCACTTGATTGGCGCCGTGGCAGCATGAACGGCAGGCGCCGCAAGAGTCGCCGCGCCCGCGCCGGCAACCGTGACACCGGCCGCCTCGAGGAATTGACGCCTGCTTCTCGTCGCTGCCTTGATTTTTTTCGTGCTATCTTTTGTCATCTTTGCCTCCATATCTTCTGTAGCGGTTTTAAAACGTCCGGATCATCGCAGAACACTCGTCTTGTATGCGCAGATTCATTGTTTCTCCCAAGAACACCTCCTTTTTATTTTAGATTCTACTTGCCGTAGACCCGGTCGGGGAGCCACAAGGCCACGTCGGGAAAGGCCATTACGATGGCAAGCGCCAAGGTCATCACCAGTACGAAAGGGATGATCGATCTATAGATGTCATGCAGCGTAATCTCCGGCGGGGCCATCGCGCGCATCAGGAACAGGTTGTACCCGAAGGGCGGCGTCATGTAGGCGATCTGGCAGGTAATGGTGTACAGCACGCCATACCAGACCAGATCGAAGCCCAGCGCGCCGACCAGCGGCACATAGAGCGGCGCGACGATGACCAGCATGGCGGTGTCGTCCAGGAACATGCCCATCAGGATGTAGGATACCTGCATCATGATAAGTATTTCCCACGGCCCCATCCCCAACTGATCGACAAAAAAGCCTTCGATGGCCTTCACCGCGCCAAGCCCGTCGAATACCGCACCGAAGGCCAGCGCCGCCAGAATGATCCACATGAACATGCAGGTAACAGCCAGCGTTTTTCGCAGGGTTTCCTCCATGACATGCTTGTTGAGCCGCCCCTTGACCAGCGCCGCAAGCGTCGCGGTGGCCGCGCCAACGGCGGAGGCCTCGACGAGGCTCGTAATCCCCATCAGAAACAATCCCGTCATCGAGGCGAAGATCGCAAGCGGCAAAAGGCCTGCCCGTAACAGCGCAAACTTCTTGCTCCAGGAAATATTGCGTTCCGCCTTTGCCAGCGGCGGACCCAAATTCGGCTGCAAATAACAACGCACGCCAATATAGAGGATGAACAGGCCGGCCATCATAAGGCCGGGAAAAACGCCGGCCAGCCATAACTGCCCGACCGGTTGGCGGGCAATCATGCCGTATAGCACCAGGACGACGCTGGGCGGCACGAGAATGCCAAGCGAACTACCGGCCTGGATGACCCCCGTCACCATCACCTTGTCGTAGCCGCGCTTGAGCAGTTCCGGCAGCGCGATGGTGGCGCCGATCGCCATGCCCGCGACGGAGAGACCGTTCATTGCGGAAATGACCACCATCAGGAGTATCGTGCCAATCGCCAGGCCGCCGTTAAGCGGCCCCATCCAAACGTGGAACATTTCGTAAAGATCATCGGCGATGCGGGATTCCGACAGGACGTATCCCATATAGATGAACATCGGGAGGGTCAGCAGCGGATACCATTTCATCAGCTTCATGGCTGCGCTGAATGCGATTTCCGAGCCGCCATCGCCCCATAGAAACAGCGCGGCGGCCACCGCGACAAACCCGATCGCCCCGAAAATGCGCTGGCCCGTCAGCAGCATGATCATCATCGTTGCGAACATAAAGATCGCAATCATCTCATAACTCATGACAGCGGCTTCCCGATGGCGGCCGCCAGATCCTTGAAGAACTGCGAGATCGCCTGCAGCAGCATCAGTATGATGCCGACCATCATGATGATTTTTATGGGCCACATGTACGGTTGCCACGAAGAATAGCTTCGCTCGCCATACTCAAGCGCATAGACGGTGCTGGAAATACTGCCGTAGAGCAGACCGACCAGATAGGCAATCATGAACAGCGCGGTGACCGCATCCCACCAGTTTCTGGTGTGCTCGGTCCTGCTCCCATACAGCAAATCCATTCGTACATGGCCATTGAGCTGCAACGAGTAGGCGCCGCCGACCAGAAAGTACGCCACCATCAGAAACTGGGCAAATTCAAATGTCCAGAGCGCGGGTGTAAAAAATGCCTTCGACACTGAAGAGTAAAACAGCACAGCCATCATTGCAAAAATCATGTATATCGTAGCCCTGCCGACAAAATAATTCATCCTGTCCACGGTTTGTACATAGCGTTTGATTATTCTCGGCATTTAGTTCTCCAAGCTTGCCGGTTTATGGCCCAGTAACGGGCGATACCCCTTGAGAGCGCCACTGACACGAACATCTCCGTTGCCTTCCAGGCGCATGATCGCGTTCAGCGATAGCCTCGTGGACATGACAACAGCCGCGTCCACCACTAACCATCCGAATTTCACGGAGATATAATCCATAACCTGACTTAAAGGGCGAGTTGGGCGCTGCCTAACCTGGTCCCGTCGCGAATGATCCACCCAACGGGGTTTGTATTGTCACGCTCCCGGTTCTCCTTATCGTTATCGTTATATTGAGATTGAAACCCTACCCCAGTTCCATTGCCTCGTCAGCAATATCCGTGGGCGGGGTCCGGCGCCTTCAACGTTCACGACGCTACCTGCGGCGTGCGCCCCTTTCCCGGGTCCGGCACCTGCCCGCCGTTCATTTCTGCGAGCGCGCGCAGCAGCAGGCCGGACAGGCGTTCGGCCCACTCGTCCTGACCCGCTTCCGTCTCGACGAGGTCCTGCCGGACTTCGATCATGACGTGCGGAATGCCGCGCCGCTCGCCATGAACCGGGATCGTGTAGTCGGTCACGTCGCTCACCGAGTAGGGCTCGTTGTGGCCGACGGTGAAGGCGCCGCCGTCGAGGGCATCGCCGAGGCGATGCGCGAACCCGCGATCGCGGTTGTACAGCAGGCCGATATGCCACGGCCGCTGCTCGCCGTGAAACACCGGCGTGAAGCTGTGGATCGAGACCAGGACGGTCGGCCGGCCGGCGCGCCGGCGGAGTTCCAGCTCGGCGTCGATCCGGTCGTGATAGGGATCGAAGACCTCGCGCACCCGCGCATGGACCTGCTGCGGCGACAGCCCCTGATTGCCTTTGATTTCCGTGGCCTCGCTGACCACCGCGATCGATGTCGGCGAGGTCGGCGGGCGGTTGCAGTCGATCACCAGGCGCGAATAGAGCTGCATGACCAGCGGCGCGTCGAGCCGCTCGGATATCCGCTCGGCCACCCCCGCGGCGCCGATGTCCCAGGCGATGTGCCGGTCCATGTCGGACGCGTCCAGCCCCAGCGTGCCGAGACTGCCGGGCAGCCGCCGACCCGCATGTTCGCAGGTCAGGAAAATCTCCGAGGCCCCGTGCAGCCGGCGCAGATCCACGGGATGCGGATCGTCCGCCCCGAGCAGCCTTGCGAATGCGTCACTCATGCGTCTCTTGTTCCATGGCAGTCAGGTGCGTTATCCGTCTGATTTACACCACTAGACCGGCTGGCCAAAGACGTTCTGCAGGAAGAACAGGCCGATATAGCAGGCGATGCCCGCGACCAGCGGCGTGACGACCCAGCCGAGCGACACGCTGCCAACGATGCGCCAGCGGATCGTCCGGCCGCCCTGCATCAATCCGATTCCCAGAACCGCGCCGACCACCGCCTGGGAGCTGGAAACCGGCACCAGGGGAATGGTCGGCAGGTTGAGATCGATCAGGAACGCCTGCAGGCCGCGCGACGCGAACAGGAACAGCACGATCGAATGGGCCATGACCACCACCCAGGCGGCGACCGGCGACAACGGCATCAGTCCGCCGCCGACCGTCAGCATCACCCGCTCCGAGTAGGTCATCACCCCGACGCCAATGGCCAGCCCGCCGAGCAGGAAGAGCTGCTGCGCCGAGCTGAAACTCGCCGCGCCAAACACCGTGAAGTCGGTGAAGGGCGACGACGGCACGAACACGCCCATGACGTTGGCGATGTTGTTGGCGCCCAGGCTGTAGGCGCCAAATGCGCCGGCGAGCAACAGCGCGGCCCTTGTGTAGGCATCGACGCGCAGCATATGGAAATTGGTGCGTTTGAGGAACCATGTCGTCAGCTTGTAGAGGAGCACCGCGAAGATCGCCGCCAGCACCGGGCAGATCAGCCAGGTGCTGAGAATCGTCGTCAGCGTCGTGGAGTCGGTTTCGGTCAGGCTGAACAGATTCCAGCCGACGATGGCGCCGACGATCGCCTGGGTGGTCGACACCGGCAGGCCCGCCTTGGTCATCAGGTAAACCGACAGGGCGGCCGACAGCGCCGCCATGAAGGCGCCGCCGATGGTATCGATCGCGCCCAGCTTGCCAAGGGTATCGGCGGCGCCGGCGCCGCTCATCACCGCGCCCAGGATCACGAAGATGCTGCAGATCATCGCCGCCGTGGTGAAGCGGATCATGCGCGTGCCGACCGCGGTGCCGAACACGTTCGCGGCGTCGTTGGCGCCCAGCGACCAGCCCAGGAACAGGCCGCTGCTCAGGAAGAACAGGGTGGCGACGTCCATCGCGCGGCCTCCTAGTGACGTGGATCGGACATATGGCACCCGTGGGATCGCGGTTCCCGTCTTCTCGGCAGGAGGGCGTGCGCCGGCGATGCCTGCCCATCGTCAAGCGCGCCCGACGCCCCGGGGGGGCGGGAAACGCGACCCTGCGGGCGGCCTTGCGAGCCCACCGGCCGCGTTGCGCACCGCTTGCGATGCGCCGGCATCGCGGCGCGACCCGCGCCTTGCCGGATGAGCTCGCAAGACCGTCCCACGGGTGCCATATGTCCGATCCACATCACTAAAACCGGCGCTTGATGGTGTAGATGGCGAGGCGGTCGCCGACGTCCTCGGACCGGTCGGCAATGTTGTCGATCATTTCGACGAAGTGCCGCAGATGGCATTTCCGGGCCAGGTCCATGTCGGAATCGAAGATCCGGCGTTTCAGCTTGGTCGAGACCCTGTCCGCCTCCTTCTCATAGAACATGACCTTGTGCATATGGTCGCCGACCGCTTCGACATTGCGGAAGAACGCGCGCGAGGCGAGCACGATCGCCTCCACGGCCGCGGAGGCCTGTTCGACCAGCGCTTCGTAGTCGCCGTGGAGTTCTTCCGGGATGTCCGGATTCTCGATGAAAAAGCCCCACAGCGCACCTTCGAACAGGTTCAGCACCGAATCGAGGTTTTCGAGCAGCCCGAGCACGTCGCCCCGGGATTCCGGGATCAGGGTCTGGGCATAGAGCTGCCGCTCGATACCGCGGCGCAAATCGTCGGTGCGGCTCTCCAGTTCGTTCACCTGGCCCAGCTTTTCCTCGAACTCGGCGGAACGGCCGTCGTCCAGGAAGATCTTCACGGCCCGTTTGAAGGCCAGCGCCGACTGCGAGAGGTTGTCCATGAATTCATCGATCTCCCCTTCCAGCACCCTTGTGCGGCGTAAGATCGAAAACGGCTTCGACATGGCCATGAAATACCTCCCCTGCGCCCCGCCGGAAGCGGCAGGCGCGATTATTGTCGCCCGCGGCCGCCGGAGGGATCCGGCGGAACGGGCCGTTGCCTGTTGCGGCGGCCGGTACGATATCGCGGAGCTTCCGCGCGAGCCCGGCACGTGCGGTGCGGGCCGCCCGGAATGCAGCGAGCAGCTTAGCAAATCGCACGGAATACAAACAAGTTTTCTTGCGTGGCGCGGCCCCGGACGGTATAGCGGCGGACATGCCTCGACCGCCCCGAAAAACCCGGCGCCGCCCGGCGCCGTTCCAGAAATGCTGACAGACCTGTTCCTGACCGTATCCGGGCTCGTTATTCTCGTGCTCGGCGGCGAAGCGACGGTCCGCGGGGCGGTCGGCCTCGCACGCCTGCTCGGCGTTTCGGCGGCGATGATCGGGCTGACCGTCGTCGCATTCGGCACCTCGGCGCCGGAACTGGTGGTCAGCGTGCAGGCGTCGCTCGACGGCGCGCCCGACATCGCGATCGGCAACGTGGTCGGCAGCAATATCGCCAATGTCCTCCTGATTCTGGGTGCCGGGGCGTTGATCGCACCGCTGATCTGCGCCCCGGGCATGGTTCGGCGCGACGGCACGGCGATGATACTGGCCCTTGTCCTGCTGTGCGGTCTCGGCCTGGCCGGCACCATCGTCGCCTGGCAGGGTGCGCTGATGATTCTGGTCCTGGTCGGATATGTGGGCGGCTCCTACCTGGTCGACCGCAGGAGCGATACCGCCGTCGCCGAACTGCATGCCCGCGAGGCCGAAGAAACGTCGGGTGTCCCGCAAACCTGGATCATCGTGCTGCTCTATGTGGTGGCGGGCCTCGTGGCGCTCGTCCTCGGCGCGAAGCTGCTCGTGGACGGCGCCGTCGGCGTGGCGCGCGCCGCCGGCGTGTCGGAATCGGTGATCGGCCTGTCGCTGGTCGCGATCGGCACCTCGCTTCCCGAACTCGCGGCGACGGTGGTGGCCGCGTGGCGGCGCCATACCGACGTTGCGATCGCAAACGTGCTGGGCAGCAACCTGTTCAACGTGCTGTTGATCCTGGGGGCGGCGTCGCTCGTGGCGCCGCTTCCCGTCGCGCCGGACATCGTCGCCATCGATTTGTGGGTCATGCTCGGCTCGGCATTTGTGCTGATTCCGATCATGGTCACGGGCTGGCATATATCGCGCGCGGAGGGCGTTTTCCTGCTGCTGCTCTACGCCGCCTATATCTCCAGCCTGGCGATGGGTTACGGAAGGTCGGTCGTGCCTGCGTGACGCCGCCGGGCTACTGCTGCTCTTCTTCTTCGGTCGCCGGCGGCTCGCCCTCCTCCCCGACTCCGGCCTGACCTTCCAGGTTCTTCGGGTCGAACACGTTGCCGAACGTGCCCGCCCCCAAACCCTGCGACGCCGGCGCGCCGCCGGACTCCTCGGCGCCCGCCGCGGGCAATGTCTGCCGGTACTGCTCCTCCAGCCTGCGCTGGCGCTCCAGCTTCTCCGCCCTGAGGTCGGCCTTGCACTGATCCGCACTGTGGCCGATGGCGAACCAGATGCCGAAAATCGTCGCCACGACGACCATCACGCTCATGATCATCGCCGGATTCTTCTTGAAGAACCCCTGCAGGACGGCAGCCGCGCCGGGCCCTTCCGGCAGTGCGCGCGCCTTCTTCAACTCCCCGCGCTTCATCATCCCCTCGTAGAGCAGCGCGCCGATCAGCGTCAGCACGATGATGATGAAGGCCACCGCCGATATCGACGGATCGATGCCGAGACGGACCTTCTGCGAGATGATGGTGGTGAAGGTATGCAGGTGCGAAATCGTGAAGACGGTCGTGTTGTAGTTCTCGAACGAGGCGAGGAAGGCGATGACCGCGGCCGAGATTATCGCCGGCTTGAGGAACGGCAGCAGGATTTTCCGGAAGGCCTGCGTATTGGTGGCGCCGAGATCGAGGGCGGCCTCGATCTGGCCGGTATCGAACCGCTGCAGCCGCGAGATGATGACCAGCATGCAGTAGGAGGAAATGAAACTCGACTGGCCGGCGACGGTGAGGAAGATACCGTTGTAGAAGATGCTGTCGGTCCCGAAACCCAGCAGCTGCGCCGTCCGGTCCCAGAAAATCAGGGTGGAGATACCGAGGACCACGCCGGGGATCAGGATCGGCGCGGTGATCAGCGTGTAGTAGGCGGTCCGCAGCGACGGCCTGATCTGGGTGAGGAACAGCGCCCCGGCAAGGCCCAGCGCCACCGACACCATGACCACCGCAACGCCGACCCCGAGCGAGGTCAAAAGGCCGCTCTGCAGGCGCTCGTCGCCGGCCAGTTTCACGAACCACTCGAAACTGAGGCAGTCCCACGGCGCGATCCGCGGGAAACTGGAGCTGTTGAGGGCCGTGACCACCATGATGAACAGCGGCCCGAACAGGAAGCCGAAGAACGCCAGCAGGTAGAGCCCGGTCAGGCCCCGCGCCAGGATGCGCGCCCTCATCGGCCGATCTCGCCCATCTTGCCGCCGAACAGTTTCGTGAGGCTGAGCACGATGATCATGCAGGAACCCAGCAGGATGATCGCGTAGGCGGCGCCGCGCTGCCAGTTGAAGTACTCGAAGAAGCCCTGGTAGATGATCTGCGTGAACCACAGGCTGGACGGCCCGCCGAGGATCTGCGGCGCGGCCAGGGCGCCGGCCGACAGCATGAAGACCATGGTGCAGCCGGCGGTGATGCCGGGCTTGGCGAACGGCATGACGATGCGCCAGTGGATTCGCCACCACGGCGATCCCATGTCGCGCGCCGCCTCGACCTGGTTCCGGTCGAGGCTTTCGATGGCGCTGTAGAGCGGGAAGATCATCAGGAGGATGTAGGCATAGCCGAGGCCGGCATAGAGCGCGATGTCGGCCCGGATGAAGTCGATCGAATCGGTAATCAGGCCGAGGGTCTTCAGCATCGTGTTGATCAGCCCGGCGTCGCCGAAGATGATCCGGAAGGCGAAGGCGCGCAGGATTTCGTTGATCCAGTACGGCACGACCAGGGACAGCGCCAGCATGCGCGCCCAACCGCCGGTGGCCACCTTGGCCATGTAGTAGGCGATCGGATAGCAGACGATGAAGTTGAAGACGGTGACGAAGAACGCGGCGATCAGCGTGCGCGTGAAGACGGTCACGTCGACCCGGTTCCAGCCATCGGAATTGCCGGGGTTGCCCTTGATGAAATACTCGTAGTTGGTGGTTGTCCACTGGTCCTGCGGGCCGCCGATGGCATCGGGCGGCAGCTTGAAGCGGAACGAGAAATCGACCATCGTCAATTGCGGCAGGACGATCAGGACCATGATCCAGAACGTCACGGCGAGGGTCATGAACACCGCCATCCCGACGCCGTTCTTCTCGATGAATTTCCTGACTGCCGCCGCCATGGCCGTCCCTTTCCTCGCCGTTCCCGCCGGTGCCCGCTATTCCTGGTCCGACAGCGCGCCCTGCGGCAGCGCCACGGCCTGGTCGGGATCGTAGGCCAGGGTCAGCGCCCCGCCGATGGACGATATGTGGGCCTGGCCACGGTTGGTCAGGGACATCTTGATCGGGCTGCCGCCGTCGCCGGCCTCCATGAAGACGTGGTAGCTCTGCCCCTCGAACTCCTCGTTGACCACGCGGGCGGACAGGGTGTGGTCGCCCGCCGCGCCGTCGGCCGCGACATCGAGGCTTTCCGGCCGGATGAAGACCATCGCGTTGTCGTCCTGCTGCAGCGTCCCCCGCGCGGCGGTCGCGATGCGGGCGCGCAGTGCGCCGACCTCGGTGTCGACGACCGCATGACTGCCGTTGAGCGATGTCACCCTGCCGCTGAACGCGTTGTTCTCGCCGACAAACGAGGCGACGAACGAGGTCGCCGGGTCGTCGTAGATCTCCTTGCCGTCGCCGACCTGCTCGATCACGCCCTCGCGCATGACCGCGACATGGTCCGACATGGTCAGGGCCTCGCCCTGGTCGTGGGTGATATAGATGAAGGTCAGGCCGACGCGCTGCTGGATGGCGCGCAACTCGGTGCGCATGTGCTGGCGCAACTTCAGGTCCAGTGCCGAGAGCGGCTCGTCGAGCAGCAGCACCTGCGGCTCCGCCGCCAGCGCCCGGGCCACGGCGACGCGCTGGCGCTGGCCGCCGGAAAGCTCGTCGACCAGCTTGTCGCCCTGGTCCGGCAATGCGATCAGATCGAGGAGTTCGTCCGCGCGCTTGCGGCGCCCCGCCTTCGATACGCCCCGGACCTCGAGCGAGAAGGCGATGTTCTCCCACACCTTCATCAAGGGGAACAGCGCCAGGTTCTGGAAGATCAGCGCCGTCGGACGCTTGTTGGGGCCGGTCCCCGCCATGTCCCGGCCGCCGATCAGGACCCGCCCCTCGCTGGGGTCCTGGAATCCGGAGACCGTGCGCAGGATGGTCGTCTTGCCGCAGCCGGACGGCCCGAGGAAGGAAAAGAACTCCCCTTCTTCGATCTTGACCGAGGCATCGCGGACGGCGACGAAATCGCCGAACCGTATCCAGAGATGCTCCAGTTCTACGCCAACACCTGACTTCATCTGGTGCCTCTTGCTGGGGTAACGGGCGACCCGGGACGGCCGCCATGGCCCGCCCCGCGGACGCAGCCGCGAAGCAAAGGCTCCGGGCCCCCTGTGGGCCCGGAGCGTTCACCGGTGTTCCGTCAGGCGCTCTGGAACTTGTTCACGTATTCGGTGCGGACGTCCGAATACCAGGGCTGCGTCGGCGGCCACGGATTCAGGTTCGCGAGCGCATTGCCCGGGTAGGCATCCCCGAAGTTCTTCGAGTACTGGGCGCTGGCGAACTTCTCGGCGCCGAGCACGGGGGTGTTGTAGCCATGCGTGTCGATCGCCTTGCCCGCCGCTTCCGCCTCGTAGGCGACCTCGATGAAGGCATAGACCTGATCGATGTTCCTGGCGCCCGTCGGGATCGCCATGCCGTCGACCCAGGCCATGGCGCCTTCCTTCGGCGCCCGGTACATGACCGGCTCGCCCGCGCTCTTGAGCGCCAGCGGCGGGCCGTCCCAGGTCTGGCCGACGATGACGCCCTCGTTCATCAGGCCGTTCTTCTGGGTATCGCCGTCGTTCCAGAGGATCTTGACGTTCTTCTTGTTTTTGATGCACCAGGCGGTGACCGTCTCCCAGGCCTTGCGCATGGCGTCTTCGCTCTTGTAGCCGTTCCACATGGAGCCGGGCTCGAGCTCGCCGGTGGTCTCCATATAGAGGCCGGCGCACAGCATCATCGAATGCGGGCGGCCCATGGTCTTGCCGGAATTCTCTTCCGCCCAGACGTCGCCATAGCTGGGGAACTGGCCCTTCGGGCTCCACTTGTCGGTGCGCCAGGCGATGCCCTCGGTGCCCCAGATATGCGGCAGCCAGTGCGAGCCCTTGCCGCCGAAGTTCCACAGATCGTCGCCGATCTTGGCCATGGCGGGGTTCACCTTGCTGATCGGCACGCGCTTCATGTCGATCGGCTGCACCAGCTTTTCGACCTCCCACTGCGGGGCGCGGTCGTTGGTCGGGCTGACGATGTCGTAGCCCTGGCCCTTCGAGGCCTTGAGCTTGTTGAGCAATTCCTCGTTGGAGCCGATGCCGGTGAAGTTGATCTTGATGCCGGTCTTGTCCATCACCGCCTTGGTGAAGCTGGGCGGCAGATAGTCCGACCACATCATGATGTTGATCTCGCCCGAGGAGGACAGTGCATCCTTCACATAGAACGGGCCGACAGCCGCGACGGCGCCGGCGGCCGCCGCGCCCCGAAGCACCGTCCGGCGCGTGAAGGCCTTCGCCGCACGCTGTGTGGCGGCACTGGATTTTCTGGAATTGTCTCTCATTTCCACATGTTCTCCCTGGTTTTGCGGGGTCGTGGCGGGCCCCACCATTTGCTCGGCGCAATCCGCCGATTAACGCCATGTTAATGCGGTAAATTCCAGAACCGCAAGCGCCAAGACTCGCAGGCCCGCCGTGTCGCGCAACAAGCGGGGGCGGCCTGCCGCCGGCATCTGCCTCTTAACGGATTGAAATATATTGTTATTCTGGAATCTTGTGACAGCCAGCCGGTTTCTTTTGGGCCAGGCGGGGAGGCGGAAATCCAGGGGCCGCCGCCCGACGGAACGATATTTTTCATTCCAATGTCAAACATCTGTGATTTACTCGGCTGGCCGGACGCAGCGAACAGGGAACAGCAGGATTTGCCGGAGCCTGGACGAGGGTGGTGCGTATGTGCATGTCCGCAGCGTCCCGGAATCGTAGAAAAACAGGAGGCATAAAAAGATGACGTTGAAACGATTGTTCGCCGGCGCCGCGGCGATGGCGATGGCCTTCGTACTGGCCGCTCCCCTTTGCGTCCGCACCGCGTCGGCCGCGACGGAACTGACCGTCTATACGGCGGTCGAGGCCGAGGACCTGAAACGCTACGCGGCCGCGTTCAATGAGGATCATCCGGACATTGCGATCAAATGGGTCCGCGACTCGACCGGTATCATCACCGCAAAGCTGCTGGCGGAGAAGAACAACCCGCAGGCCGATGTGATCTGGGGCCTCGCGGCGACCAGTCTCTTGCTGATGAAGGGCGAAGGCATGCTGGAGCCCTACGCGCCGAAAGGCCTCGACAAGCTGAACCCGAAATTCCGCGACAAGGACAACCCGCCGACCTGGACCGGGATGGACGCGTGGATCGCGTCGGTCTGCGTCAACACGGTCGAGGCCGGAAAGAAGAACCTGCCGATGCCGGGCTCCTGGATGGACCTGACCAAGCCGGTCTACAAGGGCCACATCGTGATGCCGAACCCGAACTCCTCGGGCACGGGATTCCTCGATGTCTCGTCCTGGCTGCAGCTGTTCAAGGAGGACGGCGGCTGGGATTTCATGGACAAGCTGCACCAGAACATCGCCTGGTACACCCATTCCGGCTCGAAGCCCTGCAAGCAGGCGGCGGCCGGCGAGACGCCGATCGGCATTTCCTTCGCCTTCCGCGGCGCCAAGTCCAAGGCCGCGGGCGCACCGCTGGAGATCATCGTGCCGAAGGAAGGCGTCGGCTGGGACATGGAGGCGACCGCCATCGTCGCCGGCACCTCCAAGCTGGAGGCGGCCAAGACCCTCGTCGACTGGACGATCACAAAAAAGGCCAACACGCTCTATAACGAGGGCTACGCGGTTGTCGCCTATCCCGGCATCGCCAAGCCGGTGGAGCATTTCCCGCCGGGTATCGTCGATGCGATGATCGACAACGACTTCCTCTGGGCGGCGCAGAACCGCAAGCGTATCCTCGCCGAATGGCAGAAGCGCTACGATTCCAAGTCCGAAGCGAAGTAAGCCGCGCAGGCGGCAGGACAGGCCCGGTGTCCCGCGCTCGGGAGGCCGGGCCTTCTTGCGATGGCGCGTCCGTGTAAGGCATAGTCACGCCGACAGGGAGTCGGACGGCCGCCCTCAACAACGGGCAACAATATCCCGGGAGGTAACGTGACGACGGATAAGCAGGCTGGCGAACCTTATCTGCGGATCGCGCACGTCATCAAGAAATTCGCCGCATTCACGGCGCTGAACGATGTTTCCATCGATATCGACGAGGGCGAATTCGTCTGCTTCCTGGGCCCCTCGGGCTGCGGCAAGACGACCCTGCTGCGCGCCATCGCCGGCCTCGATATCCAGACCAACGGGCGGATCGAACAGGGCGGGCAGGATATCTCGGCACTGCCCCCGTCCGAGCGCGACTTCGGGATCGTCTTCCAGTCCTATGCGCTGTTTCCCAACCTGACGGTCATCCGCAACATCGCCTACGGGCTGGAAAACCGGAAACTGCCGCGGGCCGAGATCGACAAGCGGGTCCGCGAGCTTCTGGAGCTGGTGGGGCTGACGGGCCAGGAGGACAAATACCCGGCCCAGCTTTCCGGCGGCCAGCAGCAGCGCGTGGCGCTGGCCCGGGCGCTGGCGACGTCGCCGGGCCTGCTGCTTCTGGACGAACCGCTGTCGGCGCTGGACGCGCGCGTTCGCGTCCATCTGCGGCACGAGATCAAGCAGCTTCAGAATCGCCTGGGCGTCACCACGATCATGGTGACCCACGACCAGGAAGAGGCGCTGACCATGGCCGACCGGATCGTGGTGATGAACCAGGGGGTTATCGAGCAGGTCGGCACGCCGATGGAAATATACCGGCATCCTGCCACGGCCTTCGTCGCCGATTTCATCGGCAAGATGAACTTCGTCGACGGCACGGTCGCCGCGGCCGGCAGGGTGAAGCTGGGCGAGGTGGAGCTTTCCTGCGACACCGACGGCATGGCCAGCGGCGCGCCGGTGCAGGTCGCGGTGCGGCCTGAGGATATCATCGCGCGCGGCGTCGCCGCCGACGAGGCCAACGCCTTCGAGGCGACGGTCGAGGATCTGGAGTTCCTCGGCTCGTCGCTGCGCGTCGATCTGGCCGGAGAGAATCTCGGCGGCCAGCGGCTGACGGCCGACCTGTCGGTCAACCTGATGCGCGAGCTGGCGCTCGAACCGGGCCACGGGGTAACGGTACGCATCCCGGCGGAACGGATCCGGCTGTACGCCGCCGGAGGGACTTGAGCCATGGCCGAGGCCGCCGCCATCGCCGCGAGGCCGGTCAGGGCGAAGCTGAGCCGCGACGACATCATCATGCGCGGGGCGATGGTCGTCCTCGCGCTGTTCCTGCTGGTGGCCATCGTCCTGCCGCTCTATTTCATGCTCTCGAAGTCGTTCGAGACCTATACCTACCGGTTCGAGTCGATCGAATTCCAGGTCAACGACGGCGACGGCTGGGGCGAGACGCTGAATGCGCTGACCCTGGGGCAGGCGCTCGGCGTCGTCACGCCGGAGCGCATGGTGACCTCGAACGGCGGGCGGTTCCAGGCCAGCGAATTCTTTCCCGATTTCAGTTTCCGGTCGCCGCGGCTCTATCGCATCCGCAATGCGCAGGAGGATGCCGGCGGTTTCATGGTCGGCGGCGGGCCGGTCTTCCACACCGAATGGGTGGAGGTCACCAGCAACGATTTCCGGCGGGTGCAGATCCGCCCGGCGCTGTCCACCGGCGTCGACAATTACATTGCATACGTCAACACGCCATCGCTGTTCTTCTCGGTCTACAACTCGCTGTTCATCGCGGTCACCACGACGGTGATCGTCATCGGCCTCGCCTTCTTCTACGCCTACGCGCTGACCCGCACCTGCATGCCGTTCAAGATGCTGTTCCGGGTGATCGCATTGATCCCGATCCTGGCGCCGTCGCTGCTTCCGGCGATCTCACTGGTCTACCTGTTCGGCAACCAGGGCATCATCAGGGAACTGCTGATGGGAGAGCGGATTTACGGGCCGATCGGCATCGTCATCGGCTCCGCCTTCTGGACCTTCCCGCACGCGCTGATGATCCTGGTGACGGCGCTCTCGATCTCCGATGCGCGGCTCTACGAGGCGGCCGTCGCCTTGCGCACCAGCAAGCTGCGCACCTTCCTGACCATCACCCTGCCCGGCGCGAAATACGGCCTGATCAGCGCGATCTTCGTTGTGTTCACGCTGGTCATCACCGATTTCGGCGTGCCCAAGGTCATCGGCGGGCAGTACAACGTGCTGGCGACCGACATTTACAAGCAGGTGATCGGCCAGCAGAATTTCCAGATGGGGGCGGTGGTCTCGGTCGTCCTGCTGCTGCCGGCGGTCGTCGCCTTCATCGTCGACCGCATCGTCCAGCGCAAGCAGGTGGCGCTGCTGTCGGCCCGTGCGGTGCCGCTGCAGCCCAAGCCCAACCGGCGGGTCGATATCGGCATGGGGATCTATTGCGGCGTGGTGGCGGTTGTCATCGTCGGCATACTGGGCATGGCGTTCTGGGCCTCGCTGATCAAATTCTGGCCGTACAACATGTCGCTGTCGCTGGGCAATTATAATTTCGACGTCATGGACGGCGGCGGCTGGGAGGCTTACGGCAACTCGATCCGCATGGCGCTCTATACCGCGGTCTTCGGCACCATGATCATCTTCTCCGGCGCCTATCTGGTGGAGAAGGGACGGGGCTTCGAATTCGGACGCGGCGTCATCCAGTTTCTGGTGATCCTGCCGCTGGCGGTCCCCGGCATGGTGCTGGGCCTGGCCTATATCTTCTTCTTCAACCACCCCGGCAATCCGCTGAACTTCATCTACGGCAGCATGGCGATCCTGGTGCTGTGCACGATCACCCATTTCTATACGGTGAGCCACCTGACGGCGGCCACCGCGCTCAAACAGATGGACCCGGAATTCGAAGCCGTCTCGGCGTCGCTCAAGGCGCCGTTCTACAGGACCTTCGCGCGGATCACCGTACCGGTCTGCCTGCCCGCGATTCTGGACGTGTCGATCTACCTGTTCGTCAATGCCATGACGACGGTGTCGGCGGTGGTGTTCCTGTATTCGACCGATACGACGCTGGCCTCCGTCGCGGTGCTGAATATGGACGACGCCGGCGACATCGCGCCGGCCGCCGCCATGGCGATGATGATCGTCTACACCTCGGCCGGCGTGCGGCTGCTGCATGCCCTCTTGACGCGGGGATTGCAGCGGCGCACACAGGCCTGGCGGACGCGCTGAGACTCTCGGATATCGGAACACGGACATGGCCAGGACGCCTTCGGGGAACGTGCTGTTCATCACCCTCGACCAGTGGCGCGGCGACTGCCTTTCGGCCGCCGGCCACCCGGTCCTGAAGACGCCCATTCTCGACCGGCTGGCTTCGGACGGCGTCATCTTCCTGAACCATTTCGCGCAGGCCAGCCCGTGCGGCCCGTCGCGGGCATCGCTCTACACCGGCATGTATCTTCAGAACCACCGGTCGGGCCGCAACGGCGTGCCGCTGGACGCGCGCCACACCAACGTGGCGCTGGAGGCCCGCAAGGCCGGGTACGAGCCGGTGCTGTTCGGCTACACCGACACGACCGCGGATCCGCGCGGGCGCGACCCCGACGACCCGGCGCTGGAGAACTACGAGGGCGTGCTGCCTGGCATGGCCGAGCGGCTGCGGCTGCATGACGATCTCGGCCCGTGGCTGCGGCATCTGCGGCAGAAAGGCCATCCGACACCGGACCTCGAAGGCCACCACCTCGAGATCTACCGCCCGCTGGACGGATACGCCGGGGCTGGCATAAGGGGGCCGAGTTTCGCGCCGCCCGGCTACCCCGCGGAGGACAGCCTGGCCGCCTTCATGACCGGCGAGATCCTGCGCTATCTCGAGGCGCAGGGCGGGAAACCCTGGTTCGTTCATGCCTCCTACTGGCACCCGCACCCGCCCTTCATCGCGCCGGAACCCTATCATGCGCGCTACCATCCCGACGCCATGCCGCCGCCGCGGCGCGCCGCATCGCTTGCGGCGGAACGCGCACAGCACCCGTTCATTGCCTGGCGCATGGAGCGGCTGCGCAACCGTTACTGGACGCTCGGCGCCGAAACCTGCCCGACGGAGATGACGGACGGCGAACTCGCCCAGCTGCGCGCCACCTATTACGGCATGATCAACGAGGTCGAGGACAACCTCGCCCGGCTGGTCGACCGGCTGAAGGCGAGCGGGCAGTATGACGACACCCTGATCGTGATCACCTCGGACCATGGCGAACAGCTCGGCGACCACTGGATGCTGGGCAAGGAATCCTATTTCGACGAGACCTTTCACGTGCCGCTGATCGTCCGCGACCCGCGGGCCGGCGCAGGAAAATCCCGGCACGTCGACGCCTTCACCGAGAGCGTCGACGTTATGCCGACGATCCTCGAGTGGATCGGCGTGGCGGCGCCAAGGCAGTGCGACGGCCATTCGCTGGTGCCCTGGCTGAACGGTGAAACGCCGGCGGGCTGGCGGGATGCGGCGCACTGGGAGTACGATTTCCGCGACCTGGTGGGGCAGACGGCGGAGCGGGCGATGGGCCTGCACAGCGACGAATGCCACCTCGGCGTCGTCCGCGACGGCCGCTACAAGTATGTACATTTCGCGGCCCTGCCGCCGCTGTTCTTCGACCTTGAGGCGGATCCGGATCAGCTGGCCGACCGGGCCGGCGACCCGGACTACGCACCGCTGGTGCTGCGGTATGCGCAGAAGATGCTGTCCTGGCGCATGGCCAACGACGAGAGGACGCTGACCCACACGCATATCGGCAAGGGCGTCTTCGAGCAGCCGAACGCCCGCCGCCCGGTTTGATGACGAGGCCGTCCCCATGACCATCCCCCAGCCTCCCGCCCTGCCCCGCATCATCGGCCATCGCGGCGCCATGGGCCACGCGCCGGAAAACACGCTCGCCGGGATCGGGAAGGCCGCGGCGATGAGCGTGCGCTGGGTCGAGTTCGACGTCAAGCTGACCGCGGACAACCAGATTATCCTGATGCACGATGACGATCTGAACCGGACCACGGACGGCAAGGGCCCGGTCGCCCGCGCGACGCTGGAGGAAATCCGCAGGCTGGACGCGGGGCGCTGGTTCTCGGCCGACTACACCGGAGAGAAGGTGCCGACGCTGGACGAGGCGATGGCGGCGCTTGCCGAACGCGGCATGGGCGCGAACGTCGAGATCAAGCCGTGCAAGGGCCGCGCGGCGGAGACCGGCGCCGCCGTCGCGAAGGCGCTGGCGAACCGCTGGATGAATGGCCCGCAGCCGCCCTTCGTCTCGAGCTTCTCCACGGCGTCGCTGGCCGCCGCGCGCGACGCCGCGCCCCAGGTGCCGCGGGCGCTGCTGACCCTCGTGTATCTGCCCGGCTGGGGGGCGAAGATGGAACAGCTGGGGTGCGCCAGCTTCCATGTGCTGGACCGGCTGATCACCGAGAGGCGGGTGCGGCAAATCCGCGAGGCGGGGTATCGCCCGCTGGCCTTCACCGTCGACAACGGGGCGCGGGCGAAGGAGCTGTTGTCCTGGGGCGTCGAGTCGGTCATCACAAGCTATCCCGACCGCATGCCGAAGGACTGAAACCGTCTCCCGCGTCGGACAGCAGCGCGACCTCCCCCTTCGAGACGGCGCTCCGGGCAGTCCGCGAAACTCAGATAATCGCGTGGCGCACCTTGGCCGAGACCCATTCGCTGACCAGCACGGTGGCCAGGATGGCGATCAGGATCAGGGTGACCTGCGGCCAGGCGAGGATGTTGAGCGACGAGCTGAGCTGCAGCCCGATGCCGCCGGCGCCGACCAGGCCCAGCACGGTCGATTCGCGGATATTGATGTCCCAGCGGAATACCGTAATGCCGGCGAAGGCGGGCATGATCTGCGGCACGATGCCGTAGGCCATGATCTGCCAGCGCGAGGCGCCGGTCGCCTCGATCGCCTCGACCTGGGTATGGTCGATTTCCTCGATCGCCTCGTAGAGCAGCTTGGCGCAGAAGCCGATCGAGCGCAGCGCGATGGCGATGGTGCCGGCGAACACGCCCGGCCCGATGATCGAGACCAGCAGCAGCGCCCAGATCAGCGAGTTGATGGAGCGCGACGAGACGATGATGAAGAGCGCGACGGGCCGCACGATATAGGCGTTGGGCGTGGTGTTGCGGGCCGCGAGAAAAGCCACCGGCACCGCCATGAACAGCGCCAGTACCGTGCCCAGGGTCGCGATATTGATCGTGTCCCACAGGGGATCCCAGATTCTGTAAATATACTCCCAGCGCGGCGGCACCATGCGCGAGGCGATGTCGGCGGCGACACGCGGCGAGTCCCACACGAAAAACCAGGTCGTGTTGACCGAAATAATCTGCCAGCAATAGACGAACAGAAGGACGACGGCGAACCAGCCGCCCCAGATCGCCAGCTGCTTGTTGCGGTCCCGGCGCTGCCAGACCTTCACCCCCGCTTCGACCCGCACCGGCATTACTGCAGCCTCGCGCGAATTTTGCCGGAGGAGTATTCGGCGAAGAAGACGATGCCGATGATGATCAGCAGGATCGTCGCCGCGGTGGAGTACTCATAACGGTCGAAGGCGGTGAGCAAGGTGGAGCCGATGCCGCCGGCGCCGACGATGCCGACCACCGAGGATTCGCGGAAATTGATGTCCAGGCGGTAGAGCGACAGGCCGATCAGCCGCGGCATGACCTGCGGCTGGACCCCGTAATTGATCCATTGCGGCCAGCGCGAGCCGGTCGCGCGGATCGCCTCGGCCTGGCCGGGATCCATGGACTCGATATCCTCGGCCAGCAGTTTCGACAGAAACCCGATGGTGGCGAAGGACAGGGTCAACATGCCGGCGAACGGCCCGAAGCCGAACATCGCGACGAAGAAGATGGCGATGATGACTTCCTGGAAGCTGCGCGAGATGGCGATGATGCCGCGGCAGAACAGATAGACCGGCATGGGCGCGATATTGCGCGCCGCGCCCAGACCGATCGGCACGGAAATGATGATGCCGATGACGGTGGAGGTCACCGTCATGGTCAGGCTTTCGATCAGCCCGTCGCCGATGTCGATCAATCGCTGAGCTGCCAATTCCTCGAATCCGCCGGTCTCTATAATATTGGCGAAGGGAAACGGCGGGAAAAATCCGCCCACGAACTTCGCGCCCCGGGGCAGCCCCTCATAGACGCGCAGCCAGTTGACGTCGGCAAGGATCGAGTACGACGCCAGGATGAAATAGACGGCGGCGCCGATATACAGCCCCCAGCGCAGATTGGCGTTCCTGATGAGGGGCGGCTTGCGCCAGCGGCGGCCGATAGTTGGCGCGGCGACAGTCATGCCTCAACTCCGGCGGCGGGTTTCGCCTGAAGGGTCCCCCCCTCCCTAACCCTCCCCCACCAGGGGGGAGGGAATTTTATCAAACCCCGGCTATTTCCCCCTCCCCCTTGATGGGGGAGGGCCGGGGTGGGGGTGCGCTGCGGCGGAGTGTTCAACAGACCTGCCATGGCGCTCAAGTCAGCCCTTGCATATGTTCCTCGGTGGAGTCCTCGGCGCCGTCGCCGTCCTTGTCCTCGTCGGGGTCTTTCTTGATGGTGGCGGCCCAGTCTTCCTCGCCGTAGATTTCGGTCAGCACGTCGGGCGACAGCCCGTCGGCCGGGCCGTCATAGACCACCTCGCCGACGCGCAGGCCGACGATGCGCGGCACGAACATCTGCGCCAGCAGGACGTCGTGGATATTGATGATGGCGGCGAGGTCCCGCTCCTCGCAGAGCTCGCAGATCAGCCGCATGATCTGGCGCGAGGTCTTGGGGTCGAGGCTCGCCGTCGGCTCGTCGACCAGCAGCAGGGCGGGATTCTGGATCAGCGCCCGGGCGATGCCGACGCGCTGGCGCTGGCCGCCCGACAACTCGTCCGCGCGCTTGTCGCAGAATTCCGTCAGCCCGACGCGGTCGAGCAGCCGGAACGCCTCGTCGATGTCGGACTGCGGATATTTGCGGAACCAGCTGCGCCAGAAGCCGACATAGCCGAGCCGGCCCGACAGCACGTTCTCCATCACCGTCAGCCGCTCGACCAGGGCGTATTCCTGGAAGATCATGCCCATCCGCCGGCGCGCCTGGCGCAGGCCGCTGGACCCCAGCGCGGTGACGTCCACGCCGTCGAGGATGGCCCGCCCGCCGGTCGGTTCGACCAGCCGGTTGATGCAACGAATCAGCGTACTCTTCCCGGCGCCGGAGGGGCCGATGAGGGCCATCACCTGGCCCTTCGGCACCTCCAGATCGACCCCTTTCAGGGCCTCGTCGCCGGTCCGGTAACGCTTGCTCAGTCCTTCAAGACGCAGCATTCTAGTGGCCTCCATCTAACAGATGGTACCCACTAACTTACTTGCACGCGTAGGAAACGCCGTTGGCCTTGTCGATCTTGCGGATCACGTCCCAATGGGACTTGTAGGTGATCGGCAGGAACTGGCCTTCCGGCGGCTTTGACTTCGAGAACTCGACCTTCAGGCTGGTCGGGGTTCCGTCCGGCTTGTCCCACTTGAAGCTGAAGAAGGCTTCCTTGATCTTCTCCTGCAGTTCCGGCTTCAGATTGTAGACCATGCCGAACCCGGTGGTCGGGAAAGTCTGCGACGTGTAGATCACCTTGACCTGGTCTTCCTTGATGACGCCGCGCGCCAGCATGCGCTGCTTGACCGAGTTGGCGATCGAGGCCGCGGGATAATCCTTGTTGGCGACGCCCAGGATCGAGTTGTCATGCTTGCCGGAGAAGGCAGGCGTGAAGTCCTTTTCGGCTTCCATGCCGAATTCCGACTTCAGGATCGCCGACGGCGCCTTGAAGCCCGAATTGGAGGTCGGCGAGGTGAAGGCGAGAGTCTTGCCCTTGATGTCCTCGACCTTGTCGATGCCGCTGCCGGGATAGGTGAGGATTTCCATCTCGTACCCGAAATCGCCGTTTTCCTGCGCCATGATGGTGAAGGACCGGAAACCGGCGCAGTTCACCGCCAACGGGTTGGAGCCGGTGTTGAAGCCCGCCACATGCAGGCGGCCGGACCGCATCGCCTCGATCTGCGCGGCATTCGACTGCACCGGGAAGAAGACCACTTTCTTGCCGGTCACCTCTTCCATATGCGTGAGGAAATCGGACCAGGCGGTCTTGTAGACCGCCGGATCCTCGACCGGCGTATAGGCGAAGATGATCGTGTCGGGGTCGAGCTGCTGAGCGGGGTCGGTCGGGGTATCCGCGGTAAGGTCGCCGTCACGGTCGCAGAACCGCTTGTCGAGATCGCCGCGCGGGCAGTCTTCGGCGGCCGAGGCCGGCAGCACGAACATGGATATGGCGAGAAGCCCGGCCACGGCCAGCAAGCCGCGCCGTAATGCGATATGGATCATTTCGATTCTCCCTGAATCGCGTTCTTGATTCGTGTTTTCGCCGGACAGCCTAGCACCGTGTCACGGCGGCGCAAGGCCTTACGTTCGCAAAACAACGTGATTCCGCGCTTTGGTTTTCGCTTCCTTTTCGAACGAAAAAGGGACGCCCCCGAAAGAGCGCCCTCGCGGATGCCGGCCCGTCCGGACAGGCCGGGCACCTCAAAGCATGCTCGACACTACCATGCATTACGATGTAGATTGCCGAGGCTACGGCCATGTGGCTTCGGGACTCTCGGTCCGGCCTGCTATCGGCGAAGCGAGCGATGCGGCTTCATGGCGCAACAGCATGGCGCGGGATCATGGCCGGCACACCAAAGTCCAAAGGCGAACAGGCAGAAAGGCGCACGACCCGCGCGCGGGCCGTCGGCCCCAACCCGTGGGTCTCACAGATGCGCAAGGGCCTCCTCGAGTTTCTCGTGCTTGCCGTGCTGCGGCGCGGAGAGGCCTACGGCTATGTCATCCTCAGAGAGCTGCACGCGTTCGAGGGGCTCAGGCTCACCGAAAGCACCTTGTATCCCCTGCTCGCACGGCTGGCGAAGGAAGGGCTTCTGCGGGCCCGGCAGGCAAGATCCCCGGAAGGGCCGCCCCGGCGCTACTATAGCCTGACCGCCGCCGGGCATCGGCGCCTCGTCAGCATGACCGCATACTGGACGGCCATTACCAGGAGTGTGGACGAACTGCTTGCCGCGAAGGAGGATCGGTAGCCGTCGGCGCCGGGGGTTCGCCCTCGACTGCCGTGTCGCGCCGCTGTAATGCGTATAACGGAAGAGCAATTTCGACGGATGACATCCACATGGCAGTTCTGAGCATCGACGCAAACGAGCGGCTCGAAGCGTATCTCGCGGACGTCGCCGACGTGCTGAGCGGTGACGGTCACGGCTTGACCGACATCCGGAACATTGTCGAAAGCTTGCGCGAACAGATCTACGAACTCGCCACCGAAGGCGGGCAACGATCGGCGACGCTGACGGATATCGAACAGGCCCTTGCGGAGATGGAGCCGCCCGAGGCCTTCCGGGCCGTCAGCCGCGTACTCGCCATGAAAGCCGGCCGGCGGTCCACGCAACGCGTTCTCGCATACTTCGCGGTCGCAATGAGTCTGGGCACCATGCTGACGATCTTCGCGGTGCCCGCGGCGGACTGGCTCGTGCCGTATCATCCCAAGGTCTACGGTGTCGGGCAAATCACCGCGCTTGCGGCCGGTGTGGCAAGCTGGTCGGAACCTCTCGGCCGTTTCGGCGCAGTGTGCGCGGCCCTGTTTCTGATCGCCGCGATCCTCGCCCCGAAGTAGTCCCGGTAGAGGCGGAAGGCGCAGCAGGACTTTTGGTATGGAACTACATGAACCCGCCCAAATGAATTCGGCAGCCTGCTACAGCATTCTCGAAAAGTGGATCACGACGATCGCCCCCTTCTGGGCGCGGCTGTCGCCAATCAGCAGGTAGGCCGCGAAGCTTCGGCCGTCGGTCAGGATTCCTGGAGAGGAGGACCGCCCACCCCACGATCGGCCGGCCCGTGCCTCGAAGCCTCACTGACGCGAGGCGAAGGTGATCATCCAGATTTCCGGCGACGCGGGGGCGCCGGAGCGGTTCGCGACGGGAGCGACCTGGACCGCGATACGGCGGCCGTTGCGGTCCCAGGAATAATCCGATGTCAGGTAGCGGAAGCCCGACTCCCGCTGCCCGTTGAAGTCGGTGATCCGGGTGACCCGGCCGTCGGCGGTTTGCAGGAACAGCTCGGTTCGAAGCGTCCTCGCGTCCGATCCCGGGAAGCGCCAGCCGGGGTCGACTCGGCTCGAGACGAAGGCCAGGACGTCGTCGCCGGACGGCGGAAAGCTGCCGTGCTCGTCCCAGATGCCGGGGCTGCGGACCAGCGCGCGCATTCTGGACCCGTTGGCGTTCGCGATGTAGATGTCGTCGACATAGGGGCGGCCGCCGGCGGTGTGGCTGAAGACGATCCGGCCGTCGCCGGCAAACTCGTGGGTTTCGTACAGGCCCGGCCGGGACTCGAAGAGAACGCGGTGGTTGGACAGGATCGCCTCGCCCCGTTGGCGCAGATCGACGTCCGCGATATGGATCCGCCATCCGGTCCACGGGTTCTCGCCGCCGGCGCCCAGGCCCCGCGCCCGCCGGCCGTCGATGACCTGCCCGGTGGCCACCCGCTCGGCGAAGACCAGGCGCCGGCCGGTGGCGTCGAAATGGGGATGCAGCGCCCCGTGGTTCTCCGGCGACCGCCAGATCCGCTCGGCCCGGCGGCCGTCGCGCGACACGATCCACAGATCGGCGTTGATGCCCCAGGACATATGGTTGAACAGCCGGTGGCTGGAGTGCTCGCCCTCGGCCTGGACAATAAGGTGTTCCCCGTCGGGATGCCAGGCCGGCTGGCCGACGAAGCCCTTCGGCACGGCCGCCCCGCAGGTTACGCAGCGAACCGCCGAGCCGTCGGGGCGCATGGTGAAGACCTCGGTATCGCGCGTCCGCAGGTCGACGAGCGCGTCATAGGCGATCAGGTCGTGGCCGGCGCCCCGGTACCAGTCGAGCCGCCCGCCGGTACCGGAGATCAATCGCACCGACCGGACCAGGGCGGCGGCCTCGGCCGCCGGCGCCACCTCTTCCGGCGGCGGGGCGGACGCCACCCGGCAGGATCCCAGCGCGGCTGCGATGGCAAGGATCGCACCGAGGGATCGCACGGCCGGCGTCACATGGCGAAACCGGGTCAATTGAGATCCTCCGGCTACTGACTGCTCCGCTGCCGGACCAGATCCTGGAACGCATAGAATGTCGCGGTCCGCTCTCCGCGGCCGATCGCGGCGGCGACCTCGCGGTTGTAGTCGGGGTCCAGGCCGCCGGCGCCGTCCATATACTTGAAGAAGGTCTGGGTCCAGGACGGCGTCATCGACTCCAGCCCCCAGGCGCCGGCATAGGCCGCCAGCGTCTCCAGCCATTTGATGTCCAGGTCCCTGAACGCCGGATCGCCGATGCCGATCGCGCTGATCTCCTCCAGGGTCATCCCGGGCTCCGGCGTGTAGCAGGTGGAGCGCCAGGTCTCCTCGATGTAGACCGGTTTGCCCGCCCGCCGCGCCGTCCGGATCATCTCGTTGTAGGTCGGCAGGTCATCCAGGGTGTAGATGTCCAGCGTCATGACATCGATTATGCGGAGGCTGGCAAACGCATCGAAATACGCCTTCTCCCAGGCGAGCCCGCCGGCGCCGATGCGGGTGGCGGGTGATTCCCGTTTGACGGTCCATGCGGCGTCCCTGGCGAAGTCGCGCCAGGCGCGTGGACCGACCAGAAGCCCCATTCGGGCCGCCATCGTGGTGGGTTCGTGAACGACGACGAAGACATCAGGTTGATACCGCCGCGCAAGCTCCGCATAGACCGGCAGGGCCGCCGCCCGCCACTGGCGGAAGCTGGCAACCGGATGATAGGTGGGGGAGTATTCCGGGTTCAGGCCGATCGCAACGCCGGCGCCGCGGATGTGATCGATGAGCGCGTCGTATTTGGCGATGGTCTCCTGGTTCCCGTCCGTCCACGGGAAGAGCCCCGGATTGATGTCGATGCGGTGAACGCCGGTTTCGATCAAGGCGTCGGCATAGTCGAGCAAGGTCTGCAAGGGAACCTGCTCGATCACTGCCTCATGGGCATAGAACAGCCAGGCGCCGAATTGCAGAGGATGCTGTGGCTGTTCGCTGGCGGTCGCATAGATGTCGTCCAGCGCCGTGTCCATGCGGGCAATGAATTCGTCCTGGGTGAGCGTCTGGGCGCGGCTGCATGCCGGTACAAGACAGAGCGTCGCGATAACAGCCCCGAGCGGGATCAGCCTTCTAGCGGTGATCAACATGCGTCCTCCATCGTTACAAGATCTGGCGAGAGCCGGTATTGAAAGCATATTTTCTGCTACTATGGAATACGAAGTAGCTGGTCGATGGAGCAATGTCGGGAAGTGATTGCTGGATCACGACCCGGCCCCCGCCCGACTTCGGCGCCGCAGCTCACTATTGCGGCTCGGGAAAGGTCACGATCCAGTTTTCGACCCACAGCGGTAGCCCGCCCGAAGCGTTGACCGCGACCTGCACGACCAGGCGTCGGCCATCCCGGTCCCAGTCGAAATCGGAAACCACGTACTGGTAGTTGATTGGATCGCGGTCCTGATTCATCGCCGTGATCTGGTAGGCTTCGCCGCCCTTCTTCAGGAACAGCTCGGTGCGCAGTCCGGATACGCCGACGACAGGCTGCCACTTGAACGCCCTGCTAGAGTTGTAGGCGAAGGAATCCTCCGACGGTGAATAGGTCGCGTGCTCGGTCCACGACGTCGGCTCATCGGTAAGCCGGGTCGGCAAGGTGCCGCCGATGGTCGCGGCATGGGAGTCCTGGACGAAGAGCCCGGCGCCATCCGGCGTGAAGGAAAAGGTCATCCAGCCCTGTAGCGGTCCGGTGAAGCCGTGCGTCTCGTAGAAGCCGGCGCCCAACGGCTGCAGCGCCGCGTGGCTGGTCAACCGATTCTGCCCGATCCGTCCGATTTCGAAATCCGATCTGTGGATATGCCAGCGCTGCCACGGGTTCGCCGACGCGAGCTTGGAGGCGAAGACCAGTTGTGTCCCGAAGCGGTTGAAATGTGGATGCAGCGCGGCCTGGCCTGCCGGGGTGTCATAGACTTTCTGCGCCTCGCTGCCGTCCTCCGTGAGCATCCACAGGTCGTTGTTGATGCCCCACGAGGGGTGCTCCCTGAAGCTGCCGGCGGAGTGCTCGTTCTCGACCTGAACAAGCAGCAGGTCGCCGCCCTGCGGATACCACTCCGGCTGGCCGACAAACTCTGCGTAGCGATCGTCCGGCGCAAGGCTGCGGGCGATTTCCAGGCCGGGCGCCTCGCACGTCACGCAACGCCGATCACTGCCGTCCGGGTTTATGGTGAAGACTTCGATCCGATTCGGCGCCACCCATGAATCGAAGGCGATGCGGTCATGCTCGTCGCCGCGGTACCACGATACGCGGCCGCCGCCGGAGGGGATCAGCAGCTCGAAATCGACCCAGCCGATTCCGGCAACGTAGCGCTCATAGCCGATCGGTGCTCCCTGGGCCTGGGCCTCCGAGGGTTTCCCATGCCAGGTGACGACGAGGGCAACGGCCAATATGGCAAAGGCGCGTCCAGTTGGTCGTCTCATCATATCTCCTCCTTATCCGAGCGTTGGGCGGTCGACAGCCAGGGGCGACGCCCGTCCATCGCGGTTTTCGCGTTGCACGCTACCGGCGTCCGCCGGGACCCCACGTACAACCGGGCAGGCTGGTATTGAAAGCATATTTCTCTCTACTATGCAATACGAAGTAGTAGACGGCAAATCCGTGGGCGTGGGCCCGGGCGACGGTCCTGGCCGCACGCTCTCCGCGGCGATGGCGGCGGATCGGTCTTTCGACCTCAGAGCCTGGCCGGGAATATGTTGTTGTTTTCACGGGCTTGAGTTTTCCTCCGGTCAGGAGGAGGGCGCGCCGCGATGCCGGCGCATCGCAAGCGGCCTCCGACGCAGCCCGGAGGGAAACACAAGCCCGCCCGGAGGGTTGGCGTTTGCCGGCCGACTGCGGCGTTGCGGCCCTTGGCCGATGCGCCGGCATCGCCCTGCGGGCCGCGCCTTGCATTCGACCCGGCAAACGCCAATGAAAACAGCAACATATTCCGGGCCAGACTCTAAGGGGCTATATTGGAGAGGCGCCAGAGGCTGCCCGGCAGGTTCGCCGCGGGTTCGTGCGGCACCCGGGTAATGTAGAGCGCCTGCCAGCCCGGATGAAAGTCGGTCGGGTAGACCAGCCAGCGCGGTGCGGTTCCGGGGGCGTTGACATGCGTTACCCGGCGGGCCGGCCGCGATCGGTCGAGCGGCGCGACCCAGACGTCGAGACCGAATGTTTCGCGGTGTCTGAGCGGGTTCCAGGGCGGATCGAGATCGGCGCTCGAGGCGAAGGCATAGAAGGCCGGCCTCGCGCCTTCGGAGAAGACCAGCGGCTCCTCCCAGTGGCCGTATTTGGCGGCCGGCCACGGCGCGCCGTTGTCCTCATAGGCGTACAGGTTACGATCGTATCGGGTGAGGTTGAAAAGCCTTGCCGTCGGCGTGTTGTAGAGCCAGGCAATCGCGTCGGTGAAGGCCTGGCTCGAAGGGCTTACGGTGCGTCTGACAAACGGGGAGGAGGTCGAGAAGAAGGTATCGGACGCAAAGCCGATGAGGTCGTCCGTCTCGGAAAAATCCCAGGACTCGTAGCCGGCGCCGATCACGGTGCCGCCGCCGGGATTCGACCACAGGCCCCGGCCGCCCGGCCGCGCCGGTGTCGGCGTCAGATTGCGCGCATAGTTCACCAGCGCGGGAAGGCCGCCGACCATGATGAGATCGGCGCGGGCAAGCTGCAGCGCCCCGCCCCAGGTATAGCGAACATTGATGCCGACCCGCTCCGACCAGACCAGCCGGGCCGAACCGCCGTAGGTCCTGTGCGAGACCCTTGGCCGCATGGTGCCGATGGACGGCGGCGGCGCCCCTCCGGCGCTGCAGGCATAGGCGTCGTAAGGATGCTCGACCGTACCCGCATACTGGCAACCGAGCGGGCAGTTGGGGGTGTCGGCGCAGGCGTAAGGTATCGGTGCGACGGGATCGGCATGTTCCCAGGTCGCCTGAAAATCCGTTAGCTGGACCCAGATTCGACCGTCGGCCCGGATCGCCCAGAGGTCGTTGAACATGCCGAGCGAGGAACTGCCGACCTGGTGGCGGAGGGCGTGGCGCGGCATTTCCACGGCGGCGACGATCCAGCCGCCGGACGGGTGAAAAGCCGCGAGGTCCTTGTTCTGGTTGGCGTAGACGATGGCGCCCGGCTGCCGTTCGATGCGGTTTGCCCAGCCCGCCGCGCTCGGCATGACCTTGTAGATCTCGACGCCGTCCACACCGTCCACGATGTCCACGCAGCCGATGCAGCGGGGTTCCGATCCGTCGGCCGCCGCCACATAGAGGACGCTGGTGCCCGACTCATGCACGCGTCCCGTCCCCGGCCCGGCCACGAAGACGGCGCTGACGCCGGCCGCCGTGATGCCGTCTTCAAGCCAGGAGCCGCCCCGTATATCCTCCCGGTGCGACTCGAAGACGATGCGATCCGTTGCCGCGTTGTAGGCGGCGACACGGGCGTTCCACGCACCGGCGCTGTCGGGCCAGTCCGGCGGGACGTTGACCGCCCTGCCGGTCACAGGGTCGGTGCCGGACAGCAATGTGATGAATTCGTCCTGCGCAAGCGCCCGGGCGCCGCTGCACGCCGGCACAAGTAAGAGCGTCGCGAAAATGGTCCCGAGCCGGATCAGCCTTCCTGCCGTGATCGACATGCGTCCTCCATCGTTACGAGGCGTGGCGAAGGCTGGTATTGAAAGCATATTTTTCGTTACTACGCAATACACAGTAGCAGACCGGTCGGACAACCTGAAGCGGACCGCGTTTGATCGCGGTCACGATCGATCGCAGGAATCCGCCCCGATTCCCGAAGAAAGAGCCGATTCACCGGGTTGGCGGATCGCCGAAGGCGCGCCCGCTCAACCCGGACCGGCGCCATGGAGATTTGGCCGCTGAACCACGACCTTGGTTTGGCGCGCGTACGGGTGGCGGCGTCCTGTACGTGGGACGCCGCCCCCGGTGCGGCGCCGCCCGTTCAGCTTCCCGCGGTCGGCATGGCGAACACCGCGCCCTCGCGGATGCCGCTGGGCCAGCGCGCCGAGATCGTCTTCACCTTGGTGAAGAAGCGCACCGATTCCGGCCCGTGCATCTGGGTGTCGCCGAATTTCGAGCGCTTGGAGCCGCCGAAATTGTGGAAGGCCAGCGGCACCGGGATCGGCACGTTGATGCCGACCATGCCGATGTCGACCCGGTTGGCGAACTCCCGCGCCGCGTCGCCGTCGCGGGTGAACACCGCGACGCCGTTGCCGAATTCATGGTCGTTCACCAGCTTGACGGCCTCGTCGAAACTGCCGGCGCGCACTTGCGTCAACACCGGGCCGAAGATCTCGTCCCGGTAGATCGACATGTCGGATTTGGCGTGGTCGAACAGCGAGCCGCCGCAGAAATAGCCGCCCTCGTAGCCTTGCAGGCTGGCGCCGCGGCCGTCGACGGCCAGCTCCGCGCCGGCATCCACGCCCTGCTGGATATAGTCTTCGATGCGCTCCTTGGCCTGTTGCGTGATCACCGGGCCCATATCGGCCTTGTCATCGTTCCACGGCCCGTAGCGGAGCTCCTGTACGCGCGGCTTCAGGCGGTCGATGATCGCATCCGCCGTATCTTCGCCGACCGGCACGGCCACCGAGATCGCCATGCAGCGCTGGCCGGTGGAGCCGTAGCCTGAGCCGATCAGCGCGTCGGCCGCCTGGTCGAGGTCGGCGTCGGGCATGATGACCATGTGGTTCTTGGCGCCGCCGAACACCTGCACCCGCTTATTGTTTGCGGTGCCCTCGTGATAGATGTACTCGCCGACGGCGGTGGAGCCGACGAAGCTGATCGCCGGGACGTCCGGGTGATGCAGCAACGCGTCGACCGCCTCCTTGTCGCCGTTGACGACGCTCCACACCCCGTCCGGCAGGCCGGCCTCCTTCCACAACTCGGCCAGGAACAGCGGCGCCGACGGGTCGCGCTCCGACGGTTTGTTGATGTAGCAGTTGCCGCAGGCCACCGCCATCACGCCCATCCACAGCGGGATCATGACCGGGAAGTTGAACGGCGTGATGCCGCCGACGACGCCGATCGCCTCGCGCTGCGAGAAGGTGTCGATGCCGCCGCCGACATTGGAGGAGAACTCGCCCTTCATCAGGTGCGGGATGCCGCAGGCGAATTCGGCGACGTCGACGCCGCGCTGGATCGAGCCCTTGGCGTCGACAATGGTCTTGCCATGTTCCTTGCCGACGATCTCCGCCAGCTTGTCGGCGTTCTGAACCAGCAGGTCGCGGAACCCGAACAACACCTGGCTGCGCCGCGAGGCGGAAGCCGCCGACCATTCGGGAAAGGCTTTCCGCGCGGCCTGGACGGCGCGGTCCACCTCGTCGGCGTTGGCGTAGGGCGCCCGGGACTGCACCTCGCCGGTCGCCGGATTGAGGATATCGCCGAAACGGCCGCTGGTCCCCTCGACCCGCTTGCCGCCAATGAAGTGATAAAGCGTGTCGGTCATGCTGCCTGCCCCCAACTGTCCAATGTTCGCGCCATACTACGGATTCCGCCGCAAGCAGCCAACGCAATTTGAGCCGTCGGCCGCCGGCCCGGATTTCAATCCCGTCTCAGACCGGCACCGAGCGACCTCATACTTCGAGACGGGCCTTCGGCCCTCCTCAGCATGAGGCTCCAGCGCTTGTGTCCTCATGCTGAGGAGCGGCGCAGCCGCGTCTCGAAGTATGAGGTCGCTCTGCGTCAGCCTCCAGCCTTCAATACTTCCCGAACACCTTGCGCAGGCCTTCCGCCATGCGGTCGATGTGGCTCTTCTCCGATACGAAGGGCGGCGCGATGCAGGCGGTGTCGCCGGTCATCTTGACCAGCACGCCTTCCTCCCACAGGTCCTGGGTCGCCTGGCCGCCGCGGGCGCCCGGCTTGCCGTCCCTGGCCGCAAGATCGACGCCGGCCAGCATGCCGATGCCGCGGATGTCCTTGACCGCCGGCAGGTCCCTCAGCGCGAAGACCGCGTCGAGGAAGTAATCGGACATCTCTCGCGCACGCTCGAACAGCCCGTCCTTCTCGTAGATGTCGAGCGTGGCCAGGGCGGCCGCGCAGGCCGCGGGATGGGCTGAGTAGGTATAGCCGTGGAATAACTCCACGGCGCCGGCGCCGGCATCCATGATGGTGTCGTAGACATGGTCGGTGACCGCCACCGCGCCCATCGGGATCGCCGCATTGGTCAGCGCCTTGGCCATGGTCATGATGTCGGCCTTGACGCCGAACACGTCGCCCGCGAAATTGCCGCCGATACGGCCGAACCCGGTGATCACCTCGTCGAAGATCAGCAGGATGCCGTTGGCGTCGCAGATTTCCCGCAGGCGCTCGAGGTAGCCCTTGGGCGGGGCCAGGATGCCGGTCGATCCCGCCACCGGCTCGACGATGCAGGCGGCGACGGTATCGGCGCCGTGCAGGTCGCAGAAGCGCTGCAGATCGTCCGCCAGTCCGGCCCCGTTTTCCGGCTGGCCGCGGACGAACAGCTCGTCCCCGCTCCAGGTGTGGCGCATATGCAGCACGCCGACCAGGCCGGGCCCGAACTGCTCCTTGTTCTTGACCATGCCCTGGACCGACATGCCGCCGAAATTGACGCCGTGATAGGCGCGCTCGCGCCCGACGAGGCGGATGCGCTGCCCTTGCCCCTTGGCCCGCTGATAGGCCAGCGCGATCTTCAGCGCCGTATCCACCGACTCCGAGCCCGAATTGGTGAAGAAGGTGTAGGCGAGGTCGCCCGGATAGAGCGCCTTGAGCCGCCGCGCCAGCTCGAAGGCGGCCGGCTGTCCGTGCTGGAACGGCTGAACATACGCGCAGTCGCGCAGCATCTCGGACACCGCGTCGGCGATTTCCGGCCGGCTGTGTCCGGCCGGCGCGCAGAACAGACCCGACGACATGTCGATCAACGTGCGCCCGTCATGGCTTGTGCATTCGACGCCCTTGCTGCTGACCATCAGGCGCGGATTTGCCTTGAACGCCCGGTTGGCGGTGAACGGCATGAAGAAATGCTCGAGGTCGTTGGTCGGATAGCGCATGGCAGTCACTCCGTATGGACCCGCCGGGGCGCGGCCGCGCCATGCCCTCAGAAACCGCTGCGTGCATGCCGGCCGGCGGATTGAAACCCGGCACGACTGTAGCATCGGCCGGACGGTAGCCGATAGGGCCAGCCTCGGGGGATCGGATTGGCCAGACATAGAGCCGATCCGGGTTGAGAGGAAAAGCCTTCGGCGATCCGCCAACCCGGATCGGCTCTATCGTTTTGATTCAGAGCAGATTCACGCGATCGATCGCAACGACGATCAATCGCGATCTGCTCTGGGGGTTCCCTTGCGGACCCGGCCTTGTCAGGATGTCGCCGAATCCAATTCAGGAAGGGAAAAGGCGATGGACTTCGGCGGCAAGGCGGTTCTGGTGACAGGAGGGACGTCCGGCATCGGAATGGCGGTCGCGCGCGCCTTTGGCGATGCCGGCGCTGCGGTGCTCCTGACCGGCCGCGACGAAGCACGCGGCGGGGCGGTGGCCTCGGATATCGCCGCGGCCGGCGGCGCGGCCGCCTTCGAGGCGGCCGACATCACCGGAAAAGACGCCGGCGGCCGCCTCGTACGGGCGGTTCTGGACCGTTTCGGCCGGCTCGACGTGCTGGTCAACAATGCCGGCATCATCTACCGCGCCGACGCGGAGGAGACCACCGAGGCGCAATGGGACCGGACCATCGCGGTCAACCTGACGGCGGCCTTCCATATGAGCCGCGCCGCCGTCCCCGCGATGCGCGAGGTGGGCGGCGGCGCCATCGTCAACGTCGCGTCGGACTGGGCGCTGGTCGGCGGGAAGCGCAGCGTCGCCTATTGTGCATCGAAGGGCGGCATGCTGCTGATGACCAAGGCCATGGCGCTCGACCATGCGCATGAGAATATCCGCGTCAACGCGGTCTGCCCCACCGACATCGACACGCCCATGCTGGACGCCGAGTTCGACGCGACAGGGGTTTCCAAGGAGGCCGGATTGGCTGAGTCCGCGCACAGCATACCGATGGGCCGCGTCGGCACGCCGGAGGACGTCGCCAGGGCGGTGCTGTTCCTGGCCTCCGATCAGTCGAGCTTCATCACCGGCGTCGGCCTGCCGGTCGACGGCGGCACGACGGCGGCATAGGACCCGGTGGCCTCACCCGCCGGCCGCAAACCAGGCGCTTGCGATTGCCGGCACTGTCGACCTGCCTCCATCTTCCGGATGCACCGAAACCATGACGCACCAGACCCCACCCGGTTTACACGGACCCCGTTATCTGCTTTCCTGAGCACAATAAAACACGGAAAGTGATCATAAAACAAAGGAAGGTGACCATGATCAGGGAACTGACGGTTGTCGCGGGATTGATCTCGCTGGCCACCCTGTCGGGTTGCGCAAGTATCGCAAGCGACAACGACACGACCACATACATCCAGACAGTGCCGGAGCTCGCGCGGTGCGAGCTCAAAGGCGACGATTTCGAGCGCGTCGTCGTGACGCCCAGCGCCATATCGTTGCCGTCGAAAGCGGCACCGATTTCGGTGACCTGCACCGCCGACAGCTTCAAACCGGGCGTTGCGAGCCTCGATACGTCCGTCGACGGCTGGATCTTCGGGAACATTATTCTCGGCGGAGTCATTGGCGCCGTGATCGATGCAAGTCGTGGCGCCGGAATGCGCTATCCGGAGGAGATCGAGATTGTTCTGGAACCGGAGATGTTCGCGACCATCGAGAAACGCGACGCATTCTACGAAGAATGGCGAGAGAAGACCGAGTCCAAGTGGGCCGAACTGATCGATAAATTCGAGACTCGCTGCGACACGGACCCGGGTTTGGAGGGGCCCGAATGCGAGATGCGCCTGGAGAGGCTGAACAGCAAACGATCCGCGGAACTCGCTATTATCGAAGGCAAGCGGAACGGTGCGGTAGTTGAGCCCGCCGAGCCGATAACGTTGCTGGATAATCCTACGCCGCTGTAAGATCGCCGGGGGTCCCGACGGCGGCGCCAGGGCGGTCTGCATTTGCGCTATAACTCGGCACCCTCGAAGCCGTGATCGCCGTCGCGGGTTTCGACCTCGATGACCCACAGATCGGGGTCGCGGGCGGTCTGGCGGGTTATGTACTCGTCGGCTTGCGCCTCGGGCACCAGTTCGCCGTTCAGTGCCGGCAGCCAGCAGAGGACGCCGTCGAGGTCCCTTGTCTGCGCCAGCACCCGGCAGCCGAGGTCGAGCCGGTTCACCTTGAGGAGCACCATCCCGCCATGCCGGTCGCCCCGCCGTGCGACCACCGCGGGCATGCCCTGCACCGTCAGGCGCCGCAGATGCGCCTTGACCCACAGCTCCGTCGGGATGCGGCCTTCCGTCAATGTTACTGTTCCGAAGGGCTCCAGCTACGGGCGCGGCGCACGATGTCGTAGATCTCGTTAGATTCCATCTGTGCGGCGAGCACCTCCGCATTGTTCCAGGCGCCGGGATATCCACCAGAAATAGGCGTCCGATTTGTTGCCGGCGTCGGCGTGCATCAGGCCAAGGTCGAACTGTGCCTCCGGCAATCCGGCGTTGGCGGCCCTTTCCAGCCATTTGAAGGCATCGTCCTGACTGACCGGCACGCCCGCGCCGTTGCGGTACATATGGCCGATCAGGTACTGCGCCCGCGGCACCC
The DNA here is from genome assembly GCA_947259105.1 of uncultured Alphaproteobacteria bacterium. Taxonomy (GTDB): domain Bacteria; phylum Pseudomonadota; class Alphaproteobacteria; order UBA8366; family JADFVY01. Next base: position 44,009 of record CAMYKU010000026.1, read on the forward strand.
CCAGTTCCGCGGCTTTTTTCAGCCAGGGCGCCGCACGCGCGCGATCCGACAGTATGATGCAGCCGTCCGGGTCGGCGCCCCAACCGTGATACAGCGTGAAACCAAGGCTGAACGTTGCGTTGGGATGGCCCTGTTTCGCCGCCCTCTCGTACCAGCGGATCGCTTGACCGCACAGGGGGGGATAGCCACGGCCATGGGCATGCATCACGCCGATCCAGTACTGCGCCTCCGCGTCGCCGGCTTGTGCCCGGGGTTCGAGGTATAGCCTGGCTGTATCGTAATCCGCCTTCAGGAAGGCATGACGGCCCGCCGCCGTATACGGGTTTTCCTGTGCTTCGACGGCTCCGGAAGAAACGGCGACCAATATGGCGGCCAGCAGCAGTCGCATGCGTGTCCCAGTTCGAACGGTCGGTGCCGGTTTAAGGGGCGACCGGCTGCGCGACAGTCTACATGTGCGGTCTCTGAGGGTCCATAGGACACCCTGACACGAACTCCGGAACACATACTCCACTATAGGATCGCCGCCGTTCCGTCCTTCTCTTCACCGCTGCTGCCTCCTGTTCGCCGCTGATCGCGCGGCGTGCGCCCGAACATGTCGCGGTAGCATTTCGAGAA
>CAMYKU010000027.1 GCA_947259105.1 uncultured Alphaproteobacteria bacterium
GACGCCGGCAAGATTGCGCGCCGCCTCGATCACCGCCATCTGCATGCCGAAGCAGATGCCGAAGAACGGGACATGGCGTTCCCTGGCGAAGCGGACCGCCTCGACCTTGCCCTCGGCGCCGCGCTCGCCGAACCCGCCCGGCACGAGGATGCCGTTGACGCCCTCGAGCCGCATCAGCGTCTCGGCATCGCTCTCGAAGATTTCCGATTCGATCCAGTCCAGGTTCACCCGCACGTTGTTGGCGATGCCGCCGTGGCCGAGCGCCTCGTTCAACGATTTGTAGGCATCCAGCAGGTTGGTGTACTTGCCGACCACGGCGATCGAGACCTCGCCTTCCGGCGCGCGCACCCGCTGCACGACCTTGCGCCAGGCCGACAGATCGACATCCGCCTCGCGGCCCTTGTCCATCCCGAAGCGCTTGAGCACTTCGGTATCGAAGCCGGCCTCGTGATAGCGGATCGGCACCTCGTAGATGGTGTCGACGTCCAGCGCCTCGATCACGCGCTCGGGGCTGACATTGCAGAACAGGGCGAGCTTGCGCCGCGCCCGAGTGCTGCGTCGGCTTGGTCTTGATCTCGCCGGCCGCAGGAATGTAGGGCATCAACGTCAGATGCACGAACAGGACGCGCTCGCGGCCCAGCTCGTTGCCGAGCTGCCGGATCGCCTCGACGAAGGGCAATCCCTCGATATCGCCCACGGTGCCGCCGATCTCGCACAGCACGAAATCCTCGTCGGTCAGGTCCGAGGTGACGAAATCCTTGATGGCGTCGGTGATGTGGGGGATCACCTGGACCGTCGCGCCGAGATATTCGCCCCTGCGCTCCTTGGCGATCACGTCGGAATAGATCCGTCCGGTGGTCACGTTGTCGCTCTGCCGCGCGGCAACCCCGGTGAAGCGCTCGTAATGGCCGAGATCGAGGTCGGTCTCGGCGCCGTCGTCGGTCACGTAGACCTCGCCATGCTGGTACGGGCTCATGGTGCCGGGGTCGACATTGATGTAGGGGTCGAGCTTGCGCAGACGGACCTTGTAGCCGCGCGTCTGCAGCAGCGCGCCGAGCGCCGCCGATGCAATGCCTTTTCCGAGGGAGGAAACCACGCCGCCGGTGATGAAGATAAACCGCGTCATGGACCTACGTTGTAACCAAAGAGCGCGCCGCACCCAAGCACGAATTGCGCCGGGCCGGGACGGTGGGTTGCGATTTTTCCGTCCTGGTCATTCGCGGCGTCACCTGTCGGCCGCCGCTACTGGGAGAGCGGGACGCCCGGCTGGGCAGGCTGCTCCGGTTGCGCCGGCGCGGCCGGTGCGGTGGGCGCCGCCGGCGTTTCCTCCATGATGGAGCGGGTTTCGGTCCCGCTGCTGGCCAGAATCGCCAATGTCATGCTGGTCACGAAGAACGCGACCGCCAGCACCGCCGTGGTCCGGGTCAGCAGGTTGGCGCTGCCGCGCACGCTCACAATACCGCCGCCTCCGCCGCCGCCCATCCCGAGCCCGCCGCCTTCGCTGCGCTGCATCAGCACGGAGACGATCAACGCGAGGATCACCATCAGGTGAATGACGAGAATAATGGATTCCATTGAACTTACCCGGAACAGCGGTTTTCAGAGTTCGCGCGTCAATCGGCCGGTCGGGCGCGCGGTCGCGGCTTATGTAGCGACTAATCGGCCCGATTGCCAGCCCGGATTTCTCCGTCGGACACCGGCGCGGTCGGGACGGGCGACACGCCTTACGGGCAGCTCGCCGCGATCGCAAGAAAATCCTCGGCAACCAGGCTGGCGCCGCCGATCAGGCCGCCGTCGACTCCGTCGATCGCGAGAAGCGCCGCGGCGTTGGACGGTTTCATCGAGCCGCCGTAAAGAATCCGCATTCCGTCTCCGGCCCCGGCGCCGAATTTCGCGGCGATCCGGCCGCGGATATGCGCGTGCACCTCAGCGACATCCTCCAGCGTCGGCGTGCGGCCGGTGCCGATGGCCCACACCGGCTCGTAGGCGATCACCGTATTGCCGGATGTCACGGCCTCGGGAAGAGAGCCCCCGAGCTGGGCGCTGATTCGCTCCAGTGTCTGGCCGGCGTCGCGCTCCTGCAGCGTCTCGCCGACACAGACGATGGCGACCAGCCCCGCCGCATGCGCTGCCCCGGTCTTGGCGCGAACCAGATCGTCACCCTCGCCGTGGTCGGCGCGCCGCTCGGAATGGCCGAGAATCACATGGCTGCATCCGGCGTCGGCCAGCATCGCCGCGGCGATATCGCCGGTATGCGCGCCGCCACTCTCGAAATGGCAGTCCTGGGCGCCAAGCGCGACGCCGCTTCCGTCCAGCGCCTCCGCAACCGGCGGGATCAGCACGGCGGGCGGGCAGACCAGCAGGTCGCGCCCTTCGGCAGCGCCCGCGGCCACGGCCCGTGCAAGATCCACGGAATCGGCCTTCAGGCCGTTCATTTTCCAGTTTCCGGCGATCAGCGGTATTCGCCTCGTCATGATTCCTCGATCCCTTCCTCGGTCCCTGCCTTTCGGTCGGCGCGGCAGCGCCTCTCCCATGGCTTAGCACGCGACCTTCCCGCAGGCCATAGCACAGAGCGGCGCGGTCGCGGATTGCCTGTTGCGATGCCTGCCCGTGCGCCTCTATTATGCCGCGCCGCGCGCACCGCCTGCGCGCACCTCAGGGTTATTTCCGGATTCGGTCATGCTTCAGCAGCTTCGTTCTTCCGCCGCCAGCCTTGTCGCCAAGTTACTCGTCGTGTTGCTGATCATCAGCTTCGCGGCGTGGGGCGTTACGGGCTACATCACCCAGGAGCAAGAGGACGACGACATCGCGACCATCGGCGACGCCGCGGTCTCGAGCGCCGAGCTGCGGCAAGCGTTCCAACGGGAGCTCAACAGGTTTCGGTCGCAGGGAATCGAACTCACCGCCGAACAGGCGCGCAGCCTGGGACTTCTGGATCAGATCTTGGACCGGTTGGTTTCGGCACGGGTCTACGAGGCGGGCGGCGAGTGGCTCGGCATGGCGGTCAGCGACGATTCGGTGCGCAGGGTGATTGCGGAGGAACCGACCTTTTTCGACGAATCCGGGCGGTTCAGCCGATCCCGCTATGAATTCGTCCTCAGTCAGTCGAGCATCTCCGAGGGGCAGTTCGTCGCCGACGTGCGCCGCGACATCCTGCGCCGCGAAATCATCAACAGCTTCGATTTCCCGGACAAGGCGCCGGACGTGCTGGTGACCGCGCTGCACCGCTGGCGCGGCGAGAAACGCATCGCCGTCCTGGTGCCCGTTCCGGTCGACGCGACGCTCGATGTCGGCGAGCCCGATACGGCGACCCTGGACACCTTGCACCGGGAACGGGCGGATCGCTTCACCGCGCCGGAGCGCCGCCGCATCAGCTACATACACCTGAACCGGGAGGCCGCGCTGAAGGAGATCGTCGTCACCGACGAGCAGTTGCGGCAGCGCTACGAGGAGAACCTTGTCGCCTATACCGAACCCGAAAAGCGGACGGTGCAGCAGATGCTCCTGGCCGACGAGGCGGCGGCGCGCGAGGCAGCCGCCGCGATCGGCGAAGGCCGGACCTTCGTGGCCGTTGCCAAGGATATAGCCGGGCAGGATGCGGCGGATGTCGAGCTCGGCACGTTCACCGCCGCCGGATTCCCGGTCCCCGAGCTCTGGGACGCGATCGCCGGGCTGGCGCAAGGCGGGGTCTCGGCGCCCCGCGAGTCGCCCTTCGGCTGGCACATCTTCCGGGTCACCGGCATCGTCGCCGAATCGGTTACACCGTTCGACGATGCGCGCGCGAAGATCGAGGAGGAACTGAAGACCGAACAGTCCGCCGACGTGCTCTACAGGATGTCGAGGGACCTGGAGGACGAAGTGACCGGCGGTGGTGCGAGCCTTGAGGAGGCCGCGAACCTATTGGGGGTTCAGCTGCGGCGGACCCCGCTGGTCGATATCGGCGGCGCCGGTGTCGACGGCCAGCCGGTGGCGGATCTGCCCGGCGGCGATTTCCTCGACACCGCGTTTCTGACCGAGACCGGCGAGTTGAGCTACGTCACCCAGCTGCCTGACGGCGATTATTACCAGCTGCGGGTCGAGGACATCGTGCCGTCGGCCCTGCGGCCCCTCGAGGAGGTGCGCGATGACGTCGCCGACCTCTGGAAGGCGGACAAGCGGCGCGAAGCGGCCCGGGCGCGCGCCCTTGCCATCGTCACCCGTGTCGAGAACGGCGGGTCGCTGACCGAGATCGCGGCCGCCGAGGGATTGACGGCAAGCGAGAGCAAGCCGTTCGACCGGCGCGGCGGCGGCGCCGAATCGGTGCACGTCACACCGCTGCTGGCGAGCGACATATTCAAGATCCAGCCCGGACAGGCGGCCATGGACGAATCGCCGGAGGGATTCACGGTGGCGCAGTTGAAGACGATCGAGCCGGCGGACCTGTCGAATCCCGGAGAGCTAGGGACCGTTCTGGCCAATCAGATGATCGGCGACGTGCTGATTCAATTCAACAACGGGCTGCGGGAACGCTTCGGGGTGGAAATCGACAGGGCCGCCCTCAACCGGTTCTAGTGCTGTGAACGTCACCCCGGCCTTTGCGGATTTCGAGAGCCGGTATACCGCCGGAACGCCGCAGGTCGTCTCGACATCGCTGATCGCGGATCTCGAAACGCCGGTTTCCGCCATGCTCAAGCTGGCGGACGGGCGCTCGAACAGTTTCCTTCTGGAATCGGTCGAAGGCGGATCGATCCGCGGGCGGTATTCCTTCATCGGCCTGAAACCCGATCTGATCTGGCGGTGTTTCGGGGACAGGGCGGAGGTCAACCGCAAGGCGCGCTTCGATGCCGACGCCTTCGAGCCCTGCGAGGGCGGGGCGCTCGATTCGCTGCGCGCGGTGCTCGACGAGTCGGCGATCGACCTGCCCGGCGAGATGCCGCCGATGGCCGCCGGGCTGGTCGGCTATATGAGCTACGACATGGTCCGGCTGATGGAGAAGCTGCCGGACGGCAATCCCCGGATCATCGACGTGCCGGACGGGCTGTTCGTGCGCCCGACCGTGATCGCGGTGTTCGACACCATCGAGGACCTCGTCACGGTGATCACGCCGGTGCGCCCCGAGCCCGGTGTCGATGCCGATACCGCCTGGCGCGGGGCGCAGGAGCGGCTTGCCGACATCGTCGCCGATTTCGAGCGGTCCCTGCCCTACCGGCGCGAGGCGGGAACGATCTCGGCCGAACTGCCGGAACCGGCGTCGAACATGACGCCCGCCGAATTCCGGACCATGATCGAGGCGGCCAAGGAATACATTCTGGCGGGCGATATCTTCCAGGTGGTGCTCTCGCAACGCTTCGAGGTGCCGTTCGCGTTGCCGCCGTTCGCGCTGTACCGCTCGTTGCGCCGCCTCAATCCCTCGCCGTTCCTGTTCTACCTCGATTTCGGCGCCTTCAGCATCGTCGGATCGAGCCCGGAAATCCTCGTGCGGCTGCGCGACGGCAAGGTCACCATACGGCCGATCGCGGGAACCCGGCCGCGCGGCAGGGACGCCGCCGAGGACAAGGCGCTGGCAGCCGATCTGCTGTCCGATCCCAAGGAGCTTGCCGAACATCTGATGCTGCTCGACCTCGGCCGCAACGATGTGGGCCGCGTCGCGAAGACCGGCACGGTCGAGGTCACCGAGCAGATGAACGTCGAATACTACTCCCACGTCATGCACATCGTCTCCAACGTGGAAGGCGAAATCGCGCCGGAATTCGATGCGCTGCAGGCGCTCGCGGCCGGGTTTCCGGCCGGCACGGTGTCGGGCGCGCCCAAGGTCCGTGCGATGGAGATTATCGACGAGATGGAACCCGACCGGCGCGGGATCTATGCCGGCTGCATCGGCTATTTCGGGGCCAACGGCGACATGGATACCTGCATCGCCCTGCGCACCGCGGTGGTCAAGGACGGCACCATGTACGTCCAGGCCGGCGGCGGGATCGTCTACGACAGCGACCCGGAAAGCGAGTTCCAGGAAAGCTGCAACAAGGCCCGCGCGCTATTGCGTGCTGCCGAGGAGGCCGTCCGGTTCGCCGCCGCCGGCGGCCGCGGCTAGCAGCCCGGCGGCATCGTCGCCGTATTCCAGCTTGACGATCGCGCTGACCGGCACGAGGTCGAAGCCCCGGGCCCGGGCCTCGGGAATCCATTTCGCGAGCACATCGACGGTGACATCGTGGGGATGCCCGATCGCGACGGCGTGACCCCTTTGCCGCGCCACGCGCTCCAGTTCCGCGAGTTGCGCGGCGATCCTGTCGGCGTCGAGATCGTTGTCGAGGAAGACCTGCCGGCTCGCATGGGGAAGTTCCATGCCGCGCGCCAGTTCCGCGCCGACGGTGGTGCGGTCGGTCCGCGAGTCGAGGAACATCAGGCCGCGGGCGTTCATCTCCGCGAGCAGCGGCTCCACCAGGTCGGCCCGGGCCATGAACTTGCTGCCCATATGATTGTTGACCCCGACATAGCCGTCGAACCGCGACAGCGCCCAGCGGAACCGCCGCATGATCTCGTCGCCATCGAGCGACGTCAGCAATGCGTTGGGACCGGGGTCCACCGTGCTGCTGCCGGCTTCCATCGGGATATGCAGCAGCAGCTCGTGGCCGTTCTGACGGGCCCGGCGGGTCTGCTGCGTCAGGTTCCGGCTGTAGGGGATGAAGGCGATGGTGAGCGGTGGCGGCAGGTCGATCGCGCGCGCCGTCCGCGCCTGGACGACGCCGGCGTCGTCGATGACGATCGCGATCATCGGATTCTTGCCCGGCCGGTGCCGGGTCTGCACCGCGTTGGCCAACCACTGCGGCCGCGCCGCCGGCGCAGGGGGATGCGCGTCGTGCGGTGGGGGCAGCACCGGCAGAGGCGGCCGCCCGGGCCGCCTGAGGGCAAGGTCCCGGTGCCCGTCTTCGGGGATATCGAGAAGCGGCAGCGCCGCCGCGAGGTTCTCGTCCTGATCGGCCAGCGCCCCATCGGATACGCCGCGCGCCGCGTCCGGCGCCACGGCGATAACGGGCGCGGGCTCGGCGATACCGTCCGTGTGGCCGCGCGCGGTCGGTGGAATCTCCGCTTCGTTGTCCGCCCTGGATGTCTCCTGTGCGGCCGGATCCGCCAATTGCCAGCCCGCCGCGAGCCCGTCCCGGTCCCGGCCGGACAGCGCCGCGACGGTCTGCGTATCCGCGGTGTCCTCGCGCAGCTCGGCGCCGATCAGCACGACCAGACCGGCCCCGACGATGATCGCGGCGCCGATTGCCGCGCCGAACATCACGGGATCGCGGCCCGGTATCTCCGGAAGCCGGACGCCGGCGACCCATCGCAGCGTCCGGTCGCCGGCGCGAATCAGCGTTGCGGCGCCCAGCGCCAGCCGGTCCCGCGTGGACGACAGCCCCGCCGACAGACCGGCCCGAAGGGCCAGATACGCGACGCGCGCCCGGCCGGCGGCACGCCGGTATGCAGCGCCAAATGGAATCGATCCAAGGGCGCCAAGCACGTGACCGCCCAGTCCGAGCAGCCCGACGGCCGCTGCCCGTGCCTCCACCGCCAGCGCCGACAACTGCGCGCGCAGCCTCATGCGCCAACCGTCCGCCGGCAGCGCCTGCGCGATGGCCCGGCGGCGGCGCCGGGTCGTGCGCCGGCTGCCAATTGGCCTGGAGGTATTTATTCGCCGCATCACTCCCTCGCATATCCCCCGTCACAGAGGGTAACCGTGAAAGCCTTAAGGTCCAACAGTTTCAAAATCGTTGAGATTTGTGTTTTTTCTGGGGCCGGAGCCGACCCGCGTTGGCTCTATGTTCTTGTTTGGAGCGGATTCACGCGATCAGTCGCGACTGCGATCCGCTCCATGGCTTCACGCGTCTGCGGTTTTGCCGGCCAGGCCCTCGATGATCGGGCAATCGGGCCGGTCGTCGCCGTGACAGCGGTGGGTGAGGTCCAGCAGCGTGTCGCGCATGCGCTGGAGTTCCCCGATCTTGTGGTCCACCGCCGCGACATGGGCCATGGCCAGCGCCTTCACGTCGGCGCTGGCGCGCTTCTGGTTGCGCCACAGGTCCAGCAGCATCGAGACGTCCTTGACGCTGAATCCCAGACTGCGCGCATGGTGGATGAAGCGCAGGGTCTGCACGTCCTTGTCGCTGTAGGTCCGGTAGCCGTTGTCGGTCCGGCTGGCCGGCACGATCAGGCCGATACTCTCGTAGTATCGGATGGTCTTGGCGCTGATATTGGAGTGCTTCGCTGCTTGTCCTATATTCATCTAACCTCTCCGTATTCCGCTCTACACTATTGTTTTTAGATTTATTTCGATGACGCCTTTGCCTTCCATCTGCGGAGCATCAGCGCATTGCTGACGACGCTGACGCTGCTGAACGCCATGGCCGCCCCGGCGATGATCGGACTGAGGTAGCCGAGCGCCGCCAGCGGGATGCCGACGATGTTGTAGATGAAGGCCCAGAACAGGTTCTGATAGATCTTGCGGCCGGTTGCGCGGCTGACGTCGATGGCGTCCGCCGCGAGCCGCGGATCGGGCCGCATCAGGGTCACGCCGGCGGTCTCCATGGCGATGTCGGTGCCGCTGCCCATGGCGAGGCCGATATCGGCCGCGGCCAGGGCGGGGGCGTCATTGACCCCGTCGCCGACCATGGCGACCACCCGTCCCGCCGCCTGTAGCCGCTCGACCGCGGCGGCCTTGTCTTCCGGCAGCACCTCGGCCTGGAAATCGTCGAGCCCGAGCCGTTTCGCGATCGCCCCGGCCGTGCGCGCATTGTCGCCGGTCAGCATTATGACGGCGATACCGCGCCGGTGCAGGATGTCCAGGGCTTCGACGGCCTCCGGGCGCAACTGGTCGGCCACAGCGATGGCGCCGAGCGGCTGCTTGCTCCCGTCCGCGACCCACATCACCGTCTTGCCGTCTTCCTCGAGCCGGGCCACGGAGTCCTCCAGCGGGCCGGTATCGGCCCCGGCCTCGGCCATCAGGCCGCGGTTGCCGATCCACAGGTCGGCGCCGTCGATTCGCGCGGTCAGGCCGCGCCCGCCGATTCGGCTGAAGCTCTCGACCGCCGAGAGTTCGAGCCCGCGCGAAGCCGCCTCGGCGAGCACCGCCTTGGCGAGCGGATGTTCGCTGCCCTGCTGGGCAGACGCCGCGAGGCGCAGCAACGCCGCCTCGTCGATCCCCTCGGCCGGCACCACGTCGGTCACCTCGGGACGGCCGACGGTCAGTGTCCCGGTCTTGTCGAAGATGATGGTGTCGACGGCGCCGGCGCGCTCCAGCGCCTCGATGTCCTTGATCAGGATGCCGGCGCCCGCCGCCGCGCCCGTCCCCGCCATGATCGCCGTCGGCGTCGCCAGGCCCAGCGCGCACGGGCAGGCGATGACGAGCACCGAAACGGCCGCGATGATGCTTTCCTCCATGGTGCCGCCGGACAACAGCCAGCCGGCCCAGGCGACGAGTGCGATCGCGACCACCACCGGCACGAAGACGTTGGTGACCTTGTCGACGAGGCGCTGCACCGGGGGCTTCGACGCCTGCGCGCTCTCGATGAGCGCGATGATGCGCTCCAGCATCGAGTGCTTGCCGACGGTCGTCGTCGTGATACGCAGCAGGCCGTCGCCGTTGACGCTGCCGCCGGTCACGCCGTCGCCCGGCGCCTTGTGGACCGGGATGCTCTCGCCGGTCAGCAGCGACTCGTCGACGGCGCTGTCGCCGCTCGACACGCTGCCGTCGACCGGAATCCGGTCGCCCGGCCGCACCACGACGATCTCGCCGGTCTTCACCGCGGCCGCGGAGACCGTCACCACCACGCCGTCGCGCTCCACATGCGCCTGCTCCGGCCGCAGTTTCATGAGCTGGCGGATCGCCGCCGAGGTGCCGCGACGGGCCCTGGCTTCCAGCCATTTGCCCAGCTTGACCAGGGTAATGATGACCGCCGCCGCCTCGAAATAGAGATGCGCCTCGCCACCCGGTGCGGTGAAGAACAGGTTGTAGACGCTGAGCCCGAAGGCGGCGCTGGTGCCGAGCGCGACCAGCAGATCCATGGTGCCGGTCAGCGATTTCAGGGCCTTCCAGGCGCCAATATAGAAGTTCCAGCCGATGACGAACTGCACGATCGCGCCGATGCCGAGTTGCCACAGGCCGGGCAACGCGAAATCGAAGCCCGCGATTTCCCCGAACATCGGCACCACCAGCGGCAGGCTCAACAGCGCCGAAGCCAGCACCACCCGCATCTCGCGGCGGTCCGCAGCGCGTTCCACCTCCTCTGCCGGCGCGCCGCCATCCGATATCGCGGCGCCGTAGCCGGCGCCCTCGACGGCAGCGACCAGATCCGACGCTTCGACGCCGACCCCCGTGATCCGCGCCGACTCCGTTCCCAGGTTGACGCTGGCGTCGAGCACGCCGGGCACGCCTTTGAGCGCCCGCTCGACATGGCCGACGCAGGCGGCGCAGGTCATGCCGGTGACCGACAGGGTGATCTCGCTCCTGGTTACACCATAGCCGGCATCCTCGACGGCGCGGGCCAGCGCGCCGACATCGATGCCGTCGGCGAAATCGACATCGGCCTGCTCGGTGCCCAGGTTCACGGTGGCCCCGGACACGCCGGGGACCGCCTTGAGCGCCCGCTCGACGTGCCCGACGCAGGCGCTGCAGGTCATGCCCTCGACCTTCAGCCGCGCATGGCCCGTCGCCGTCGTCTTCGGGGTGTGTTCGGCCTCACGGGCCACTTCCGCCGCCGTCATGGCGTGCTCCTTTTCGGTTCCGGCCAGTCAGGCCGCCTGGGCGGTGTAGCCCGCCGCCTCGACGACGCCGATCAGCTTTGCCGTATCGGTCTCGGCGCCGAACCGGATCTCGGCGGTGCCGGACTCGAGATCGACCTTCGCGGCGTGCACCCCGGGCGCCGTATCCAAAGCCTTCTGGACGCGGCCCACGCAATGGCCGCAGGTCATGCCCTCGACTTTGAGAACCACAGAATCTTCAGCGGATGCAGTCATCTCTTGTTCCTCTTCCATGCGGGGTTTTCGAAGCGTATGCGATTCAGATAAGGCTTCCAGATACTGGAAGGTCAATAGCAAACATTACTAAAACTGGAAACTTGACGAGCCGGCCCGCGGGGCGACCTTCCGTCCCCCTGAAAAGCCTGCTATAAAACGCCCGCCGCGCCCCTGGACAGCGGCGCCAAGGAATTGAAATGTTTCTGCTAATCGACAATTACGACAGCTTCACCTACAACCTCGTGCACTTCCTGGGCGAGCTCGGCGCCGAGGTGACCGTGCGTCGAAACGACGCGATCACGGTCGACGAGGCGCTGGCGCTGGGCGCCGGGGGCATCGTGATCTCGCCGGGGCCGTGCGATCCGGACCGGGCCGGCATCTGCCTCGATCTGGTGAAGGAAGCGGCCGGCAAGGTGCCGCTGCTCGGCGTGTGCCTCGGCCATCAGGCGATCGGCCAGGCGTTCGGCGGCAGGATCGTGCGGGCGCCGCCGATGCACGGCAAGGTCAGCCAGATTCACCACAAGGGCAAAGGCGTCTTTGCCGGGCTGCCGGACCCCTTCCCCGCGACCCGCTACCATTCGCTCGTGGTCGCGCGCGAGGGCCTGCCCGACTGCTTCGAGATCACCGCGGAGACCGACGATAAGCTGATCATGGGCCTGCAGCACAGGGACCTGCCGGTGCACGGCGTGCAGTTCCACCCGGAAAGCATCGCCACCGAGCACGGACACGACCTGCTCGGGAATTTCCTCAAGCTGGCGGGGCACAACGTCGTGTACGCCTGACATGCTGTGAACGCTCTTTTGACCAGGCGGCTCGCGCCTCGCCGGTCGTCAGCGAGGCGTTTTACGGAAACGAGCACTCCTTCAAGGGCGCGCCTGCGCCGGACTCGAGGCAAAGTTTTGTGGCCCATGCGTCCCCTCCCCTGTTATATCAGGCGTCGCGAAAGGATACCGGGGGCGCCTTTATGACCGGCGATATCGAGGATTTCAGGGGATTGCTGGGCAAGGTCGCCGACGGCAAGTCGCTGAGCGAGGCGGAGTCCGAACGCGCGTTCGACATCATGATGTCGGGCGATGCGACGCCCTCGCAGATGGGCGCCTTCCTGATGGCGCTGCGGGTGCGCGGCGAGACCGTCGAAGAGATCACCGGCGCCGTCCGGGTGATGCGCGCGAAGGCGATCCCGATACCGGCGCCGGAGGGCGCGATGGATATCGTCGGCACCGGGGGCGATGCGTCCGGCACCTACAACGTTTCGACCGCGGCGGCGCTGGTGGTGGCCGGCTGCGGCGTGCCGGTCGCCAAGCACGGCAACCGCGCCGCCTCGTCGAAATCCGGCTCGGCCGATGTGCTGTCGGCCCTCGGCGTCGATATCGAGGCCGATTTCGAGAAGGTCGAGCGGGCGATCCGCGAGGCCAATATCGGTTTCCTGATGGCCCAGCGCCACCACGGTGCGATGCGCAATGTCGGGCCGACGCGGGTCGAACTCGGCACCCGCACGATCTTCAACATCCTCGGCCCGCTGTCGAACCCGGCCGGCGTCAAGCGGCTGCTGGTCGGCTGCTTCTCGCGCCACTGGATCGAGCCGATGGCCGAAGTGCTCGGCAAGCTCGGCGCCGAGCGGGTCTGGGTCATGCATGGCAGCGACGGGCTCGACGAGCTGACCACGACCGGCGTCAGCTATGTCGCGGAATACAAAGACGGTGCGATTTCCGCGCTGGAGGTGACCCCCGACGACGCCGGCATCGCCGAGGCCCGGCCCGAGGATCTGAAAGGCGGCACGCCGGACGAGAACGCCGCTTCCCTGCGCGCGCTGCTCGACGGCGCGCACGGCGCCTATCGTGACATAACGGTATACAATGCCGCGGCCGCGCTGGTGGTCGCCGGCAAGGCGTCAGACCTGCGCGAGGGCGCAAATGAGGCCGCCGCTGCCATCGATTCCGGCAAGGCCAAGGCGGCGCTCGACAAGCTGGTCGCGATCGCCGGGCTGCAGACTGCGCCGCGATGAGCGACGTCCTGACGAAAATCTGCGCCGACAAGCGCGACCACATCGCGGCGGCGAAACAGGCCGTTCCGCAGGCGGAAATCGAAGCCCGCGCCGCCGCCGCCCCGCCGCCGCGCGGCTTCGCCGACAGGCTCGCCGCGGCCCTGGCCGCCGGCCGCTACGGGCTGATCGCCGAAATCAAGAAGGCATCGCCCAGCAAGGGGCTGATCCGGGCGGATTTCGATCCGCCGGCGCTGGCGAGGGCATACCGGGACGGCGGCGCGTCCTGCCTGTCGGTGCTGACCGACGCGCCGTATTTCCAGGGCCACGATAACTATCTGGTCGCCGCAAGCGCGGCGGTGGACCTGCCGGTACTGCGCAAGGATTTCATGCTGGAGCCTTACCAAATCTACGAATCCCGGGCGCTCGGCGCCGACTGCGTCCTGCTGATCGTGGCGGCGCTTGGCGACACCCAGGCTGCAGAGTTGGAAACCCTGGCCCACGCGCTGGGCATGGACGTGCTGGTCGAGGTGCACGACGCGGCCGAGATGGAACGGGCGCTGCGCCTCCGGTCCCGCCTGCTCGGCGTGAACAACCGGAACCTCAAGACGCTGGCCGTCGACATTGCCGCCACCGAGGCGCTGGCGCCGATGGCCCCGCCCGACCGCATGCTGGTCTGCGAGAGCGGGCTCAATTCCCCGGCGGACCTTGCCCGCATGGCCCGGGCCGGTGCACGGTGCTTCCTGATCGGCGAGTCGCTGATGCGCCAGGAGGACGTCGCCGCGGCGACGGCGCTGCTGCTGGCCGACCCGGTCCCGGCGTGACAATGGCCGGCGTGACAATGGAGTGAGCGCGATGGCCGAATTCACCCATTTCGACAAGCAGGGCAAGGCGGTGATGGTCGATGTGTCGGGCAAGGACATAACCGAGCGCACCGCCACCGCCGCCGGCAGCGTCGTCATGCAGCCGGAGACGATAGCCAAGATCGTCGCGGGCGGCGTGAAAAAGGGCGACGTGCTTTCGGTCGCGCGTCTCGCCGGAATCATGGGCGCCAAGCGCACCCCCGACCTGATCCCGTTGTGCCATCCCCTCGCCCTGACCTCGGTTACGGTCGACCTGTCGGTCGACGAGGCCCGCAGCGCGGTGGACATCGCGGCGACCTGCAAGCTGAAGGGCCGCACCGGCGTGGAGATGGAGGCGCTGACCGCCGTGGCGGTCGCGGCGCTCACCATTTACGACATGTGCAAGGCGGTCGATCGCGGCATTCGGATCGCCGATATCCGGCTGGTCCACAAGGCCGGCGGCAAGTCGGGCGAGTTCAGGGCCGGCTGATGCTGTCGGTCGACGACGCCCTCGCGCGCATCCTTGGCGCCCTGGCGCCACTGCCGGCGGAACAAATTGCCGTCGCCGACGGGCTCGGGCGGGTTCTGGCCGGTGACGTCGCGGCGCGGCGCACCCAGCCGCCGGCCGCGGTGTCCGCCATGGACGGCTATGCGGTGCGGGCCGAAGACGTGCAGACTGTTCCGGCGACCCTGAAGGTAATCGGCCAGGCGCCGGCGGGCGATGCCTTCGCGGGCACCGTGGGCGCCGGCGAGGCGGTGCGGATCTTCACCGGCGGGCCGCTGCCCGGCGGCGCCGACGCCGTCGTCATGCAGGAGAATGCGCAAGCCGGCGACGGCACCGTCACGGTTCTGGAAAGCGTGGATGCGGGCCGCTTCGTGCGACCGGCCGGTCTCGACTTCAGGGCGGGCGACGTCGGGCTGAAGGCGGGCCGCGTGCTGACCGCCCGCGATGTCGGCTTCGCCGCGGCGATGAACGTGCCCTGGCTGATGGTGCGCCGGCGTCCGCGCGTCGCCATCCTGGCGACCGGCGACGAAATCGTCATGCCGGGCGATCCGATCGGCCCGAGCCAGATCGTCAGCTCGAACAGCATCGCGCTTGCCGCCGTGGTCCGCGTGTTCGGCGGCGAGCCCTGCATGCTGGGCATTGCGCCGGACGACCGGGACGCGCTCGCCGCCATGGCGGCCGGCGCGGCCGGCGCGGACCTGCTGCTGACCAGCGGCGGCGCTTCGGTCGGCGACCACGATCTGGTGCAGAGCGTGCTCGGCGAGATCGGCTTCGAACTGGGGTTCTGGAAAATCGCCATGCGGCCCGGCAAGCCGCTGATCTTCGGCCATGTCGGCGATACTCCGGTGCTGGGCCTGCCCGGCAATCCGGTCTCCGCGCTGGTGTGCGCGATGATCTTTCTGCGGCCGGCCCTGGCCCGCATGCTCGGGGCCGCCGACGCGGAAGCGGCGCCGCGCCTCACCGCACGGCTGACCGAACCGCTCGGCGAGAACGACGAGCGGCAGGATTACCTGCGCGCCAAGCTTGGCAACGACGACGGCGGCGGCCTGGTGGTGACCCCGTTCTCGCGCCAGGACAGCTCGATGCTGGCGATGCTCGCCGCGGCCGACTGCCTGATCCTCCGGGCGCCGCATGCGCCGGCCCTGGACGCCGGCACCGTCGTCGAAATCCTGCCGATACCGGGAAGCCTCCTTTCGGCCTGAAAAAACGCTATGCCAGGCCGAATTTCCCTTGACCCTCCAGTAGAACTAAACTAGAACATGTGTTGATGTTTTGGTTTTGTTCCAGATGTGGTAGCCGCTGGATGACGGGCCACTAGGACGGAACCGCCCACAGCCGGACAAGCGAACGGGCAGTCCAGAGATCAAGGCTCGACCGGGAGGGGCAACGCGACCAAGGGGGCAGACCGGCCATGCTGACACGCAAGCAGTACGAACTTCTCAACTTCATAAACGAACGGCTCGAATCGACCGGCGTATCGCCGTCCTTCGATGAGATGAAGGATGCGCTGAACCTGAAGTCGAAATCGGGTATCCATCGACTCATCACCGGGCTCGAGGAGCGCGGTTTCATCCGCCGCCTGCCGCATCGTGCCCGGGCGCTGGAGGTCACCCGCCTGCCAGAGAATATGGGCGGCCAGGCCAAGGGCAACGTGGTGCGGCCCGATTTCAAGGGCGGCGCGGCCGAGGCGGCCGGCGAAAGCACCACCCTGCCGCTGCTTGGCAGGATTGCCGCGGGAACCCCGATCGAGGCGCTACGCGACAAATCCGACGATGTCGAGGTACCGGCGGCGCTGGTTGGAGTCGGCAACCACTACGCGCTGACCGTCGAGGGGGATTCGATGATCGACGCCGGCATCTTCGATGGCGATACCGTGCTCATCAAGAGCTGCGATACGGCCGAGAACGGAGCCATCGTTGTCGCCCTGATCGACGATGCCGAAGTCACGCTCAAGCGGCTGCGCCGCAAGGGCGCCTCGATTGCGCTGGAAGCCGCAAACCCGGCATACGAAACACGGATCTTCGGTCCGGACAGGGTCAAGGTGCAGGGGCGGCTGATCGGGCTGATGCGCGGCTATTGAACGTTAGCGGCGGTCCTGCCATCCCGCGCGGTACCGCCGGCTCCGGCGTGCAAATTCGGACCAGGGCCGGTCCCCCTGTTTTTCCGCCACCGTGCGGACCCGCACCCCGTCCGTATCCACCCACAGCGCGGTGGCCCCGTGCCGCCACAGATCGAACCGGTCGATCACCAGAAGCGGCTTCGGACACCGGCCGCGAACCGGCACCGTACTGACCAGAACGTCGGACCGGCGGCAGTCTTCGTCGATGGCATGGCCGTCGTGCAGCAGCGCGACCTCGAGCCCTGCGACCCGGTATATGCAACCGAGCGAATCGCATGCCAGCCAGGTATCCGGCGTCGCGCCGCCGGCCGGCCAGGAGTCGGCCCCGGACTGCCCGTCCCGCTCCAGCCACATGTCGGCCAGGAACCGGGCACGGCGCTTGTCGGACAGGCTCAGCCGGCCGTCGGACAGCCGCGCCGCCATCAGCCGCGCATCGCCCGACAGGATGACATCCGGCCCCCGGTGCAGCGGAACCGTCGCGATACCGGCAGCGATCGCGGCCAGGCCCAGATAACGCCACCGTCGCCGCCACAGGCACAGCCACAGGCCGCCGAGCGCCAGCACGACGAGCCCGGCCAGCGGCATCGCCGGAACGTGCCGCACCGCCCCCGGCCAGGCGGCGACCGACGATGCGATCCAGAGTACGGCATCGATGCCCGACCCCATCGCCGCCAGTGCCGGCCCCTCGAGGCCGAACGGCATCAGCAGTGCCGCGATCACCGCCCAGGGCATGATCCACAATGCGGTGATCGGGACCGCCAGCATGTTCGCCGGCAGGCCGTAAACCGCAACGCGGCCGAAATGATGCAGACCGATCAGGCCGGTCGCCACGCTTGCGACGATCGTCGTCGCGGCCACGCCCGCCGCATAGACGAAGATCCGGCCGGCCGGCCCGCCCGGCAGCGCCGAGCGCAGGGCCCGCAACCGTCCGCGCCCCGCTTCGTAGAAGGCGACCAGCGCGACCACCGCCGCAAACGACATCTGAAAACTGGCGCCCAGAAGGCTTTCCGGCGCCAGCAGCAGGACGGTGACCGCGGCCCAGGCCACCAGCCGCATGGAGATCGCCTCGCGGTCCAGCAGTACGGCGATCAGCACGAGGCCGGTCATCAGGAACGCGCGCTGGGTCGGTACCGGCGCGCCGGCCAGCAGCAGATAGCCGAAACTCCCGGCGATCGCGGCCGCGGCGGCCCATTTCTTGATCGGATAGCGCAAGGCCAGGCGTTCGGAAAGGGCCAGGGCCGCGCGCATGCCGAAAAACAGGGTTGCCGCCACCAGCCCGAGATGCAGGCCGGAGATCGCCAGCAAATGGGCAAGCCCGGAATCGCGCATGGAATGGAGGGTGGTTTCCGAAATCGCGCTCCGGTCCCCGGTCATCAGCGCAGCCGCGACAGCGCCGGTCTGCCCGCCCAGAGCCTGCCGGATCCGCTCCGCTATTCGGAGCCTCAGACCGGCCAGGCGGAGCCGCAGCGAAGATGTTTCCTCACCAGCCACCGGCCGCACCGGCCCGAGGGCGAAGCCCGTCGCGCCCAGTCCCCTGAACCAGGCGCTACGCTGGAAATCGAAGGCGCCGGGCGCGGCCGGCGCGAACGGCGGCGACAGCTTGGCGAAGACCTCGATGCGCGCGCCGATCGCGGGTCGGTCCCCGCGGCGGAGCGTGACGCGGACCCGCTGCGGCGTCCGTTCGGGGGTATAATCGTCCAGCAGAACCTGTTCCAGGGTCACGCGCGCGCCGCCGGGCAGGTTTTCCACCCGGGCCACGACGCCGGACACCGAAGCCGGCCCGTAGCGCCCCTCGAGGACCGGCGCAGCTGCAAGGTGACTGCGCAACTGGGCTGCGGCGAACCCGCCGGCCAGTACCGCGCCGGCCAGCCCGGCCAGCAGCACAGCGGGGTTCCGCCGCGCCGCGGCGGCGAGCAACACGCAGAAAACCAGCGCAGCTATGCCGCTCCCGGGCGCCGGTTCGACAGGCAAGGCGAAATAGCCGCCGATGCCGGCGCCGAGCAGGACCGGCACAAAGAGCGGCCAGCGCTCGCGTTCGGCCATGACGGTCGTCTCGAGGCCCGACCCCAGTTGCTTCAGGAGTCCCGCGAAGGCCCCTGCCCTGCGCGCGTCCGGTGCTGTCTCCTCGACCATTTCCATTCTCGCTCAAAGGTGGCAAAAACGATTTTGCCGCAACGCGGGCCATTGTGCTACATCCGCCCCGGCTTGCGCCAACCGTTCAACTTCATTTCGAGGATTCGCCATGACGGTTACGACCCGGTTCGCACCGTCGCCGACAGGTTTCCTGCATATCGGCGGCGCCCGTACCGCTCTTTTCAACTGGTTGTTTGCGCGTCATCACGGCGGCCGCTACCGGCTGCGGATCGAGGATACCGACCGCGAGCGCTCAACGCCCGAAGCGATCGAGGCGATCCTGGCGGGCCTCGATTGGCTGGGGCTCGACTGGGACGGCGACGTCGTCTACCAGTCCGCCAACCGCGAGCGCCACGCCGCGGTCGCGCAGGCGCTTCTGGACAAGGGGCTGGCTTATCGATGTTACTGCACACCCGCGGAACTGGCGGAGATGCGCGAGGCGGCGAAGGCCGAGGGCCGGCCGGTGCGCTATGACGGACGCTGGCGCGATCGCGATCCGGCGGAGGCGCCGGCCGGCGTCGATCCGGTCATCCGACTCAAGGCGCCGCAGGAAGGCGAGACGATCATCGCGGACGCGGTGCAGGGCGAGGTGCGCATCGCCAACGCGCAGCTGGACGACATGGTCATGCTGCGCAGCGACGGTACGCCCACCTACATGTTGTCCGTCGTCGTCGACGACCACGACATGGCGATCACCCATGTCATTCGCGGCGACGACCATTTGACCAACGCATTCCGGCAGACCCAGCTTTACAATGCGCTGGACTGGGACGTGCCGGTGTTCGCCCATGTGCCGCTGCTGCATGGCCCGGACGGCGCGAAGCTCTCGAAACGACACGGCGCGCTCGGCATCGCGGCCTATCGCGATATGGGCTACCTGCCGGAAGCCATGCGCAACTACCTGCTGCGTCTCGGCTGGGCCCATGGCGACGAGGAAATCATCTCCACCGCCCAGGCCATCGAATGGTTCAGCCTCGAGGCGATCGGCCGTTCGCCGTCGCGCTTCGATTTCGCGAAACTGGAGAACCTCAACGGCCACTACATGCGTGAAGCCGACGACGCACGGCTGCTCGCGCTGATCCTGCCGGGTCTCGGCGCGCGGCTCGGCCACGAAATTGACGCGACGGGCCGGGACCGTCTGCTCGCGGGTATGGACAGCCTAAAGCAACGTGCGAAAACATTGATTGAACTATCTGATAACGCGTTATTTTTCGTGTCACCACCAGACTTTCCTCTGGAAAACCAGAAGGCCGCGAAACTGCTCGCCGGCGACGGCGCCGGATTGGTGTCCGAAGCGGCCGACAGGCTCGCGGACCTCGAAACCTGGGAGCCGCAAGCCATGGAATCCCTGGTCCGCGAGATGGCGGAACAGCGGGGTATCGGCCTCGGCAAGATCGCACAGCCGCTGCGCGCCGCCCTGACCGGCTCCAACGTGTCGCCCGGCATCTTCGAAATCATGCAGATCCTCGGCCGGGAGGACAGTCTCGAGCGGCTTTCGCGGGCGACAGCCGGCGCTGCTTCGCGGGAAACATGACCGGGGATGGAGTCAGGAACCCGGTGGCTGCGGCGCAATGCGGCTGCGTGGCCAGAGCCCACGCTGCACCGCGGCAAACAGGCGCACCATTGTGTGAGCGTATTTGCTCCGTGCCCCGCCGCGGGGTATAATCACGTGAACGCCAAATTGGGATGCGGCAGCGCAGCGAAGCGCTAGGGCAGGCCCGCCCCGCATTGCTCTTGGACAACATTATGTGAGGCAACCATGAGCGACGGATCCTCCGCCATCAAACACGTCGTCACCGGTGATGTGGTGTCGATGAAGGACCACCGCAGCGGCAAGACGTTCGACTATCCCATCTTCGACGGGTCGGTCGGGCCGTCGGTTCTGGACATTCGCAAACTCTATGCCGATACCGGATACTTCACCTACGATCCGGGTTACACGTCGACCGGCTCCTGCGAATCCGGAATCACCTTCATCGATGGCGAAGAAGGGATCCTTCTCTATCGCGGTTACTCGATCGAGGAACTGGCCGAGAACAGCGACTTCATGGAGGTTTGCTACCTGCTTCTGGAAGGCGAACTGCCCAACGCCGAGGCCAAGGAAAAATTCAACAATAACATCACTTATCACACAATGCTGCACGAGCAGCTGCAGTACTTCTACCGCGGGTTCCGGCGCGACGCCCACCCGATGGCCGTCATGGTCGGCGTGGTCGGCGCCCTCTCGGCCTTCTATCACGATTCGACCGATATCTATGATCCCCAGCAGCGCATCATCGCCTCGCACCGGCTGATCGCCAAGATGCCGACGATTGCCGCGATGGCCTACAAGTATTCCACCGGACAGCCATTCGTCTATCCGCGGAACGATCTGTCCTTCGCGGCGAACTTCCTCCACATGACGTTTGCGACTCCCTGCGAGGAGTACAAGATTCGCCGGTCGGTGGCCCGCGCCATGGACAGGATCTTCATCCTCCACGCCGACCACGAGCAGAACGCGTCGACCTCGACGGTGCGTCTTGCCGGATCGTCCGGCGCCAATCCGTTCGCCTGCATCGCCGCGGGAATCGCGTCGCTGTGGGGACCCGCCCATGGCGGCGCCAACGAGGCGGTTCTCACCATGCTGGGCGAGATCCAGACCAAGGACCGCGTCCCCGAGTTCATCAAGCGCGCCAAGGACAAGGACGATCCGTTCCGCCTCATGGGCTTCGGCCACCGGGTGTACAAGAATTACGACCCGCGGGCGGCGGTCCTGCGGCAGTCCTGCCACGAAGTCCTCGAGGAGCTCGGCGTGCAGCACGAACCGCTGCTCGATCTGGCCATGGAGTTGGAGCGCATCGCGCTGGAGGACGACTATTTCGTGAACCGCAAGCTGTTCCCGAACGTCGATTTCTATTCCGGCATCATCCTGCGGGCCATGGGTTTTCCGACCTCGATGTTCACCGTGCTGTTCGCCGTCGCGCGCACGGTCGGGTGGATCGCGCAATGGCGCGAAATGATCGAGGACCCCGAACAGAGGATCGGACGGCCGCGCCAACTCTACACGGGTCATCCGAAGCGCACCTTCGTGCCCGTCAACAAGCGCAAATAGCCGATTTCAGTTATCGGTTCGGCGGCGGCCTGCGGATGCGGGCCGCCGCTTTTCTTTGCCGGATCGGGCGGTTCAGGCGCGTTCGATCAGTTCGATCTTGTAGCCGTCCGGATCCTCGATGAAGGCGATGACCGAGCCGCCATGCTTCATCGGGCCGGGCGGGCGGGGGATCGGGACGCTCTCCGCTTCCAGGGCCTCGCAGGTCTTGTAGATGTCGGGTACGCCGATCGCGAGATGCCCGAATCCGGTTCCAAGATCGTACGGTTCCTCTTGCCCCCAGTTGTGGGTCAGCTCGACCACCGTGCTGTCCGTCTCGTCGCCATAGCCGACGAAGGCAAGGGTGAACTCGCCGCTCGGATAGTCCTTGCGGCGCGTCAGCTTCATGCCAAGCAGCCGGGTATAGAAATCGATGGATTTGTCGAGGTCCCTGACCCGGATCATCGTGTGTAGAAGCCGGAATTTTCCGGTATCGCCATCGGCGCTCATTGACCGTCCTTTCCGAATATCGCTGGTTTGAGTTTTCGATCCGCCCGCCCGTTCATGGGCCCGGATCGCCGATTGTGTCAAGAATCGCCTGCGCCGCACGCCGGCTCGGCGGCTCGCCGCCAAGACCGAGCTGGCGAAGGGCCGGCTGGCTCGCTTCGACCTGGGCCGGCCCGGCCGGCCCCAGAAGCCGCCCAAGCTCGTGCGCGAGGCGTTCTGGGCGGCAGTCACCCTGGATCAGTTCGGGGACGATCTCGCGATTCTCGATAACGTTGATCAGATTCCCGTAATGGACAGACAGCATCCGGCGCACAATGAAATGGGTCAGCGGCGCAACGCGGTAGGCGATGACGGTGGGCACCCGGGCGAGCGCAAGCTCCAGCGCTACGGTCCCCGAGGCCGCGAGGGCGGCATTCGAGGCAGCCATGGCATGGTATTTTTCCGCCTGGCCGGAAATTACAAGAGGCATACCGGGCCATCCGGCAGCATGGTGTTCGACCATGGCTGCCACGCCCGGCACGGTCGGGACGACGATCCTCATGTCCGGAGACCGGCGCCGGAACAGTTCCAGTGCACCCCCGAAATCGGCGGCAAGCCGCGCGACCTCGCCCCGCCGGCTTCCCAGCAGCACGCAGATCAGCGGGGCATCGCGCGCAATCCCGTGCCGGGTGCGGAACCCCTCGCCATCCCCATCGCCCGCACCGCTCTCGATGACGGGGTGGCCCGTGAAGGTGCAAGGCAGGCCGGCGCGTTCGAACCAGGGCGGCTCGAACGGCAGCAGCGCCAGCAGATGCGAGAAGTCGCGGGCGAATCCCGCGGCTCGCCCTGGCCGCCAGGCCCATACGGTGGGCGCGACGTAGTGGATGCGGGGAATCGTGCGATCGCGCACGCGCCGTGCCACACGCCGCGTGAAATCCGGCGAGTCGATGGTGATCAGCGCCCGGGGCCGGACGTCGTCCACCGCAGCCGCTGTCTGCCGGATGCGCCGCAGCAGGCGCGGCAGATGCGGCAGGATTTCCGCCAGCCCCATCACCGAGAGCTCCTCCATCGGGAACAGGCTCTCCAGCCCCTGCGCCTGCATTGCCTCACCGCCGACGCCGGCGAACCGAACTGCGCCGCGGGTCATCTCGGACAGCGCGGCCATCAGCCTGCCGCCCAGCACATCGCCGGACGGCTCGCCGGCAATGATAAAAATCGGCTGCGTCGCGCTCATCAGTCCTCTGTCACGCCGACCACGAACAGCCCGGCACGGTCGGCCGCATCGGCCAGTTCGTCCCGGTCGACGATGATCGTAGCGCCCGCCTCGATGGCGATGCCGCGGAGTTCCGCCTGGGCGGCGCGGGACACGGTGTCGGGGCCGATCGTCGGCATGTCCACCCGGGTTTCCTGCCCGTGCTTGCTGAATTTGACGAGAACGCCGCCGGGCCCGTCACGCTTCAGCGGCCCGCAGCGTTGCAGCAGAGCATCGGTGCCTTCGACCGCTTCGACGCCAAGCACGATGCCCTGCTGCACGACGACGGCCTGTCCGACGTCGACGCGGCCAAGGGCCGCGAGCACCGCCTTGCCGCGCACGATATCCGCCTCGGCCTGCGCGTCCGGCCGGTGCCGCCCCAGCACACCCTCCTCGGCGCGCAACGCCGGCAGCAGCTCGCCGATGCCGACAACCCGGTATCCGTCCTCCTCCAGCTCCCGGATCAGTGCGCGCAGCAATCCATCGTCGCCGACCCCCTTCAGGCCAAGCCTGGCGAAGAATTTCATCGCACGCAGATCGGGCCGGAGGTCCATCAGGGACGGCCGCCGCACCCGGCCCGCCATCACCAGTTCATCGATGCCATGCTCCTGAAGAATCGCGAATGCCCGGCCCGCCGCACCGATGCGGACCCATTCGTGGGGGGCACTTTCCACGATTTCCGGGTCGGCCTGCCCCTTGAGCGCCAGCACGAAGAAGTCGCGACCGGACTCACGGCAGGAGTCGATCAGGAGTTGCGGCAGGCGGCCGCCGCCCGCGACGATGCCGAGTTTACCCGTCATTCTCCGACTTCGGACGGGTCAGGCCGCGCGTCGACTTGCCCTGGATGAATTCGACGACCTGCTCGACGGCCGCGTTGCCCGCAAAATCGCCGGCCACCAAATTCACGCGCTCCCCCAGCGTGCCTTTTTCATCGAATATATCCTTGAACGCGGAACGCAGCCCGTGGATTACCTCGCGCTCGAACCCGCGGCGCTTCATGCCGATGATATTAAGCCCGGACAGGCTGGCGCGTTCGCCGGTAACCGAGCCGAACGGAATGACGTCCTGCTCGACGCCGGAGAGCCCGCCAATCATGGCGTAGGCGCCGATGCGCACGAACTGGTGAATCGCGGCCAGGCCGCCGATCACGGCAAAATCGCCGACGGCCACGTGGCCGGCCAGCGTCGCGTTGTTCGCCATGATGACACCGCGCCCGACCTGACAGTCGTGGGCGATGTGCACGCCGATCATGTAAAGCCCGTCATCGCCGATCCGGGTTTCCATGCCGCCGCCCTCGGTGCCGGGGTTCATGGTCACATACTCGCGGATCACGTTG
Organism: uncultured Alphaproteobacteria bacterium; assembly: GCA_947259105.1. Classification (GTDB taxonomy): domain Bacteria; phylum Pseudomonadota; class Alphaproteobacteria; order UBA8366; family JADFVY01. Next base: position 24,696 of record CAMYKU010000027.1, read on the forward strand.
TTCCGCCCGATTGCCAACCGGGACGCCTCACCCTTGTATTTCAGATCCTGCGGCGCCAGTCCGATCGATGCGAAGGGATAGATCTGCGTACCCGCGCCGATCGTCGTCCTTCCGTCGACGACGACGTGCGGTTTGAGGACGACGCCATCCTCGAGCGTGACCAGCGCACCTACAACGCAGTAGGGTCCGATCGTCACGCCGCTGCCGATGCTGGCCTTCTTGTCGACGATCGCGGTCTTGTGGATATCGGTCATCGGTCGACAAGCATGGCCGCGAAAACCGCATCGGCGACGACCTTCTCGCCGACCATCGCCTTGCCCTCGAATTTCCAGACCGCCCCGCGGGCGTGCTTCTTGGTAACGTGGATATGCATGACGTCGCCCGGGACGACCGGCTTGCGAAACCGGGCGGAATCGATCGACATGAAGTATACCAGCTTGTTCTCGGCCTCGTGCCCCAACGAGTGGACGACGAGGACTGCGGACGTCTGCGCCATCGCTTCGATGATCAGGACGCCGGGCATGATCGGCAGCCCCGGGAAATGTCCCTGAAAATGCGGTTCGGCTGCCGATACGCATTTCACGCCCACGGCGCTTTGGTTCGGCTCCAGGTCGACGACCCTGTCAACCAGCAGAAAGGGGTAGCGATGCGGAATCATCCGCATGATTCCGTTGATATCGATTTCGTCGGTCGTTCGGGGATCGTTCGCCATGCTACCCGGTTCTCTTCTCTTTTCTCGCAAGCCGCGAAAGCGTCGCAAGTTCCTTGAGGTACTGCCGCACCGGCCTGGCCGGCGCGCCCATGACCCGCTCGCCCGATGGCAGGTCCTTCAGGACCCCGCCTTGCCCGCCGATCTGGACGCCCGCACCGATCCTTAGGTGGCCTGCGAGTCCACTCTGGCCGCCCATGATCACAAGGTCGCCCAGTTCGGTACTGCCCGATATACCCGACTGGCCGGCAATCACGCAACCACGCCCGATCTTCACGTTGTGGGCAACATGCACGAGGTTGTCGATCACCGTGCCGGCACCGATTACGGTATCCGGCCCCGAACCCCGGTCGATCGTGCTGTTCGCCCCGATATGAACGTCGTCCTCGACGAGGACCCGCCCCAGCTGCGGCACGGTCACGTGCCCGCCCGGATCGATCGCATAGCCGAAACCCGGCTGGCCGATGCAGACGCCCGGGTAAATCACGACACGCGAGCCGATGACGCAGTGCGACAGGGTGGCATTGGCGCCGACGATCGTATCGTCGCCGACCGCCACCCGATCGCCGATCACCGCATTGGAGCCGATCCGGCAGCGCGCGCCGATTTCCGCCTGCGCGCCAACAACGGCGCCGGCCTCCACCCTGGTCCCCTCGCCCAGCACCGCGCTGTCGTCGACGATCGCAGACGCCGCGATTCCGGGATCGAACGCCGGCGGTGCGTAGAAAGCCTGGGCGACCAGGGCGTATGCCTTGTAAGGGTTCTGCGACAACAGTGGAGCCATGCCCTGCGGTGCATGCCCGGCCGAATCGGGCTGCATGATGCAAGCGCCGGCGGCGCTGGTTTTCATCTGCTCGAGATATCGCGGGTTGTCGAGAAAGCTGATGTCGCCTTGGCCTGCCAAGGCAAGCGGTGCGACGTCCACGAATTCGGCATCGGGGTCACAGCCCGCGCCAAGTTCGGCGCCACACAAAGAGGCCAGTTCGGCGAGCCGAAACGGACCGGCACGCCTGAAGAAACGGGAATCGGCCATGCACTCACTCTGCTGCGGGCTTTACGGTCACGGTGGGAAGTTTCTTGTCGAGCCGTTCCATGACTTCGGTGGTAATGAACAGCTCCTTGCTGGCGATAATGATCGTACCTGCGCCGGGCCCGGCATTCATCACGATATCGTATCCGCGCTCCTTGACCATCTCGCCGAGGATCTCGCGCAGCACCTTTTCGATCTGCTGAAGACCTTGATCGCGCATCTGGTCCAGCGAGCGTCTCCGGTTCTGCGCCTTGCGCTGCAACTCGCCGGCCTGCTGCTGAAATTCCTGCCGCTTTCGTGCGAAAGCCTCCGGCGAAAGGACGGCCTGCTGCTGCTTGAGTTCCTGCTGCGCCTCCTCCAGCCTGGTCTCCGCCTTCTTGATTTCCTTTTCGTAGACGTCGCGCTGTTTGTCGAACTGCTGGCGCAGGCTCTGCCCGGCCTTCGATTCGTGAATTGCCTGCGCGTAATTGACAACGGCGATGACCGGCGCCTTGCCCGTCCCCTGAGCGCGCGCGCCATGGCCCGGCGGCCACGGCGCCGCCACCGCGAGCACGAGGCATATTGAGAACAACAGTCGAGAACAAAATGTCATCATAAATCGTACCTGTTCAGAAGCGTGTGCCAAAGCGCAGACGGAAGACCTCCGTCTTGTCGAAATCTTCCTGTTGTATCGGCCAGGCAAAATCCAGACTAAGCGGTCCAATCGGCGAATTCCACGACAAACCGACTCCTCCGGAAACGCGGATCGAGGGAATGTCACGGATGTCATCGGGATTCGGAGGATCATCAATATCCGTCAACGAACCAAAATCGCTGAAAATGGCGCCGCCTATCCCGTATTCGTCAGGCAGTCCCAACGGAAAACGAACCTGCAGAGAACCGAAGTAGACCTTCTTGCCGCCAAGCGAATCGCCGGTTTTGATATCGCGCGGACCCACACCCGCGGTTGCAAATCCGCGCAGGTTGTCGCCGCCCAGGAAGAAGCTGTCGGTGATCCGGATCGGCTGGCCGATGCCTTCAATGATTCCGCCTGTCGCACTGAAACTCGCGACGACGTCGTCGGTGATCGGAATGAAATACGCGCCGCTCAGGCGAGCCCGCACGTAATTCAGATCGCCGCCGATCCCCGCGTAATCGGCCGACAGCCGTGCGAAATAACCCTCGGTCGGCCTGATCCTGCTGTCGCGCCGGTCGTAGGTCAGATCCTGGCCGATGAGCGAAGTCAGCGTCTCGCCTTCCTGCTGCAGGATCGCGGGCGACGTATTAACCGGGTCGACGACCACGATATCGTCATTCCGCAGGGCATAGCGCAATCTCTGTGACCATCTTTCGTTGATTTCGTATCCCAGACGCAGGCCGAAGCCGGTCCTGGTACTGTCGAAAGAGCTGGTTGTGGTGTTGTCCTCCGCGATATGGAACAGATCGATGCCTGCCGACAAATCGCGATCGAGGAAATAACGCTCCGTAAAGCTGACGTCGAATTCCTGGCGACGTTGACCGAACGTGATCGTCGCCCGGACATCCTGGCCCTTGCCAAGCAGATTCCGTTCCCGCAGGGCGATATTGGCGAGGAAGCCATCGGTCGTCGAATAGCCTGCGCCGAGCCCAAGTTCGCCGGTCGATTTTTCGGCGACATCCATCCGGACCACCGTACGGTCGGGCGCCGACCCCTCTTCGGTCTTGACCTCGACCCGCGAAAAATATCCGAGGTTATTGACCCGGGCCCGCGATCGCTCCAGCTTGGCGGCGTTGAAGGCGTCTCCCTCGACAAGACGGAATTCGCGGCGAATGACCCCGTCCAGCGTGCGCGCGTTGCCGCCGATGTCGATGCGCTCGACGAATACCCGCGGTCCCTCCTTGACATCGAAGGTGATGTCGATGGTCCGCTCCTCGCGATTGCGCTTGACCCCGGGGCGGATATCGACGAACGCGTAGCCGAAATTCCCGACCTCGGTCGTCAGCGCAAGAACCGATTCTTCGACGTCCTCCGCGCTGTACCAGTCGCCCTCCTCAACGGTGACCAGCTTCCGGAGCGGCTCTGGGTCCAGTTCCCGAATCGCGGTGTCAACGCCGATCTTGCCGAACCTGTACCTCTCGCCCTCCTCGAGCGTGAAGGTGATATAGAACGCGTCCTTGTCGGGCGACAGTTCCGCGATCGCCGACAGCACGCGAAAGTCGGCATAGCCCTTGTTCAGGTAGAATCGCCGTAACGTGTCCTGGTCGAACGCGAGCTGATCCGGATCGTAGGTATCGGCCGCACTGAAGAACCGGTACCATCGGGATTCGCGGGTGAAGATCTCGCCTCTCAGCGTCCGGTCGGAAAAGCGCTTGTTGCCGACAAAGCTGATGCGCGCAATCTCCGTCAGCGGCCCCTCGTTGATCTCGAACACCAGATCGACACGGTTCTGCTCGAGCATAATGACCTTGGGCTCCACCGTCGCGCCGAACCGTCCGCTCCGCCGGTAGACCTGGAGTATGCGCTTTACGTCGTTCTGGACTTTCGTGCGCGTGAACACGACCCGCGGGCGCAGCTGCATTTCCTGGCTCAAAACGTCTTCCTTGATCCGCAGGTTCCCTTCGAAGGCGATCCGGTTGATGATCGGGTTTTCCACGACGCGCACGATCATCACCTGGCCTTCGACGCGAATCGAAACGTCGGCAAAAAGCCCCGTGGAGAACAATTTCTTGAGGGATTCGTTGATCTCGTTCGAACCGAACAGCGAACCGGGCCGGACCGTCATGTATGAAGCGACGGTTTCGCCTTCAATTCGCTGGTTCCCTTCAACGATGATGCGCGCAAGTTCAACCTGGTCCGCAGCGGGCACGCCGGTCGCACCGGTGGGCGCCGGCTGCGTGCCGGACGGTTGCCCTTGAGTGCCCGGAGACGGCGGCACGATCACGGGCACGCCCGTACCTTCCTGGGCATGAACGGGCGTCAACATGATGAGTGCGGCACAGAGCAGGACGCCCGGTACGCCAACCGAATTACGCAAAAACTACGCCTCCCCGTGCGAGGCCTTGTTCAAATTATTGTCCTAAGGCGGGTGTCAAAAGACTCGGTGCAGCAGATCATTCACCATTACGAATATCATGAGGCTGAGCACCAGCGCCAGCCCGATCTTGAAGCCGTATTCCTGGGCACGCTCACCGAGCGGACGCCCCCGGATCGCCTCAAGGGCGTAAAACGCCAGATGCCCGCCATCAAGCACCGGGATCGGGAAAAGATTTATCAGCCCGAGTGTTATCGAGAACAGGACCATCATTCCGATGAACTCTATCACGCCGCGCTTGGCGACCTGGCGCGAAAACTGCGCGATCATGATGGGGCCGCCCATATCCTTGCTGTCGCGCGCTCCCGTGGCGATCTGCGCCAGCCCGGTCAGGGTCGTCTGGGTTATCTCCGCCGATCGTTTCGTCGCCTGCCACAGCGCCATGGTCGGACCGTGGCGCACGATCTCGGTCGGCGGGAGCGGGGCCTTGACGCCGAGTTGCCCGACAAACTTCGTCGCGCCACTCTCCAGCTCGACTTCGAGAGATTTCGGCGTCACCGGCAGGGTCAGTTCGGCGCCGTCCCGAAGGATCACGAACTCAAGAGGCTTGTCCGGCGACGCCAACACGATGCTGCGGAGTTCCTCGAATCTGCCGATCGGCGTGTCGCCGATCCGGAGAATCCGGTCTCCCGCCCGGAATCCGGCCTCCTGCGCGGCGCTGTCCGCGATGACCTCCGCCACCACCGGCGGGATGAGGCCGACCCCCAATGATCCGATGATCTGAGTCGTATCGCCCAACGATTTTATCTCGATCGCGTCCGGCGTCACGGTCAACTGCGTGATCTGCCCGTCCCGTTCTATCTCGATCGGAATCGGGGTTCCCGGGTGAAGGGCGACGTGGCCTGCCAGATCAATATCCTCATACCGGTCGAGCGAGTCCCCATTTATGCTGACGATCCGGTCACCGGGCTCGATGCCGATGCTGGCCGCCGCGGAATCCGGGGCGACCGCCGCGACTACGGCGGGTGTATAACTCTGGCCGAGGGTCATATACACGGCCGCCAGAACGACGATCGCAAACACGTAGTTCGCCGCCGGGCCGGCGAACACCACGGCGGCGCGCTGGGACAGGCGCTTATGCTCAAAGGAGACCAGTTTTTCTTCAGGCGTCAGTTCCCGGACCTCGCCGGCTTCGTCCGGCTCCAGCGTGTTTTCGCCGAACATCTTGATGTAACCGCCGAGCGGAATTGCGCAGACCTTCCATCGGGTGCCGCTCTTCGCATTCCAGCCGAACAATTCGGGCCCGAAGCCGATCGAAAAGACATCGACCCGCACCCCGCACCAGCGGGCCACCAGGTAATGGCCCAGCTCATGAACAAAGACCAGGGGGGTCAGGAGGACGAGGAACCAGAAAAGTCCGTCCCAGAAATTCGCAATAAATTCCATATCACCAATCCGTTCGGCAGATCCCGAGTATCAACCGAAACCTTTAGAGGCACGTTAACGCCGTGGCCGGTCCGTTATCCCGCCATGGCCGTAATTTCCTGCCGTACACGCCGTCTCGCCTCGGCATCCGTCTCAAGGACGGACTCCAGCGAATCCATTCCGCTGGACGGCATCCCGGACAATATATGCTCAACCAGTCGGGCAATGTCGAGGAATCCGATCCGTTTTTTCAGGAAACCGGCGACGGCCTCTTCATTGGCGGCGTTGAGGGCCGTCGGCATCGTTCCACCTGCGCGCAGCGCCTCGCGCGCCAGCCGCAGCGCCGGAAAACGCTGCGGATCGGGCTCCTCGAACGTCAGCGTCGACAATGTTGCGAGATTCAGCGGCTCGACCGGCGCCGACATCCGTTCCGGCCAGGCCAGCGCGTAGGCGATCGGCGTCCGCATGTCCGGCTGGCCAAGCTGGGCCAGCACCGAACCATCGATATAGCGAACCATGCTGTGAACCACGGACTGCGGGTGAACCAGCACCGAAATCCGATCCTCGGCGAGACCGAACAGATGCTGGGCCTCGATGATCTCCAGCCCCTTGTTCATCATCGTCGCGGAGTCGATGGAGATCTTGTCACCCATGTCCCAGTTGGGGTGGTTCGTCGCCTCGGCCGGCGTCACGTCGCGCATTGCGTCCCGGGACAGTCCCCGGAACGGACCGCCGGAAGCGGTCAGCACCAGTTCCTCGATCGCTTCCCTGTGGTCGAAGTCGAAGACCTGGAATATCGCGTTGTGTTCGGAATCGACCGGCAGCAGGGTGGCGCCACTCTTCGCCACCTCCCGCATCAACAGCGGACCCGCGCACACCAGGCATTCCTTGTTGGCAAAGGCGATGATTCCGCCGCGGCGGACCGCCGCCAATGTCGGCGCCAGGCCGGCCGCGCCGACGATCGAAGCCATGACCCAGTCGGACGATCGTTCCGCCGCCTCGACCAACGCCTCGGGACCGGCCGCCACCTCTATCCCGCTGCCGGAAAGCGCCACCTTGAGTTCGCCAAATCCGGCCGGGTCGGCGAGCGCCGCAAATCTTGGCCGCAGACGCAAGGCCTGCTTGGCGAGCAGCGCTACGTTGCTTCCCGCCGTGATTGCCTCGACATGGAACCGGCCGGGATTTCGGTCGATCAGGTCGATCGTGTTGCAGCCGACGGACCCCGTGGAGCCGAGAATCGTCACCCGCCGCGGCGCCGCTGCGGTATCGGGAAGTACTATAGCCATGTCAGCGGACTTCCCCCACCCAGCAGGGCCATCGCCGCCATGGCAAGCGAGGCCGACAGGAATCCGTCGAGCCGGTCGAGGACGCCACCGTGGCCCGGTATGAGATTGCTCGAATCCTTGACATCAAAGGCTCGTTTCGCTTTCGAAACGAGAAGATCGCCGAGCTGCGCAACCACGGCGAACCCCCCGCCAATCAGTCCCAGGGTCAGGATGCTTGCGCCGTCGACGTTGGCAGCCACCACACCGCCCGCGATTGCCGCCCCGGACATGCCGCCGAGCAGGCCCGACCAGGTCTTCTTCGGGCTGATCCTCGGTGCGAGCTTCGGCCCGCCCAGGATTCTGCCAGTGAAATAGGCCGCGGTATCGGTGGCGACAACCACGGCACCGAGCCAGATCACCGTTTCCATCCCGGCCGGATCGAGGCCGCGCAGCCACACCAGGCCGATGCAGGCGAAATAGATATAGGCGAAGCCCGCTATCAGAAACAGCCGGTGCGCGCCGCCCCGGAACCAATTGAGAATTACGCCAAAACCCACGCCGACAACAGCAGCAGCCTTGATCCCGAGCCCGACAAGAAACAGCGGGCCCGCGCCGCAAATGGCTGCGTATCCTGCCGCGTGCTCGCCCTTCACGCCGCAGAGCCCCTGCCATTCCCAGTACATGAGCCCGGCCGCAACCGCGACCAGCCCGGCGAAGACCCAGCCGCCGAGCCAGACCGCAGCAGCCGCCACCGGCAGCATCACAGCCGCTGAAATGATCCGCTTGATCACTGTGCCGTGCTTACCGTGTACCGACGGAAGCGCCATAACGCCGTTCACGCCGGTTGAACGTGTCGATCGCGGCGGCCAGTTCCGTCTCGCAGAAATCCGGCCACTGCACGTCCGTAAACACGAGCTCGGTGTAAGCCAGTTGCCAGAGCAGGAAATTGCTGATGCGCAGTTCGCCGCTGGTGCGGATCAGCAGGTCGGGATCCGGTATGCCGACGGTCTCGAGACATCCGGCGAATGTCGTATCGTCGATCGCGTCCGGGTCGACCGTGCCGGCGGCGGCCTGACGCGCCAGATGGCGCGCCGCCCGGACGATCTCCTGGCGCCCGCCGTAGCTCAACGCCAGGACCAGCGTAATTCCCCTGTTTTCAGCCGTTTCGGATTCCGCACGATCGATCAGCTTGATGATATCCGGATCGAAGCGCGAGCGGTCGCCGATCACCCGCAGCCGCACGCCATTGTCGTTCAGGGCATCGATTTCGGATTGCAGGTACAGCCGCAGCAACCCCATCAGATCCCCGACCTCGCCCTCCGGCCGGTTCCAGTTCTCCGACGAAAACCCGAAAAGCGTCAGATAGGACACGCCCATCCGGGCCGCGGCCTTGAGTGTCCGGCGCACCGCCTCGGCGCCTCTCTTGTGGCCGGCAATACGCGGCAGCCCCCGGGATTCCGCCCAGCGGCCGTTACCGTCCATGATGACGGCGATGTGAGTGGGGGGTGGCGGGGCACCACCCTCTGTCGCGGGCAAGGCGTCCATTCGGTCAGACCTGGATGATTTCCTGTTCCTTCTCGTGGAACGCTTCATCGATCTGTTTCACATGCTCGTCGGTCATCTCCTGGACCTCATGCGACCTGGTGCGGTGCTCGTCCTCGGAGATCTCGCCCTCACGCTCCAACCGCTTGAGGTGGTCCATGCCGTCGCGCCTGACGTTGCGGACGGCGACCCTTGCCTGCTCGGCGTAGCGCCCGGCGACCTTGACCAGTTCCTGCCGGCGTTCCTCGTTCAGGTCCGGGATCGGGACGCGGATCAGCGTGCCCTCCGTCTGCGGGTTCAACCCGAGGTCGGATTCCAGGATCGCCCGTTCGACCGCCTTGACGTTGGCGTTGTCCCAGACCTGGACGGTGAGCAGCCGCGGTTCCGGCACGCCGATGTTGCCCAGCTGGCTGATCGGCATCTTCGCGCCATAGGCCTCGGCGACCAGCGGCTCCAGCAGCGCGGTCGACGCCCGCCCGGTCCTCAGGCCGGCGAATTCCCGCTTCAGGGCGCCGAGCGCGCCGTCCATGCGCCTGCGGATGTCGGCCATGTCGTTGTTCGTCATGCGTCAACCCCCGTCGCTTATTACCGTAAAATCCCCTTTTCCTTGCGCCACGTCGATCAGCGCCCCGGCATTGTGTAACGAAAACACCAGAATCGGAATGCCGTTTTCCCGCGCATGGGCGATTGCGGTAGCGTCCATGACCTTCAGGTCGCGCTCCAGCACGTCGCGGTAGCTCAGGCGCTCGAAGCGCGTGGCGTGGGGATCCGTTACCGGGTCCGCGCTGTAGACGCCGTCGACCTTGGTCGCCTTCATGATGATGTCGCAGTTCATCTCGAACGCGCGCAGCGCGGCGGCGGTGTCTGTGGTGAACGAAGGGTTGCCGGTACCCGCCGCGAAGATAACGACGCGCCCCTTTTCCATGTGGCGGACGGCGCGGCGGCGGATATAGGGTTCGCACACGGTCTGCATCGGAATCGCCGACAACACGCGGGTGCGCACATCCTCGGCCTCGAGCGCGCTCTGCATGGCCAGCGCATTGATCACGGTGGCCAGCATGCCCATGTAGTCGGCGCTGACCCGATCCATGCCGGCGGCCGCGCCCTTGACGCCGCGGAAGATATTGCCGCCGCCGATGACCAGGCAGAGTTCGATGCCGAGATCGTGGACCGCCTTCACTTCCGCCGCGATACGCTTTACGGTGGCCTCTTCCAGCCCGAACGCCTGCTCGCCCATCAGGGCTTCGCCCGACAGTTTCAGAAGCACGCGGCGATAGGCCGGTTTGGCGTCCTTGGGCATATCCCCCTTCCCGGGTCTTGCGGCCTAGCTCTCCCCGACCGTTTTCTCGACCCCCTCACCCAGCTCGAAACGAACGAATCCGCTCATCGTGACCGCGGCGCCGACATCCTTGGCCGCATTCTCGATCACCTTGGAGATCTTGCTCTCGTTGTCCATTACGAAGACCTGCTCCAGCAGCACCGTCTCTTCATAGAACTTGCGCAGCCGGCCCTCAACCATCTTGGCGATGATATCCTCGGGTCTGCCGGATTCGCGGGCCTGTTCGCCCAGCACGCGGCGCTCGCGCTCCAGCGCCGCCGGGTCGACATCCGCGATCGCCAGCCATTGCGGACGCGCCGCGGCGACGTGCATCGCGATCTGCCGGCCGAGTGCCCCCAGCTTGCCCTTGTCGCCGTCCGATTCGAGGGCGACCAGGACGCCGATCTTGCCCAGCCCGTCGGCCAGCTTGTTGTGGACGTAGCCGACGACGGCGCCGCTACTTGCGCGCAGCCCGGCGGCGCGGCGCAGCGACATGTTCTCGCCGATCGTCGCGATCATGTGGGTCAGCTCTTCGGCAACGGTGCGGCCGCTGCCCGGGTAACCGGCCGACTTCAGCTTTTCGAGATCGCCGCCCACGGTCAGCGCCACTTTCGTGATATTGCGCACGAATTCCTGGAAGGTCTCGTTGCGGGCGACGAAGTCGGTCTCGGAGTTGACCTCCACGACGACACCGCTGTCGCCCTCGACGATCAGACCGACCAGCCCTTCCGACGCGGTGCGGCCCGATTTCTTCGCCGCCGCGGACAGCCCCTTGGTGCGCAGCCAGTCTGCGGCCGCGTCGGTGTCGCCCGCGCTTTCCTGCAGCGCCTTCTTGCAGTCCATCATGCCGGCGCCGGTCTTCTCGCGCAGCTCCTTGACCAGCCCAGCCGTGATTTCGGCCATTCTTCAGTTCTCCTCAGGTACGATCGGTTGCGGTGATGCGGGAGCGCGAAGGCAGGGCGCGACCGCGCAAGGCCATGGGGCCGCGGCGCGCGCCGGGCCTGCCTTACGCGCGCTCGGCGTTTTCGATTTCCGGTGCTGCCGCGGCGGCGGCCTCCGCCTTGGGCGCCGGCTCGTCGCCGGCATCCGCCGCGCCGGGCACTGCCTTGGCCGGCACTTTTTCGGCAGGCGTCTCCTCCGCCGGCGCCGTCTCGGAATCGGCCGGGTTTTCCCCGGCCGGCGTTTCCTCCGCGACCGGTTCCGCCGCCTGTGTCTCTTCCGCCGGCGCTGCCTCGGTCGCGGCCGGCGTTTCCTCCGCGACCGGTTCCGCCGCCTGTGTCCCTTCCGCCGGCGCTGCCTCGGTGGCGGCCGGCGTTTCCTCCGCGACCGGTTCCGTCGCCTGTGTCTCTTCCGCCGGCGCTGCCTCGGTCGCGGCCGGCGCGTCTTCTGCGACCGGTTTCGCCGCCGGCGTCTCCTCTGCCGGTGCCGCCTCGGCCTCGGCCGGAATTTCCGCGGCCGGCGCTTCCTCTACGACCGGTTCCGCGGCCGGCGCATCCTCGACAGGCAGCGCCTCGATCGGCGCCTCGACCGCCTCGCCGGCATCCGGCGCGGTCTTCATCATCTCTTCCTGCAGCCCGTCGAGCACGGCGTCGCGCAACAGCTCGCAATACAGGGTGATCGCCCGCATCGCATCGTCGTTGCCCGGCACCGCGAAGGTCACACCTTCGGGGTTGCTGTTGCTGTCGAGCACGGCGATCACCGGAATGTTCAGCTTGTTGGCCTCCTTGACCGCGATCGCCTCCTTGTTGGTATCGATCACGAACAGCACGTCGGGCAGCGCGCCCATCTCCTTGATGCCGCCGAGCGCGCGCGACAGCTTGTCGCGCTCGCGGGTCAGGCGCAGCAGTTCCTTCTTGGTCAGGCCGTGGACCTCGCCTTCGAGCTGCTTTTCCAGGTCGCGCAGCCGCTTGATCGAATTCGAGATGGTCTTCCAGTTCGTCAGCATGCCGCCGAGCCAGCGGTGGTTGACATAGTACTGGCCGCAGCGCTGGGCTGCGTCTGCAACGACCTCGCTGGCCTGCCGCTTGGTGCCGACGAACAGCACCCGGCCGCCACCGGCGGCGACATCCCGCACCGCCTCCAGCGCCCGGTGCAACATCGGCACCGTCTGTTCCAGGTCGATGATATGGACACCGTTGCGCGCACCGAAGATGAAGGTTTCCATCTTCGGATTCCAGCGCCGCGTCGTGTGCCCGAAATGCACGCCAGCCTCAAGCAGCTGGCGCATGGTGAACGTGGGAGTCGCCATGGCCTTCAATCCTTCTCCGGTTAGCCGCCGCGGGTCTGGCCGAGTCACCCCGGCACCGGACCGAGCCGACGCGAATTTGCGCGCCGCCCGAATAACCCGCGTGTGAAATAACGCACCCCGATGGGTGCGTGGCGCGGGGTATACCGGTCCCGGTCCCGGAATGCAAGGGATTTTCGCGAAGCGCAGGCCGGCTCTCGCGTGCTTGAATAGCAGTCGCAGCGGTTGATATAGTGCCATCCCACCCCGCGAACAAACCGGAACAGGGATTGCGACATGGCGACTTACGAATGCGAGAAATGCGGCATGAGCGTGAACGCGACCTGCGGCAAGTGCGACGCGCCGCTGGTGAACGACACGCTGACGCTGGACAACGGCACGGAAGTGCAGATTTCCCGCTGCCCCAACGACCACGGCAAGATCAAATCGCCGATGTGCTGCGGCCAGGACATGAGCTGCTCGATCGCCTGACCGGACGCCGCCCCGGAAACCGTCCGGCGCGCGGCGGGAGGGCCGGCGGAGCGCTCCGCTTTGCCACTGCGTTATGGGGCCGGCCCCGTCGTTGACGGCGGGGCGCCCCGCCCCTTGGCCGACGGCCGAGGGCGCGCATTAACCAAACCGCAAGCCTTGCCTGCCATGCTCTCCCCCCGCGGCCCAAGTCGGAGCTGCGCGGCGCGAGGGCGAAACCATGATCGAACGTATTCTCGAAGGCGTCATCTTCGGCAGCCGCTGGCTGCTGGCGCCGGTCTATCTCGGGCTGATCGGCGGGCTGTGCTTCCTGCTCGCCAAGTTCGTTCAGGAGTTCCTCCACATCGTGCCCACCGTATTCTCGGCATCGGAAACGGACGTCATCCTTGCGGTGCTGACCCTGGTGGACCTGTCGCTCGCCGGCAACCTGCTGGTGATGGTGATCTTCGCCGGATACGAGAACTTCGTCTCGAAGATCGACTGCGCCGAGTCCGTGGACCGCCCGGAATGGATGGGCAAGGTGGATTACGGCGGGCTGAAGCTGAAGATGATCGCCTCGATCGTCGCCATCTCGGCAATTCAGCTGCTCAAGGCCTTCCTGCATGTCCAGGACCTTACCCAGCGCGACCTCGCCTGGATGCTGGGCCTGCACATGGCGTTCGTGATCTCCGGCGTGCTGCTCGCGGTGATGGACCGTATCGCCCGCAGCCCGGACGAGATGGCCGAGGCCCATGTCCGCGCCCAGATGCTGTTGAGCGGCGAAATCCGGCCGCACGGCAGCGACGCCGCAGCCCCGGCCGGGGCGGGCGGTGCGGAGCGGAGAGCGGCAGACAGCCCGATGCGGGGCGCCGGCCAAGCCAACACCGCCTGATGCACAGCGCCGGTCCGCGCTATACTGTGCGTCGTGGCCAAGCGGGAGCGACCGTGTGCTGACACAGATCCACATCCTTCTGACCTACCAGTGCACCTGGGCGTGCGACCACTGCTTCCTCTACTGCAGCCCGGACTCGACGGGCACCTTCGTCGGCGCGCGGCTCGCCACGCTGCTCGACCAGGCGCAGGAGATCGGCACCGTCGAGTGGATCTATTTCGAGGGCGGCGAGCCCTTCCTTTACTACCCGCTGCTGCTGCAGGGCCTCGGCATGGCGCGCGACCGGGGGTTCAAGACCGGCATCGTCACCAACGGCTACTGGGCGACCTCGGTAGCGGACGCCGAGGCCTGGCTGCGACCGCTGGTGGCGCTGCAGGTGTCCGACCTCAGCATGAGCGACGATACCTTCCACGGCGGTGACGCCGCGGCGCCGGTCAAGGCCGCGATCGCCGCAGCAAGGCGGCTGGAGCTGCCGGTCAACGTAATCCGTGTCGACGGCCCGGCGCCGGATGGCGCGGCGGACGCGTCCGGCCGCAAGGGCGCCGCGATCGAGGGCGGGCCGGTGCGCTTCCGGGGCCGCGCCGCCGACCGGCTGACCGGCGGCCTGCCGCTGCACGACGCCGAACGGTTCAGCGAATGCCCGCACGAGGATCTGCGCACGCCGGAGCGCATCCACATCGACGCCTTCGGCGCCGTGCAATTCTGCCAGGGGCTGAGCATCGGCAATGTGTGGCACACGCCGCTCAAGCAGCTGCTGGCCGAATACGATGCCGACGCCCACCCGATCTGCGGCCCAATTCTCGCCGGCGGCCCGGCGCAGCTGGCCCGGAGTTGCGGAGTCGCGGCGGACGACGGCTATGTCGACGCCTGCCATCTGTGCTTCCAGACCCGCCGGGCGCTGCTCGACGACTTCCCTGAGTCGCTGACCCCGCGCCAGGCATACGGCGTGGTATGAGGGCGCACGGCATAGCCGGGCTACGCGACGTTTTTCACATTTATATCAATAGAATAATGAAGTTTTCGAACAAGGTGCTTCAAGATGAACCGCAGGCTTCTTTACTTCCTGGCCACGGCGGCCCTTGCCGCGGTCCTTCTCGTGGGCATCGCCGTATTGACCGCGGAGCGGGACATCATCCTGTTCGAAGGCGTCGAGGGCCCCCAGGGCAGGAGCACGGTTGCGGCCCCGCAGCCGACCTCGTGGACAAAATACGGCGGCGGCGGCGCGAGCCGGCTGTCGATCCTGCTGACCGATACGAACTCGTCCTGGCTCGGCCTGGCGCATGGCCTGAAATCCGCCGGAATCCCGTTCTCGATCACCACCGACTACAGGCAAGCGCTGCAACACAGGGTGATCCTGGTGTATCCCATTGTCTCCGGTTCCGTTCTGACGCAAGAGGCGCTGCAGGCGCTCGGGCGCGTCCCGCGTGACGGGGGTACGCTGATCGGGTCGCTTGTCCTGGGCGGCGGGCTGGAGGAAGTCTTCGGTTTCGAGGACGCGGTCGCTTCGCGGACGCGCTTTCTCGTAAATTTCGCGGACGGCGCGGCCGATGTGGCCGACCCGAGGGAGGCATGGCTGCCGCTCGGCGACGCCGCCGGCAGTGGCGCGGCGATCGGCACCTATGCCTACACCAACCCACGCGAATCGCCGGTCGCCACCTACGACGACGGCAGCGCCGCGATCGTTCATCGCCGGATCGGATCCGGCCGCGCCTACGCCCTGGGGATCGACCTCGGAGCCTTGCTGCTCAAGGGCCACAACTGGCGGCAGGAGGGCATCGCGCGCAGCTACGCGAACGAGTTCGAGCCCATGCTCGACGTGCTGCTGCGCCTCGTCGGCGACATCTATCGAGAAGCCGAGGACCGCGCGGTGAGCCTGCACCCGGTGCCGGACGGCAAGGACCTTGCCGTCATCATGAGTCACGACGTCGACTACACCCGCTCGCTCGTCTACGCCGTCGACTACGCCCGCCTCGAGCGCAGCCAGGGAATTGCCGCCACCTATTTCATCCAGACCAAATACATCAAGGACTGGAACGACGACATCATCATCGACGAGGCGGGGCCGGGACTGCTCAGGGAAATCAGGAGTTTCGGCATGGAACTGGCCAGCCACGGGGTGTCCCATTCGCTGGTCTTCCACGACTTCCCAATGGGCGATGGCGACGAACGCTATCCGGACTACCGCCCGTTCGTGAAAGATGCATCGACGACCTATGACGGGACTATCCTGGGCGAACTCAGGGTCAGCCGCTTCCTCATCGAGCGGCTGGCCGAAAGCGCCGCTGTCGCCAGTTTCCGCCCGGGTTACCTCTCGAACCCCCATGCCCTGCCCCAGGCGCTGGACGCCGCCGGCTACGCCTTCAGTTCGTCCGTCACCGCCAACACATCGTTGACCCACTTGCCGTTTCAGCTCAACCACGACCGCGACGTGACGACCGAGCTGCCGATTTTCGAGTTTCCGGTGACCATCGAGGATGAATTGCAGGCGCCGCTCGGCGATCGTTTGCCGCAGGCCGTCGCCCTGGCCCGCAAGATCGCCCGTCGCGGCGGCCTGTGCATGGTTCTCATCCACCCCGATATCCTCGGCCACAAACTCGCGTTCGAGCACGGTTTCATCGAGGCCGTGAAGGAATTCTCGTGGTTCGGCACTCTTGGCGACTATGGCCCGTGGTGGCGCGCCCGCAACGAAGTCCAGGTCGATTCCGAGTGGCGGGGCGACCGCCTGGTGGTCCGCCTGTCCGCGCCGGAGCCGCTGGATGGCCTCACGCTGGAGATCCCGTCCGGCCTGCGCCTCGATTCGCCGCATCGCCAAACGACCGGCGCCGAAATGATCGGCGGCCGAATCGTGCTTGGCCACCTCGAGGGAGCGTCCGTCGTCAGCCTCGTTCGACGATGATCCACCCCATCCGGCCGGCGACACGCATCGCGGTTAACCGATGCGGCCGCTTCGGCTATGATCGGGGCCGGTTCGACGACTCAACCGGGGACCATAGGCACATGCCCGACCGCTTCGGCCCGCGCGGCGTCATCGCGCTGTTCATCCCGCTGCAGAACGCCAACATGCAGCCCGAGTACGAGGCGATGCGCCCGACGGGCGTCAGCAACCAGATCTACCGCTTTTCGCTCGCCCGCCACGACCGCGTGCCGGAGGCGGCGATCGACGCCGTCGGCGGAGCGCTGGGCTGCCGGCCGGACCTGGTGGCGGTCGGCAATTCGGTGGAAATGCGCGTCCTGACCGCGCCGCAATTCGCCGACTACCGCGCCCGGCTACAGGAGAAGATCGGCGACGTGCCGCTGGTGACCGCGACCGACGCCACCGTTGCCGCCCTCAAGGCGATGGGCGCGCGGCGCATCGCCGCGATCTCGCCGATGTCCGACGAATACTCGCAAAGCGTCGCCGACTACTACGAGGCGCTCGGCTTCGAGGTGCCCTACCACACCGGGCTGCAGGTCGCCCGGCCGCAGGACATCATCGGGATCGGCCATGCCGAAGCGCGCGCGGCGTTCCGCCGCCTCGACCACGAGGACGTCGATACCTTCCTGCACGTCGGCGGGGCGCTCGGCATCGTCGATTCCATCGCCGCGCTCGAGGCGGAGCTGGGCCGGCCGGTGGTCTCGGTCAACGTCGCCACCTACTGGCGCGCCCTGCGCACGCTCGGTATCGACGATCCGCTGACCGGCTTCGGGCAGCTGGCGCAGATGCCGTGAAACGGCCGCAGGGCGCCACGGCACCCGGATACACCGCCGCGGTAGGAATCCGTTAAGGCGGGCCCCATATAATGCCGATATCGATATAGCGGCGCGACCGGTCGGCAGAGCGTGGTACCTGTGCGGGGGTTTGGGCCAAGTCCCATCACTCGCAGAAAGATCGCCTCGCCATGACCCTTTCCCAGCCTTCCCCCGCAGCCGGCGACACCAGGCATTACCGCCTCGTCGGAGCGATTCCCTTCATTGCGACCCATGTTGCCTGTCTTGCCGCCATCTGGACCGGCGTCCACGCGACCGACCTGATCATCGCCGCGGGGCTCTATGCGCTGCGCATGTTCGGGATCACCGCCGGCTATCACCGGTATTTCGCGCACCGCAGCTTCAACACCAGCCGCATCTTCGCGTTCGTCCTGGCGTTCCTCGCGCAAAGCTCGGCCCAGCGCGGCATCCTGTGGTGGGCCGGCAACCACCGCAAGCATCACCGCTTCTCGGACACCGACGACGATGTCCACTCGCCGGTGCGCCGCGGGTTCTGGCACGCCCATTTCGGCTGGATCTTCACCGACGCTTATGACCACACCGATCTCGACGCCGTGCCCGACCTCGCCAGGTATCCCGAGCTCGTCTGGCTCGACCGGCATCCCCACATCCCGCCCATTCTGACGGCCGTCCTGGTCTGGCTCGTGGCCGGCTGGTCGGGCCTGGTGGTCGGGTTCCTGTGGTCCACGGTCGCCCTCTGGCACGCCACCTTCTCGATCAACTCGCTGGCCCACCTGTTCGGCCGCCGGCGCTATGTGACCGGCGACCAGTCGCGCAACAACGTATGGCTGGCGCTGCTCACTTTTGGCGAGGGCTGGCACAACAACCATCATCACTTCCAGAGCGCGGCGCGGCAGGGCTTCCGCTGGTACGAGATCGACATCAGCTATTACGTGCTCAGGGCGCTCGCGGTGGTCAGGTTGGTCTGGCGGCTGCAGAGCCCACCGGCCCCCGTCGTGCGTGGCGTGCAGAGGCTGCGCCGGGTGGTGGTGGAAAAGGCGGCCGGGCAGCTGGCGGCAAGCTTCCAGGTCGAGAAGATCGCCACCGAACTCCGCGCCCTGCTGGCCGGAAAGAGCGCCCTGCTGGCCGAAAGGCACGCCGACCTGAACGCCTCGGTCGACGAGCTTTGCGGCGACCTCGCGGGACTCATCGACGGCTGGAGCCATCAGCTCGACGAGAGGCTGGAGGTCGCCCGCCGCGATCTGGACGCGCTGGTCCGCCGCGTTCACCTTCCCGCAATGCCCACGACGACCGACCTGCGCGCCCGCGCCGCCGCGATGTTCGTCGGCACGCCGTCGATGAACGACATCGTCGAACGCGGCCGGCAGATTCTGATCGACAATGTGTTCGAGGAATTGCTCGGGCGAACGGCGCTCGTTCCCGCACGGGCGTAGGGGAATCGGTTGCGCCGCCTGGGGCCGCCGGATATCGGCGCGTCGTTGCGGGCAGGTGCCCCCAGGCGCGTTACCGGTCATCGCGGGTTCGAATGGATGGGCGCGACCTCATACTTCGAGACGCGGCCTGTGCCCTCATGCTGAGGAGGGCCGCAAGGCCCGTCTCGAAGTATGAGGTCGCGCCGGCCGCCGGCGCCGGTCCCGTCCGACCGGATATTGCTCCAGACGCGGGCCTTAGGTTCTATCCGACGATCAGCAGGGCCATCCAGGGCACGAAGCTGAACACGATGATCAGCACCTTGTGCAGGGCGAGGAACCCGTAAATCACCGCGTTGTAGCTCTCGCGCGGGAGCGGGAACATCCTGGTCTGCATGCGGTAGACGAAGTCCGGGGCCAGCATGAACCAGATCGCGGCCCAGGCGAACACGGCCACGTTGACGATCGTGCACCACATGAAAAACGCCGTCAGGATTTGAATATCCATGCTGCTCCTCGCTTGTCATTCGTTTAACATGAAAAAGTACCACACCGGCGCACCGAAACACGGGGAGAAAGCCTGCGATGATAAAGGCCGTCGACATTGCCGCGGAGCTGGCGAAACTCTCCGTCCTCCGCAACCGCACGCCGACGACGCCGAAGGAAGAAGAAGAGTCGGCCTTCGCCACCGTCGCCCCGTTTCGCGGCGAAGGTCTGACGGTGGGCAGCTTCGACGGGGAAAGCGCCTGGGAGCGGCATAGGAACGGAGACGAAATCGTACACGTCATCTCGGGCGAAACGACCCTTACCGTCCTGACCGAATCCGGAACCGAGGTGCTGAACATGAAGGCGGGCATGCTGACGGTCGTGCCCCAGGGTTACTGGCATCGGTTCCAGGCACCCAAGGGCGTGTCGATCCTCACCGTGACGCCGCTTCCAACCGATGAATCGGCTGCCGAAGACCCGCGGATCGACGGCGGGGACGGCGCCCGATAACGGCGGCGGTGGGGGCGCGGGGCCGGCGCGGCGCGCGTCAGGCGCCCGGAACGGCCGCGCGGACGTAGACGCCGTTGATCTGCCATCCCTCGGCCGTCTGCTCTGCGCCGCAAGGCGGCCTGTTACGCATCCAGCTCCGCGTAATGGCGGAAAATTCCGTCTTCGTTGAAGGCGATGCGGCGGCCGGACGCGCGATACGCACGCAGGCGGGGCCGGCCGGCGATCCGGCCGTGCAACGCCGCCACCCGCGGATACGCCTCTTCGAGCCGGGCCATCATCCGCGGAAAGGCGTAGTGCAGCCCGTCGACGACCTGGAACAGGGACAGGTCGGCGTAGCTTCGCCGGGCGCCGACCAGATACGCGCCGCCGGATCGGTTGCGTTCCAGCACCTGCTCGAAATAGCCGAGATACTTCGGCACGCGGGAGTCCCGGAAGTCAGCGGCGCGCCTGCGCGCTTCGTCGCGCTGATCCTCGTAATAGAGACTGGCCGCGATCGGGTGGTGCGTGTCGTGGATCTCGACCACGAGATCGGCCAGCGTCAGCTGCAGCTGATGGACCCAGAGGCGGCCCGCTTGCGATCTCGGGGCGAGGCCGTGGCGGTCGCCGAGAAACAGCAGGATATTCGCCGTCTGTGCGATGATCAGCTTGCCGGATTTCAGGATCGGCGGGGCGAAGGGCGGCCGCGCGAGGCCCCCGTCGTCGAGGAGCCGCAGCAGGGCCCGCATCCCCGCGCCCCCCGTGCGCGCGACGTCGACATAACCGGCGCCGACATCCTCCAGCGCCAGCCGCACGAATTCCCCGCGTCCCTGGATCGATGGCCAGTAATAGAGCTCGTATGGCATCGGCGTGGTCCTCTCCGGCCGTTGGTCCCCGAATGCGGTCTCCGCGCTGTGCGAAGTCCGGCCACAGGATACCCGATTCGGTCCGCGATTTCCCTGCCCGGCAATCCCGGCTATCGTAGGGGTCCTCGAGGGGCATTCCGGTACAGAACAAGGAGGCGCAAGATGACGACCGGCACCGCAAACGGCATGGTCGCCCGGGACTGGGGGTTCCTCGCCTGCCGGGTCCTGGCGCTCTATCTCTTTTACCTCGCCATCGAGACGTTGCTCTCGATCGGCATTTTCGTAGTCACGGCACCATCGGGAGACGAAAATACACGGCTCTTCGGTTATTACTACGTCTTCCGGTTTCTGTTGGCGATTGCGGCGGCCCTTTTCCTGTGGTTCGGCGCCGCGCCACTGGCCGACAGAATGATGCTGTCGCAAGCCGACGGGAAGGAAGAGGCCGCGCCCGGCGCGTGGCGTGTCACCCAGTTGCTGTCACTGGCCGTATCCGTCTTCGGTTTTGTCTTGCTGGTTTTTGCCATCCCCGACGCCGCCGGCCTTGCCGCAAGATATCTTGCGGAGGATCGTCTCCACGGCCACGACCTGGTCGAGACCGCGGTGGTCGCAACACGGCTCGTCCTCGGCCTCCTGCTGATCTTCGGCGGCCGGGGCATCGCCGATCTCATCGGCCGGGCCCGCGGATGGGGGAAAAGCTGACGGCTGCGCCCCGGCGCGCAGGGGGCAGACTTCGCAAGGACACGGCAAAATGAACGACAGGAACGTTCCCGACTATCCCGCCGCCGGACGGCGGCTGCGGCTCGGCCTGGTCGGCGGCGGGCGCGGCGGGCTCGTCGGGCAATGGCACGCCGGCGGCGCGCGGCTCTCCGGTCGCTGGGACATCGTCGCCGGGGCCCTGTCGTCCGACCCGAAGACCGCCCGCGAATCGGGCCGGGACTGGCTGTTCGCCGAGGACCGGATTTACACCGATTTCAGAGAGATGGCCGCGGCCGAGGCGGCGCGCGCGGACGGCATCGACGCCGTTGGTATCTGCACCCCCAATTTCCTGCACCGGCCGGTCGCCGAGGCCTTCATGGCGGCCGGCATCGATATCATCTGCGACAAGCCGGTGGCGCTGACCCGCGCGGAGTGCGACGCCATGGCGGCGGCGCGCAAGAAGGCCGGCGTGATCTTCGCCGTCACCTACCCTTACGCCTATCACCCGATGGCCGTGCAGGCCCGGGCCATGGTCGCAGAGGGCGCGATCGGCGCCGTCCGCCAGGTGATGGTCGAATACCTGCAGGACGGCCACGCCGGCGCCTTCGACCCCGCCGTCAGGCGTGCCTGGCGGATGGACCCCGCCCGCGGCGGGCGCACCGCGACGACCGGCGACATCGGCACCCACGCCGTGCATCTGCTGGAATTCGTGACCGGACAGCGCATCGCCCGGCTGCGCGCCGATTTCCACGTCTGCGGCGGCGACAAGCCGATGGAGGACACTGCGTTCATCAATTTCGCGCTGGCCACCGGGGCGCCGGGCGCGATGTGGCTGAGCCAGGCGGCGGCGGGCCAGTCCTGCGGCCTGCGGCTGCGCGTCTATGGCGAGAGAGGCGCCATCGAGTGGGACCAGGAAGACCCGGAGCGGCTGCACGTCAACATGCTGGGCGAGGCGCGCCGGACGATCGTGCGCGGGCGCGGCGCCGGCATGCACCCCAGGGCCGAGCGCATGATCCGCCTGCCGCGCGGCCACGGCGAGGCGGTCTCGGACGCCTGGGCCAACCTGTATCTGGAATGCGCCGTCGCCATCGAGGCCCGGCGCGACGGCCGCGCGCTGCCCGGGGGATTGCTCGACCTGCCCGACCTCGCCGCCGGCGCGCGCGGGGTCGACTTCTTCCACGCCGCGGCGGACAGCAACGAGGCGGGGGGCGCGTGGGTGGGGTTGTAGGGGCGCGCGGCCACGGGATGATTGGTGCGGCAATGCGCGCGAAATATGGGGACATGGCCGTAATCCGCGGACAACGCCTTTGCATGGCCTCGTTCCGAACCGGTCGGCCCGCCACAAGCGGGCGCCTCCGTCCGGTGCGTGGAGCCGACGAAAGATCCCCGGTCGGGGCGGCCGACCGGGGAAGTGGTCTGTCTGCTTTGATTGGCGTCGGTGGCTCCACCGCCGCCGTGCATCGGATGTCTAGTTTTTGGTCTTGACGACCACCACGACATCCTCACCCTGGAACGACATGCCGTTCGTCAGGCTGCCGGTCAGGGTCAGCACCAGCACCTGTCCTTCGGCGATGGAGCCGAGAGCGCTGACGACGTCCTGCGTGTCGAACTTCAGCGTCAGGTCCATGAAGCCGTCGGGTCCCATGTCAGTGCAGTCGAATGCGTCCTCCTTGCCGGTAAACGGCTCGAATGGCGTGGCGACATCCTCCATGCTCCAGCGCAGCGGTGCCACGCCTTCCAGCTGGACCGTTGCCGGGTCGATCTGGCTCGCGTCAAACACCGCGGTGCCGAGAACCGCGACCGGCAATACCCCGTTGGCTTTGCCGTTCAAGGGGTTCCGGCAGGATTGCGGCTTTACGTCGACCGGGACAAAGATGACCTCGTCCCGGATCAGGGAGATCGCTGCGCCATCCGGCCCTGCTGCGGCCACGTTGGCGCCGATACCGAAGGCCGCATTGAACCCGCCGACATCGATGACGCCGGCGTTCACCACCACTTCTGTAGTGGTGAAGATACCCGGGTTGAACGAGCCGAATATCGAGTGAAAGCTGCCATCGGCGATGTTGGCGGCAAAGGATGACAGCGTGTCGATGTCGAATCTCGCATCGCTCAAGCCGGCATAGATCGGGTGTGTCTCGAAGGCCGGCAGGATATCGGTGTATCCCCCGTCCGTGGGAGCGCCGCCCGTCTGGTTCAGATCGCTGATCATCCAGGCTGCGGGCAGGTTGAGCTCGGGATTGTCCCAGCCTTGCCCGCCGACGGTGAAGAAGCGGGCCGAGTCATTGAAGATCAAGAGCCCGGTCCGCGTGCCGCCGCCGGCCCACAGCGCCGCCTGGCGGACGATCTCGTCGGCGCCGAACGGCTCGACACCGGGACCGGGAGCACCCAGTCCAAAGAACGCGCCGCCCGGCGGGATGATGATCTTGAACCGCGCCGCGTCATGGCTATTCAGCACGATCCGCCCGCCTTGCTGGATGCCGATGACGTTGTGCCAAGTGGTGCCGAGCCCGAGTCCCGCGCCGCAGTCGATTCGCGAAGGGTTGTTATTGATGGCGATCAGATCGTAGCTCGCGAGTTGATTCGCCGTCATGGCCCTGAAGGCCGCCGGCGTTACCTCGGTGACATTGAACTCACCGCCGAGGTCCACCTGCTGCAACGACATGCCCATCGTATTGTCGGGCCCGAAGGATGTGAAGTTTGGTGACACGAACGGCGTACAGTCGACCGTCAGCACATTGATCTGCGCCTGGGCCGTGCCGGCAAGCATTGCCAGGAATGGGATGCTTGCCAGGAACGTCAGCCAGCGTCTCGGTGACGCTGTATGTTTCCGTATAACAGATAGCATGGGTACCTCCTTTTGGCCGAGCGTGAAGCGGTGAGGGACCAGAAAGTCGGAGGACGGCGCGGCATCGCCAGATATCGTGGATGGCCGGCACGTTCTCCGCGCCCTGCGATACACGCCCATCGAGATTATGAGGGTGTGCGGACGCGGCGCCGATTGAAAGGCGCGCTTTCATCCTGTTACGCATTGTGCCAGCAAGCCCGCTCACGGTCAGTGCAGAACACCGAGAAACCATGATCCAAGGTCGCCCGGACAAGCCCGTAAGCTAGCCAGAAATACGTAGCACATTTTGCCGATATAGGCAATCCAGGTCTTGGATCGGGCCTACCGTGACCCGAGTCAATTGTCTTGGATTTTGGGGACATGGCCGGCACGGGCGCGACCTGCCGGAAGGCCTGCTCGACCTGCCGGACCTCGCCGACGGCGCCCGCGGCGTCGACTTCGTCCGCGCCGCGGCGGACAGCAACGAGGCCGGCGGCGCGTGGGTGGGGTTGTAGGGGATGGTCCGTCAAGTTGGGCTCGGCTGTACCGGCGCGACCTCATGCTTCGAGACGGCGCTTCGCGCCTCCTCTGCATGAGGCTCCACCGCCTGTGCCCTCATGCTGAGGAGCGGCGCAGCCGCGTCTC
>CAMYKU010000028.1:0-6765 GCA_947259105.1 uncultured Alphaproteobacteria bacterium
ACGCAGTCCGCGACATGATCGTTGATCAGCCCCATCGCCTGCATGAAGGCATACACCGTCGTGGGCCCGACGAATTTCCAGCCCAGCTTCTTCAGGTCCATCGAGAGGGCCGTCGCCTCCGCCGAGGTCGACACGGTTTGCGGCTCCGCGAGTTGCGTCGGGTCCGGCTCGTAACGCCAGATGAAGGCCGCCAGCGAACCTTCCCGCTCGACGAGCTCCCGGGCCTGCCGCGCGTTGTTGATGACCGCCTCGATCTTGCCGCGGTGACGGACGATCCCTGCGTCCTCGAGCAGGCGCACGACATCGCGCCCGGTGAAGCGCGCCACGCGCTCGAAATCGAAATCAAGGAAGGCGGCGCGGAAATTCTCGCGCTTGGCGAGGATCGTGCGCCAGCTAAGTCCGGACTGAAAGCCCTCCAGGCACAATTTCTCGAACAGGCGCCGGTCGTCGTCGACCGGAAAGCCCCATTCGGCATCGTGATAGGCGAGAAACTCCGGTGCGGCGCCGCACCATCGGCAACGCGGTTTCCCGTCGGGTCCCGCTATCGTCGCGCTCATATGCCGGTATGCCCTTGATCGAGCAGGAAATTCAGCCGCGCATCGGCTTTCGAGGGGGCGATTTCAAGAATTTTGGCGTTCACCACGTTTTCAGCCACGAACGGATCGCTGTCCACCCTGCTCTGCAGGTCCGGCAGTGACGTATTGTGCGCCACGATCCCGCCGCCCGAATTGGGCTGAAGACTGCCGGCCAGCAAGAACACGCCGTCGTCGAAACCGCGTTTGATCCATTCCCTGTGGCCTTCCATGAACTGGCCGGCCTTGGCTTTGTTGTCGGAAAATTTGAGAAGTATGACAAACATCGGGCTCGTTTTCCTGTCGATTTGCCCGGCGTGACGTGACGTGTCCGTTCAGCCGTCTTCGTTCGTACAGCGTAATCTATCCATCACTGTCTTATCGGGGCAAGACGGTTTTCCACGCCGCCGTGGCCGCCAATTCCGGGCGCCCGATTCTGGAGCACCCGCGATTACGGCCATGTCCCCGGCATTCGCCCCGGAATTCGCCATTGTAATTCAGTATTGCCCCTGGTGCGGCAAGCCATTGAAAACGGGCGGTTGATCACTCACCCCTCGATCGCCTTTTCCCGTTATCCTGTGCCCCCACAAATTGAAATCCGTTCCGGGTCACGAAGCGAACCCGACCGCTCCTGACCTTTGGCCCCTCCGCTCTGCGCCGGGAGGAGACGTTCCCGGGGTCTGCGCCAAGTCCTTGGCGGGGTGTCGCCGAGTGGTGAAGACTGGGCCAGTCAGGCTTCCGAATACGGCCGGATTACCGAGATCGGACTGTCGGACGACGGCGGAGATGGAACTGTTCCAATGACGGCGGGAATTGGGTACTGTCGGAGTTGATTGAAAGTTGAATTGGAAATATCGGTTCGGGTAGCTGTCGCAGGAGCCGCTGGGGACCGGGTCTAGAAAGGCGAAGAAAACATGACCAAAACCAGGGCCCGCCAACGGGCGAAGGCGAATGCGGCGCAGAAAGCCGAAAAGCGATTGGCCAACGCCGACCGGCCCGGCCAAACAATCCGGCCGGGGCAGTTCGATCCGAGAGACAAGTCGATATCAAGCCCGAGGGCAAACGCCAGCGGCAAGAAATTCGGCGGGGCGAAACACGGAGCGGCGCGGTCGAGATAGGCCGTGCTGCCAACCTTCTTCGAGACGCGCTTGCTGCGCTCCTTGCCGATTCGGTCAGGGGTTTCCTTTGGGAGTTCCGGAGAGGGAGTTCCGAAGTTCCGGCCGGGCGACCCGCCGGCTTATTGCGCTTACACAGACACCGCGAGCGACGCCGCGTAGCCCGCGACCACGACATCGAACGCCCCGCAGGCGGGCGGGAACCACTTCGCCGTGCGGATCGGAATGCGGTCGACGTGATGCGCCCAGTCCCAGATGCCGTGCGCGAGGTAGCCGGCGGCGAGCCACAGCGGATGGTGGGCGACGCCCAGCCAGGCCGTCGCGAACACCGCGGCCGCGACCGCGATCTCCGAGGCCGCCACGCCGCGTCCCGCGTGCTGCGCCAGCAGCGCGCCCGGATAGACGCAGGCGGTGAACGCCAGGAACAGCGCGAGGCCGTTCAGCGCCCCGCTCTCCAGCGGCCAGTGCTGCCCGAAAATCGCGAACACCGCGAGAACGGACCCGAGTACCGCCGCCCTGATAACCATCGCCAACCCCCTCATCGCGCCGAAGGGGTGGATGGATAACGCTTCCAGCGGCTGGATGGTCAAGCGCCGCGCGCCGCCGCCCGTGCGATCACCCGGAGCCGGGCCCGGGGCCGCAGCCGCCGAACGCGACGCCGGACAGGGCCGCCATGTCGCGCTTCCATGTCGTCAGGTCCGAGTGCGCGAATTTCGCCAATTGGTCGTGGCCGCAGGCCCGCGCCATGACCTGCATCATGTGCACCGACGACTCGAGGAAATTCGCCAGCCGGCGCGCGCCCTCGTCGACGTCGAGGCGGGCGCGCAGTTCCTTCTTCTGCGTCGCGACGCCGGACGGGCAGTTGTTGGTATTGCAGATGCGGGCGGCAACGCATCCGACGGCCTGCATTGCCGCGTTTGCCAGTGCAACGCCGTCGGCGCCCAGCGCCATCGCCTTGATGAAGTCCTCGGCCAGCCGCAGGCCGCCGGTGATGATGAGGGTGACGTCGCGGCCGGCGGTGGCGCCCAGATGCCGGCGGGCCCGCGCCAGCGCGGGGATGGTCGGCACGCTGATGTTGTCGCGGAACAGCAGCGGCGCCGCGCCGGTGCCGCCGCCGCGGCCGTCGAGGATGATGTAATCGGCCCCCGCCGCCAGCGCGAAATCGATGTCGTCCTCGATGTGGTTCGCCGAGATCTTGAACCCGATCGGGATGCCGCCGGACCGCTCGCGCACCTCGTCGGCGACGCGGCGGTAGTCCTCGACGCCATTCAGATCGGCGAATGTGGGCGGCGAGACCGCGTCCTCTCCCGGTTCCAGCCCCCGTACCGAGGCGATCTTCTCGGTGACCTTGCTGCCCGGCAGATGGCCGCCGGTGCCCGTCTTGGCGCCTTGACCGCCCTTGAAGTGGAAGGCCTGCACCTTCTCGACCAGCGCCGGGTCCCAGCCGAATTTCGCCGAGGCGAGCTCGTAGAAGTAGCGGCTGTTGGCCGCCTGCTCTTCGGGCAACATGCCGCCCTCGCCGGAACAGATGCCGGTCCCAGCCCGTTCGGCGCCTTTGGCCAGCGCCAGCTTTGCCTCCTCGGACAGGGCGCCGAAGCTCATGTCCGACACGAACAGCGGAATCTTCAGCTGCAAGGGTTTCTTCGCCCGCGGTCCGATCACCAGACCGGTTTCGACCGCGGCATCCTCCATGAGCGGCTTGCGGGCAAGCTGTGCCGTGAGAATCTGGATATCGTCCCAGTGCGGCAGATCCTTGCGCGGCACGCCCATCGCGCCCATCGGCCCGTGATGGCCGAGCCCGTCCAGCCCGTCCCGCGCCAGCTGGTGAATCCGCGCCACCGTCGGCTCCTCGGGCGTCGGCTCCGCCTCGGGCGCGCCGTCGCGTTCGATCTCGGGGACCGGATCTCCCTTCTCGGACTCGTCGAGCCGCTCGTGGGTGCCGTCGCAATAGGGCGCATCGCCGGTCGCCTTGCACTGGCACAGATACGCCTCGCCCGCCTCATCGGGCGTGAACTCCAGCGGCGTAAGACCGGTGCCCTTGTGCGAGCCGTCGCAGAACGGCTGCGATTTCGAGCGGCCGCAGCGGCACCAGTAATAGGTCTCGCCGGATTTCAGCTCGGTCTCGGCCGGGTGTTTTTCTGCGATGATCGGGCTATTTCGGTCGTCCATGTCTCACCTGCTGTCTTGGTTTCGTGTTCACGCGCCGGGCGGAACAGGGGGTGGTTGCACCCGCGGTTCCCGCCGAGTCGATGAGCCTACCTTTTCATCTTGTGCATTGTCGGGCAAGCGTGACCTACCCCACCACGGCGCGCGCGCCCGTAATCCGGACCCATTGCGCCGCGGCGTCGAATTCAGTCGGCGAACGGAGCTGAAATGCTTATGATGCGGCCTGCGGACGGGGCGTCACCGGACGGTCGGTGGGTGCCGCCGGATACGAGAGACGTTCGCGCCATAACGAGAGGACGCGGAATGGCAGAGATCCCGATGGGCAGTCCGGACGATGCCGCCGCGGCGCCGTGGGCCGCCGTGAACAGCGGTACCATCCGCGCGCCGGTGCCGCCGCAGGAGCTGGGCAGCGCCGCCGTCACGCCGGACGGCGACTTCGAGGCGGGCTCGCACCAGTCGTTCACGCTGACGTACACCGCCGGCAAGTTCGGCATCGACGATTCCGGCAGCCTGCGCATCTGCTTCCGCTTCGCCTCCGACCAGACGCGGCCGCAGTTCGAGGACCCGGCGCGGCCCAACTATACGGTAATCGAGGCCTCCAACGACGCGGTGCTGGAATACCGTTACGACCCCAAGGGCAACGTGCGGCCCTGGGACCGCACGCTCTACATCAAGGTAGTGCGCGGCTTCCTGCGCGAGGGCGACACCATCACCGTACGCTTCGGCGAATCCGGGGGCGGCTCCCCCGGCATGCGGCTGCAGACCTTCTGCGAGGACACGTACGAGTTTCGCGTACTGGTCGACCCGATCGCCACTTTCAACTACCAGCCGCTGCCGGAGCAGCCCGTCATCCGTATCGTCCCAGCCGCGCCGGAACGCTACCTCGCGGTGCTGCCGACCCTGCGGCGCGCCGGCGAGGCCTTCGCGCTCAAATGCAAGGGCGAGGACAAGTGGGGCAACCCGTCGGACCGCTGCGATGCCACCTTCCGACTGCGCAGCAACGTCGCGGTCGGCGGCATGCCCGACAGCGTGACCTTCGCGCCCGGCGCGTACGCGGTGGAAATCCCGGACCTGTCGATCGCGGAACCCGGCGACGTCGAGATCTGGCTGGAGGACGAATCCGGCGCGCGCGTCGCCGCCGCCAACCCGCTGCGCATCGTCGCGGACGCGGCGCTGATCCCGTTCTGGGCCGACCTGCACGGCCAGTCGGAGGAAACCATCGGCACCGGCTCCGCCGCGCAGTATTTCGCCTTTGCCCGGGACCGCGCCTTCGTCGACGCCACCGGCCACCAGGGCAACGACTTCCAGATCACAAGCGCGTTCTGGTGCGAACTCGACCGGCTGTGCGACGCGTTCGACGCGCCCGGCCGGTTCGTCGCGCTGCCCGGCTACGAATGGTCGGGCAATACCGGCCTCGGCGGCGACCGCAACGTGTTCTTCCCGGGCGCGGGACGGCAGATTCGGCGCTCCTCGCATGCGCTGATCGACGATGTCTCGGACGTACATACGGACGCCAACTCGGCCGGCGAGCTGTTCGAGGCGTTCGCCGCCAACGCCGAATGGGACGTCGTCGTGTACGCCCATTGCGGCGGCCGCTACGCCGACGTGAAGCTGGCCCATGACGGGCGCTTCGAGAAGTCGATGGAGGTGCATTCCTCGTGGGGCACCTTTGAGTGGCTGGTGCAGGACGCCTTCGAGATGGGCTACCGGACCGGCATCGTCGCCAACTCGGACGGCCACAAGGGCCGCCCGGGGGCGAGCTATCCCGGCGCCTCGCTGTTCGGCGCCGTCGGCGGGCTGACCTGCCTCCTGATGCCGGGCCTCTCGCGCGAGGACGTGCTGGACTGCCTGCGCAAGCGCCGCCACTACGCCACCACCGGCGGGCCCGGCGGGCGCATGGCGATCGACGTACGCGTGCGGCTGGACGGCACGGGTACGCTGTACCACGACGACCCGGCGCTGGGCCCGGCCGAAGGCATCGCCGCGGATGAGGGGATGATGGGCGACATCCTGCGTACGTCGGACGAGGAGGTGGAATTCGCGGTCGATATCCTCGCCGCCGCGCCGGTCGAGCGGGTCGATATCTTCAACGGGCTGGATCTCATCGAGACCGTGCGCCCGTACGGGCCGGACGAGCTGGGCAACCGCATCCGGGTGATCTGGGAGGGCGCGGAATATCGCGGCCGCTTCCGCCAGGTGATCTGGGACGGCACTGCGACGCTATCGGGCAACCGTATCCTCGACGCGGCGCCGGTCAACTTTTTCAACCGCGACAAGACGCTGGACCGCATAGGCGATACCGGGCTTGCGTGGCGGGCGCTGACCACGGGCAATATCGGCGGCTTCGACATGTGGGTGGAAGACGCGTACGGCGGCGCATGCAAGATCGAGACGCCGCTGGTCACCTGCGGCGTGCCGCTGGAGGAGATCGGCTACGAGGACGAGGTGTTCGACCGCTCCGGCGTGCTGCCGCGCTACCTCAAGATCTTCCGCCTGCCGGCCCGGAACACCCACCGGGAGATCCACATCACCCAGCGCATCCGGCTGCGCGAGTCCGGCGACAACCCGCTGTTCATCCGCCTCACGCAAGAGGACGGGACGATCGCCTGGACCAGCCCGGTCTACCTGATCCGGTAGGGCGGTCCGTTAGGTTGGTGAACATTGGCTCGGAACATCGGCGCGACCTCATACTTCGAGACGCCCCTGCGGGGCTCCTCAGCATGAGGCTCCGATGTCTGTACCCTCATGCTGAGGAGGGCCGAAGGCCCGTCTCGAAGTATGAGGTCGCGAGGCGCCGGTGCCGATCAAACTTGAAAAGCTCTGGAAACGGTGAAGCCCGGACGACGGGTCGGCTCGCTTTCGCAGTGCTCCTAGCCGCGGTCCTGCTGCTGCCGGCTTCCGCCGCCGCGGCG
>CAMYKU010000028.1:6800-49778 GCA_947259105.1 uncultured Alphaproteobacteria bacterium
CGGCTCGGCTGTTACGACGCGCGGTCCCGCGAGGCGGCGGCGGCCGGGGCTCCGGTTGGCGCGGTCTGGACGCTCGATGCCGCGTCCTCCCGCCTCAACCCCGACCTCACGGACCTCGTGCTGTGGACCCGTTCGCTGAACACGGTGCCGGGACAGGGCGGCGGTCCGGGGCGCCCCGTCCTGCTGTTGCAGTGCCGCCAGGGCGAGATGGCGGTGGTGTTCGATTTCGGAAGTTTCGTCGGCGGCGGCGCGGTGCGCATCGAATACCGCGTCGGCAGCGGCGCGGTGCTGGCCGGCGACGTCACCGTCGCGCCCGACCATCGACGGTTCGGGGTGTGGCAGCGCGACCGCGCGATCGGCTTCATCAAGGCGCTGTACGGCCAGCCGCAACTGCGGCTGCGCGTGGCGCCGGCCGCCGGCGAGCCGCTGATCGCCGCCTTCGACCTCGACGGGCTCGAAGAGGCGGCCGCGCCGCTCA
Organism: uncultured Alphaproteobacteria bacterium; assembly: GCA_947259105.1. GTDB lineage: Bacteria > Pseudomonadota > Alphaproteobacteria > UBA8366 > JADFVY01. The sequence goes on from CAMYKU010000028.1 coordinate 7,279, forward strand.
GGGAGTCCTGCGGCTGGGAATAGGGGGCTCTGGAGCATTGTCCGGTGATATGGATACGGGTGTCCCCTGTTGAGGCGGTGAGTCCCACCCGTCCACCATGTCCCCGGTCCATACAGAGGGGGAGGGTTTGGGGAGGGGGTGACGCTCGGTCTTACGTTCCGTGCAGAGGTCTCCATGCTGAGGAGCCCCCCGCGCCGAGCAGCTGCCGAAAGGCGGCGTGTGCGAGCCGCGGAGAAACAGGGCGTCTCGAAGTATGAGGTCGCTCGGCGTCGGCGCCGAATTCATGGGCGGCTAAAGGGCTCGGGTTTGGCCGGAAGCAGCCAATTCTCCAGGTCATGGCTTTCTGGCAAGGACTTGCACGACGGCACCCCTGCCATTGTGGTGTTCGCCCTCGTGCACCTCGCGGATGCATTCCCGGAGATGCAGGAATTCGAGGCCGTCGAGTTCGAGGGTCAGGGATTGCCTGTCCATCATCATATCGGTTGTCGGCGGACCGCCGGTTTTGAGCGTCAGCTGCTCTGGCGTGTAGGCCTCGAGCAGCATCACGCCGCCCGGCCGCAGACCCGCGACGCAACGCCGGTGTACGCCGCGTCTGACCTCCGATCGCATGTGGCAGAAGATCGAGACGATGGCATCCCAGGTGTTCGGCGCGATCTCGAAATCCGCGAGGTCTGCATGAACCGTGACGATTTCCACGCCGCGCTCGCCGGCCAGGTCCCGGGCCTTGCGCAATCCGACCGCGGACACATCCACCGCCGTGACATCGTTTCCGCGCCCGGCCAGCCAGGTCGCGTTACGTCCCTCTCCCTCACCGAGACAGAGCACGTTTCCGACCGGCAAACTGTCCGCCATCGAGACGAGAAAGTCGTTCGGCTCGGTGCCGTAGGCATAGCCGTCACCGGCGTAACGTCGGTCCCACATGACGCTGTTCCTCGGCTTATTTCATGCATCTGCCGACGTCGCGGGCGCATCGCCCGAACAACATCGGTCCCGCCCGGGGATATCCGGGGGGGTCCAGGGGCCAGTATACTGAATCCGGCCCGCGCGACCTCATACTTCGAGACGGCGCTCCGCGCCTCCTCGAAGTATGAGGTCGCTTGGCGTTTGTGCCGACAATTCCGTTGCGTGCCTCAGAGGGGCTTGGCGGACACTCCGGGCGGACCGCTGCAGCTGTGTTTGACGATAACGGGGAAAAATGGTGCCCAGGGACAGATTCGAACTGCCGACACGGGGATTTTCAGTCCCCTGCTCTACCAACTGAGCTACCTGGGCGCCGGCGCCGCGAATGCGGCGGAAAGTCTACATAATCAAATCGGCCGGTTCTGTCCAGCATCGACGCGCGGGGTAGAGCGTATCAGGTTTGTTTGGCGTCAACGCCGAGCCACCTCATACTTCGAGACGGCGCTCCGCGCCTCCTCAGCATGAGGAACAGAATTCGGAGCCTCATGCTGAGGAGCGGCGGAGCCGCGTCTCGAAGTATGAGGTCGCGCCACCCGCGGAATCGCGAATCCGGATCGTCTTGAAATGCGCTGGCTCTTGTCCTCCGGCGGCAAGCCGCCGAGGTCACGAATCCTCGTCTTCCGAGGCCGGCCAGTCGCCATCGTCCGGCCGCTCGTCGGTCGGGATGCGGTAGGTGCCGCCGAGCCAGCGCCCGAGGTCCACGTCGGCGCAGCGCCCGGAGCAGAAGGGCCGGTGGGCCTCCACCGTCGCCTTGCCGCAGATCGGGCACTTGCCGCGTTTCTTGGACATGTGTTCCATGGTTTTCCTGTCGGTCTGGCCGCTCGCGCGGCCCCCAAAACCAATATTGTCTTATCCCGACAGAAAATCAAAGCCCTCGCGGCCCGGCTCGGCGCGCAGTTCCAGATCCCGGCCGAGCCGGCGGTTGACGTCGTCCAGCGCCGGCGCCAGGGGCCCCTTCAGTGCCGCGATCAGGTCGGCGGATCCCAGAAGCACCGGCTTGCCGGTCCAACCCGTGCGCAGCGCCGCGCGCAGCGCCGCGCAGGCCTCGGCCTCCGGCAGCGGCATCGGCACGGTCGTACGGGGCAGGGTGTAGAGCGCCGCCAGCTTCCGGCCGACGCGCTGGCGGGTGATCTCCACCAGGCCGGCCGGCGTCATGCCCAGCACGTCGTGGCGCACCGGATCGCCGCGCATCTCGCGCCGCACCGCCTCGACCACGGTGCGGCGGTTGCCCTTGTTCTTCATCGAGATGAAATCGATCACGATCAGCCCGCCGATATTGCGCAGGCGGATCTGCCGCGCGGCCATGCGCGCCGCCGCCTGGTTGGCTTTGAGGATCGCCGCCTCGGAGGGCAGGCGGCCGCCGCTGCCGCCCATGTTCACGTCGATCGCAGTGAGCGCCTCGGTGTCCTCGATCACCAGGCCGGCGCCGCCGGACATCTCCACATGCGGCGCCAGCGCCGCCTCGATCTGCTCCTCGACGCCGAATTCCTCGAACAGCGGGGCCTGCCCCTTGTAGAGCGACAGCGCGCCCTTCAGGTCCGGCGGCGCGGCCTCCTTCAGCCGGGCGCAGGTTTCCGGATGGTCGATATGTACCGGACCCGCCGCCTCCCGCATGATCCGCGCGCCGAGGCCCGGCGCCGGCAGCAGCAGCGCCGGCGGCTTTGCGGTCTTCGCCGAGTCCAGGACATCCTGCCATGCCGCCGCCAGCTGGCCGGCCTCTGCCCGCAGCACCGCTTCGCCGGCGTCGGCGGCCCGCCGGCGCGGGGTCAGGCCCATGCCGTCCGGCGCAATCCGCTCCAGCACCGCCGCCAGCACCGCCTTGTCGCCGTGCCAGTCGCGTGGCCAGTGGATGCCGGGGCGCGTCGGGTTCAGCGCCAGGCGATGGCCGGCGAGGACGGGGGCGGCGGTGAGCAGCGCGCCCTTGCCGCCGCCGGCCGCGCGGATAACCTGGACGACGATCTTCTCGCCCTCGGTCGCGGTTTTGGTCTTGCCGAGGAACCCCGGCTGCGCCGCGCCGAAATCGACGAAGGCCGCGCCCATCGCCTTGTCGACCCGGACCACCCGGCCGAGATGGATCGAATCGACGATTTCCGGCCGACCCAGTCGCTCCACCCGCAGCTCGGTGAGCACGCCGTCCCCGTCGACCAGCGCGGCGCGGGTTTCGCCCGGCGAGACTTCGATCAGCCAGCGGCCGTCCCGGTCCGTCATGACGCGAGGCCTCCACCGGATAGCGGGAGCATCGGCACGCGGCGTCGCGCACCCCCTCCCAACCCTCCCCCATCGAGGGGGAGGGCTCGACAGGTGCGACTCGCGATTATCCCCCTCCCCCTTGATGGGGGAGGGCCGGGGAGGGGGTGAGTCACCGCCATTGCCAGGGAAACCGAATCGCCGTTCCGGTTCATTTCGCCATCACCCCGGCGGCGCGCAGCAGCTGCGCGGTTTCGAACAGCGGCAGCCCGACGACGTTGGAGTAGGAGCCGCCGATCCACGGAATCAGCGCCGCCGCACGGCCCTGGATCGCATAGCCGCCGGCCTTGCCGCGCCATTCGCCGCCGGCGAGGTAAGATTCGATCTCCGCCGCCGACAGCCGCTTGAACTTGACCGACGTGGTGACCAGGCGCCGCCACGACGCGCCGTCCGGGCCGGTTACCGCGAGCCCGCCGATCACCTTGTGGCGCCGCCCCGACAGCATGGCAAGGCAGCGGCGCGCCGTGGTCTCGTACTCCGCCTTGGGCAGGATGCGCCGGCCCAGCGCGACCACCGTATCGGCGGCCAGGATCACCGCGTCCTTGTGCCTTGCGTGCACCGCCCCGGCCTTCTCGTCCGCCAGCCGCGCCGCATGCTGCACCGGCAGCTCGCCCCTGGCCGGCGTCTCGTCGAGCGCCGCCGGGTCGACCTCGTCCGGCACGATGCCGATCTGCGCCAGCAGTTCCAGCCGCCGCGGCGATGCCGAGGCGAGCACGAATCGTGGCTGCTTGGATGGGGTCATTGGATGAGTCCGGCCGTCCGTCGCCGCGTTCCGTCGCGGCAGGGCTGTTTGTGCCGGGCGGAGGTGCCGCGGTCAAGCGCGGCAGGGTCTCACACGGTGTCGTTGGCGGGACTGCCGGGTCTAGGGCTTTTCGAGATTGATCGGCTCCGGCACCGCGCGACCTCATACTTCGAGACGCCCCTGCGGGGCTCCTCAGCATGAGGCTCAAACGTTTGTGCCCTCATGCTGAGGAGGGCCGAAGGCCCGTCTCGAAGTATGAGGTCGCGAGGCGCCGGTGCAAACGCGAATCCAATCAAACTTGAAACGCCCTATCCGGCCCGGCGATACCCCGGCCGCCTTTCAGGACGAAGGGCGTGTCAATACGCGCCCTTTTTTCCGGCGCCGGCGAAGATGAAGTCGCCGTCGTATGTGAACTTCTCCCACCACGGGCCGACCCCGGTTTCCTTGTCGTAATGGCGCAGGAACCCGTTCGCGGACGGCGGCGCGATGTCGAAGGTGACGTGGTATTCGCCGGGCCCGTCCAGCTTGACGTTGGCGCCGTAATGCGGGCCGTCCGAGGCGACCATCGGAATCAGCTTGCCGGTCTTCTTCCAGTCGCTGCCCTTGCGGGTCAGGGTGTAGTCGATCGCCAGATACGGCACCCAGGCGCCGGCGGCGAAGCCGTTCTCGTTGCCGGGCAGGGCGACGATGTCGGCCTCGAGATGGATGTCGGCGTCCCCGGCCTCCTGGCCCGCCATGGCCGGCTCCATCTTGACCGCCTGCAGGAAGATTCCCGCGATCTCCATGCCGTGCCGGTCGATCGGGTCGCCCGCGGGCTGCTCACCGGCCAGCGCGGGTGTCGCCGCGAACAACGCCGCGGCCATGATGCAATTGCGTATCATTCGCATCTGAAATTTCGGGGTCATAAGTATGTCTCCAATTGTCTACGATCGTCGGTCAGGTGAACAGGATGGCGCGGTACCAGGCGGCGCCCAGCAACAGCGCGCCACCGCTGCCGGCCAGCAGCGGCAGCCAGCTTCGCGGCGCGGGAACCCCCTGCGCGGCGAGGATGCGCTGGCCGAGATGCAGGCTCCACAGCCCGCCGCCGACGAACAGGGCAAGCTTCAGGAGGCGGATGGCGTCGGCCGACATGCCGATGAGGGCGAGGGTGCCGAACAGCTCTCCGCCGAGCCCCAGCAGCAGCGAGACCATAGCGACGGGCGCGGCCTGGTAGCCGAGCTCGACGAAGCGCCGGCGGAAATCGCCGTACCCGCCGAGCCGCCCGGACAGCCATGCCGCAAGCGCGGTGGTGGCGGACAGGCCGGCGGCGATCAGCAGCATCACGCCCGCCATGTAGGTGGTGATGGTCAGGAAATCGACCCAGCGGAACACCTCGCGCTCCTCGGGATAGACCGCCATCAGCCAGGACGGGCCGGACTCGCCGATCCACAGGATGCCGTTGCGGATCGCCGTCGTCGCGGTCCACAGGCGGAAGTCCTGGTAACTGTCCAGCGCCAGCCACAGGAACCCGCCCAGCGCCACGCCGGCGCCGAGGAACAGGAACATGACCTCGGACAGGCCGGCGTTGCGGCGGCCGATCTCCTCGATCTCCTTGCCCGGGTGGCGCAGCGCCAGCGTCAGGCCGCCCTTGGCGCGCGGGTTGACGCAGCGGAAGCACTCGATGCAGTGGCGGGATTCGGTCTTGCACTTCAGGTCGATCATGGTCGGGCAGGCGGTGGACTCGGTCCAGCGGTCGCCGCCCGCCTGGGGGCGTTTGGGCCGGAAATCGACGGCGCCGAGCCGGGCGTAAACGCCGAGCAGCAAGCCGATCGGGCACATGTGCCGGCACCAGGCGCGCTTGCTGCGGCCGAACACGAAGCCGATGGCGATCGCCATCAGCATCACGCCGCCGAACAGGATGGCCGAGGATTCGACATGGTCGCGGGCGCCGATGGTCTGCGCCCAGATCGTCACCACGATGAAGCTGACGATCGGCGTTCCGGGCCATTTCACCCAGGCCGGGATCGCGCGCCTGAGGCCCCGCGCATTGGCCCATTCCGAGGCCGCGCCCATCGGGCAGAACAGCCCGCACCAGCTGCGCCCCGTGAACACCACCGATAGCAGGACCAGCGGGAACCACACGCCCCACAGGACGGTGTTGGCGAACAGGCGGTAGCTGTCGAGCGCGCCGTCCTGCTCGGCCGGGAGCGGCATGAACGGCGGCACCAGCAGCAACAGCAGGAAGGCCACGAACATCGTCGCATGCACCCAGGGCAGGCGGTGGCGATGGCGCACGAAGAACGCCTCCACGGACCGCGTTACCCCGGACAGGGCGATGCGCGGCGCCGCGGCGGTGGCGAGCAACGCGGCCCTCATGCCGGCCTCCCGTGCGGCCGCGGCAGCAGCAGGCCGAAACCGGCGATCAGAACGAACGCCGCCTGCGCCGCGAGGCCTTCGACGGTGGGGAATACGCCGATCCACGGCAGCTGCGGCATGCCGGGGACGGCGGTCGTCGGAATCCAGCGAATGACCTGCAACTCGACGATCCCCTTGCCCACGAAGATGAATGCCAGCCCCAGCAGCAGGACCGCCGTCAGCGTGAAGAACGGCTTCAGCGGCAGGCGCAGCCCGAGCGTCCGCACCGCCATGAAGAGCGCGGCGAGTACGACGGCGGCGGCAAGGAAGCCGAGCACGGCCGCACCCTCGGATCCCTGCGCGTCGGCGATCAAGGCGTGGTAGAACAGCACCGTCTCGGCGCCTTCGCGGTAGACCGCCAGGAAGACCGCCGCGGCCAGCGCGAGGCCGCTGCCGGTCTCCACGGCCGCGTCGACCTTGCGCCGGATGTAGCCCTGCCAGCGCTCGGCCTCGCGCCGCGCCAGCATCCAGTGCCCGACATACAGCAGCACCGCCGCAGCGAGCAGCATGGTGATGCCCTCCACCGCCTCCAGCGCGCGGCCGTCGAGGCCGGCCACCGAGGCGCGAACGAATACTGCGGTCACGAGGCTGGCGACGAGGGCCGCCACGATTCCGCCATACAGCATCGGCATCGCCCGTCCGCCGCCGGCCCGCTGCACATAGGCGATCAGCGCGCCGACCACGAGCAGCGCCTCGACGCCTTCGCGCAGCAGCAAGAGGAACGCCTGGATTCCGGTTGAAAGCCAGCTCGACGCCGGCAGCGCGGCATAGAGGGCGCGCTCTTCGATGAGCGCCTGGCGCAGCTTCCGCCAGCCCTCGGCGATCTCCGGTTCTGCCGCGCCCTTGGCGCTGGCGCCGATGATCCGCGAGAAATACGACTCGATCTCCGCCTTGCGGCCGGCGTCGCGGCTGCCGATCGCCGCCTCCAGCCCGCCGCCCTCGAAGACATCGAAGTACAGGTCCGAGAATCCGTCGCTGGTGGCAAAGCCGTCGGACGGGTCGTATGCGGCCGCCAGCGCGTCGCCCTGCTCGACCATCCTGTCGGCCACCTCCGGCAGTGCGGCCCGGTCGGCAAGCGCGCTGCCGATGGGCGCAGCGAGAAGCAGCGGCAGGAAGAGGGCGAACAGCAGACTAGCGCGCATTGTAAACCTCCTGCGGGACGCCCAGCGCGTCGAGTTCCAGCGCGTCGGCGCGCAGCTGTTCGGCCAGCGTCGCCACGGTCCGGGTGAAATCGGCCGGCGTCGCCGTCGCCACGGTTTTGCGCAATGTGCTGAACTGACGCTCGACCATGAAGGCATGGCTCTCGCCCAGCATCTTGCGCATTGCGGCCTCCATCTTCTGCTCTTCGAAGACGCCGAAATAGGCGCGGGTGATGGCGCGCTTGCTTTGCGCAATGTCGCCCTCGGCGCGGTGCAGCGACGCTTCGTTCAGCGCCGCGATGGTCTCTTCGGCAACGGCCGTCCAGGAAAATGTCCCGGCGCTTGCACCCGGCGACGCGGCCATGCCCAGCGTCAGCGCAAGTGCGAGAGCGGCCAGTGCGGTCCGGAGACCGCCGCGAATCCCGCACCGGACGGTTTCGCCGATTTGTCGCATTGGTGGGCGGTACGCATGCATCGCGGTTGCTCGCCGTTGATATTGCGAATGATTCTCAATTGCATATAACGAACGTCTCGCCGGCGCAACGTTCAAATTGTCGCACCCCGCTGCAGCCGCCAGGGCAACCCGTGGCGCGGCCAGACTTTTTTCACTTCGGCGGGTTGACACGGCCGGATGGCGGCACGAAATCAAAGTGCAAGGTCGGCCGGCGCGTGTTCCGCGGGACTTTACCCGAAGGAGCAGCCGGATGAACCCCTCAGTCCGGCCAGGCGGAAATCCGCAAGGACCACCGTCCGGACGCCGGCCTACCGGGAAAATCGTCCGGTTACACGGACACTCCCGGGACCTTTCTTCATGTACCTCCGGGGCGGCCGGTTTGCGAAAACCGGCCGCTCTTTTCGTTTTCTGACTGCAGGTAGATTCCGAAAGACGGTCACGGCGTGACCGGCCCGCCCTCCTGCGGGAAGCGCTCGAGGATCCGCTGCATCAGCTGGTCGCGGACCTGCCGGTAGGCGTCGAGGCGGGTCTCGCGGTTTCCCTCGACGATCGAGGCGTCGAAGGTGTGCCAGAACTCGACCTCGCAGGCCATGGTGCGGGTCATCTCGACGGCGCTGTGCTGGGCCTCCGGCGACAGCGTGACGATAACGTCGAACGAGCTGTCGTGAAGGTCGTCGAAGGTCTTGGGCTCGTGCCGGTCGATCGAGATGCCGATCTCCTCCATCACTTCGGCGGCGAACAGGTCCAGCTCGCCGGTCCGCACGCCGACCGAATCGACGAACACCCGCCTGCCGTGGAGATGCTTCATGATCGCCTCCGCCATCGGCGAGCGATTCGCGTTCATGGTGCAGGCGAACAGCACCGCTCCCGGCAGGTCGCTCATCGCCCTGCCTTTCCGGGGCACGCCCCGCATCCGCGGCCGGGTGCGAATGGAGAGGACAACGCGCTACCCGCGGATATGGAGGACACAGATCAGGGTGAACAGCCGCCGCGATGTGTCGCGGTCCATGTCGACCTTGTCCTTCAGGCGCTCCGCCAGCATTTCGGAGCCCTCGTTGTGCAGTCCCCTGCGCGCCATGTCGATGGTTTCGATCTGCGACGGGGTCAGCCGCTTGATGGCGTCGAAATAGCTCCCGCAGATCTGGAAATAATCCTTCACGATGCGCCGGAACGGCGTCAGCGACATGGTCAGCCGTTCCACCGCGTCGCCGCTCTCCTGCCTTATATCCATGACCAGCCGCTGCCGGTCCTCGACCGAAAGATTTAGCTGGTACGGGCCGCCGTCATGGCCCAGCGGCGCGAAGCGGTTTTCCTCGAGCAGGTCGTAGATCGCGACCGCGCGCTCGTGCTCGATCTCCGGGCTGCGCCGCACCACGGTCTTCTCGTCGAGATTCAGCGAGACGATCCTGGGCTCGCCCATCAATCCGCGTCCCGGGGTCCCATGTTGAGTCGCAACGCCACGGACAGCGCATGCGCGCCCAGCCCCTCGGCCTTGGCAAGGGTGACGGCGGCGGGGCCGATGCGCGACAGGCTGTCGGCGTCGCAGGCGACCGTCGTCGTCCGTTTCATGAAATCGGCCACGCCCAGCCCGGACGAGAAGCGCGCGCTGCGCGCCGTCGGCAGCACATGGTTCGGCCCCGCCACGTAATCGCCGATCGCTTCCGGCGTATGGCGGCCGAGGAAGATGGCGCCGGCGTTGCGCACCGCCGCGGCCAGTGTCTCGGGTTCGGCCACGGCAAGCTCCAGATGCTCCGGCGCGATGCGGTCGACCAGCGGCACCGCATCGTCCAGCGAGTCGACCAGGATGACGGCGCCGTAATCCTCCCAGCTTTTCCCCGCGATGGCGGCGCGCGGCAGGGTCTTGAGGTGGCCCTCGACGGCGCGCTCGACTTGCGCCGCGAAATCCGCGTCGTCGGTGATCAGGATCGACTGCGCGGATTCGTCGTGCTCGGCCTGCGACAGCAGGTCCATGGCGATCCAGCCCGGGTCGTTTTCGCCGTCCGCCACCACCAGGATTTCCGACGGCCCGGCGATCATGTCGATGCCGACGGTGCCGAAGACCTGGCGCTTCGCGGCGGCGACCCAGGCATTGCCCGGCCCGACGACCTTGTCGACCGGGGCGATCGTCGCGGTGCCCCAGGCCAGCGCCGCCACCGCCTGCGCGCCGCCGATGCGGTAGATCTCGGTGATTCCGGCGATCCGCGCGGCGGCCAGCACCAGCGGGTTCACGACGCCGTCCGGCGTCGGCACCACCATGACCCGGCGTTCGACCCCGGCGACCGAAGCCGGCAGGGCGTTCATCAGCACCGAGCTGGGATAGGCCGCGGTGCCGCCCGGCACATACAGCCCGGCCGCACCGATCGCGGTCCAGCGCTGGCCCAGCCTGACCCCCGCCTCGTCGGTATAGGACAGCGCGCCGGGAATCTGCCTCTCGTGGAAGGCGCGGATCCGGGCCGCCGCCAGCTTCAGCGCCGCCAGCGCATCCTCGCCGCAGGCCGCGACGGCCGCCTCGATCTCGGCCGCCGTGAAGCGCATGGTCTCCGCGGTCAGCCTTACGCGGTCGAAGCGTTCGGTATAGTCGATCACCGCGTCGTCGCCGCGGTCCCGCACGTCGGCCAGGATCGCCGCAACCGTCTCGTTGACGTCGGGAGCGGTCTCGCGCTTGGCCGCAAGCAGCGCGGCGAAATCGGCCTCGAAGCCGGGGGCGGCGGTATTCAGCCTACGCGGCATGGGCGGCCTCCCGGATGCGCTCGATCCAGCCGCCGACCTGCGTGGGGCGGGTCTTCAGCGCCGCGCGGTTGACGATCAGCCGGCTGGTGATCTCGGCGATGGTCTCGATCTCGACCAGCCCGTTTTCCTTCAGCGTTTTGCCCGTGGACACGAGATCGACGATGCGGCGGCACAGGCCGAGCCCGGGGGCCAGCTCCATCGCGCCGTTCAGCTTGATGCATTCGGCCTGCACGCCGCGCGCCGCGAAATGGCGGCGGGTGATCTCGGGATATTTCGTTGCGATGCGGATATGGCTCCAGCGCGCCGGATCGTCGGTGCGCCGCATCTCGTGCGGCTCGGCGACCGACAGCCGGCATTTGCCGATGCCAAGATCGACCGGCGCGAAGAGTTCGGGATAGTTGAACTCCATCAGCACGTCGTTGCCGGCGACCCCCATATGCGCCGCGCCGAAGGCGACGAACGTCGCCACGTCGAAGCTGCGCACGCGGATGATCGACAGTTCCGGGATGCTGGTCGCGAACTGAAGCGCCCGGCTCGACTCGTCGTCGAAAGCCGGTTCCGGCTCGATCCCGGCGCGCCGCAGGACGGGCATCACCTCTTCGAGGATGCGTCCCTTGGGCAGCGCCAGGACAAGGTTTTCGTTCGCCGGCACGGGTGCGGGTCTCCAAAGCGTAAGGGTTCACCCCTTTCGGGTGGCCCTTATGTGGCACAAGGCGGTGCCGGATTCCAGTTTTCCGGCGCGAAATCTCTCACCGCGCCGGCCGCGGCCTGGCCCGAGCGGATCGCGCCCTCGATGGTCGCGGGCAGGCCGGTGTCGGTCCAGTCGCCGGCGAGGCAGAGGTTGGCCAGCGCCGTGCGGGTCCCGGGGCGGCGCGCGGCCTGGTCCGGCGTCTGGGCGAAGGTGGCGCGTTTTTCCTTGACGATGCGGTGCGGCGGTACGGCCGCGCCGTCGAGGTTCAGCGCCGCCGCCACGTCCGCCCACAGCAGCGCGGCGATCGCGTCGCCGTCCCGCTCCGCCAGCGCGTCGGCGGCGCTAACCGTGACAGAGATTACGTCGTCCCGGGCGAACAGCCACTGCGCCGTGCCGCCGACGAGGCCGAGCAGTGGCGCGCCGCCGGGCAGTTCCACGGCGCGGTCCAGCCGGAAATGCCCGTTGACGATGGCATGATGCCGGTCCGGCGCGGTCACGTCCGGAAGAATTTCGCCGGCCGACCATGGCGGCACGGCCAGGACGACTGACTCGTCGGACTCCAGCGGGACATCCGTGTCGGCGAAACGCAGAACGGCAACACGCGCCCCTTCCGCCGCAACGGCCTGCAACCGTGCGCCGAAGCGGATCTCCGCGCCGTGTTCCGCCAGAAACCGCAGCGCCGGGTCGACGAACGCCGCGCCGAGGCCGCGTCGCGCGACCAGCGGCCGGCACGCCCGCCCCCCGGCGCCCAGCGTCTCGCGCACCGTGCGCCACAGCAGTAGCGCCGAGGCGTCGGCGGCCCGGGTGTTCATGACCGCCACCGCCAGAGGCTCCCACAGCCGCCTGTAGAGCGGGTTGCGGGCCAGCGCGTCGGCGACCGTCGCCTGCGTTGGCGCCCGCGCGAGTGCGGCCAGCCCTTTGAGATGGGCGACTGCGCCGGCCCCGGGAACGCGGCGCGACGGCGCGAACAGCCACCACGGCACGCGCCCGTCGTTCGGCCGCAGCACCCAGCCCTCCCCGGAGCCGAGATCGTGGAACGGAAGCACCGCCCCGGGCGGCCCGGCCAGCGCGTCGCCGGCGCCGATCCTGCGCAGGTAGTCCAGCGCCGAACTGTTGCCAGAAAGCAACAGATGGTTGCCATTATCTATTATTTTGTCGAGGACTCGGTCGTTCCATGAGCGGCAGCGGCCGCCGGCGTGGCCCGCCGCCTCGTACGTCGTGACCGGCACGCCGGAAGCGGCCAGCTCCACCGCGCAGGACAGCCCGGCAAGGCCCGCGCCGACGATATGCACCCGCCGCGCCGCGCCGGTCATGACAGCAGATGCTTGCATGCGATCCACAGCTTTGCGGCCGCGCCGACGCGGGGGCGCCTGTCCAGCCGTGTCCAGCCGCCGCGCGCCATGCGCCGCAGCAGCAGGCGGTAGACCTCCATCATCGCGAAGGCGGGCCGCAGCGCCCTGCGGTCGCAGCCGGCGAATGCCGCCTCGGCGTCGGCGAAGCGCTGCGCCGCGATCCCGCCGAGTTCCGCGCAGACCGCAGCGACCGCGGGACGGGCGACGACCGCGGCCGGGTCCGTGACGGCGATCCCGTGTTCCACGAGCAGGTCCCGGGGGAGATACAGGCGGCCTTGCGCCGCGTCGTCGCCCACGTCGCGCAGGATGTTGGTCAGCTGCATCGCATGGCCGAGCGCCACCGCGCCCTGCCGCGCGGCCGGCGAATCGTCGCCGAATACCTTGATCGACAGCAGGCCGACGGCGCCCGCGACCCGGCGGCAGTAAAGCGTCAGCGTTGCCATGTCGGGCGTCTGCGATTCGCCGCTCAAATCCATTGCGACCCCGTCGATGACGGCCTCCAGGTCGGTGCGGTCGAGTCCGTACAGGCCGCATGCTTCCAGGAGAGCCAGGCCGATCGCCGTCTGCGGCCGGCCCTCGACCACGCGCCCGACCTCGGCGCGCCAGCCCGCCAGTGCCTCGGCCTTGTCTTGCGGCGGCAGATCGCCGTCGGCGATGTCGTCGACCACGCGGCAGAAGGCGTAGATCGCGAACATGGCGTCGCGCCGCTCAGGTGGTAGCAGCCGCATCGGCCAGTAGAACGAGGAGCCGGATTCCACGGCGATCCGGCGGGCCTCCCGCGATGCCGCGATGCCGGGCGAGCTCATCGCACGAGCCCCTTCCATATGCCTTCGGCGATGCAGGCCGCATAGGCCGCGCGCCCGAGCCGGATCCGCGCCGCCAGCGGATCGCCCCGCCGCAGCAGCGCCGAGAGTTTCCGCGCGATGGCCTGGATCGCCGCCGCCTCCATCGCCAGGCGCCGGCTCTTCAGCCCGGCCGCCAGCGGTGCGGCCGTGCCGAGCAGCTCGTCCACCCCGTCGAGCATGCGGTCGAGCACCCGCCGCAGCGCCCGATCGCAGTCCGCCGCCGCCAGCGCCCCGACCTCCGTTGCTTCGGCTTCCAGCCAGGACTCCGGGATATAGACGCGGTCCAGTTCGCGATAGTCCGCGGCGCAGTCCTGCAGGTGGTTGAGCACCTGCAACGCATTGCACAACGCATCCGACAGGGGATACAGCGCCTCGTCCTCGCCGTGCAGGTCGAGAAGATACCGCCCCACCGGCGCCGCCGAACGGTCGCAGTAATGCATCAGCTCGTCCCAGTCCGCGTAGCGCGCCTTGACGGCATCCTGCCGGAAGGCGTCCAGCAGGTCGAGGCAGCGGCGCGGCGAGACCGCCGTTTCGTCGAGGCTCGCGCGCATCGCCGCCGCCGTTTCGATGGCGGGGCCGTCTTCCGCGCCGCCAATCGCCGCCGCCAGCCGGTCGAGCCGCGCGATCTTGTCCCCGGGCGCCAGCGCCGGGCTGTCGGCGATGTCGTCGGCCGCCCGCGCAAAGGCATAGAACGCCATTACGTGCGGCCGCAGCCGGGCCGGCAGCAGGATCGAGCCGACCGGGAAGTTCTCGTCCCGCGCGGCTTTGCCGGATGGGGTTTCGAGGGCGGCACTTCTCATCGCCATTCACTTAGCGGTCCGGCGCACCGAATACCAGCGCCGTATGGCTCGCCGGCCCGACGGGAAAGAGGCACTTGCAATCCGTTTCATTTCGGGCAAGTTTCCGGGCCATGACCGCAACCAGGAAAAAAGTGTCGCCCCTCGACGCTGCGCTCGCCTGCCAGAAGAAGGGCGATCTGGAGGGCGCCGAGGCCGGATTCCGCGCCGTGCTGGACCAGGACCCGGACAATCCCGACGCGCTGGTGCTGCTCGGCGATCTGCTGCGCCGGACAAAGAGGGCCGACGAGGCTGTCGGGCTGATCTTGCGGGCAATCGAAAACGCGCCGGGCCAGGGTCGCCGGCCGGACCCGTCATGGCGTGTCGCGCTGTCCTTTGCCCGCCGCGATGCGGGCGATTCGGAGGGGGCGCTGGAAGAAATCGAGGCGCTGCTGAAACTGGCGCCGAATACGCCCGAACTGGTCTTTCTGCGCGCTGAACTGCTGCAACGGCTGGAACGGCACGAGGAGGCGATCGCGAGCTACGAGGTGTATCTTAAGCAGACGCCCGGCAACGCGCAGGCGCTGAACAATCTGGGCGTTTCCCTGAAGGGCGTGGGCCGCCTGAAGGAGGCGTTCGACGCCTATCAAAAAGCCCTGGAACGACGTCCCAACTATGGCCAGGCAATGATCAATGTTGGACAGATGCTCAGCGACATGGGCCAGATGGAAGCGGCCATCGCCCAGCTTCGCCGCGCCGTCGCATACGGTCCTGGCGACCGCAAGGCGGAGAACGCCCTGGTCCACGCCCTACAGCTGGGCGAAGAGGCCGAGGAGGCCGAACGGCTGGCCGAGAAGATTTACGAACGCGATCCCGACGAGGTGCAGGCGATTATCCAGCTCGGCAATGTCCGAATGGTGATGGGCAACCGCGCCGATGCGGTGGCGCTGGCGCGCAAGGCGCACAAAATGGAGCCGCTCGCACCGGGCGGACTTTCGCTCCTGGCCGAGGCCGACCGCGAGGCCGAACCCGCCGAGCTGCTAACGAAGATCGAAGGCGTGCTGGCCAAGGGGCAGGATTTTCGGTACCGCATCGGTCTGCATTTTTCGGCGGCTGTGCTGTGCGATAAAATGAAACGGTACGAAGAGGCTTTTGCCCATTACGTCGAGGGCAACGCTGCGCGCAGGGATCAGCTTCAACGGCTGGGCAAACATTACCAACCGGCGGCTTTCGAGAGCCGCGTCGACCGTATGATTGAGCATTTCGACCGGGAACGCTGCGCTGGCCCCGGAGGCAGTTCCTCCGAGCTGCCCATCCTGATCGTCGGCATGCCGCGCTCGGGCACGAGCCTGACCGAACAGATCCTGGCAAGCCATCCCCGGGTCATCGGTGGCGGCGAGCTCAGGGAGATTGGCCAGATCGTGGAGTGGCTGTCCCGCTCCCACGACTATCCGCGGGCGCTGCCGCAGAGCACGTTGAAGGAGGCGGCGACCGGCTATCTGAAATATGTCGGCAAGATCGGCCGCGGCGTCGACCGGGTGACCGACAAGATGCCCGGGAACTTCATGAATCTGGGGTTGATCATGCGGATGTTTCCCAGGGCGCGGATCATTCATTGCCGGCGCGACCCGATGGACAACTGCCTGTCCTGTTTTGCCCAGAATTTCGCGGCCGAAGGGCTGGGCTGGAGCACCGATCTTCGGGATCTGGGCCACCAGTACTGCCAGTATCAGCGTATCATGGCGCACTGGCGGGCGGTGCTGCCGCCGGGACGGATGCTCGAGATCGATTACGAGGACACGGTCGCCGACCTCGAGACCCAGGCGCGGAGGCTGGTGGATTTCGCCGGGCTGGAATGGGACGAGTCCTGCCTTGACTTCCACAAGACCGAACGCGCCGTTGTCACCGCCAGCCGCGAGCAGGTGCGCAACCCGATCTACAATACTTCGGTCGGGCGCTGGCGGCGCTATGGCGACGGCGTCGCCCCGCTGGTCGAGGCGCTTTCGGCCTGCGGCTGCGGACCCGAGACGGGTCGTGGCGAGGCGGCGACGTGAAATCCCCTGGCGACGCGCTGGCGGACGCCTTCGCCCGGCACCGGAAGGGCGATCTTGCCGCCGCCGACAGGATCTACCGGAAAGTCATCAAGTCGCAGCCTGGCAATGCCGATGCCCTTTACCTGTTGGGTATACTGTGTCTCGAGGACGGCCGCACCGCCAACTCGGTCCGTTATCTGCAAAAAGCGGTGGGCGCGGTGAACAAAGCCGGTGGGCGTGTCGATCCCGGCTGGCGCCTGGCCCTCGGCACGGCGCTGCAGCGGGCCGGCGACGGGGAAGCAGCCCTTGGCGAATACGAAGCGGTGTTGCGCGACGACCCGGTATCGGTCGACGCGATGTTCTGCCGGGCCACGGTCTTGCACGATCTCGGGCGCACGGAAAAGGCGGTCGTCGCCTATGAAGCGGTACTGAAGCGCGCCCCACAGCATTCCGAGGCGGCGAACAATCTCGGCGCAATCCATCGCGATCACGGCGCGCCCGCGGCAGCGGTGGCCGCCTTCCGGCGGGCCGTCGCGGCCCGGCCCGGCTATACCGAGGCGGTGTACAATCTCGGCAATGCCATGGCCGATGCCGGATGGGCGGCGGAAGCCGTGCCGGTCCTTACGGCGGCGGCAGACGCCCGGCCCGACGATCTCGACCTTCATATTACCCTGTTCGACTGCCTGGTGCAGGCCGACAGAGCAGAAGAGGCGGAACGCCGCGCCCGCGGCTTCCTGGATGCGCATCCCGACACCGCACCTGTTGCCGCGGCGCTGGGCGCGGCCCTGCAGTATCTCGGCCGCAGCGACGAGGCCAGGAAAGCCTTCCTGTCGGCGATTGCCGCCGATCCCGGTTGCTCGCGCGCCCATCAGGGGCTTGCCGATGACCCGGACGTGGCAGGTCAGGACCGGCGTATCGGGGATATCCGGGCGGCGCTGGACACGGCGCGCGACGAGGGCGCCAGTGCATCCGGCCTGCGGTTCGCGCTGGGACGCCACCTGGCTGCCGCAGGCCGGCACGAAGAGTCGCTCGGCGCCTACATTAAGGCAAACGTACTGAAGCGCGAGATGTTGGCGCAGCGCGGCTTCGGTTATTCGCACAACGACATGGAGTGGCGCATTGACGAGCTGTGCGCGGCGTTTACCGCCGAATCGTTCGACAGTCCAGGAGGCGACGACTCGAATCGTCCCGTCTTCATCGTCGGCATGCCCCGCTCGGGCACGACCCTGACGGAACAGATCCTGGCCAGCCATCCGATGGTCTTCGGCGCCGGCGAACTCGGGTTCATAGGGCAGATCGCGTGCACGCTGCGCCGCGGGTCGAACGATTCCAAGGCGCCGTTGTCGAGCGATTCGCTGGCAAAGGCGGCCGCCTTCTATCTCCGGGCAATCGGACGGCTCGACAAAGGGGCCGCGCGCGTGACCGACAAGATGCCCGGGAACTTCCTCCATCTGGGGCTGATCGCGCAGATGTTTCCCAATGCGCGGATCGTCCACTGCCGGCGCAATCCGATGGATACCTGCCTGTCCTGCTTCGTGCAGAATTTCCGTGCCGCGCACCTGTCCTGGAGTTGCGACCTCGCGGATCTTGGCCATTACTACTGCCAGTATCACCGCATGATGGAGCACTGGCGGCGGGTCCTGCCGCCGGGCAGGATGCTGGAGGTGGATTATGAGGACACCGTATCCGATCTGGAGACTCAGGCGCGGCGGCTCGTCGATTTTGCCGGGCTCGACTGGGATGACGCCTGCCTGCGCTTTTACGAAACAGACCGGGCGGTGGTGACGGCCAGCCACAGCCAGGTCCGGCGCAAGGTGTACGCCGGCTCGGTGGGGCGGTGGAAACGCTACGGCGATGGTTTGCAGCCGTTGGCCGATGCCCTGCGCGACTGCGCGCCGGCGGCGGACCGGCCATGACCGGGGAACTGTCGCTGCCGCCCCCTTACCAACTGGAGGTATTGGCCGGCGGCGATGTGGATGCGCGGGCGCGGGCCCGTCGGCTGGCGGCCGACGGCGCCGAAGCCGGGACGCTCGTATGGCGTCCGGACGCCGACCGACTCGACTGCGCCGTGGTGCTGCGGCCCGAGGAAACGGGCGAGCAGGTGTTGCCGGTCCACCTGGTGGCGGCGCTGGCGCTTTCGGACGCGATTGGCGCGGTGGGTCCGCCCGCCGTTGCGTCGGATCTCGTCTGGCCCGGCTCGGTCCGGGTGAATGGCGGGCTCGTAGGCGACATCGCGGTCGATCTCGACCCCGGCGCCGGCGTGCGGGACGTCCCGGGCTGGGCCGTCGTCGCCGCCGATATCCGCATTACGCCGGAGGCCGGTATCGAAGGCGGCGAACGCCCGAACGTGACATGCCTCGAGGACGAGGGGTTTGCCGGCGTGAGTGCGCGGGCGCTCACCGAGTCCTTCGCGCGATATCTGCTGGTCTGGATGGACCGGTGGGAGCAGCAGGGGCTTGCGTCCGTTTCGCGGCACTGGTTGCACCGCGCGACCGCGCAGGACGGTGAGACCGTGCTGCTGTTGGGCGACGAGTTGATCGCCGGGACGATCGAGCGGCTGGACGAGGCCGGCGGCCTGCACCTGGAAACCGGCAACGGGCGGCGCAGACTGACCCTGGAAGCGTGGTGGCGGGCATCCGCGTGACGGTGTGCCCTCGCATCCGCCGCCAGCCGTCGACAGGTCGGGACCGGCTGCGGTCTGCACTGTGGTCCGTCCGGCACTTTCCGGCTGCATTGAATGCACAAGTCGCCATGGCGCCAAAACTGTTGCATCTTTGCAACAGACAAAGAAAAATCGACGGGGAAAGGCCCGGTTTTTTATTGCTATGACTGAAATACTGTATTTAATTGTCGCAGTTTCCCTTTGGGTTGCGGCCGGCATGGTGGCAAGGAAGGGAAACTTGCGAATATTCAACCATCGATGAGGAGAGATTGATGAAGAAGGGTCTTCTTGGCAGCACGGCGCTGGTCGCCGCGACTGCACTGACTGTCGGTGCAGCTCAGGCGGCGGAAGCGCCGACCTGGAAGCTGTCCGGTAACATGAACTTCCAGTTCTATTACGCGGACCGCGACAGTTTTACAGCTGTTGCGTTTGGCACCACCACCGGCACCCTCGGTGCGCCCGTTTTCAATACAACCGAAACCGTCCCTACGAATGACCTCTATTTCGGCGTCGACGAGGCCGAGTTGCAGCTGAACGTGTCCGGCACCACCGACGGCGGACTGGACTACGGCTTCAAGATCGAGCTCAACGCCAACACCTCCGACAGCCTGGCGGCCGACGAGGCCCGCATTTCCCTGGGCGGCTCCTGGGGCACCGTGCACCTCGGTGACGAGGACGGCGTCGAGGACATCATGAGCTTCGGCGGCGAGACCATTTTGGGCGCCACCGGCGGCTGGGACGGCGACGGCGACGACGTGACATTGGTCGCAGGCCTCGTCTACCCGACGATCGTAGGCGACACCAGCGACGACACCAAGATCACCTACTACTCGCCGCGCTTCTCCGGCTTCCAGCTCGGCGCCAGCTGGACGCCGACCGATGCCGGCGGCGACCGGACCCCCTTTGACGACAGCGAGTTCCAGAACTCGCTCTCGTTCGCTGCCAACTACGACAACACCTTCGGCGGCAGCACACGCTTGCGCCTTAGCGGTGTGTATACCATGGCCTCCTACGAGGGTAGACTCCAGGCCGTTGAAGACATCGGGGCGTACTCGCTCGGCGGCATCCTCGGCTTCGGAGGATTCAGCATCGGCGCCAACTGGACCGATAATAGCGATTCGGGCACGGATCCGACCGCTGATGAGGATTGGAGCTACTGGAACGTGGCCGCCGGTTGGGAATCCGGACCGTTCTATCTGTCGGCGGGCTATATCGCCCACACTTACAGCACTGGCCCGGTCGACTTTGAGCCCGCTGCCTGGTCACTGACGGCGGACTATACTGTGGCGCCGGGCCTGAATACGTACATCGAGTGGACCGGCTATGACGCCGACACCGCGAACGCCGATGCGAATGTGTTCATCATCGGCGCGGCCGTCAGCTTCTGATCGCTTGCGATCGAAAGCAACGCCTTTAAGGGGCGGCGGGGCAACCCGCCGCCCTTCTTCTTTTCTGAATCCGGTAAGGAGTGCGGCGTCAGGCCCGCTTCGGGCTGGCCGCGGCGGCGCGGCCCAGCGCCGCCAGGGCGGTCTCGACGATCGCCGCCGCGGTCAGCCCGGCGTCCTCGTACTGGGCCTCCGGCCTGTCGTGGTCCTGGAACCGGTCGGGCAGGGTCAGCGTGCGGACTTTCAGTCCGTCCTGCAGGTCGTTCTCGGCCAGGAACCGCAGCACCTGCGCCGCGAACCCGCCGAACGCCGCGTCCTCGACGGTGATCAACACTTCGTGGTCCCGCGCCAGAAGGCGCACCAGCGCCTCGTCCAGCGGCTTCGCGAAGCGGGCGTCGGCGACGGTCGCCGGCAGGCCCCGCGAGGCCAGTTCCTCCGCCGCTTTCAAAGATTCGGACAGGCGCGCGCCGAAGCTTAATATGGCGACCGTGCCGCCTTCGCGCAGCACCCGTCCCTTGCCGATCTCCAGCACCTCGCCGCGTTCCGGCAACGCAATGCCGGTGCCCTCGCCGCGCGGATAGCGGACGGCCGAGGGCGCATCGTCGATCGCCGCCGCCGTCGCCACCATGTGCACCAGTTCGGCCTCGTCGGCGGCCGCCATCACGATGAAATCCGGCAGGCAGGTCAGGTACGCGACATCGAAGGCGCCGGCATGGGTCGCCCCGTCGGCGCCGACCAGGCCGGCGCGGTCGATCGCGAACCGCACCGGCAGCTTCTGCACGGCCACGTCGTGCACGATCTGGTCGTAGGCGCGCTGCAGGAAGGTCGAATAGATCGCGGCGAACGGCTTGAATCCCTGCGCCGCCAGCCCCGCGGCGAAGGTCACCGCATGCTGCTCGGCGATGCCGACGTCGAAGCAGCGCTCCGGGAAGCGTTCGGCGAACCGGTTCAGCCCGGTGCCTTCGGGCATGGCGGCGGTGATGGCGACGATCCGCTCGTCCGCCTCGGCCTCGCGGATCAGCGAATCGGCGAACACCCGCGTATAGCTGGGCGCCTTCGGCGTGCCCTTGATCTGCGCGCCGGTGACGACGTCGAATTTCGACACCCCGTGATACTTGTCGTCGGACTCCTCGGCCGGCTGGTAGCCCTTGCCCTTTTGCGTGACGACGTGAACCAGGATCGGGCCGTCCGCGCGGGCATCGCGCACGTTCTTCAGCACCGGCAGCAGGTGGTCGAGATTGTGGCCGTCGATCGGGCCGATGTAATAGAACCCCAATTCCTCGAACAGCGTGCCGCCGGTCATCATGCCGCGGGCGTATTCCTCGGCCCGCCGCGCGGCGGTTTCCAGGCTGCGCGGGAAATGCTCGGCCACCGATTTGGCGAGGTGGCGCAGCGAGACGTATGATTTCGACGAGATCAGCCGCGACAGGTAGGCGCTCATCGCGCCCACGGGCGGTGCGATCGACATGTCGTTGTCGTTGAGGATGACGATCAGCCGGCTGTCCATCGACCCCGCATTGTTCATCGCCTCATAGGCCATGCCGGCGCTCATCGCGCCGTCGCCGATGACCGCGACGACATTGTTGTCGCCGCCCGCGAGATCCCGCGCCACAGCAAAGCCGAGAGCGGCCGAGATCGAGGTCGAGCTGTGGCCCGCGCCGAACGCGTCGTATTCGCTTTCCGACCGCTTGGTGAAACCCGACAGGCCGCCGCCCTGGCGCAGGGTGCGGATCCGGTCGCGCCGCCCGGTGAGGATCTTGTGCGGATAGCACTGGTGCCCGACGTCCCAGATCACGGTGTCCCGCGGGGTATCGAACACGTAGTGCAGCGCGACCGACAATTCGACCACGCCCAGCCCCGCGCCGAGATGACCGCCGGTGACCGATACCGCCTCCACCATATCGCGGCGCAGCTCGTCGGCCAGCTGGCCCAGCTGCTTCTCCGGCAACAGCCGCAGGTCGTCCGGACCGCCCAACGTGTCGAGCAACGGCGTCTTTGAGGTTTCGATTTCGCTCAATACTGGCTCCCCCGAATGGGCACTGTCCTGTGGATAATCTGGTTCACGAACGCCGTTCGACAACGAACCGCGCCACCTCGCGAAGAAAGTCGGCGTTTTCGTCGAAGATTGCAAGGTGCCTGACGGCCTGGTCGGCCAGCATCCCGGCCTGGGCCCGGGCACGTTCCGGCCCGAGGATGGACACGAAGGTCGCCTTTCCCTGCGTCGCGTCCTTGCCCACCGCCTTGCCGGTTTCCGCCGCCGTCCCCTCCACGTCCAGCAGATCGTCGGCGATCTGGAAGGCGAGCCCGAGATCGTGGGCGAAGCCGCGTAACGCCTCGCGGCCCGGTTCGCCGGCGCGTCCCAGGATGGCCCCGGCCTCGCACGCGAACGTGATCAGCGCGCCGGTCTTCAGGCGCTGCAGGCGGGTGATCTCGCCGATGTCGACGTCGCGGTCGGCCACGGCCAGGTCGATCATCTGCCCGCCGATCATGCCGTGCGCGCCCGCCGCCCGGGCCAGCGCGACGATAAGCTCGCAGCGGACCCCGGGATTGGAATGCGTCGTCTCGTCGCCGAGCACCTGGAAGGCGAGCGTCAGCAGGGCATCGCCCGCAAGGATCGCCGTCGCCTCGTCGAACGCCTTGTGCACGGTCGGCTTGCCGCGCCGCAGGTCGTCGTCGTCCATGGCCGGCAGATCGTCATGGACCAGCGAGTAACAGTGCACCAATTCGACCGCCGCGGCCGTCCGCAGGGCCGATTTCCTGGAGACGGTGAACTGGCGCGCGCTTTGCAGCACCAGGAACGGCCGCAGCCGCTTGCCGCCGCCAAGGGCCGCGTAACGCATCGACTCGAGCAGGCGGCGTTCGGGTTCGTCCTCCGATTCCAGGACCTGTTGCAGCACCGCCTCAACATCAACGGCGGCGCTTGCCATCGCCTGCTGCAAGGCGTCCATTTCTGTTCCTAGTCCAGGTCGGCGGGCTCGGCGGCAATGCCGCCGGCGGTCTTGGTGATCTTGTCGATCCGCGCCTGGGCTTCGGCCAGCTTGGCCTCGCAGTGCTTCTTCAGTGCCGCGCCCCGCTCGTAATCCGCAATGGCCTCGTCCAGCCTGGCCTCCCCGGTCTCCAGTTTCTGGACGATCTTCTCCAGCTCGGCGAGCGCGTCCTCGAACTTCATCGCCTTTATGTTGTCGGGAATTGGGGCGTCGGTCATGGCTGCTCCTTGCGAAACCCGATCTTACCGCCGATCTGCGGGCAATTCCAACCCCGCGGCGCCCGGCCCGACAATACGTCCGCGTCATTCTTTCATCAGGGTCCGAACATGCGCTGCCGCGGAGCGCGACAGCGCCGCGAGGTCGTATCCGCCTTCCAGCGTTGAGACCACCCGTCCGCCGCAGTGAACGTTTGCGACGTTCATCAATTCCCGCGTGGCCCATGAAAAGTCGTCCTCGTTGAGCTCCAGCGAAGCCAGCGGGTCCGCAGCATGGGCGTCGAATCCGGCTGAAATAAGAAGGAATTCGGGCTCGAATTCGGCCAGTGCGGGCAGGATCACGCCCTGCATCGCCTGCCGGAATCCGGCGCTGCCGGTGTGGGGCGGCAACGGCGCGTTGACGATGTTTCCGGCGACGCCGCGTTCGCTCGCGCCACCGGTGCCCGGATAATGCGGCGACTGGTGGGTCGAGGCGTAGAACAGATTCTCGTCGTCCCAGAACATCGCCTGGGTGCCGTTGCCGTGGTGGACGTCGAAATCGACGACGGCGACGCGGTCGAGCCCATGCGCCTTGCGCGCCTGTTCCGCACCGATGGCGACATTGTTGAACAGGCAGAAACCCATCGAGCGGGACGGTTCCGCGTGGTGGCCCGGGGGCCGCACGGCGCAGAAGGCGTTGCCGGCGTCCCCGGCCATGACGTCGTTGACCGCGGCGCAAACGGCGCCCGCCGCGCGCAATGCCGCCTCCCCCGATCTCGGGCAAACCGCCGTGTCCGGGTCGAGCTGCACGAAACCCGACTCGGGGATCGCCGCGAGTATCCGCTCCACGTAACTGCGTGGATGAACACGGGCGATCTGCTCGATCTCGGCGGCCGGCGCCTCGCGCCGGTCCAGCGCATCGAATTCGCCGGCGTCCAGCGCCTCGAGGATGGCCTTCAATCGTGCCGGGCTTTCCGGGTGCATCGGCCCCATATCGTGCTCGGCGCAGGCGGGATGGGTATACAGGATCGTCGACATGAATGCTGCCCTCTTCGATTTGGGGCCAGCATAGCAGGGCCGCGGGGGCCGCGAACAGACCTTCTACGACATGCTTGAAACCTTTGCGATGTCATATAAACTCTTTTCGGGCCGTCCGGCGACAGAATGGCGGAGCCGGCCCAATCGTTGAGAGGATAGAGCGATGCGCCTGGCGGGTAATCGGGCGGTTTTTCTGGCCGCCCTGATTCTGGTGGCTGTGCTTGCGGCGCCCTGGGTGGTCCGGGCGCAGGGCAAGACTGTGCGCGTCGAGGTCGATACCGTCGTCGTCGAGCCGCTGACCCAGACCGTGCCGGCGCTCGGCCGCTTCGTTGCGCGCCAGTCCGGGCCGGTCGCGGCGCTGGTCGGCGGCCCGATCGCCGAGGTTCTGGTCGAGGTCGGGGACCGCGTTGCCAAAGGCGACATGCTGGTCCGCCTGTCGACCGACATCAGCGTCGGCAACCGCAATCTGCGGGAAGCGGAACTGCGCGAGAAACAGGCGGCGCTGGAAACCGCGCGGGCACAGGCGCGGCTCGCTTCCCTGGAATTGCGGCGCCTTGAGAATCTCAAGAAATCCGCCGCCTTCAGCCAGGCCCGCTACGAGGACAAGGTGGCCGAGGTTGCCCGCTACAGCAGCGAGGTCGCCGAGGCGGACGCCGCGGTCAATCGTGCCGCCGCGAACCTGGCATTGGCCGAGCTGGACCTGGTGCGCGCCGAGATCCATGCGCCTTACAATGGCGTGGTGGTCGCGCTGCACGCGACGGAAGGCGCCCATGTCAATACCGGTGCCCCGGTGGTCAGCCTGGTCAACGACGAGAGTCTGGAGATCGAAGCCGACGTATCGGCCGCGCGGCTGGCCGGGCTCGCGCCCGGGCGCGAACTCGAAATTCGGCTCGACGACGGCCGGCGGTTCACGGCGACCGTCCGCGCCGTAATTCCCACGGAAAGCGCGCTGACGCGTACACGGCCCGTACGTTTCACACCGAGAATAGATGTCGCGGAGGGGCTGCGGCTGGCGACCGACCAGAGCGTTACCGTATTGCTGCCGGTCGGTGAGCCGCGTCCGGTGGTGTCTGTCCACAAGGATGCGGTCGTCGCGCGCGGCACGGCCTATATGGTTTTCGTCGTGGTGGGCGGCAATGCGGAGCCACGCCAGGTGCGGCTGGGCGAAGCGGCGGGTGTGCGCATGGAGGTGCTGTCCGGCCTGGCGCCGGGCGACCTCGCCGTGGTGCGGGGCAATGAGCGGCTGCTGCCCGGACAGCCCGTCACGTACACGGGTACTAGGGCACCGGCGCGATGAACCTGATCCGCCATTCCATTGCCCGTCCGACCGCGGTCATCGCGGCGGTCATCATGGCTGTCCTGTTCGGGTTTGTCGCCCTGCAGACGATTCCGATCCAGCTCGCGCCGGACGTCAGCCGCCCGGTCATCCAGATCACGACGAACTGGCCCGGCGCGGCGCCGATCGAGGTCGAGCGGGAGATTCTGAACAAGCAGGAAGAGGTGCTCAAGGGGCTCACGGGACTGCAGAGCATGGAAAGCGCGGCAGAGGATGGCCGCGCCCGCATCACTCTCGAGTTCGCCGTCGATCAGGACATGGGCAGGGCCCTGTTGCTGGTGTCCAACCGGCTGGACCGCGTGACCGACTACCCCGACGAGGCCGGAAAGCCGACGCTGAACACATCAGGATCGGAAGACAATCCGATCGCCTGGTTCCGGGTGGTGCGGAGCGAAGGGAACGAGAAACCCATCCACACATTCGGGAAATTCGTCGAAGACGTGATCCAGGAACGGCTGGAGCGTGTGCCCGGAGTCGGCGGGGTCGATGTCTACGGCGGCAGCGAGCGCGAGATGCGGATCATCATCGATCCTGCGAGGATGGCGCGGTATGGGCTGACCGTCCCGCTGGTGATCGAGCGGTTGCGTGCCGCCAATGCGTCGATCAGCGGCGGCGATGTCGAGGAGGGCAAACGCCGCTACGTGGTGCGGACCGAGGGTGAGTTCGAGACCACCGGTCAGGTTGCCGCCGTCGTGCTGCGCACCCTGCAGGACCCGCAGACCGGCCGGCTGGGGCGGGTGACGGTCGGCGATATTGCCGATGTCGAGTTCGGATACAGCAAGCCGACCGCCACGCTTCGCGCCAACGGCCGGCCCGCGATCGGCATGCCCGTGACGCGCGAGATCGGCGCCAATGTCATCGAGACGATGGCCGGCATCCGGCAGGCCGTGATCGAGCTGAACAGCGGGCCGCTGACGGCGGCGGGCCTGAAGATGGAACAGGTCTATGACGAAACAATCTATATCAATTCCGCAATAGACCTGGTGACGCAGAACATCTGGATCGGCGGCGTGCTGGCGGTGATCATATTGATGCTGTTCCTGCGCTCGGCCCGCGCGACGCTGGTGATCGCGCTTGCCATCCCGGTATCGGTCGTCGCGTCGTTCGTTGCGATGGCAGTGCTGGGGCGGTCCCTCAACGTGGTTTCGCTGGCCGGGATCGCCTTTGCCGTCGGCATGGTCGTGGATGCCGCGATCGTCGTCCTGGAGAACATCTACCGCCTGCGCCAGCAGGGCCGGCCCGCCCTGAAGGCGGCCTATGACGGGGCCATGCAGGTCTGGGGGGCGATCCTGGTCTCGGCGCTGACCACGGTCATGGTGTTCATCCCGGTCATGGTCATGAAGCTTGAGGTCGGGCAGCT
The DNA here is from genome assembly GCA_947259105.1 of uncultured Alphaproteobacteria bacterium. Taxonomy (GTDB): domain Bacteria; phylum Pseudomonadota; class Alphaproteobacteria; order UBA8366; family JADFVY01. Next base: position 34,604 of record CAMYKU010000028.1, read on the forward strand.
GTTTCGCGACATTGCGGTGGCCATCTCCGTCGCCGTCGTCCTGTCGCTGATCGTATCGGTCACCGTCATCCCGGCGCTGTCCCGGCGGCTGCTCCAGTACGACGTCCGCGAACCCGGCTCCGGTATCCGGCTGTTCGGATTCGATCACTTCGCCCGCGGCTTCATGGTGCTGCTGCTCGGGTTGACGCGCGCCGTGGTGCGATCGAAGCTGCTGGCGCTGCTTATCGTCGCGCTGGTGACGACGGCGACGGTATTCGGCACCTGGCGTTTCCTGCCGGCGCTGGAATATCTGCCCGAGGGCAACCGCAACTTCGTCTTCGGATTCATCCAGCCGCCGCCCGGATACAACCTGAGCACCACGACCGCCATTGCCGAGCGGATGGAGGATGCCGTGCGGCCGCACTGGGCGTCGGAGTCGGGGCCGGAGTCGGCGCCCGGCGAGCCGCCGAAGATAGACTCGTTCTTTTTCGTGGCCTTCCGTTCGCGCACGATCATGGGCGCGAGCAGCGTCGAACCCGGGCGCGCGAGGGAGCTGATCCCGGTTATCCGCAAGCCGGTGTTCGACGAGCCGGGCGCGTCGGCCGTCGTCCGGCAGCCATCGATCTTTGGCCGCGGGATCGGCGGGACCCGCTCGGTCGACCTGGATGTCGCCGGTGGCGACCTGGAAACCATCCTCGGTGTCGCGCGGAACGCCTTCGGCAAGATCGGTGACGCGATGCCCATGGAGGCGGGCAATCAGGTCCGGCCGCGGCCCGGGCTGGAGCTTGGCGCGCCTGAGATCCGCGTCATACCGGACCCGGTGCGTCTGGCCGACAACGGGGTGAGCGCGCGTGAACTGGGCCTGACGGTCGATGCGTTCAACGACGGACTTCGCGTGGCCGAAATCACGGTCGAGGGTGTGCGCATCGATCTGATACTGATGGGACCCGAGAACAACGTGGTGCAGACCCAGGGGATTGCGGCGCTGCCGGTGGTCACACGATCCGGCGCCATCCTGCCGGCCGGTGCGCTCTCGGACGTCGTCGTGACGAGCGGGCCGACCGAAATCCGCCACAGCGAGCGGAGCCGGGCCGTGACGCTTCAGATAACGCCGGCGCCGCGAGTCGCCCTGGGCGATGCGCTCGAGACAATCCAGAGCAAGGTGATCGATCCGCTCTACGAGGAAGGCCTGCCGGCCGGCGTGAAGCTGCGCATGTCGGGGACCGCCGACAAGCTGGCCGCAACCTGGAAGGAGATGAAGTTCGACCTGCTGATCGCGCTGGCGATCGTCTATCTGGTGATGGCGGTGCTGTTCGAAAGTTTCGTCTACCCGCTGATCATCGTGCTGTCCGTGCCGCTTGCCACGGCGGGCGGCGTTGCCGGCCTCAATATCCTCGGCATGTATCACTTCCAGGCGCTCGACATGCTGACCCTGCTGGGCTTCGTGATTCTCATCGGCATCGTCGTGAACAACGCCATTCTGCTGGTTCACCAGACGCTGTACCTGATTCGCGAGGAGGCGATGGGGTACGACGCGGCGATCGTCGAGGCGACGCGCAACCGGGTCCGGCCGATCTTCATGTCCACCCTGACCAGTGTATTCGGGATGCTGCCGCTGGTGCTGTTCCCGGGGGCAGGGTCGGAGATCTATCGGGGCCTCGGTTCGGTGGTGGTTGGCGGGCTGTCGCTGTCGGCATTGCTCACGCTGACGATCATCCCGCCCCTTCTGAGCCTGTTCCTCGGCGTGCTCGAGGGACGCAACAAGTCGGACGACCGCGACTCCGGCATTTCGGTGTTGCCGAAAGCGGCCGAATGAGAACGCGGTGCGGAATGTTATCGGGATACTGTTTATGACAGCTTGTTAATTTACTTTTTTCTAATGTTATGGTATAATAAAGAGTTAACGGGGCAAATGAATCGCCATTCAGGGTTGGGAGTGTTTTTTTTGGACATGAATCTAAGCATCGATGACCTAAAAGAGAATGCGCAGCGCGCGAGCGAGTTGCTCAAGGCCATGAGTAACGAAAAGCGGCTCATGATCCTCTGTTATCTCGCGGCCGGCGAGAAAGCCGTGGGAGAAATGGAAAGGCTGGTGGGACTGAGTCAGTCGGCGCTGTCACAGCACCTGGCCCGGCTGCGCCGCGACGGGCTCGTCCAGACCAGGCGTGCATCGCAGACCATCTATTATTCGCTTGCCGGCGGCGAGGCCGCGGCGATCATGGAGACGCTGCACGGGCTGTATTGCTGCGACACCGACGACGGCACCACCCGGTTGAAGCTGGCCGGGCAATAACGCCGGCACACCGGCCGGCCCGGGCCGGGCACGAGGCCAAGGGTTTCCGGCCGGCCGCTGCATTCTGCGGCGGTTGGGGGAGCGGGCCGGAGCGAATTCAACGGATAACGCTCTGGCAAACGGCAATACCCTGATTACCGAATTGCACAACGGACGCGCCGTGGAAGCGCCGCCCGATTGGAAGATCGTGCGGGGGCACCGCCATCCTCTGCTGCAGTCGTTCCATGACCACCCCTGTATAACCGGCATTTTCGAGACGCTGCGGGTCGATCCGGCGGCCTGACGTTGCTCGGCGACGTCCACAGGCCCTGAAGCCCACGGGTTCCCTGCGCTATGCTTAACGAAGTGTAAACTGGCACGCCTTTTGCTCGTTTAATTCGCATAGAGCCCGGAATGGGAAATTCGTTGCAAAAGGGAAGCGATATGACGAATGTAACATATATGAAGACGGTAGCCGCGCGGCGTGCGGTGAACCGTAACCGGAATTACGCGAATACGCTGGTTCATTACCTGGGGGTCAACGAAGCGCTGAAGGTCTGCCGGGATAATATGTGGCACAGCGTGTACCAGGCCATCGTCGAGCAGCACGCGAAAGAGGACTCCACGCTTGAATGCGTAGGCTGAGGGTTCAGCCGGATTCGAACCGCTCGCGCAGAACGTTTTTCTGGATCTTGCCCATGACGTTGCGCGGCAGTTCGTCCACGAAGTGGATTTCCTTCGGCACCTTGTAGCCGGCGAGTTGCTCCTTCAGTGCGGCGATCAGCGTTTCCGCCGCAGGCGGATTGCCCGCCGGCTTGACCGCAGCGATCACGCGTTCACCGAAATCGGCATCGGGTATCCCCACCACCGCCGATTCGACGACCCCGTCCATGGCGTCCAGCAGTTCCTCGATCTCCTTGGGATAGACGTTGTATCCGCCGGTGATGATCAGGTCCGTGGCGCGGCCGACAAGATAGAAAAATCCATTCTCGTCATAGCGCGCAATATCCCCGGTGATGAAAAAGCCGTCGGGCCGGAACTCGGCGTTGGTCTTCTCCGGCAGGCGCCAATACCCCTTGAAGACGTTGGGGCCGCGGACCTCGAGCATTCCGGTCTCGCCGGCCGGCAATTCCTCTCCATCCTCGGCGACCACCCGCAGTTCCACACCCGGCAGGGGCTTGCCGATGCTGCCCGGGATGCGCCCGCCTTCACCCTCCAGCAGATTCGACGAACTCATGACGGTCTCGGTCATGCCGTAGCGTTCCAGGATCTCATGGCCGGTCCGCTCCTTGAAGTCGCCCCAGGTTTCCGCCAGCAGCGGCGCCGAGCCGGATATGAACAGGCGGCGCCCGACGAACGGTTCAGGCGTGAAGTCGGGGCTCGCGAGAAGGCGCGTATAGAATGTCGGCACACCCATCATGACGGTGCTGCGGGGCAGGGTCTCCATTACCGCGGCGACGTCGAATTTGGGAAGGAACCGCATGCGGCAGCCGCTGACCAGCACGCAGTTGGTCGCAACGAACAGCCCGTGCGCGTGGAAGATCGGCAGCGCGTGCAGCAGGACGTCGTTCCTGGTGAAGCCCCAGGCCTCGCATAGCGTATTGGCGTTCGACCACAGATTTCCGACAGTCAGCATTGCGCCTTTGGAGCGCCCGGTGGTCCCTGAGGTATACAGAATCGCTGCGAGGTCGTGCATGTCCCGCACGACCAACTCCTGCAGGCGCGTTGCGTCCGCCGTCCGCTCGGCGAAGCTGCCGCTGCCGTCCGCGTCCAGCGTCAGGGTATGGGCGGCGCCGGCCTTCCCGGCGAGCGGTACGATCTTGTCCTCGTCCTCGGGCCGGCAGACCACCACCCGCGGCTCCGAATCGGTCAGGAAATACTGCATCTCCGCCGCCGTATAGGCCGTGTTCAGCGGCAGGAACGCGCCCCCGGCCCGGAGCGTGGCGAGATAGAGGAAGATGGCCTCCGGACTCTTCTCCACCTGAACCGCCACCCGGTCGCCGGGCTCGACGCCGAGTTCGACCAGGAGCCCGGCATAGAGCGCACTCATGGCCTCGACGTCGCCATAGCTGAAGCGTTCGCCGGACAAGGTCTCCATGAAAAGGGTCGCGCGGTCCCTCGGAAAACGACTCGCGAAAAGTTCGTACAGATTATCCGACACGGTCTGCCTGTTCCTTATTCCAGTCTTGTCGCGTCCAGGCCCTGCTGACTGATCGAGAGACCCAACCCTGATTCTTCGGGTATTGCCAGCCGCCCGTCAACCGGATATGGCGGGTCGGCGAACAGCGCGTCCTCGATACCGGTCTGGGCGACGTGGTGCTCCAGCAGCCAGCCGTTGGGTACGCCCGCTATCAGATGCATGTTGATCAGCGGCCAGCCGGCCCCGTTCGCGATGCGGATGTCGTGGTGTTCCGCCCGCCCGGCGAGCGCCGCGCCACCGGTGAATCCGCCGCAATACAGCACGTTCGGCTGCAGCAGGTCGACCGACCCGTGTTCCAGAAGGGCATCGAAGATCCGCGGATCGGCCTCCATCTGCCCGGCGCCGACCTGCATGCCGGTGTCTTCGCGGAAGCGGGCAAGATCGGCCGGGCCGTTCCCGGCGACCGGTTCCTCGAACCAGGCGATCGGGCAATCGCTTATGTCATGCGCCAGTGACCGGGCTGTCTCGCCCGTAAACCCCTCGTTCGCGTCGATGATCAGCCCTGCCGCGCCGCCGACGGCATCGCAGACCGCATGAATGCGCCGTGCGTCCTCGCGCCAGCCGCCGGCATCGACGGCGACGACCATCTTCAGCATGCGATACCCGCCCGCGACCGCAAGGCGCGCCGCCTCCACCAGCTGTGCGATATCGTATTGCGGCATGCCGAAGGTGATGTAGACCGGGACCGAATTGCGGGCGCCGCCCAGCATGGAAGCGACGCTCCGTCCCGCGGCCTGGCCGCTTATGTCCCATAGCGCGATGTCCAGCGCCGAAGCGGCGCAGGCGGCGACACCGGTCATGTGGCGCGGGTTCAGGGTTTCGCGAATCCGGTCCTGCACGGCCGCCGGATCGCGCGGGTCCATCCCCGCCACCGCCGGGGACACCGCTGTCTCCAGGGCATCGGCCACCTGCCGCGCGAGGAAGCGGCCGGTGAAACCGTGTCCGGTCAGCCCGTCATCAGTGGTCACTCTGCAGACGACGAACGGCCGCGGCGGGCCGCCCCGGTAATCCTCGATCGGCACGCGCAGCAATGGCGCCGCGCCGGCGGCGGCATGGACGGACGCCTCGATATGTTCGATCTTCACGGCGTCTCACGCCGGTGGCCGGTAGGGAATGCCCTCGGGATCCTCGCTGCCGCTGCGGTAGCGCTGCACGCTGTCGCCGAATCCCAGCACCTGCCCGGTCTCGTCCAGCACCTCGGCGCTGGCGAAGAAGATCTTGCGCCCGCCGCCGCGCTTGCGGCCGACGGTCGTCAGGGTCCCGCCCCGGGCCTGGCCCGTGAAATGGGTCGTGAGCGATACCGTCACGGCCCAGCGCACGTTGCCCTTCTTCGCGCACCAGGTGCCGGCATAGCCGCAGGCGGTGTCCAGCAGCGCCGAGACGATCCCGCCATGCAGCACGCCGCTGCGGTTCAGATGCTCCGGCCTGACCTCCATCTCCATGCGCACGAAGCCTTCCCGCCACTCAGTGACGCGAAAGCCCAGCATCTGGCCGAAAGCCCCTATGTCGGGGGTGTTGACCGGTTCCTCCATGACGATCCCCTGGGATCAATCGCCCGGGATATCGGCCGAGGGCGGCATTTTGGCCCGCAGCCGCGCGCGGTAGCCGCCGATCAGCGGCATCGCCATGCTGAGCACCGTCAGCAGCACGAAGACCACCACGATCGGCCGCTCGAAGAAACGCAGCCAGTTGTGGTCGAAAATGATCAGCGACTGCTTGAGGCTGCTTTCCACGAGCTCGCCGAGGATCAGACCCATGATGATCGGCGCGGCGGAGAATCCGTATCGCTTCAGGAAAAACCCTCCGATCCCGGCAATCACCATGATCCAGACATCCATGATCGACTGGTTCAGAGCGTACGAGCCGATACAGGCGAGGATGAAGACGGCCGGCCACAGGAAGCGGGTGGGGATCAGGGTGACGCGGGCAAACAGCTTGGCGCCCAAGAGGCCCAGCCCCATGAACATCAGGTTGGCCAGCAGCATGGCGATGAAGATGCCGTACAGCAGCGTCGGCGTTTCGTTGAACAGGTGCGGCCCCGGCCGCAGCCCGTGGACCAGAAGCGCGGCCAGGATGACGGCGGTGGTCGCGCTGCCCGGGATGCCGAGCGCCAGCGTCGGCACCATGGCGGCGCCCGTTGCCGCGTTGTTGGCGGTCTCCGGCCCGGCGATACCCCGGATATCGCCCTTGCCGAAGAGGGACTTGTCCTTGGCCCAGCGCTTGGCCTCGTTGTAGCCGATCATGGCGGCGACCGTGCCGCCCTCGGCCGGCAGCAGGCCGATGAAGGCGCCGATTCCGCAGGAGCGCGCCACCGTGCCCAGGGTCTTGCGGAAGTCGGCCCAGCGCGGCAGCTTGACCGCCTCCAGCACGGCGCGCACGGTCACCCGGTCCAGGCTGTTCGCCTGGGTCAGGAACTCCGCCCCCGCGAACAGGCCGATCATGACCGGAATGAAATGGACGCCTTCGGTCAACTCGTAGAAGCCGAAGGTGAAGCGGTCGACACCGGTGGTGAAATCCATGCCGATCGTCGCCAGCAGCACCCCGAAGGCGCCGCCGAGCAAATTCTTGAAAGCGGATTCGCCGCTGATCGAGGCCAGCATCGACAGCCCGAACAGGGCCAGCGCGAAATACTCCGGCGGGCCGAAATCGTATGCGACGCGGGCCAGCATCGGCGCCGCGACGATCAGCACGATGATGCTGAAGATGCCGCCGATCGTGCTGCTGACGGTGGCGATGCCGAGCGCCAGCCCGGCGCGCCCCTGCTGGGCCAGCGGGTAGCCGTCGAACGCGGTGGCGGCGGCCGGCGGCGCCCCCGGCGCGTTGACCAGGATCGCGGTGATCGATCCGCCGAAGGTGCCCGCGCAGTACAGCGTGCTCAGCAGGGCGATCGCCGGGATCGGCTCCATGGTCATCGTGAACGGCAGCAGCAGCGCGGTGGCCATGGTCGAGCTGAGTCCCGGCATGGCGCCGACCAGGACACCGCCCACCGTACCCGCCAGGATGACGAAGATCATGAACGGGTCGGAGAATTCGGATGCGGCTGCAAGAAACGTATCCATCGCGGGGTCACCAGAAGGCCAGGGGGCTGGGCTCGAAATGCACCTTCAGCACCGTCACGAACAACAGGTAGATCGCGGCCGGAAACACGATGCTGTACGGAACGATGATCCTGAACCGGCGCTCGCCCCACAGCAGCGGAAGAAAGAAGCACAGCAGGATCATCGCCGGCAGAATGCCGAGCAGATAGAACGCGATCACGAAGCCGGGCATGACCATCGCCGACAGCCAGACCATCGGTTTCAGCGGTTTCTTTGGCTTGTCCCGTGTGCGGAACGACTGGAATATGATGATCCCGGCGAGGACCGCCATGACGACCAGCACCATGCGCGGAAAGGTCGCCGGCTGGACGTTCTGTGCGATGACGGCCGGTGCTTCCTTGAAGGTCAGCGTGACCAGATAGACGGCAACGCAGAACACCAGCACCCCGGCGCCCGCGATTGCGTCGCGCGGGATGCGGGCGGCGAACCCCTCCCGGTTCGCCACCCGCGCGCCCGATTCCGCATTATCGGGCATGATATTTCCCGTCGGCACCCCGCCCGTCAGAGCAGACCCAGATCGGTCAGCGCGCCCACGCTGTCGTCGTGGATCCGCCGGATTTCGGCGGTCCATTCCTCGTGTCCGATCACGCTGTCGGCCGGCATGCCGCCGTTCGAGAGGTAGCCCTGGTAGACCGAATGCTTCATCGCCTTGACCAGCCCCGTCGACAGGGTCTGGACGCGATCCTCGGGCACGCCCGAGAGGCATGCGAAGCCGCGCACCGTCGAGGCGATGTTGTCGATGCCGGCCTCTTTTGCGGTCGGCGCCCCGCCGAGCGCTTCGATGCGGTTGCGCGACAGCGAGCAGACGGCCCGCAACTCGCCGGACCCGAACTGCGACTCGCCCTCGGCGTAGTTCAGCAGCGCCACGTCGACATTGCCGCCGACGAGGTTGGTGACGATATCGCCGCCGCCCTTGAACGGAACGATGGTGTACTTGATGCCCTTCGCCGCCTTGCAGAACAGATGGATCGCCACATGGTCGGCGCCGCCCACGAAGGTGGTGCCCCATTTCAGGCCGCCATTGGCCTTCTTCGACGCGGCGATCAGGTCGTCCGCCGTCTTGATCTTGCTTTCGCCGTTGACCACGAGGATCTGCGGGTCGTCGGTCGCGCGCGCCAGGCCGACCATGTCGTCGATGGTCAGCGGCACCTTCTTCTGCAGGATCTGGAAGATGTGCGACTGGGTGATCGTCATGATCGTATAGCCGTCGCGGGGCTGCGCATTGGCGTACAACAGCGATGCCGAACCGCTGCCGCCGCGCTTGTTGACCACCACCATGTCCTGTTTGAAGTCGCGGCGGCCGCGCAGCATCATCATGCGGGTCGTGATGTCGGTGCCGCCACCGGGGCCCGCGTGGGTGACCACGTTGATCGTCTTGCTCGGGAACTTGTCCTCGTCCGCCAGCGCGCCAACGCCGCCGAGCGCCAGAGCGCCCATGCCGGCGCCCGCGCCGATCAGGAACGGTCGCCGGGAAATGCCCGTCTTGAAGTCTTGTGCCATTGTTTTCTCCCTGTTTGTGCCCCGCGTTCCCTGTTTTCGGAACGCCCCGGGCGGTTCGACGATGCCGGCGCCACTGGCCGGTGTTCGAAATTCGTTACTCCGCCGTTGCGGTCCTCCTGAGCGCCCTGTCCCGTCCGGCCGCGGCAAGCGACTCCGGCGCCGGGTCGAGCGTCGCGAGGAATCTGTCGCGCCCGTTCCGCAGATGCGTGATGCCCGCCTCGCGCGCGTCCTCCGCCCGGCCGGCGACAATGGCCTCGGCGATGGCCTCATGCTCGCGCATCGAGGCCTCCATGTTTTCGATGCGGGACAGGCCGCGCCGGCGGAACAGGTGCATTTCCTTCACGATGCCCTCATAGACCGTGCGGGCGCGGCTGTTGCCGCAGAACTCCACGATCGCCGCGTGAAACTCGATATTGAGCCGGTAATACCGATCCTTGTCGTCGGCGCGAATCGCGTCCGCCATGGCGCCCAGCTTGTCGCGCAGCACCGCGCATTGTGCGTCGGTACGGCGTCTGGCCATGGTCTCGCACATGAAACCGAACAGCGAGCCGCGCAAATCGTAGAGGTCGACCGCCTCGTCGTAGCCGATCTTGCGCACCACGACGCCCTTGTTGGCGACGATTTCGACCAGCCCGGCCTGCTGCAGCCCCCGCATCGCCTCGCGCACCGGGCCGCGGCTGACGCCCATGTCGGCGGCCAGCGCGCTCTCGGACAGGCGTTCGCCCGCCGGCAGCTCGCCGGTCAGGATGCGGCGCTCGACCTCGCGCTGCACCAGAACCGTCAGGCTCTGGACGTTGCTTGCATGGAACGGTTTCCGGTCTTCCAGGCGCATCGGCCCACCTGTCACGATTTTTTCGTACTCCGCCCCGGCGGCGCGGATCCTTTCGACTTACTAGACAGGCGCGGCAAGGGGCTGTCAAGGACAAGCTGTAAACTGTCAACAGTTGTCAATCCGCTGCATCGGTTTGTATAGTCGTCCATCCGTCCGGCCGACGCCGGAACCGTCTTTACTCAATTTGCGTGGGGGAACGCATGACTATCGAGCCGGCCAGCACGGCCTTGAACCGCTTTACCGTTCTCGATCTGACGCGGGTCCGCTCGGGCCCGACCTGTGTGCGGCAGCTTGCCGACTGGGGCGCGAACGTCATCAAGGTGGAGATGCCGGAATCCCAGGACACGGGACAGCTCGGCGGGCCGCGCGGCGGCTTCGACTTCCAGAACCTGCACCGCAACAAGCGCAGCCTCAGCCTGAATCTCAAGGCGCCGGAAGGGCTCGCGATCTTCAAGAAGCTGATGGCGCAGGCGGACGTCGTGGTCGAGAACTTCCGCCCCGACGTGAAGTCCCGGCTCGGCATCGATTACGAGAGCCTGAAGGCGATCAATCCCAGCATCGTCTATGCCAGCATTTCGGGCTTTGGCCAGGACGGGCCGTACAAGGACAGGCCCGGCTTCGACCAGATCGCCCAGGGCATGGGCGGGCTGATGTCGATCACCGGGCTGCCGGGTCAGGGGCCGGTCCGGGTCGGCATCCCGATCGCGGATCTGTGCGCCGGCCTGTTCTGCGCCCAGGGCATCATGATCGCGCTGCTGGAGCGCGAGGCCTCCGGCGAGGGGCAGTGGGTGCAGACATCGCTCCTGCAGGCGCAGGTCTTCATGCTGGACTTCCAGGCGGCGCGCTGGCTGATGGACAAGGAGGTCCCGAAACAGGCCGGCAACGACCACCCGACCAGCATCCCCACCGGCGTGTTCGAGACCTCGGACGGCTATATCAACCTTGCGGTCGCCGGCCAGCTGATCTGGCAGCGGTTCTGCGCGGCGCTGGGCCAGCCGGAACTCGCCGACCATAACGACTACGCGACCCCGCCCGGCCGTTCGGCCAACCGCAAGGCGCTGAACGCGCTGATCAACGACGTGCTGCGGCACCAGCCGGCCGAACACTGGATCGCGCTGTTCAACGAGGCCGGCGTACCGTGCGGCGAGATCAACACCATCGACAAGGTCTTCGCCGACCCCCAGGTCAAACATCTCGGCATGGCGCAGCCGGTCGATTCCACCGAACGCGGGCCGACCGAACTGGTCGCACAGCCGATCAAGATGAGCCGCACGCCGAGCCGGATCGCCGCGCCGCCGCCGACCGCCGGCCAGCACTCCGACGAGATTCTCCAGCAACTCGGCTATGGCGCGGACGAGATCGCCGGCTTCCGCGCGGCCGGGGTTGTCTGATCGCGCGCCGGCCGCATTTCATGTCAGCAAGCTTACCAGCCAGGGATGAACCGCTCATGAGCTCCGACAAGATCCTCGGCCATGTCGAGAACGGCATCGGCCATATCGTTTTCAACAACCCGGAAAAGCGCAACGCCGTCTCGCTGGACATGTGGCAGCGCGTCGCCGACCTGCTGGACGACTATGAGAAGGACCCGGCGGTGCGCCTGGTCGTCCTGTCCGGCGCCGGCGGCAAGGCCTTCGTATCCGGCGCCGATATCTCGAAATTCGACAGCGAACGCGCGACCCGCGAAGCGGTGGCCGAGTACGGCCGCGTCACCGGCGCGGTCTACACAAGGCTGCAGGAATTCCCCAAGCCGACGATCGCCAGGATCAACGGTTATTGCGTCGGCGGCGGCGTCGCGGTGGCGGCCTGCTGCGATATCCGCATCTGCGGGCAGGGATCCAAGTTCGGTGTCCCGGCGGCCAAGCTCGGCCTCGGCTACCAGGCGAAGTACGTCAAGCGCCTGTACGATCTGGTCGGGCCGTCCTATACCAAGGAGATATTCTTCACCGCCCGCCTGTTCGATGCCGACGAGGCCAGGATCATGGGGCTCGTGAACCGGGTGGTGCCCGACGCCGATCTCGACGCCTACGTCGCCGAGTATGCCGAGAGGATCACCGGCAACGCGCCGCTGACCATCGCCGCGCTGAAGGCGGCGGTGGGCGAACTGGGCAAGGACGCGGAAGACCGCGACATGGCGCGCTGCGATGCCATGGTCGAGGCCTGCTTCGCCAGCCAGGACTATATCGAGGGCCGCACCGCCTTCATGGAGAAACGCAAGCCCGTGTTCACGGGCTCATGACGGGGACGTACGACAGATGAAATACGCGCTGGGAGACGTACGGGTACAGACCGAAGGCGAGGACTACTGGATCGCGCCGAACGCGGTGGTGATCGGCGACGTACGCCTCAGGAAGAATGCCAGCATCTGGTGGAACTGCGTCGTGCGCGGCGATTCCGAGACCATCACCATCGGCGAGAATGTGAACGTACAGGACGGATCGGTGCTGCACGCGGACCCCGGCTATCCGCTGGTCCTCGAGAACAACGTGTCGGTCGGCCACATGGTGATGCTGCACGGCTGCACCGTCGGCGAGGGCTCGCTGATCGGCATCGGCGCCGTGGTGCTGAACGGCACGAAGATCGGCAGGAACTGCCTGATCGGCGCCAACACGCTGCTGGCCGAGAACAAGGAGATCCCCGACGGCTCGATGGTGCTGGGCTCGCCCGGCAAGGTCGCCAAGCAGCTGACCGATGAGCAGCAGGCCAACCTGCAGCGCATCGCCGACCACTACGTGAAGAACCACCAGCGCTACAAGCGCGACCTGAAGGTGCAGGACTGATCCCGTGAAATTTCTGCCGCCGCAAGAGGTCAAACCGCGGCTGACCGGCGGCGGCGAGATCGCCTTCCTGGACGTACGCGAGCAGGGCCAGTACGGCGAGGGCCATCCGTTCTTCGCGACACCCTTGCCCTACAGCCGGCTGGAGATCGGCGCGCCGGCGCTGCTGCCGCGCAGGTCGGCGCCCATCGTGCTGCTGGACGACGGCGACGGGGTCGCCGAGAAGGCCGCGCTGCGGCTGGCGGGGCTGGGTTATAGCGCTATCGCGATCCTGGACGGCGGCGCGGCGGGCTGGGCGGCGGCGGGCTTCACCCTGTTCAAGGGGGTGAACGTGCCGAGCAAGGCGTTCGGCGAGCTGCTGGAGCATGCCCGCGGTGTGCCCAACATTTCCGCCGAGGAATTCACTTCCATGCGGGCGCGCGGCGAAAAGCTGGTGCTGCTGGACGGCCGCCCGGAAAGCGAATACCGGAAGATGACGATTCCCGGCAGCACCTGCTGCCCGAACGCCGAGCTCGGCCACCGGCTGCCGCTCTTCGTCTCCGACACGGATACCACGGTCGTGGTCAACTGCGCCGGCCGCACCCGCAGCATCGTCGGCGCGCAGAACCTGCGGGAGATGGGTTACCCCAACCCGATCCTGGCCCTGCGCAACGGCACGCAGGGCTGGCTTCTGGCCGGCTACGAGCTGGAATACGGGGCCGACCGGATCTATCCCGAGGTGCTCCCGAAAGCGGCGCGGGCCGAGTCCCGGGAAAGGGCGGCGGCGCTGCGCGCACGGCACGAAATCCCCGTGGTCGACCAAGAAACGCTCGACGAATGGCGCACCGACAACGACCGCACGCTTTATGTCCTGGATGTGCGGACGGCGGAGGAATTCGCGCGCGGCCACCTGCCCGGCAGCCGCCACGCGCCCGGCGGGCAGCTCGCCCAGGCGACCGACCAGTGGGTCGCGGTGCGCGGCGCGCACATCGTGCTGACCGACGATACCGGGCTGCGCGCCGCCATCACCGCCCACTGGCTGCGCTGCATGGGCCACGACGCGCACGTGCTGGACGCGGATGTTTCCGCGTTGCGCGACGCCGAGACCGGGATGCCCGAAATCGCGGCCGCCACGGACCCGCTGCCCGACATGGACCCGGCGGAGCTCGCGTCGGGGTTGGCGTCGGGGTCCCTTGCGCTGCTCGACGTCAATGTCGGCATGGCATACCGCAAGGGTCATATCGACGGTGCGCGCTGGGCCTGCCGCCCGCGCCTCGGCCGGCTGGGCCTCGCCCCCGGGACGCCGGTCGTGCTGACGGCGAAGGACCGCCGCCGCGCGCAGCTTGCCGCACTCGACCTCGCCGGGGCCGGAATCGGCCCGGTCCATTACCTCACCGGGGACCGGGACGCATGGACCGCCGCCGGCCTGCACATGGTCGAAACGCCGGACGACCCCGGGCAAGCCGACTGCATCGACTACCTGTTCTTCGTCCACGACCGCCACGCCGACAACCTGGAAGCCTGCCGCCAGTATCTCGCCTGGGAGACCGCCCTGATCGGCCAACTGGACGAGCAGGAGAGAGGGGTGTTCCGGCTTTAGGTCCTGGCGCATTGTCCGTTCAATTGGAATCGGGTCCGACCGGCGGCGCGACCTCATACTTCGAGACGCGGCTGCGCCGCTCCTCAGCATGAGGGCACGGGCGTCGGAGCCTCATGCTGAGGAGGCGCGAAGCGCCGTCTCGAAGTATGAGGTCGCTCGGCGCCGATCAAACCGGATCGAATTTTGCTCTAATTCCTGTCGTCGAGTTTGTGCGATCCCTGCGGCGGTCCCGGATTCCGGACCAGCCAGGGCCCGTCTGCGACGGCAGTCCGGATGCGCCGCCAGATTTCCGGCTTGACGTCGAACCCTGCCCATATGCCGGAGAGCAGCAAACGGAATTTCTCGTTGTGCGCCGCTTCGCGCTCGATCTCATCGATCATTCGCTCACCGTGGAAGCGCACCAGGTTTTCGAGTGGCCCCGCAGCAAGGGCGCCGATTTCGGACGGCTCCTTGAAGTATGTAAGCGCAAATACGATGAGCTTGAAGCCCAGGGCCGGCCTCTCCCCGACAAGCCTGTCCACGCAATCGAGGGCCCAAAGGCAATCATCCCTGGCAGGGTCGTTGGGTTTCTCGATTGCAAGCGTTTTCAGTGCGATGGCAAGCCGGTCGGGATCCAGTTGTCCCGCGCCGTCCCGGCACGGGAACCCGGCACCGTTCCGGCAGTCGGGGCAGGTGGGGAGCTGTCGCCGCGCCTGATGCATGGCGTCGAATCTGCCCGTGAATCGTTAAGAAAGCTGTAATCGGTCAGGCGCGATGCGCATGGTGCGGGACTTGACCCGATCTCACTCCACCGCCCTTGGGTCCAGCGCGTCCTGCATTCCGTCGCCGAGGAAGTTGAAGGCGATGACGGTGACGAAGATCGCGAGGCCCGGCCACACCGCCAGCATCGGCGCGGTCCAGATCGTCTCCTGCGCGTTGGTCAGCATGTTGCCCCAGCTCGC
>CAMYKU010000029.1 GCA_947259105.1 uncultured Alphaproteobacteria bacterium
GCGCTGGACCGCGCCAGACAGGACCATGCCGAGCGGGCCGAACACGCCGCCGTCCGCCGGCGTCTCGACAGCCTGACGCCGCGCGAGCGGGAGGTAATGGCGCTGGTCGTCACCGGCCGCCGCAACAAGGAGATCGCGCACGAGCTCGGCACCAGCGAGAAGACCATCAAGGTCCATCGCGCACGGGTGATGGCGAAGATGCAGGCGCCGTCGCTCGCCGCCCTCGTCCGCCTGGCCGGGCGGATCGGATTCGCCGCGGACACATAGCCGCAAGCCGCGCCCCCAACCCTGCGCGCCCGCCGCCCGTTCCGGTATTGGACCAAAGTCCAATACCGCACCTGATAGGGTTCCTCTATAGTGCGTCATCAGAATTGGCAATGCGCCATGGAGAAAGCTGCTCGGCCCCGCGACGGCCTCAAGGGCAGGGTCTCCGGGTGTGCGGACGATCAACCGGCACAAAAGCAAGGAAGCGATATGAAATACCTGACGATCACATTGACGGCCTTGTTGGCCGCAACCGCGTTGGCAGCGCCTGGGCTCGCCCAGACCGCCGGCAAGCCGAACATTCTGATGATCATGTCGGATGACGTCGGCATCACCAATCTCAGCGCCTACAGCCGCGGCATGGCCGGGTACCACACGCCGAACATCGACCGCATCGGCAATGAGGGCGTGCTGTTCACCGACTACTACGCCGAACAGAGTTGCACGGCGGGCAGGTCGGCCTTCATCACCGGCCAATCGCCGATCCGCACCGGCCTGACCAAGGTCGGTTTTCCCGGCGCCGCGATCGGGCTTCAGAAGGAGGATCCGACGCTCGCCGAGCTGTTGAAGCCACACGGCTACGCGACTGGGCAGTTCGGCAAGAACCACCTGGGCGACCGCAACGAGTATCTGCCGACGGTGCACGGTTTCGACGAATTCCTTGGGAACCTGTATCATCTGAACGCGGAAGAAGAGCCGGAGAATCCCGACTATCCGAAGGATCCCAAATTCCGCGCCGAGTTCGGACCGCGCGGCGTGTTGTCGTGCGTGGCAACGGATAAGGCAAGTAAGGTCGTCGACGAGCGCTTCGGCCCGATGGGCAAACAGGAGTGCGAGGACACCGGGCCGCTGACCAAGAAACGGATGGAGACCGCGGACGAGGAGTTCGTGGGGCGCGCGATCGACTTCATCAAGCGCAACAACGAGGCGGGCAAGCCCTGGTTCGCCTGGGTCGCGACTTCGCGGATGCATTTCTTCACCCACCTGAAGGAGGAGAGCGAGGGCGTAACCGGCCTCGGCATCTTCGCCGACGGCATGGTCGAGCATGACGGCCATGTCGGTCAGTTGCTCGACCTGCTCGAAGAGCTGGGCGTCGCCGACAACACGATCGTTCTCTATACCGCGGACAACGGCCCTCACTACAACGAATGGCCCGACGGCGGCCTCTCTCCGTTCCGCGGCGAGAAGAACACGAACTGGGAGGGTGCTTACCGCGTGCCGATGCTGGTGCGCTGGCCGGCGAAGATCCCCGGCGGGACGGTCACCAACGAGCCTCTGTCGGCGCTCGACTGGGTTCCGACGCTGATGGCCGCGGTCGGCGAGCCGGACGTTAAGGAAAAGCTCGTGAACGGGCACAAGGCGGGCGACAAGACGTTCAAGGTCCACCTCGACGGCTACAACGTCCTGCCGCATCTGACCGGCGAGACCAAGGAGGGCCCGCGCCAGGAGTTCCTCTACTGGAACGACGGCGGACAACTCGTCGGCCTGCGGTATGACGACTGGAAGCTGGTGTTCATGGAGCAGCGCGCCCGTGGATTCCAGGTCTGGGCGGAGCCGTTCGTGTCGCTGCGCGTCCCGAAGATCTTCAATCTGCGCACCGACCCGTTCGAGCGGGCGGACACCGACGCGAACAACTACGAGAGGTGGTGGATCGAGCGCGTTTTCGCGCTGGTGCCGGCGCAGACGTTCATCGGCGAATATATCGCCACTTTCAAGGAGTTCCCGCCGCGGCAGAAGCCGGCGAAATTCAACGTCGACGACGCGCTTGCGACTCTGAAAAGCGCTGCAGCGACAGGCAACTGACGAAACCTCTGGCGCGCCCGACGATGCTCGGGCGCGCCTCTCCCCTCACGTGATCGCAGCGCAAAGGAAATGCGATGAAGGGGCTGCTCGAATTTATGAAGACGACGGCGCTGGGCGGCCTGTTCGTGTTGCTGCCCCTGCTGTTGCTGTATCTGGTGCTGAGCGAGGCGCTCGACCTTGTCGTGGCGGTCGCGACGCCGATCGCCGATATGTTCCCCGCCGACACCTTCGCACATGAGAAATATCCGGTGATCATCGCCTTGCTCCTGCTGTTGGTCGTCTCGTTCCTTCTCGGACTGGCGATGCGTGCCGAGCCCGGCCGCAGCCTCGGCCAGTGGCTCGAGCGCAACACGCTGCGGCGCCTGCCGATGTACGGCGCGCTGAAGACCCTGATCGCCCGCTTCGCCGAGACCGAGGCGAGCGGCGCATTCAGACCGGCGCTGCTGATCACCGGCGAGGGCCAGCGAGACCTCGCCTACGTCATCGAGGATCACGGCGACGGGCAGATGACCGTGATGCTGCCCTGGGCGCCCACCCCGTTCGCCGGATCGGTCAGGATCGTCGACCGCGACCAGATCGAATTGCTGGACGCGAGCCTGGGGGACCTGACCCGGGTGTTGAGCGAGTGGGGCATCGGCGCAAGCGAGCTGCTTGGAAAGGCGGCGAGCGATGCAGGTGCCGCGCCGGTCACGGGCACTGCGGATGATCCCGGTCGAACGGGTTCGCCCACAGCGCGTCGGGACACTGCCTGAGGCAGTATTAATTCAGAAAATACCGGTCAAGGAGGCATTACAATGAACAGCTTTGGAGATCTCTATCGGGGCGTCGCGCTGTCCGCGTTCGCCGGCTCGGTAGTGCTGGCGGCCGCCGCAGGGGCGTGGGCGCAGGAAGACGGTGGCGGCGACGTGCGTTCGGCGGTACAGAATCCGATCAGCGCGCTGATCAGCCTGCCGTTCAAGTTCACCTTCGACAACGGCGCCCCGAACGGCGACGCCAACTTCCTCAACATCCAGCCGGTCTATCCGGTGACGGTGGGTAACTGGAACCTGGTCAACCGGCTGATCGTGCCGATCGCCGACGCGCCCGGCGGCGTGACCACGCCAGGCGTGCCGAACCCGACGGGCGGTGGCCGCGAGTTCGGCCTTGGCGACATCAACTACTCGCTGTTTCTCAACCCGGTAAAGAGCTCGGCGGGGTTCATCTGGGGCGCCGGCGGCTCGATCACCGCGCCGACCGCGAGCGACCCGGTGCTCGGTTCGGAGAAATGGAGCGCCGGCCCGACCGCGGTGGCGCTGGTCCAGCCCGGTTGGGGCACCTACGGCGCCCTGATCCGGCAACTCTGGTCCTTCGCCGGCGAATCGGACCGGAACAGCGTCAACCAGATGCTCCTCGAGCCCTTCGTCAACTACAATCTCGACAATGGCTGGTATCTGATCTCCGACCTGGTGATGACGGCCAACTGGGAGGCCGATTCGGGCGACGTCTGGACGGTCCCGCTCGGCGGCGGCTTCGGCAAGATCTTCAAGATCGGCGAGCAGCCGATGAACATGCGCGCGGAGGGCTACTACAACGTGGCCCGGCCGGACAGCGGGCCGAAATGGACGGTCGGATTCACCGTCCAGTTCCTGTTCCCGAAATAGCGCGCCTTGGGTAGCGGTCATCGGACCCGGGCGCGCGCGGCGGCCGCACCGGCCCATCCCACGCAGTTCGCAGTCGTGGACAGCAAGACCACACGCACGGCAGCGTTGGCGAAATAACGCCACAGTTTACGTAAACGTCAATTCCAAACCCGCGGAAAACACCGGTGCATGGGGTTGTTCCGCCGGATGCGGTCTGCGCCGCCGGCCTCACCGCCCCTTGAAGCCGGGCGGGCGCTTCTCGACGAAGGCGGCGACGCCCTCCTTGAAATCCTCGGTGCCTGCGCATTCGGCGATGGCGCGGCGTTCGTGCTCCATCTGGGTCTCGAGAGAGGATTCAGGGCTGAGCGCGACCAGCCGCTTGGCGGCGCCAAAGGCGCGGGTCGGCCCGGCCGCGATCCGCTCCGCATAGGACCGCGCCTCGGCCATGAAGGACGCGTCGCGGTAGACCGCATTGACGATGCCGAGGTCCCGCGCCTCCTGCGCCGTCAACACCGCGTTGTTGACCATCAGGTCGTAGGCCCGCTTCGGACCCACAACGCGCGGCAGGAAGAAGGAGGAGCCGCCATCGGGCGCGAGGCCGGCCTTTGTGTAGGCCATGGTGAAGACCGCGCTTTCCGCCGCCAGCACCAGGTCGCAGGCCAGCGCGAAACTGAAGCCGGCTCCGCCGGCCACCCCGTTGACCGCGCCGATTACCGGCTTCTCCATCCGCGCCATGGTGGCCATGGCGCCGTGCACGGGTACGGTGAGCCGCTTCAGGAAGGCGCCGACGGAGCGGCCCGCCGCGTCTTCCGCCTGCATCGCTTTCAGGTCGCCGCCGGCGCAGAACGCCTTGCCGGCCCCGGTCAGCAGGACGGCGCGCACGGACGCATCCTCGTCGCACTCGATCAGCGCGTCGAGCAGTGCCTGCATCATCGCCCCGTCGATCGCGTTATAGGAATCGGGGCGGTTCAGCGTGAGGACGGCGAGCCCGCCTTCGCGCTCGGTGAGGACAGTATTTTCCGCCATGACCGGCTCCCGACAGTTCCAGGGCGCTTAAGCTAGACGGCGCCGTCCGGCCCGTCCAGACCCGGCCAGGGCGGCAGCATCCGCCGCGACACGTGGCGGAACGGCAGCGACCCGGCATCTGCGGTCGCGGGGCCGGGCGTATCGACGTCGACGATCCGCACGCAGGCGTCGGCGAAAGCCGCCCGGAAGTGGTTCTTCGCCTTCGCGGCAAGGATACGGACATCCGCCAGGTCGATACCATGCAGGCGGAACCAGGCGGGATCGTTCGGCGATATGCAGGCGCCGGTGACGATCACCCGAATCGTCGGGTTGCCGGCCAGCTCGAACAGGGCCGAGCCGCCGAGATCGACGGCCATGCCGCGCCACATCGGCCCGTCATTGACGAAGCACCCGTCGGTCAGCCGCAGGACCCGCAGCCGCGCCGCGACCGGCGGACCGTAGATATCGGTCAGCCGCCCGCCGAGGCGCGCCTCCAGCTCGCCCCCCTCGCCGGCCGCGCGGGCGCGTTCCAGCAATGCCGGGTCGCAGAAGAATGCGAACAGGCAGGGGACGTCCGGCCCCGCTTCCACCAGCGCGCGGAACAGGGCGGGCGTATCGCCGATGCCGCCGGACATCGGGTTGTCGGCCGGCTCGAGGATGGCGATCGTGCCGTCGTCATGACTCTCAAGCGCATCCCGCACCGCGTCCACGGCGGCCGGCATATCGGGCAGGAAATCCATGCGGCGGCGGACAATCTCGGCGGACAGGGATCGCGCCGCCTCCGGCGCCGCCTCGTTGCCGGCCCCTGCGGTAACACAGACGCTGGCCCCGGCATGCGGCGAATCGCCGAAGGCAAAGCCGCCGAACGGAGATACGTCGTAGAGCCCGTGGCGACGCTCCATCTCGCGCGCAAGCGCCTCGATTCCGGCCATCGGGCCGGATGCGGTGCGCATGTTGTGGCTCAACAGCATGAGGCCGGTGCGCGCGACCGTGACGGCCGGCCGAATGTCGCCTGCGACCGTCCGCGCCAAAAGTTCCAGCGCCTTTTGCGCGGTCTCGTAGGTATCGAGGTGGGGATAGGTCTTGTAGCCCGCGGCGATGTCGATCACATCGGCGACCTCCGCGGCCATGTTGGCGTGCAGATCGAAGCTCGCGGCGACCGGGCAGCCCGGACCGACGGCATCGCGGATGGCCCGCAGCAGGTCGAGGTCCGGGGCCATCCGGGTCTCGCCGATCATCGCGCCGTGCAGCGAAACGTAAACCGCATCCCAGACACCGGCCAAGAGATCTTCCACCGCCTCGCCGATCACCCGGTCGATCAGGGCATCGGCCACCGGCCCACCCGGCGGCGCGGCGGCGCAGCGCAGGAAGACGCCCTGCCAGTCCGTGTCCGCCGCAACGAAGTCCACGGCGGCACCCATCTCGGTCCGCGTGCCGCGATAGGCCGTATGCGCGTCCTCGCCCTTCAGCCATTCATCCCGCTCGAAGGCTGCGGACCCGGTCACGACTGGGTTGAAGGAATTCCCCTCATGGGAGAAGCGCAGGATCGCGACGCGAGGCATTCAGCGAACGGGAACGCCGTCCACCGCCAGCACTGTATCCTTCCTGTCACGCAGGTGGCCGCTCAGCCGGAATTCGACCTTCTTGAAGATGAACAGGATGCCGTAGGTGATGATCAGATAGATGACGCCTGCGGTGATGTAGAGCTGATAGAACGCGAAGCTGCGCGCCGCGATGACGCGGGCGACGCCGGTCAAATCCATCAGCGAGATGATGCTGACCAGCGAGGTCGCCTGGAACAGAAACACCACCTCGTTGCTGTAGGCCGGCAGCGCAAGGCGGAAGGCCTTGGGCAGGATGATCCGCCGGTAGAGCAGCCAGCCCGACATGCCGCTGGCCCGTGCCGCCTCGATTTCGCCATGGGGTACGGCCTGGATCGCGCCGCGCAGGATCTCCGCCGTATAGCCGGCGGTGTTCAGGGTCAGCGTCAGGGCGGCGCAGAAATACGCCTGGCGGAAGAACACCCATAGGCCCAGCGCGTCCAGCTCGGTCTGGAACTGGCCGCTGCCGTAATAGATCAGGAAGATCTGGACCAGAAGCGGCGTGCCCCTGAAATAAAAGATGTACCCATAGGCCGGTGTCCAGAACAGGGGGTTCCTGGAGACCCGCAGCAGCGCCAGCGGGACCGCCAGCAACAGCCCCATCACGACGCTCAGCGCGGTGATATGGACGGTCAGCCACGCACCTTCCAGCAGTCGCGGCAGGCTTTGCCAGATGATCTCCATCGCTCAGCCGCTCCGCACGCCGCGGCGGGCCCAGGTCTCGATGCGCTGCTGGCCGATCATCGAAACAATGGTAATGCCCAGGTAGATCAGCGAGGCCGCAAAATAGAAGGTGAAGGGCAGCCGCACCGCACGAGCGGCGATGTCGGAATTGCGCATCAGTTCCGGCAGCTGGATCACGGAGATCAGCGCGGTCGCCTTGATCAGCACCATCCAGACATTGCCTAGCCCGGGCAGCGCGAAGCGCCAGACCTGGGGCAGCAGGACCCGCCGCACCATCATCGGGCGGCTCATACCGGCGGCATAGGCGGCCTCGATCTGGCCCTTCGGCACCGCCAGGATGGCGCCACGGAACACCTCCGTCGAGAAGGCGCCATAGATGAATCCGAGCGTCATCACGCCGGCGATGAAGGGGTTGATGTCGATGACGATGTCATAACCGAACCCCTCGAGCACATCCTGGATCAGCGTCGGCACCCCGTAGTAGACGAGCAGGATCAACAGCAGTTCGGGCACACCGCGAATGACCGTCGTATAGGTGTCGGCGGCCCGGCGGGCGATCCAGTTATGCGACAGCTTGGCCCAGGCGCCGAGCAGCCCCAACACCATCGCCACCACCAGCGCGCACAGGCCGACGAGCAGGGTGAGCTGCAGCCCTGTCGGGAGCATCCATAAGTAACCCTGGAAGTCAAACATCCGGTTATCTCGCGGGTTCGGCAGCAATCAGGCGCGGCGGATCAACCAGACAAAGCGCCACCGCCCGTCCGGAGGCGGGCGGTGGCGTTGCTGGAAGTGTCATGAATCCGCTCCGCGAACGCGGCGCGGCCTATTTGCCGTATACGTCGAAGTCGAAATACTTGGCATTGATCTTCTCGTAGGTGCCGTCACTGCGGATCTGCGCGATCGCGGCGTTCAGCTTTTCGCGAAGCTCATCGTCGCCCTTGCGCACCGCGATGCCCACGCCGTCGCCGAACCACTTCGGATCGTTGAAATCGGGACCGTAGAACTGGAAGTCCTTGCCCTGGTCGGTGCCCAGGAATCCGTCCATGATGGCGACCGAATCGGCAATGCCGGCATCGGCGCGGCCGGAAACCAGGTCGAGATAGGCTTCGTCCTGGGTGGCGTAGGAATTGACGGTGACCACGTCGCCGTAATTGTCGCGCAGGAAGTTCTCATGGATGGTGGCGCGCTGCACCGCGATCACCTTGCCCTTCAGCCCGTCGACGCTGATTTGAAGGTCGATCCCCTTGCGGGCGACGAATTTCGCCGGCGTGTTGTAGTACTTGTCGGTGAAATCGACCCTCTGCTTGCGCTCTGGGGTGATCGACATCGACGCGACGACGGCATCGTATTTCTTGGCCAGCAGGCCGGGGATAATGCCATCCCAGTCCTGCACGACGAACTCGCATTCGAACTCGGCCGCCGCACAGACCGCTTTGGCGATATCGACGTCGAACCCGACCAGATTGCCGTCCTTGTCGATGGAATTGAACGGCGGGTAGGCGCCCTCGGTGCCGATCCTGACCTTCTGCCCGGCCTCGGCGGCGCCCGCCGCCAAACCCACGGCCAGCGCCACCGCGATGATGGTATATAATTTCCTCATATCTTATCTCCTTGCTTTGCCTGCGGTTAAAGATGGGCCTGGCAATGCCGGCCCGGATTAGAGATTGCTTGCCAGGAACTGTCGGAAACGCTCCGATTTGGGGTTTCCCAGCACTTCTATGGGCGGTCCTTCCTCTTCAATCCTGCCCTCATGCAGGAA
Organism: uncultured Alphaproteobacteria bacterium; assembly: GCA_947259105.1. Taxonomy (GTDB): domain Bacteria; phylum Pseudomonadota; class Alphaproteobacteria; order UBA8366; family JADFVY01. Next base: position 8,736 of record CAMYKU010000029.1, read on the forward strand.
CACGACGTGGGACGAGACTTCCCGCGCGAAACCCATCTCGTGGGTGACGACGATCATCGTCCGTCCCTCTTCCGCGAGCTGGCGCATGACGCGAAGCACTTCGCCCACCAGTTCCGGGTCGAGGGACGAGGTCGGCTCGTCGAACAGCAGCACGTCCGGTTCCATGGCCAGCGCCCGGGCGATGCCGACACGCTGCTGCTGCCCGCCGGAAAGGTGGGACGGGTAGTAGTCCAGCTTGTCGAGGATGCCCACCTTGTCGAGGATCTGCCGCGCCCTCTCGACGGCCTCGGCCCTGGGCACCTTCAGCACGTGGACCGGCGCCTCGATGACGTTTTCCAGCACCGTCATATGGGACCACAGATTGAACTGCTGGAAGACCATGGCCAGGCGCGAGCGGATCCGCGCCACCTGCTTCTGATCTGCCGGCACCACCGCGCCGCGGCGGTTGCGGGTCATGCGGATCAGCTCTCCGCCAACATGGACGCGGCCCTCGTCCGGCGTTTCGAGCAGGTTGATGCAACGCAGGAACGTACTCTTGCCGGACCCGCTGGAGCCCAGCATGGCGATGACGTCGCCCTCATTGGCGGTCAGCGAGATGCCCTTCAGCACCTCGAGGCTTCCGAAACGCTTGTGGACATCCTCGGCCAGCAGCGCCGGGACGGTCCCCATTACTGGATCTGCCTCCGCACTCATGCGGTTTCCCTGCTCATTCGTTTTTTCATTCTTATCGGTCGAACGGTAGCGGAGAAACTTGCGCGTTCAAAGAACAAAATCAACCGGGTAACGGGCCACCTCACACCTCCAGCAGATTTCCCGCCTTGCGGTGCGGCAGTTTCTCCGGGCCCGCCACCTTGCCGACCGACGCTCCCGGAGGCAGGAGCTTCTGCGCCGCCCGGGAAAAGAACAGACCACTGGCGCGGCTGTGCACCGGAGTCCGCGCGGTCAGCGGATCGTCGGCGGTCAGATCGACCATTTCGGCCACCACCTCGCCTTTTTCGACGCGGTCGCCCAGCCGCTTCCTGTAGGCGACAATTCCGGCGACCGGCGCGGCGATCACATCCGTCCCGTCGAGCGGGGTCGGCTCGCACAATGGCGTCGGCAGGGCCCCCGGGTTACCGCCGATCACGCCGCGGCGCTGCAGAAAACGATACAGATTGGCCGCGTCGGCCGCAGCCAGTTCGTCGCTGACATCGGCCTGGCCGCGCAATTCGACGGTGGCAGCAAAACAGGCGAGCGGCACGCGGTCGTCGGACAGCCGTTCCCGAAGGTTCCACCACAGCCCCGCGTTGGTCTCATCGAAGGTGTTGCCGCCGGGCTCGTCTTCCAGCAGCACGACGTCCGCCCCGAGGTCGGCGCCCAGTTCCACGGCAATGTCGCGGTGACGATAGGAGGTGTAGATATGAACCAGCGCCTCGAGGTCGCAATGCACGTCGAGCACGATATCCGAGGTCATCGAGAGGCCCAGAAGCGCCGCGCGCAGGGCCTTCAGCTCGCTGTCGCGCGGCAGGTCCGCCACCGCCGATGCCAGCGCCTCGCGGATCATCCGGGCGTTGGCGGGCGCATCGTCGCACAGCTTGCCCTCGACCGCCCCGGCCACCGTTTCGCCGAGTTCCGGGAAATCGCGGTTGAAATTCAGCCCGCCCGAAAAGTCATAGCGCCCTGCGAGGTAGCCATGCAGTTGCTGTGACAGACCGATCGGGTTGGCGATCGGCACGATGACGATCTCGCCGATCATCGGGTTGCGCGCCTCATCCAGCATGCGGATGAGGTGGTTGAGCGTCAGCAACCCCGGGTGCTCGTCGGCATGCAGCGCCGCCTGCAGATAGGCGCGCGGCCGGGCGCCCGGCACGCCGTACCGGTGGACGGTCAATTCCCTGCGTGTGCCGGGCGACGGCGACGGCAGTGCGATACGTTCGACGGTCTTCTTCATGGATGGCTGCCTTCATGCTTCTATGGTCGGCGCAGGTTAGGTCCCGCGATCCGGGTTCTTCAAGGCCAAAGATCGCCGTGAATGGCAAGGCGCCTGCGACGCCGGTTTGCAGGCCGGCCGGCGACTGCTAGCCTTGGCGGACGCAGAAGGGGTCCGCAGTGCCGAAACACGAAAACGAATACACCGACGACGTCGTCGCCAAACTGGAAAAGTTGTGGGGCGAGGGTTTCCTGTCGCCCGGCGGGCCGGAGGAGACGGCGCGCATTCTCGAAGGCACGGACCTGACCGGCAAGGACGTGATGGACATCGGTTGCGGCATCGGCGGGATCGACGTGATCCTGGTGCGCGATTACCGCGCCGCGACGGTTACCGGCCTCGACATCGAGGGGCCGCTGGTGTTGCGCGCGCGGGAGCGGGTGGAGCGAGCGGGCCTTGCCGACCGGATTACCATCAGGCTGGTCGAACCGGGCCCGTTTCCGTTTCCCGACGAGTCTTTCGATGTTGTGTTAAGCAAGGATTCGATGGTCCACATTCCCGACAAGCAGGCGCTGTTCGCAGAGGTGCTGCGCGTACTGCGTCGGGGCGGCGTATTCCTTGCCAGCGACTGGATGCAGAGCGCGGCGGGCCCCGACTCGCCGGAGATGGCGACGTTCTTCGAGACCTCGGGCCTGACCTTTTCGATGGGTATCACCGACGATCTGCCGGCCGCCCTTGAAGGCGCGGGGTTTACCGATATCCGGGTCGTCGACCGGAACCCGTGGTACCGCGAGGAAGCGCGCAGCGAGCTGGCGCGCATGCGCGGCGAGTTGCGCGAACCGCTGCTGGAAATCCTGGGCCACGAGAAGGCGGACAAGTGGATCGCCATGCGCGAGGCGATGATCGCCGCGCTCGACGCCGGCGCCTTCCGCCCGACCCATTTCCGGGCAGTGAAGCCTGTCTAAAGAGCTTTCCGATAGCGGTATTCGGTGGTTTTGCTCAGGTCGTTCAGCCTGCGGGTTTCCGGCATGCGCGCATAACCGAGCGATTCGTAAAGCGCGTGGGATTCGACGAAGCGGGTGTCGGACCACAGCACCATGCACACCGCATCCTGTTCGCAGGCGGCGGATTCGGCCTCGCCGACCAGGGCCGCGCCGATGCCCCGGCGGCGCGCTTCGGGCAGCACGTTGAGCTTGTGGAGCGTCCACGCGCCCGGTCTCTCGTCCCGGGTCGCGGCGATGCAGGCGACGACACGCCCCTCCAATTCGGCCACCCAGGCCCGGCCGCCGAGGGATCGGTGGTGCAACGCCCACCGTTTCAGTTCCGGCATCTCCCCGTCAATGTCGACAACGACGCCGGGATAAGCGGACCAGCAGGTCCGGACGATTTCGATGACGGCCGCGCTGTCCGCGTCGGTTGCGGCGCGGATCGAAGTGCTCACAGCAGGAGCCATGCCCCGAGGCCGAGGAAACAGAAGAAACCGACCACGTCGGTGATCGTGGTCAGGAACACGGTCGAAGCGACGGCCGGGTCGGCGCCCCAGCGATCGAACCCGATCGGGATCAGCGTCCCGGCAAGACCGGCAATCAGCAGGTTGATCACCATCGCCGCGGCCAGCACGCCACCGATCACCGGGCTTGCAAACCACAGCCAGGCGATGATGCCCATCACGACCGCGAAGATCACACCGTTGATGAACCCGACCAGGCTTTCCTTGGCGACGGTGCGCAATACGCGCGAAGCGGTCAGCTCCTTGGTGGCAAGCGCGCGGACCGTAACGGTCAAAGTCTGGGTGCCGGCATTGCCGCCCATCGACGCGACGATCGGCATCAGGATTGCCAGCGCCACCACCTGTTCGATGGCCGCGTCGAACAAGGCGATCACGAGCGAGGCCAGGATCGCGGTGAGCAGGTTTACCATAAGCCACGATGCGCGCGAGCGCGTCGTCGCGATGACGGCGCTGTAGTAGTCGTCCTCCGAAACGCCGGCAAGGCGCATCATGTCTTCCTCGTGCTCCTCCTCGATCACGTCGACGACGTCGTCGACCGTGATCACGCCGACGAGCCGGCCACTCTCCTCGATCACGGGCGCCTCGACAAGGCCGTACTGCCGGAACAGGAAGGCCACGTCCTCCTGGTCCATGGTCACCGGAATCGGTCGGAAATCCTCGTCCATGATCTCGGTGACCGGAACCGGTCGCTCGGTGCGTAGCACCCGGCTGAGCGGCACCATGCCGAGCGGCTTGTGCATCGGATCGACAATGATGACGTCGAAGAAATCGTCGGGCATCTCGGCGTCGGAGCGCATGTAGTCGATCGTCTCGCCGACGGTCCAGATGGCGGGGATCGCCACGACCTCGCGCCGCATCAGGCGGCCGGCACTGTCCTCTGGCCAGGCCAGCGCCTCTTCGTAGAGCAGGCGCTCGCTGTCGGGGATCGCGTCGAACAGTTCCTTCTGATCGGCCTCGTCGAGATCCTCGATCAGATCGATCGCGTCATCGGTCTCCAGTTCGGTAACGACGGCCGCGATTTCATGCGGCTCCAGGATCGCGATAAGTTCGTCGCGAACGGTCTCATCGAGATGGGAGACGACCTCGGCATCGAGCTGGTCGCGGATGGCCTCGATGACGATACCGCGGACGGTGGAGCCGAGATGCTCCAGGAGATCGGCGAGATCCGCCGCGTGGAGGTCGGCGACCAGCGCGGGAATATCCTCGCGCCGGCCTTCCTGGGCGGCAAGGTTGATGTCGGCGACGAGATCGTCCGAAAAACCGTACAGGCCTTCCAGATCATTCTCGGCCTCGGACGGCGGCGCCTCCCCCGGCCCGATATCGTGTCCGGTATCGGTCATCCGGGACCGCCGCTCTGCATCTGTTCAGCCTGGGCATCGACAGCTGCGACCGCCGTCATATTGACGAGGCCGCGCGTGCTGATCGAAGGGGTGACGATATGCACCGGCCGGGCCATGCCCAGCAGAATCGGGCCAACCGACAACCCCTCCGCCAGGACCTTCAGCAGGTTGTAGGATATGTTGGCGGCATCCAGCGACGGCATGATCATCACATTGGCGCTGCCGTTGAGCCGGCTGCCGGGATAGAAACGGTCGCGGGTTTCCGCCACCAGGGCGGTGTCCGCGTGCATCTCGCCCTCGACCTCGAGTGCGGGGTGCTCTTCCTGCAGAATCGCCACGGCGTCGCGCATCCGCCGCGCCGAATCCGAATCGACCGAACCGAAATTCGAATGCGACAGGAGTGCGATCTTCGGCTCGATCCCGAAGAGGCGCGTTTCCTTGGCCACCAGCATCGCCATTTCGGCGATCCCGGCGGCGTCGCGCGAGACGTTCACATGGGTGTCGGCCAGGAAATAGGTCCCGCTGCTGAGGACCAGCACGGTCAGCGCAGCCGGCGTGCTGACGCCCTTGCGCAAACCGATCACATCACGGGCATGCCCCAGATGACGCTGATACATGCCGCTGGTGCCGCAGATCGCAGCGTCGACCTCGCCACGCCGCAACATGAGGCAGGCGATCACCGTTGTCCGCGTGCGCGCCACCATGCGCGCATAGCTGGGCGAGACGCCCTTTCGCGCCATCAGTTCGTGATAAAGATTCCAGTAATCGTCGTAACGCGGGTCGTCCTGCGGATCGCACAGCTCGAAATCCTCATCCGGCTTCAGGCGCAGGCCGAACCGGCGGATGCGGCTTGCGACAACGCGCCGGCGGCCGATCAGAACCGGTTTCGCCAGCCCCTCGTCGACCACCACCTGGACCGTCCGCAGCACGCGCTCGCTCTCGCCCTCGGCGTAAACGATCCGGCGCGGCGCGGCGCGGGCGGCATCGAACAGCGGCTTCATCACCAGGCCCGAGCGGAAGACGAACTGGTCGAGCCGGTCGTGGTACGCCTCGAAATCGTCGATCGGCCGGGTGGCGACGCCGCTGTCCATGGCGGCCTTCGCAACGGCGGGGGCGATCGCCGTAATCAGCCGCGGATCGAACGGCCGGGGAATGAGGTATTCCGGTCCGAAAGCCAGCTCCTGTCCGCCATAGGCCTGCAACACGATGTCGGAGGTTTCGGCCCGCGCAAGTTCCGCCAGCGCGTGCACGCACGCAACTTTCATCGCCTCGTTGATGTCGGTCGCCCCGACGTCGAGAGCGCCTCGGAAGATGAAGGGAAAGCACAGCACGTTGTTGACCTGGTTGGGGTAGTCGGACCGGCCGGTAGCGATGATCGCATCCGCCCGCGCCTCGCGCGCCTCTTCGGGCGCGATCTCGGGCACCGGGTTGGCCAACGCCATGATCAGCGGCTTCTTGGCCATTGTCTTGACCATCGCCGGCTTCAGCACGCCGGGGGCGGACAGGCCCAGGAAGATGTCCGCGCCTTCGATCACTTCGGCCAGCGTCCGTTTGTCGGTCTTTGTCGCGTAGCGCACCTTGCGCGGATCCATCTCTTCCTTGCGGCCCTCATAGACCACGCCGTGGATGTCGGTCGCGACGATGTTCTCGACCTTCATCCCGAGATCGACCAGCAGATCGAGGCAGGCCAGCGCCGCCGCACCCGCGCCCGACGTAACCAGCTTCGCCTTTTCGATCTTCTTGCCGACGATCGACAGGCCGTTCCAGATCGCCGCCGCGACGATGATCGCGGTGCCATGCTGGTCGTCGTGGAAGACCGGGATGTTCATGCGCTCGCGCAGTTTCTGCTCGATCGGGAAACACTCCGGCGCCTTGATGTCCTCCAGATTGATCGCGCCGAAGGTCGGCTCCAGCGCCGACACGACATCGACGAAGCGGTCGGGATCGGTCGCGTCGACTTCGATATCGAACACATCGATCCCGGCGAATTTCTTGAACAGCACCGCCTTGCCTTCCATCACCGGCTTGGATGCGAGCGGCCCGATGGCGCCGAGCCCGAGGACGGCGGTCCCATTGGTGATCACCGCCACGAGGTTGCCCCGCGCGGTAACCGTGGCGGCCTCGGCCGGATCCTGCACGATGGCGCGGCAGGCGGCCGCCACGCCCGGCGAATAGGCCAGCGCCAGATCGCGCTGATTGGCCAGCGGCTTGGTCGCCACGATGCCCAGTTTGCCCGGCGGCGCAGCCCGGTGATAGGCGAGCGCGTCCCTGTCGATACGGTTGTCGTCGGCCATGCCGTCCCCCCGCATTACGCTGAATTTAGTGTTGTAAATCAGATCGATGGTGCCCATGGGATCGCATTTCCCGTCTCCTCGGCAGGAGGATGCGCGCCGGCGATGCCGGCGCATCGTCAAGCGCGTCCGACGCACCGAGGGGGCGGGAAACGCGACCCGAAGGGCGGTCTTGCGAGCCCACCGGCTGCGTTGCGCACCGCTTGCGATGCTCCAGCATCGCGGCGCGCCACGCGCCTTGCCGGATGAACTCGCAAGACCGTCCAATGGGCACCATCCATCTGATTTACACCACTAGCCCTGATAGTAGAAAGGCCCGCTGCACCGGCGGGCCCTTCGGAAAATGGTGCGGTCGAGAAGACTCGAACTTCCACGGGATTTCTCCCACAGCGACCTCAACGCTGCGCGTCTACCAATTCCGCCACGACCGCAAAACTCCTGGCGAGCCCCTATATCTGTTGTGCTAACTATAGCGGCTTTCCGATGCTGGGATGTAGCAAATGACCGCCTCCATATCAAGGACAACAGTGATTGCGGGAGCGCCCGCGCCAGAGTGGCGGACGGCGCGCAAACCGGTGGACTACCCGACGGCGGTAGCCGGCATGGAGGCCCGCGTCGCGGCGATCCGCGACGGCTCGGGGCGGGAACTGGTCTGGTTGCTGGAACACCCGGCCCTCTATACCGGGGGAACCAGCGCAAAACCGGCGGAACTGCTGAACGCGGGCGGCCTGCCCGTATATGAGACCGGCCGCGGCGGGCAGTACACCTGGCACGGTCCCGGCCAGCGGGTCGCCTATGTCATGCTGGACCTCACGCGCCGCGGCGCCGATGTGCGCGGATATGTGCGGGACCTCGAGGACTGGATCATCCGCGCCATGGCGCGGTTCAACGTGACGGGCGAGCGCCGCGCGGGCCGCGTCGGCATCTGGGTGGTCCGCGGATCGGGGCGGGAAGACAAGATCGCCGCCATCGGCGTCCGGGTGCGCCGCTGGGTCACCTATCACGGCATCGCGATAAATGTCGAGCCGGACCTGTCCCATTATGCGGGTATCGTGCCGTGCGGCATCGCCGACCCGAATCTGGGCGTTACCTCCCTCGTGGATCTCGGCCTGCCGGTCACCATGGAAGACCTCGACAACGCCCTGATGGCGACCTTCGGCGAGGTGTTCGACGAAAGGCGGGGAGGCCGATGACGGACGCGAATGCCACCGCCGGAATCGCCTATCTGTCCGTGGCCGAACTCACCGCCCGCTACCGCAACAAGTCGCTGTCTCCGCGCGAGGTGCTGGCCGCCGTGCTGGAACGGATCGACGCCTTCAACGGCGCCGTCAACGCCTTCCGCTTCGTCGACCGCGTCGGCGCGATGGCGGCTGCGGAGACCTCCGAGGCGCGCTGGATGAAGGGCGAGCCGCTGGGGGCGCTCGACGGGGTGCCCGCTTCCGTCAAGGACATCCTGCTGGTCAAGGGCTGGAGCACGACGTACGGCAGCAGCGTGCTGGCGGAAACCGCGCCATCGCGCGAGGACGCCCCCGCCGTCGCCCGGCTGCGCGAGGCCGGCGCGGTGCTGCTGGGCATGACCAACACGCCGGAGATCGGCTGGAAGGGCGTCACCGACTCGACGGCCCACGGCATCACCCGCAACCCCTGGAATCTCGGCCGCACGCCGGGCGGCAGCAGCGGCGGCGCGGCGGCGGCCTGCGCGCTGGGCATGGGCGCGCTGCACATCGGCACCGACGGCGGCGGGTCGATCCGCATCCCCTCGGCGTTCACCGGCCTGTTCGGCATCAAGGCGAGTTTCGGGCGGGTGCCCGCGTACCCGGCCAGCGCATTCGGGACGCTGGCCCATATCGGGCCGATCACGCGCAGCGTCGCGGACGCGGCCCAGATGCTGAATGCGCTGTCCCGGCCGGACGCGCGGGACTGGTATGCGCTGCCCTATGACGGACGGGACTATACGGAAGGCCTGCAAGACGGCATCAAAGGCCTGAAGATCGCCTACAGCCCGACCCTGGGCTACGCGAAGGTGGACGCGGAGATTGCGGCGCTGGTGCGCAAGGCGATTGAGGCGCTGGCGGCGCAGGGCGCCGAAGTCGAGGAGGTCGATCCCGGCTTCGACTGCCCGCGGGAGATCTTCCACAAGCTCTGGTTCCCGCCAGCGGCGTTCCGCTGCCGCCACCTGACCGACGCCCAGCGCCGGCAGCTCGACCCCGGCCTGCAGGAGATCATCGACCAGTCGCAGGCCTGGGACCTGACCGACTTCATGCAGGCAACGCAGGACCGCGCGGCGTTGGGGACCCATATGCGGAAATTCCATGAGACGTACGACCTCTTGATCACGCCGACGCTGCCGGTCCCGGCTTTCAAGGCGGGCGACGAAGTCGCGGACGCGACCCAGACCCGCTGGACCGACTGGGCCGCCTTTACCTATCCGTTCAACCTCACGCAGCAGCCCGCGGCATCGATCCCCTGCGGCTTCGCTTCGGACGGGCTGCCGGCCGGCCTGCAGATCGTCGGCCGCATGCATGACGAGGCCACCATGCTACGCGCCGCGCGGGCGTACGAAGCGGTCCATCCGCTGGCAATGCCGACGGAACCGCTGGGAGGTTAATCTCCGGCCCGCATCTTCCGTTCGTGAAACACGAAGCCCAGCATGTTCATCAGCAGCTGGGCGGCAAGCATCGCGGTGATGCCGGGCGGGTCGTAATCGGGGGCGACCTCGACCAGGTCGATGCCGACGATATCGCCCTGTTTCGACAGCCCCTGCATGATCTCCAGCACCTCGTAATAGAGGAAGCCGCCATGGCTGGGGGTGCCGGTGCCCGGCGCGACCGAGGGGTCGAAGCCGTCGATGTCGATGGTCACGTAATAGCGTTCGCCTTCGGGAATGCGGCGCAGCACGCCGTCGGCCCCCAGGCGCCGCACGTCGCGCACCGACAGGATGTCCGATCCGGCCTCGCGGGCGTCGTCGTAATCGGTGCGGTTCGAGGAGGAGACGTTGCGGATGCCGAGCTGCGTCATGCCGGTGACGTGCGTCATTTCCGAGGCCCGGCGCAGCGGGTTGCCGTGGCCAAAGCGGACGCCGTGCCGCTCGTCGACGAAATCGAGATGCGCGTCGATGTGGACGATATGCACCGGGTCCTCGTCGGAAAACGCGCGGATACACGGGATATGCACCGAATGGTCGCCGCCGAGGACCAGCGGCAGCGCCCCGGCCCCAATGATCTTGCGCACGCCGATCTCGATGTTGTCGTGACTCTGCAGCGTATCTGTGTGAACGATGTCGGCATCGCCGATATCGACGATGGTGACCTCATCTTTCGGCAGGTAGACGACGTCGTCCTCGAAATCGTAGGCGCCGCCATGGCCGAACGAGAACAGCGTCGAAGCCTCGCGGATCGCCCGCGGGCCGAAACGCGCGCCGGGGCGGTACTGGGTGCCGGAATCGAACGGCGCACCGAGCACCGCGACATCGGCGTCGATCGCATCCCAGTCGGTGACCGGTGGCGCTTTCGCGAAGGTGCTGTGCCCGACGAAGGGCAGGTTCAGCCGCCCGCTTTCATAGCCGTGCTCGCCCAATGTCGCTTCCCGGAACTGGACCCTGCACAAGAGACTAGACCACCGATTCGAATTACGACAGGCCGTATCTGCCGGGTCTCTACCGCGCGCAGTTCACCTTGGTGCCCAGGCGCGACATCCGGTAGACGGCCGTGTTGGCGCGGCGCTTGATGTAATTCGTGGGGCGCGCCGGCGACCAGCGGCGCGGGTTGGGCAGGACGGCGGCCAGCAGCGCGGCCTCGCGGCGGGTCAGCCGCCGTGCGGGTTTGCTGAAATAGGTCTGGGACGCGGCTTCGACGCCGTAGATGCCGGGGCCCCATTCGATAACGTTGAGATAAACCTCCATGATCCGCCGTTTGCCCCACCACCATTCCATCATCGTGGTGAAGGGCACCTCCAGCCCCTTGCGCACATAGTTCCGCCCAGGCCACAGGAAGACGTTCTTGGCGGTCTGCTGGCTGATCGTGCTGCCGCCGCGCTTCTGGCCGTCGCCGCGCACCTGGCCGGCCGCCGCATCGAAGATGGCGGCCCAGTCGAAGCCGTCATGCTCGCAGAACAGATTGTCCTCCAGCGCGATCACGGCGGCGGGCACATGGCGGGATATGCGGTCCAGCGGCACCCAGTCCTTCTTGATCCCCTCGCCCTCGAAGAGACGCAGCACCATCAGGACCGTGCCGGGCGGCGAGACGTCCCGGTACAGCAGCACGAACGCCGGCGGCGCGGTAACCGCCAGAATCAAGAGCATCACGGTGATGCGCAGCACCCGGCGCAGCCAGGCCCGCGGCTCCCAGAACGGGTCGCGCCAGAAAAACAGGCGGAACCCGCGCTTCGGCGCCTTGACCTTCCGTCGTTTCGGAGTGCTCCTGAACAAATCGCCCTTCCTCCGGATATCCTCTGCAGGACACCGGTGGGATCATTGGTCTACCCGGCCGATATACCGGCGCATTGGGGCATATTGTGGGCCGGAAGGCGTATACGCCGGGTTAACCTCGTTTTTCCCGGAATCCCGGGTCATACGGAGGGGCGCTGCTCGAATCCGGGATCATCCGGCGGCTCGTCGTCATATTCCTTGATGCTTCGCACGCGGGCCGCTTCCGGCCCGTCGCGGCAGGCTTCGATCATATGTTTGACGAAGTCCTCGGGCCCGTAAAACAGCGCTTCCACGGTTCCTTCCCGCCGGTTCCGCACCCATCCGTCGAGGCCCCGGGCGTTGGCCCAGTTCGTGATCCACCAGCGAAAGCCGATGCCCTGCACACGGCCCTCGATTACGATCCGTTTCGCGACATCACCCATCGAGCCCACCAAATTCGAGAATCCTGGCATCCACCGCAAGATTGGAGCCCGGCTCGGCATGGACCGCAGCGACGACGCCATCCCGTTCGGCGCGCAGCACGTTTTCCATCTTCATCGCCTCGACCACGGCCAGCTCCTGTCCCGCTTTTATGTCCTCTCCCGGCGCCACCGACACGCGGACCAGCAGCCCCGGCATTGGCGACAGCAGGTAACGGGACAGGTCGGGGGCAACCCTTTCCGGCATCAGCCGGTGCATCTCGGCTCCATGGGGAGTCAGCACCATGATTTCCGCCTGACTGCCGGCGTGACTGAGCCGCCAGGCGATGCCCGCCCTGTCGACCTGGACACAGACGGTGCGGGCATTGACCTCGCCCCTGAAAAGCGGGTTTCCAGGTTTCCAGCCACTGCGCACCGCATAGGTCTGGCCGCCGCAATCGACTTCGGTGCCGTGCGGTTCACGCCTTACGGTCAGCGGAAATTCCTCGCCTCCCATAAGGGCGACGAATTCCTCTCCGACGGTCCGCCCGTGCCCCGGCATCTGGCCGGAAATCGCAGCCGCGCGATCCTCCATGACTCGGTGCAGCGTGGCCGCTACCGCGACCAGCAGCTTCGGATCGTCGTGCAGCGCGTCCTCCGGGCGGAATCCTTCCGGATATTCTTCATCGATGAAGGCCGTCGTCAGACGCCCCTCGACGAAACGCGGATGCGCCATCAGTGCCGCCAGAAACGGAATATTGTGGGAAATGCCGCGGATGTAATAGGCGTCCAGCGCATCGCGCATGGTGGCGATGGCTTCGGCGCGCGTGCGCCCGCCGGCGATCAGCTTGGCGACCATCGGATCGTAGAACATGCTGATCTCGCCGCCCTCATACACGCCCGTATCGACGCGCACGTCGTCCGTTTCCTCGGGCGGGCGGTAATGCACCAGCCGGCCGGTCGACGGCATGAAGTTGCGGAACGGATCCTCCGCGTAGACCCGCGCCTCGACGGCCCAGCCTTCCAGCTTCACGTCGTCCTGGCCGAAGGAGAGTTTCTCGCCGGCGGCAACGCGGATCATCTGCTCCACAAGATCCAGCCCGGTGACGTATTCGGTGACCGGGTGTTCGACCTGCAGCCGCGTGTTCATCTCGAGAAAATAGAAATTGCGGTCCTTATCCACGATGAACTCGACGGTCCCGGCCGAGCGGTAATCCACCGCCTTCGCCAGCGCCACCGCCTGCGCGCCCATTTCGGCGCGCATCTTCGCGTCCAGGAACGGCGAGGGGGCCTCCTCGATCACCTTCTGATGCCGCCGCTGGATCGAACATTCGCGTTCGCCCAGATGAACCGTGTTGCCGTGGCCGTCGGCCAGCACCTGGATCTCGATATGGCGCGGGTCCTCGATGAACTTTTCGACGAACACGCGGTCGTCGGCGAAGCTCGACTTCGCCTCGCTGACCGCGGACCGGAAACCTTCCGCCGCTTCCTTGTCGTTGCGGGCGACGCGCATGCCCTTGCCCCCGCCGCCGGCCGAGGCCTTGACCATGACCGGATAGCCGACCTCCTTGGCGATCTTCACCGCTTCCTTCTCGTCCGCGATGATGCCGAGATGACCGGGAACGGTATTGACCTTGGCCTGATGCGCCAGTTTCTTGGATTCGATCTTGTCGCCCATCGCGGCGATCGCCTTGAGTCCCGGTCCGATGAAGGCAACCTTTTCTCTCTCCAGCGCCTTTGCAAAGGTTGCATTTTCGGACAGGAAACCGTAGCCGGGGTGGACTGCCTCGGCACCGGAGTCCCGGATCGCCCTGATGATATTCTCGATGACGAGATAGCTCTCGGCCGACGGCGCCGGGCCGACACAGACCGCCTGGTCCGCCATCTCCACATGCAGCGCGCCCGCGTCCGCCTCGGAATAGACGGCGACGGTCCCGATGCCCATACGCCGGGCGGTCCGGATCACGCGGCAGGCGATCTCGCCGCGATTGGCGATCAAAATCTTTGAAAACACGGCCCCTGGTCCCGGAATTGATCCTGTCTCGCCACTGCGCCGCACTTGCGGCGCGCGCGTGCACTGCACCGCAACACACCCGGTGCCACTATAATACGCCCGACCGCGTTCGTGGCAATATCGCGAAAGACACGCAGAAGCCTAATTGCGCCGCAGCAAGTGGTAAAATGCTGGCCTCGCCCTCCCCCAACGGCGGGATCAGGCGGCCGAGGAACTGGCCACGTCCCGGGTCCCGGGTCGGCAATCGGCCTCCTTGCTCAGCCGCCCGTCGGGCAGCCGGACGGTCACCGTCGTGCCGTTGCCGAGGGCGCTATCGACCGTGATGCTGCCGCCCAGGGTCTCGCAGATCCTTCTGCATATCGCTAGCCCGAGCCCGGTACCGCCGTATTTCCGGGTGATCGAGTTGTCGTGCTGAGTGAACTCGTTGAACATCTCTTCGATTCGCCGCTTGTCCATACCGATGCCGGTATCGGAGACCCGGAACACGACGAATTCGGTTCCGTCCGCACTGTCGCCGTCACGGCGCGCTTCGATCTCGATACGCCCATTACTGGTGAATTTCGCGGCGTTGCCAACGAGGTTGGTTAGTATGCCGCGCACCTTGATTTCGTCTGACACCATCGTCCCCAGGTCCCGCGGGCAATGCACCTGCAGCTCATTGCAGTTCGTCGCGATTTCTGCGGCGACAGCCCGCACCGAATCCTGAACGATGCCGTGGATGTCCAGTGGGGAAAGATTAATATCCATGCTGCCCGACTCGATCTTTGCGAGGTCGAGGACATTGTTGACGAGAGCCAGGAGATGGTGCCCGGAATCCCGGATATCCTGCGCGTATTCGCGATATCGCGGCGGCGACATCCGCCCAAGCACCTCTTCGACCATGACTTGTGAAAACCCGATCACGGCGTTGAGGGGCGTCCGCAGCTCATGGCTCATATTGGCCAGGAACAGCGACTTTGCACGGCTCGCGGCCTCGGCGCCGTCGCGGGCCTCGCGGAGTTCCGCTTCGATTTCTCCGCGCCGGCCGATTTCCTCCGTAAGCTCCCTGTTCTTCGACATCAAGCGTTCCCGGCTTTGCCGGAGGCTCACATACTGGCTTTTCATGATTTGCTCGGCCCTGTAAACGACCAGCAACAGCCCGCCATACAGCGCGGTAAATCCCGCCAGCAGTCCGCCCAGAAGTCTGGCCGATATCTGCTTGATTTCGCTGAATCTCTCGGTCACATCGGTATACAGTTCGAAAACTCCGCGGACTTCGCCACCGGGCTCACGCAAGGGCAGATAGGTCTCCACGATATCACGGTTCGTGAACCCGCTGACCGACAGGTGCGGGTCGTTTCGATACAGAATCTCACTCGACGTATTACCCTGCCGCGCCGAGTTAAAATGTTGGGGCTGGTGGTCCGGTCCCGCACCGATATCCTCTGGATCCGTGGAATAGACGATAACCCCATCGGCATTGAATATCTTGATCTTGAGCACCGGCAGACCGATACGCAGCTGCTCGATCGACTCACCCAGGTACCGGGTTTCCGGTCGTTCGGCCAGTCGGTTGATATCGTCGCGAGTCGCCCGTTCGATGTGATCGGCGTGATACAGCCAGATCGTGTTGGCAAGCGATTGGGCAAGCACGATGTTCCCGTGCTCCGCCGTATCAAGAAGATCGTCTTCGGCTGTCTGCCTGTAGAGGACATAAAGCAGAACCGCAACCGCAACCAAAGCCACTGCGCTTGCGACTGCGAAATACCGCAGCAGTTTAAACATCCCGGTCCACCGCCGACTTATACGCACGCACTAATTCCACTCCCTGGTGACTCGACTGTGTGTTGGAAGGATTACCAGATAGGTGCAAAAAAGACCCTGCGCAAACAACAGCGCCCGCACGCTTGATCCGATCAAGGCAAGCCCCAACAATTCCTGCCGTTTCGCCGGGCACTATATATCAAATCTGGTAATAGCGGTTCAAATATTTGCATAAATTTTATGGATTAATTGCGCTGACGGTCAGAAAGACATCGAGGATTTGCGTCAATACTGGTCAGCTTGTGTCGCGGCGTCGATAATACGCGACGATGCCGTCATCGAAGAGTTTCTCGAAATCCCCGGCGGAGTCGAGCGCCCCGGCGAGCGGCCACTCCCGAGTCACGATAGCGCTATCCACGTCCCAGTGGTCGAAGGTCTCCCGCCAATCAGTGCGAAGACTCATCGTGTAGGCCGCCTCCGCGAGGAACGCCTGGCCGTAGAAATCGAACCGCGTGTCGATGAACACTTTGGCATTCGGATCCACGAGCAGGATGCAGCTGCCGGATTTGTCGTCGTTGAACATCCGATCGCCCGGCTGGCGCAGCCTGGCGACCTCGCGCAGCCCCGGCAACAGCGGCTCGCACAGACCCATCCGCTGCGCAGCGACCTGATGCGGCACCACGAGGCTCATGCCGGCGCCATACAGCACCAGCATGGCCAGAATCATCGGCCGGAACTCGTCGGCGGCGCCCAGCGCCGGCTCCAGCCACCTCCGGCGCGCCTTCTCATCGCACCATAGATGATGCAGCGCCTTGGGCAGGACCAGCACATGGAACAGCGCCGCCCACAGGATCAGCCGCCCGGCGACGACCGCCAACCCGGTAAACACCACGATATGGAGGATTTCCTGGGTCGAAAGGGTCCGGCGGAACCGGATCAGCGCCAGCAGGAAGAGGCCGGCGCAGAGCAGCAGGAGCTGCCCCTGAACCAGCCCAAAATCCAGCGGCTGCAACTCGTCGACGATGGCAGTGTGATCCGCCTGGGCGGAAAGATCGATGATCCGCCCGTAGACATGCAGGCCGTAGGGGTTGAGCAGGCTTGCGCCAACAGCCGCCCCGATCAGCACCAGCATGGCGGCAGGGGACAGCGGCGCGCCCTCGATCTCCGGGTCAGCGGGGTCGAAGCGGCGCAGCCCGGACCTGTCCACGGCATCGCCGATCAGCATCAGCGCCAGCGAGGCAGGGCCCAGAATGACGCCGAGATGGATGTTGCCCCACAGCAGATAGACAACCGCAATGATCGCGGTCCCGCCGAACCGGCCGAGCCGGCCGCGGCGCATGGCGGCGATGGCCATGTACTGGATCAGCAGGAACAGCGTGGTCAAGAGGCCGGGCCGGATCGACATGTTCAGCGTGACCATGAGCAGCGCGATGGCGCCGATGGCGCCGGTGAGGACGAAGGAGACGCGGTGCGGCACCGCCGCGAACAGCGGGATGAAGAGATAGATGGCGATCACCGCCAGCATGAACAGCCGGACCAGCCAGTCGACGCCGATCATGCCCTCGGCCGCGGCCAGCCCGGCCTCGAATAGCCACTGGTAGAGCACCCAGGGTTTTTCGTCGTGGGTCCAGGAGAAGATGTCGGTCTCGGGCAGCGTCCGCGTGGCCAGCAGATGCCGCCCGGCCTCCAGCAGCCAGGGATAGTCGACGGTGATCGCGTCGCCCATCATCGCGGCGACGAAATTCCCCACGCCCGGCCCGACCGCGACGGCCAGGACGATCAGGGAAACCGTCGCCCAGCACAGCCGGATCAACCTGTCACGCGTCATGAACGAACCCCGGTGGACGCTATGCCGCCAGCGCGCGGCGCACCCCACATAACGCCATCGCGGGTTAAGTCCGGGTAAAGGAGGTCAGACGCCTTTTCCGAGTATGTCGAACAGTCCCATCGCGCAAGCGACGTGGATCGCCAGAACGCTGCCCCAGCCGACCATCGGCAGCACGAACCAAAGGGTATCGGGCGAAAGGATCAGGTTCACAGGTACGATCATCAACATTGCCGCGAAATAGCCGATCAGGTGGAAAAGAAAGCCCCGCAGCCGTCGCCGGGCGCTTTCGGCGGCCTGGTCCTGTGCGTCCACGGCGTCACTCCGCCGGTGGCGGCAACTGGATCCTGCCGTCCGCATCCAGCGGGAAAAAGGGATTGTGGGCGACTTCCCACAAGTGGCCGTCCGGATCGGCGAAATAGCCGGAATAGCCGCCCCAGAACACCTTCTGCCCCGGCTTGACCAGGGTTCCTCCGGCCGCCACAGCCTCGGCGAGGACCCGGTCGACGTCGGATTCACTGGCAACGTTATGGGCCAGCGCGAAGCCCGAAAAACCGCTTCCTTTCTCAGATACGCCCGCGTCCTCGGCCAGCGCCTCGCGCCCGTACAATCCCAGCACCGAGCCGCCGGCATCGATGAAGCAGACCGAGTCGTTCCCGGCCGCCGATTCCCGCCAGCCCAGCCCGTCGCAATAGAACCGCCGCGCCCGCGCAAGGTCGGCAACGCCGAGGGTTACGAGACTGAGGCGCTGGTCCATTTTGGCACCTACAACGGGATGTTCCCGTGCTTCTTCCACGGGTTCTCCAGTTCCTTGTCCTTGAGCATGGCCAGCGCGCGGCAGAGGCGTTTGCGGGTGTTGCGCGGCATGATCACGTCGTCGATGAAGCCGAGCGAGCCGGCAACGAACGGGTTGGCGAACTTCTGCCGGTATTCCTCGGTGCGCGCCTCGATCTTCTCCGTATCGCCGATATCGGCGCGGAAGATGATCTCGACCGCGCCCTTCGGCCCCATCACCGCGATCTCGGCGGTCGGCCAGGCGTAGTTCACGTCGCCGCGCAGATGTTTCGACGCCATGACGTCATAGGCCCCGCCATAGGCCTTGCGCGTGATCACCGTGACCTTCGGCACCGTCGCCTCGGCGTAGGCGTAGAGCAGCTTCGCGCCGTGCTTGATGATGCCGCCGTATTCCTGCTGGGTGCCGGGCAGGAAGCCAGGAACGTCGACGAAGGTCAGGATCGGGATGTTGAAACAGTCGCAGAACCGCACGAAGCGGGCAGCCTTGCGCGCGGAATCGATGTCGAGGCAGCCGGCCAGCACCGTCGGCTGGTTGGCGACGACGCCGATCGTCGAGCCCTCCATCCGGGCGAAGCCGGTTATGATATTGCCGGCAAAGTCCGGCGCGACCTCAAAGAAATCGCCCTCGTCGACGACCTTGGTGATCAGCTCCTTCATGTCGTACGGTTGGTTCGGGTGCATCGGAACCAGCGTGTCGAGCGAGATTTCCGCGCGGTCGGCAGGATCTTCGGTGGGGCGGACCGGCGGCGCCTCGCGGTTGCTGGCCGGCAGGAAATCGATGAAGCGGCGCAACTCGATCAGCGCCTCGATGTCGTTTTCGCAGGCAAGATCCGAGACGCCCGACACGCTCGAATGGGTCTCGGCGCCCCCGAGTTCTTCGTGGGTGACCTCCTCGTGTGTCACGGTCTTCACCACGTCCGGCCCGGTCACGAACATGTAGGAGGTATCCTTGACCATGAAGATGAAGTCGGTCATCGCCGGCGAATACACCGCGCCGCCGGCGCAGGGCCCCATGATCAGGGATATCTGCGGGATCACGCCGGAGGCCATCACGTTGCGCTGGAACACGTCGGCATAGCCGGCCAGCGAGGCGACGCCCTCCTGGATGCGCGCGCCGCCGGAATCGTTGAGGCCGACGACCGGCGCCCCCACTTGCATCGCCTGATCCATGATCTTGCAGATCTTGCGCGCGTGCGCCGCCGACAGCGAGCCGCCGAACACCGTGAAATCCTGGCTGAACACGAACACCAGGCGGCCGTTGACGGTGCCGTAACCGGTCACCACGCCATCGCCGGGGATCTTGTTCTTTTCCATGCCGAAATCGGCGGAATCGTGCTCTACGAACATGTCCCACTCCTCGAAGGAGTCGTCGTCGAGCAGCAGTTCGATACGCTCGCGCGCGGTCAGCTTGCCCTTGCCGTGCTGCGCATCGATGCGCTTCTGGCCGCCGCCCAACCGCGCCCGTTCCCGCTTTTTCTCGAGCTCCCGGATGATGTGCTGCATGGCCGTCCCCGTCGTTGCATCGCAACATTGTGCCTAAAGGGAATAGCATCCGGCACGGCGTGAGGCCAGTGGGAAGGCCGGATGCCTACCGACCGCGTTCGGCCCAGCGCATGACCGCGAAGGAGGCGATGCCGAGCGCCGCGAAGCCGCCGACCAGCGGCAGCACGGTGCCGTCGTAGCCCTGGCCGATCGCCGTGCCCAGAGCCAACGAAACGAAGGTCGTCAGCGAGCCGATGACCGACGCAGCCACGCCGGCGATATGACCCAGCGGGTCCATCGCCAGCGCGTTGAAATTGCCGAACAGGATGCCGATGCAGAAGAATGCCGTCATCAGGTAGGCCATCAGCGCCCACAACGGCGGATCGCCCGCCGCGGCCCAGGCGATCCCGAAGAACGCCAGCGACAGCCCGCTGAGCGCTGTCAGCGCCAGGCCGGACAGCGGCCGCATGCCGAACCGCATGACGAGCCGCGAATTGACCCAGGACGCGCTGCCGATGGAGAGTGCCAGCACCGCGAAGTACAACGGAAACAGGCGGCCCAGTTCATACTGTTCCTGGAAGATCTGCTGCGCCGAGTTCAGGAAGCCGATGAAGGCGCCGAAGATCAGCCCAGCCGCGATGGTGTAGCCGAAGGCGGTGCGGTTGGTGCAGGTCTCATGGATGGCGCGCCCGATATGCAGCACGGAGAACGGCGTGCGTCGGTCCGCCGTCAGCGTCTCCGGCTGGCGGATCGCGAACCAGACCAGCGCGGTCAGCGCCAGCCCCAGCAGCACGCCGAAGATCGCCCGCCAATGAGCGACCAGCAGGATGCCCTGGCCCACACCCGGCGCCAGCGCCGGCACCAGGATGAAGACCGCCATCACCATCGACATGATGCGGGCCATGGCGCGCCCCTCGTACCCGTCGCGCACCAGCGCTATGGCGACGATACGCGGCCCGGCGGCGCCCAGCCCTTGCAGGAACCGCCCCGCCAGCATCATCGGAAAGCTGGTCGCCGCCGCTGACAGCAGGCAGCCCAAGATAAACAGCGCAAAGCCAAAATAGATCGGCGGCTTGCGGCCGGTGCTGTCGGATATCGGTCCGTAGATCATCGTGCCGACGGCGAGGCCGAGAAACAGCACCGAGACGATCAGCTGCGCGTCGTTGCCGCGCCGCAGGCCGAGATCGCCGCCGATCTCCTGCAACGCCGGCAGCATGGCGTCGATCGACAGCGCGACGAGCGAAATCATCAGCGCAATCCGCACGACGAACTCGCCGAGACGCTGGCCGGGCCTGCGCTGCTGTGAAGTCAAATTCGGATGCCTCTCGTCCAGAGCGAGCCGATCTTTGCGAGCCGAAACGCCCGTTTCGACGATCGGCCCCGTGCTCCTATCCGTTCGCCATACCCCCGTCAAACTGAAACGCAGTGTCCGAGCCGAGTGTGTTTACAAGGGCCGCCCGGTCGACTATACTTAACCGAATAGTTAAATATTAGCCCGGTACGATGGCCGATCCGATGACAACACCTCAATCCGACACCCTCAGCGCCGCCTTCCAGGCGATGGCCGACCCGACGCGACGCGCGATCCTGGCGCGGCTGGCATCCGGCGAGGCGACGGCCGGGGAACTGGCCGCGCCGTTCGAAATGTCGCTGCCGGCGGTCTCGAAGCACCTGAAGGTGCTGGAAGGCGCCGGCCTGCTGATCCGCAAGCGCGATGGCCGCATCCACCGCTGTCGTCTCAATCCCGCGCCGATGAAGCAGGCGGTCGACTGGATCGAAGTCCACCGCCGTTTCTGGGAGGCCCGCTTCGACTCCCTGGCGCAGTATCTGGATGAGCTGAAATCCGAAACCCGCAGCAGCAAGGAGACACAGGATGACCCCGACGAACCTGCTCGATGAAACCGGAACCCGGCTCATCCTGCGGCTGACCCGGCATTTCGTGGCGCCGCGCGAGGCCGTGTTTCGGGCATGGACGGACCCGGAGGCCCTGGCCGTCTGGTTTGGACCGGACGGCGTGCGGACCCGCAAGGTCGTAAGCGACGCCCGTCCCGGCGGGTGTTTCAGCCTGGAGATCTACGAGAGCGACGGCGTTTACCCGGTATCCGGCGTCTATCGCGAGGTCACGCCACCGGACCGGCTTGTAGTGTCCTGGATCTGGGGGAACGGCGAGTTGGAGGGGCTGGAGACGGTCGTCACCGTCGAACTGCGCGAGGCGGACGGCGGCACCGAGCTGACGTTGTTGCACGAAGGCCTGCCCACCGACGTCGCGCGCGGCAAGCACGAAGGCGGCTGGGTCAGCAGCTTCGACTGTCTCGATCGTTTCCTGGCCGACACACAGGCGGAATAACCGGTGCATGCATCCTTATGCCTCACCTTTCATGATTTAGCAGAAAGGAAGACCTTCGATGACCCAGACATTCTCCGGCGGCTGCAGTTGCGGCGCCGTGCGCTATGAATCGGTGGCCGAGCCCGTGGTCGCGGGGCACTGCCAGTGCCGGCATTGCCAGATGGCGAGCGGCGGCGGCCACGCTTCGATCATCGGCGTGCCTCTGGATGCGCTGACGATCACCGGTGAGGTGAAGTATTTCGATTACACGGCGGACAGCGGGAATACCGCCAGTAACGGATTCTGCCCGAACTGCGGCTCCAACGTTCTGGGGAAAACATCGGGAATGCCCGGGATCATGGCGATCAAGGTCGGAAGCCTCGACGATCCGAGCTGGTTCAAGCCGGGCATGGCGATTTTCACTGCCGGCGCCCAGCCATGGGACCTCGTCGACCCGGTCCTGCCGGCCTTCCCGGGCATGCCGGAAATGTAGCACGCCACGCGAGCGTCGCCCACGGGTCAACTGTCGAGCAGATCGAGGAACCGCACGGCGTCGGTGATTTCCCGGGCCAGGTTCTCGCGGCGGGCGTCCGCCTCCGAATCCTGCCCCCACTTTTCGGCCTGCCACGCCTCGTCCAGCTGGCTCGCGGCGATTGCATCTTCGGCGCCGATCCGGCGGGCGCAAACGGCCATCGCAATGACCAGCGAGCCACAGGCGGCCGTCAGTTGGGAGATTGCGGAGATCCGGAAATCGTCCATGGCGTCGATCGCCACCGTCAGTGCCGCCAGCGCCTCCGGCGATTGTCCGATATGGGTCACCCCTTCGGTCACGGCGAGCCTTGCACCGTGGGTCCGGGCACACCAGTCGAGCAGGGGTTGCCAGGTTTCGGCCTGTTTGCGGACCAATGCCTCGGGCGCGCCAGCGCGATAGCACAAAAGGTCGTTCCCGCCATAGGCGGCGATCTCCGCGACCACCGCATCGCGCTCGCGGCCGACGCGATCGATTGCCGTTGCCGCGAGGCGCATCATCGGCATCGAATACGGCCGAACCGTCCCTTCCTGCGCGGCCCATTCCGCGGCGATCGCTTCGGCCAGGGCGGACACCGGCAGCGACATCGCCGCGCCGCCCGGCGTTCGAATTGGCCGCCCATCCAGGGCAACCCCCGCCGCGCCGTCCTCCAGCACGACGACGGCGGAGTCCGCGTGGAACCGTTTCGTCACTGGCCGAGCAGGCCCTTCAATCCCTTCTTCAACTGCTGTTCCGCATCCTTCAACGCGTCTTCGGGCTGGGCCGGCGCCGCCGGCGCGGTCTGCTGCTGGGCCGGTTGCTGCGCGGCGGCGGGTGGCGCTGGCGGCGCACAGGGCCCCTCGATCAATGGCGCCTTGGCCTGTTCCTTTCCGCCGAGCAGTCCGGGCGGCAATTCGATGCCGAGTGCCTTGGTCAGCTTCTGCGCCGCGATCTTCTCGTCGATCCTGTATTTCGGCGTGACGAACGTACCGGTGATCCGCACCGGAAGCACGGCTTTTTGCATGTTCCGCTTCTTGCGCGGATCGATGGTAAGGTCGAGCGTCTCCGTACCGAAATTCACCGTGCCTTCGCCGATAACGCCGCGCGGATCTATGTCGAGGTAAAGCGCCTTTGCGCTGGCGACGCCTTGATTAATGCGGAAATCGGCCACGGCGCATTCGACGACGGTGTATCCTTTTTGTCCCTTGTCGAGCGCCTGGTTGAGCAATTGGCCGGATCCGCCGAGCATCGACTGCATGAACGTGTCCTTCATCCGCCCCTTGCCCATCAGCAGGCCCGCATTGCCGTTAAGCGATGCCATGATGGCGCGCACCGACGTACCGCGCCCGTTGACGTCGATATCTATATTGGCCTTGCCCTCCACATCCTCGGTAAGCTGAAGTTCCTTCAGCAGCTTGTGCATGTCAATCTTGGAGAGCGTCGTATCGATGGTGAGTTTCGCGGCCTCGGACCTGCCGTCGAGGTTCACCACCCCGTCGATGGTCCCGTCGGCGATGCCGGCCGTGAGCGGCTTGATGTTCAGGTTTCCGCCACTCAGCGAAAGTCCGACATTCGCGTTGTGAAGCCGGGCGCCCGCGGCGACGATCGTCTTCGCCTGGAGTTTCAGCCGGGCGTCGGCGGCGCGAAGCCCCTCGAGCGGCAGCGGGTCGTTCGGGAATACGCGATCGGATTTCGTGGCCGGCTGTGCACTGCCGGCAGAGGCCCCGCCGCCGCCCGCCGCGCCGCCAAGCGCGGTGACGTCGATCTTGTCCGAGGACAAGTTGGCGTCGATGAACGGCCGCTTGCCCGAAAGCTTCACCGTGACGTCTCCGGCAAGATCGCTGCCCGCCAGCGCGCCTTTCAGTCCCACAAGATTCAACGCCGAAGCGGGGTCTCCGGTCACCCTCGTAGACAACGAGTAGGCCCCCAGCCTGGGGATTTCCGTGCCCGCCAGCACCGAGAGGTCGCCAAGTTCCTTTCCGGTGACCGAAACCGCGAGATCGATCCCCTTCGCGGCCATCGGCTCGGCGATCCTGCCCTTGACGGTGACATTGGCGCCGCCGGCCACCAGGCTCAGATCGATCGGTAGCGGCTTGCCTGCCAGCATGTCTGCCGGCGCGCCGAGGGCCGCCGTCAGCTCGATCGCGGCCTTGTTGTAGCTGCCCTCGTAGAGCAGTTCGATCGGCTCCGCCGGGCCGTCGCCACTGACCGTCAGCGTGTCGATGGCGATGTTGTGGCTGGCGCCCGTCTTGGCGTCGGTATAGGTGAGCCGTGAATCGCGGACGACGACCTCGCGGACCACCGGCATCGTGGGCGCGCCGTCACCGCCAGCCTCGGCCTCGGGCGCCACGGTTTCCGCCGGCTTTCCGGGAGTCGCGGCTCCGGGCGGCGTGAGCACGAAATTGGCGCGGCCGTTTTTGTCGACCTCCAGCAGGATGTCCGCCCCGATCAGGACGACCCGCTTGACGTCGATCACCCCGAACAAAACAGGGATCAGCGAAATCTGCGCTTCGAAACGCTCGACCTTGACCATCTCCGGCCGCGTCCCCCATTCCGCGTTGGACAGGGTCACGCCCGCTACTGAAACCGCCGGCGTGAGCGAGATGTCCAGTTCGAGATCTCCGGCAATCACCAGGTCGCGGCCGGTCGCCTTCTTCGTCTCCTCGGCGATCAGCGGCTTGTACCGGTTGAAATCCATGTTCATCAGGATCACGATCGCGGCGACCACCAGCGCCACCACGATGAGCGGAACGACAATAAGAACGATCTTGAGTGCTTTACCGAATCGCATCTGCACCTCCCCAAATTCCGGCGACGGCCCCGAAGACGTCGCCAAACCGTTCGACGATTTCATTGGCCCCGGCCGAGACGAGTTCCGCCGGATCGTGATAGCCCCAACTGACCCCGATCGCCGGGATCCGCGCGTTGACCGCCATTTCGATATCGAAGACCGTATCCCCGATCATTACGGTGGTTTCCGGTGCGGCGCCGGTCTCGTTCATGGCATCCAGCAGCATGTCGGGGTTCGGTTTTCCGGGGGCGTCGTCCGCCGTCTTGAGCACCGTGAAGCGTTCGGCCAGGCCATGCCGGTCCAGCGTCGCGACCAGGCCGCGCCGCGACTTGCCGGTCGCAACCGCGAGCAGGACGCCGTCCGCCTCCAGGCTGTCGAGAGTCTCGACGGCGCCCGGATAGAGCGGCTCGTGATGGTCAGGATGCTGGCGCAGGGTGCGGAACGCATCCTTGTAGAGGTCGCTCAGCGCGATGTGATCCCGGCGCTCGCCGTCGGGAAAAAGAATCGCAATGGCGTCGACGAGCGGCAGGCCCACGACGCGCCGGACCGCACCGCCGCCCAGCGGTTCCAGACCGAACGCGCGCCAGGCCTCGGTCATCGCGGCCACGATGTTGTGCTGACTGTCCACCAGCGTCCCGTCGCAGTCGAAGACCGCAAGACTGGGTGAGGACGATTCGCGTCTGATCATGAATGCATTCGCTGTACGATCTCGTTACACAGAGATAGTGGTCTCGGGACGCGATTACCAGTGCACCGGCACCGTGGCAATGGTGGTTCGGGGGGTCCCGTCCGCTCTAATCCAGCTCCGCGAACGGGTCGCCGGCCAGCTCGGGATCGAACCCGAACAACCGCCAACTCTGCGTCATGTGCGGCGGAAGTTCGGCCAGAATGCGAAGGACGCCCCGGCCCGACGGGTGAGGCAACGACAGCTCCCTCGCGTGCAGGTGCAGGCATCGGGCCACTTCCTGGGCCGGCAGATAGGCATCGGCGCCGCCGTACTTGCCATCGCCGACAATGGGATGGCCGATCGCCGCGCAATGGGCGCGCAGCTGATGGGTCCGCCCGGTCAGTGGCCTCAGCGCCAACCAGGCGGTTGCCGGCCCGGCGGCCTCCAGCACACGATAGAGCGTCACGGCGTGTTTGCCGCTTCCATCGCCGCCGGCCATGCGTTCGCCGCGCGGGCCCGCACGCTTTTCCAGCGACAGGTCGATCCGCCCCTGCGCCGGCTCCGGCCGTCCTACCACCAGCGCCCAGTAGGTCTTGCGAACCTTGCGGCCCTGGAAAAGGCGGCCCAGCTGCGCCGCGACTGCCGCGCTGCGCGCCAGCAACAGCGCGCCGCTGGTGTCCCTGTCCAGCCGGTGGACCAGGCGGGGACGTTCCTTCTTGCCGAAACGCAGCGCGTCCAGCATCGCATCGAGATGTCGCGTGGTGCCCGTCCCCCCTTGTACGGCCAGGCCCGGCGGTTTGTTCAGCACAATCACATCGTCGTCCCGGTGAATGACCAGCGAGCGGACGAAATCCCGGTCCAACTTGCTGGCGACCGGCCGTCTGGTCTGCGGTACCGGCTCTGCTGCGACGGCCTGTGGCGGGACCCGGACCCGCTGTCCCGGGGCAAGCCGCAGCCCGGCCCGGGCGCGCTTGCCGTCGACCCGGACCTGCCCGGTACGCAGCAATTTTTCGAGTCGCCCGTGCTTGAGCCCCGGATAGTGGCGGCGGAACCAGCGGTCGAGCCGCAGGTCGCCTTCCTCGGCGGCGACCTCGATGGTTTCAATCGCGGTCATAAGACAATACTCTTGACCAGCGCCAGACCCGCGAACAACCCGCCGACCGCAAGCAGCACCGAGGCGGCGATGTAAAGAGCGGCCAGGCCCATCTGCCCGCGCTCGTAGAGGAGAGCGACCTGAAGGGAGAAGGTCGAAAAGGTGGTGAAGGCCCCAAGAAACCCGACGACAATGAAGGCGCGCACCTCCTGGGACGGCGTCCAGGCCAGTCCCAACACTTCGACGAACACGCCCATAGCGAAGGAACCCGCCACGTTTACCGTCAGGATTCCCCATGGAAAGGCGTCGCCGAACCACGCGGTCACCTGATTGTTGACCATATGGCGGGCGACCGCACCCAGGGCGCCGCCCGCGGCTATGACCAGTATCATCTTCATGCGCCTGCATGCCCCCGAAGCATGATCCGTATGTTTCGCACCCGCCCGGCCACCCGCAGTCGGACCGAACCGCCGGCAACTGCCGCTACCGCGTCGGCGGAGAGAGCGCCGATGCGGGGCCAACCAAGCGGATAGCGCATGCCGGCCGCCGGATCAACGTCCGGCCGCACGCCTGCCGGCCCGGCGAATCAAAAACGGCGGGGAAGACAACCCGCCGTCGGTAGCGATTTTAGCACACATCGAGCGTCGGTGCGCTGGCTTACTCCACCGGCAGCCAGAGCCGCGTGGCGCGGTCCGGTGACGTCATCGGCATGGCCGGCTTGTCCTTGATCAACCCCGAGAAGACCGATGTCCGACTGTCTTGCTGCGGGCCGCCCATCATCGCGTGAATCGGCATGGCGTCCGCTGCCACGGCCGCAAGAGCCGTAGAACGGCCCTCCACCAGCACCGTGGCGCCAAGGGGCTGTACGATATCCGCGATCGCGGGATTGACGCTCAACGGATCGCCGTTGGCGATCTGGTCTGTCGAACCGCCGGTCCAGGATGAATTTTCGAATTTGAACGCCAGCCGGTCGCCCACGACATCCTCGTCGTTGGGGATGCAAACCCTATCGTTCTTGATCATCCGCATCATCGCGCAGTCCTGGCCGGCCGCCGCCGATACGGCGTGATCCATGGTGCCCTTGCCGGTCAGAAGATAGCTGACGCCGCCGACCGTCAAGGACGCTGCGTCGAAGGTGGGCGAGATGGAACAGCCGCTCAGGACGACCATAAATACGGCGGCTATAGAAAATTTCTTGAATAAATCAGCTTGCATCGAAATTCTGTGTTGTTCCGCCCCCGATAGAACACCCAAGAGCGCGATTCAGCAAGTAATATCGCCTCTAATTCGGAGAGCATTTTAATCAAATTTCAATTTTATAGCCATGTTGTAAGCATTGTTAACAAAAAATTAACAATAATATTTAGTATAACATTGAAAATTAATATTATCGCATCATTTTTACTTTTTGTTAACCAACAACCCCCGGCTTTCGTTGGATATCACGGCTCGCCGGGAAACCGTAATGACGCTACCAGCAACATGTGAATTCAGCGTAAAGGGAATTGGTTAGCACGCACCGCATGCGGCCGCGCAGGACGCTGAACCGTCCGGCGCCGGGGCCACGGGTGGCGCGAGCTGCCGGGCGCGGTCGGCCGCAGCGGAGCTAAGTTCTGCCGAAACGGCGGCTATTCCGGTTTTTCGTCTACCTTCTTCGGCGGCAGGTGGACGCGGATGTGCAACTCGCGCAGCCGGTCCGGATCGATCGGCGCCGGCGCCTGCATCATCAGGTCCTCGGCGGTCTGGGTCATTGGGAAGGCGACGACCTCGCGGATGTTCGGCTCGTCGGCCAGCAGCATGACGATGCGGTCGATCCCGGGGGCCGAGCCGCCATGCGGCGGCGCGCCGAATTTGAGCGCGCTCAGCATGCCGCCGAAGCGCGACTCGACCTCCTCCGGCCCGTAGCCGGCGATGCCGAAGGCCTTGTACATGATCTCCGGCAGGTGGTTCCGGATCGCGCCCGATGACAGCTCGACGCCGTTGCACACGATGTCGTACTGCCAGGCCTTGACCTCCAGCGGGTCCATCGTCTCCAGCGCCTCCATGCCGCCCTGCGGCATCGAGAACGGGTTGTGGCTGAACTCGATCTTGCCGGTCGCCTCGTCGAGCTCGAACATCGGGTAGTCGACGATCCAGCAGAACCGGAAGGCGTCCGCCTCGATCAGCCCGAGATCGGCGCCAAGCTTGTCGCGCACTGTACCGGCGAAGGCCTCGGCCTTGCCCGGATGGTCGCAGGCGAAGAACACCGCATCGCCGTCGCCAAGGGAGGTGGCCTCGATGATCGATTGCACCCGGTCCGCATCGAGGTTCTTGGCGATCGGGCCCTTGCCACCGCCGCCCTCGAGGATGATGTAGCCGAGCCCACCGGCGCCCTCGCCGCGCGCCCAGTCGTTCAACTTGTCGAAGAAACTGCGCGGGTTGCCGCCGGCGCCCGGCGCCGGGATCGCCTTGACCACCGCGCCGCCCTCGATCGCCTTGGCGAAGATGCCGAAGGTCGAACCGCGGAACGCCTCGGTCACGTCGGCGAGGATCAGCGGGTTGCGCAGGTCAGGCTTGTCGGAGCCGTATTTCGCCATCGCCTCGGCAAAGGGGATGCGCGGGAACGGCGCCGGGGTCACGCTGCGCTCGCCGCCGAATTCCTCGAACACGCCCTGCATGACCGGCTCGATGGCGGCAAACACGTCCTCTTGCGTCACGAACGACATCTCGAAGTCGAGCTGGTAGAACTCGCCGGGCGAGCGGTCGGCGCGCGCGTCCTCGTCGCGAAAACACGGCGCGATCTGGAAGTAGCGGTCGAATCCGGCGATCATCAGCAGTTGCTTGAACTGCTGCGGCGCCTGCGGCAGCGCATAGAAATGCCCCGGATGGATGCGGCTTGGCACCAGGTAGTCGCGCGCGCCCTCCGGCGACGAGGCGGTCAGGATCGGCGTCTGGAACTCGGTGAAGCCCTGTTCGACCATGCGGTTTCGGATCGACTGGATGACGCGCGCCCGCAGCATGATGTTGGCGTGCATGTCCTCGCGCCGCAAATCGAGGAAGCGGTGGCGCAGCCGGATGTCCTCGGGGTAGCCGGCGTCCTGGTTGACCGGCATCGGCAGCGGCTCGGCCGCCGACAGCACGGCGATCTCGGCCGCCTGCACCTCGACCTCGCCGGTCGGGATCCTGGCGTTGACCGTGTCCTCGGTGCGCCGCACCACCTTGCCGTCGACGCGGATCACCGATTCGTTGCTCAGCCCCTCGGCGACCGGGAAGATCGGGCTCGAGATGTCGAGCACCACTTGCGTCACGCCGTAATGGTCGCGCAGGTCGATGAACAACAGGTTGCCGTGGTCGCGCTTGCGGTGGACCCAGCCCGACAGGCGGACGGCCTGGCCGACATCGTCGAGGCGCAGCGCCCCGCAGCTATGGGTGCGGTATTCGTGCATTTCTTACCCGGTCAGAAATCCTGAAACTCGCGGGCAATGGCCATGGTTTGCCCCACCTTGTCAAGGGAGGGGTTACGCCGGGACTTTCCCTTGCCGCCAAATGCATGTAACACTGCGCCCGATTGTCGCGTGTGCGGCGTCAACCCGCTCCCCCACCCGGCGGCCCGGTCCGGGCGGCCGGGTGGGGGAGCGGGGCGGCCCGTATCCGCGCGACGCGGAAAAACCCGAGTGCCGATGCCTGCCCCACCGATCACCGACACCGCGCGTCTTGCGGATTTCTGCGCCCGCCTGTCCGACGCCGCGTATATCACCGTCGATACCGAGTTCATGCGCGAGAACACGTTCTGGCCGGTGCTGTGCCTGGTGCAGGTGGCCGGGCCGGAGGATGAGGCGGCGATCGACGCGCTGGCGCCGGGCATCGACCTCGCGCCGCTCTACGAGCTGCTGGCCGACGAGAGCGTGCTGAAGGTGTTCCACGCCGGACGCCAGGACCTGGAGATCTTCCACCACCGCATGGGCAAGGTGCCGGCTCCGGTGTTCGACACCCAGCTCGCCGCCATGGTGTGCGGCTATGGCGACCAGATCAGCTACGAGAACCTGCTGGCCCGGACGATCGGGGTCACCGTCGACAAGGCCTCGCGCTTCACCGACTGGTCGCGGCGGCCGCTGACCGACCGGCAACTGGACTACGCGCTGGCCGACGTGACGCACCTGCGGCCGGTCTACGAGAAGCTGGCGGCGCGCATGAAGAGCAGCGGCCGCGACCACTGGCTGGACGAGGAGATGGCGGTGTTGTGCGCACCCGGCACCTACCGGGCCGATCCGGAAGAGGCATGGCGCCGCATCAAGGGCCGCGGCGGCAAGGGCAAGCGCTTCTTTGCCATCCTCGTCGAGCTCGCCGCCTGGCGCGAACGCGAGGCGCAGCAGCGCGATGTCCCCCGGAACCGCATCCTGCGCGACGAGGCGATCATGGAGATCGCCAGCCACGCCCCGCGCAAGACCGAGACGCTGTCCCATGTGCGCGGCATCTCGCCGAAGATGGCGGCGGGCCCGACCGGCCAGGCGATCCTGCAGGTGATCGAGGACGGCATCGCGCGCCCGGCCCATTCGCTGCCGACCCCGCCGGAACGGCCGGAGCGGCTGCCGCCGGGCCTGGGGCCGCTGACCGACCTCCTCAAGGTGTTGCTCAAGCTGAACAGCGAGAAGCAGAACGTCGCCGCCCGCCTGGTCGCCAGTGGCGACGACCTGGAGCGCATCGCCGCCGACGACGACGCCGACGTGCCGGCGCTGAAGGGCTGGCGGCGCGAGATCTTCGGCGAACAGGCGCTGGCCCTGAAGCACGGCGGGCTCGCCCTGGCGGCGGACGGGAAGAAGATAAGACTCATTCCTATCGACTAGCTCACTGAGGCCAGCGGGCTGGCGCCGGGAGAGGGCTGCGTATCTCCGATGCGCAGCCCATGGCGCTGGCCGACTCCACGAGAGGAGCGATGCACGATATCGCCCCCATCCTCAGCGCCGCGCCCCGCGGGCCTTCGCGGCGGCGAGGTTGAAGAACTCGACCAGCACCGAAAAGGCGATCGCGAAATAAAGGTAGCCGCGCGGGATGTGGAAATGCAGCCCGTCGGCGACCAGTGCGACGCCGACCAGCAACAGGAAGCTGAGCGCCAGCATCTTGGTCGTCGGGTGGCGGGCGATGAAGCCGCTGACCGCGGCGGCGGCGAAGAACATCACCGCGACGGCGATGATCACGGCGACGAACATCACCGGCAGGTGCGTTGTCATGCCGACCGCGGTGATGATCGAGTCGAGCGAGAAGATGAGGTCGAGCAGCATGATCTGCGCGATCACCAGGGCAAAGCTGGCGCCGCCTTCGCGCGCGCCGCCTTCCGCCTCGCCCTCGACGCTGCGGTGGATCTCCAGCGTCGCCTTCACCAGCAGGAACAGGCCGCCGCCGAACAGGATCACATCGCGCCACGAGAACGCGATCCCGAACACCGTGAACAGCGGCGCCGTCAGCCCGACGATCCAGGCGATCGCCGCGAGGAGGGCGAGCCGCATGACCAGCGCCGCCGACAGGCCGATCGCCCTTGCCCGCGCCTGCTGCGCCTTCGGCAGCCGTTCGGCGACCAGCGCGATGAAGATCACGTTGTCGATGCCGAGCACGATCTCCAGCGCCGTCAGGGTGACCAGCGCGCCCCAGATCTGCGGATCGGATATCCAGGCCAGCATGGGTACTCTCCCTCTCCCGTGTGGTACGGCCGGGGCGCGATGGCGGCGGCCGGTGAGATAGTGAAAAACCGGATTCAGCGGTGTGTCCGGATCGTCCGGCCCGCGCCCGCCGGGCAGCGGTGTGTCCGGATCGTCCGGCCCGCGCCCGCCGGGCGCCGGCTCCGCCATGATACGCGTTGGAGGAAAATCTCCAAGACCCCGATCGGCGCAACCCCGCCCCGCGGCCCGCCACAACCCGGCTCCGTGCGGAACAACCCCATGCACCGGTGTTTTCTGCGGGTTTGATGCCCGTGCCGGGCACAGCCGGCCGGCACCCCGGGAGGCGCTGCAATGTTTGGCGGGGTGGGTGGCACGACAGGGGCCGGCCGCCGCCATACGCTGCGGATTGAAATCCGCAGCGGCGCTCCCGGGGCCAGCCCGGCGGCCGGCTGCGCGTGGCACGGGCCATTTCCTTTGAAGGTAGACCCTGCAATCCGTATACTGGCCAAATTCCGACAATTGGGACGCGCCGCGCCTCCTCGGCATGAGGCTCCGGCGTTCGTGTCCTCATGCTGAGGAGCGGCGGAGCCGCGTCTCGAGGCATGAGGTCGCGCGGCTCGTCGGAACCGTTTCCACTTGAACGGACAATGCACTGACGGCCGACGGCCGACGAAACTCAAACGAAAGGGACGGAACATGGACTCATCGGCAAGCGGACAGGCGGCGGCGGAGCTGACGGCGGCGGACCACGCGACCGTCGCCGCGAACCTGAAGCTCGCGACGGGGGGCGCGGCGCCGCACCATGCCTGGCGCATGATGGAAGAGCTGGCCGCGGCGGCGGGCCCCGGCGAGCTGGAGGCGGCGGCGGCGGCGGGCGACGTGCCGGAGGCGGGCGAATCGGCGGTGCTGGCGGCGATCGAGGCGGCGATGGCGCTGGCGCGCACGGCGGCGCGCCTGATGAACCTGTTCGTGCGCCAGACCGAGGCGCTGGACCGCCGCGCCCGGAGGCTGGGGCGGGGGGCGGAGACGGCGGACGGGGCGGCGGCGGAGGAAGAGCCGGACGGCGCGGAAATCCTCGCGCGCCTGATCGACGCCTATCGGGCCGACCTCCGCCGCATGGACGAGGAGAAGGGCGCGGCGTGCGCGGAGGGGGACGGACAACGGAGCGGGGCCTCGAAGGCCGGAGGGCGGGATCCGGACCCCGGCGGTGGGTCCGGTCCGTGACGCCGGATTTTGTGGCTCCCAATGCCTGCTGACCGCCCGAATGCGGTCATCACGAGATGTGAACATCAACCGCCGCTCATAGCCAGTTCCGGAAGTTTACCGGGGCAGAAGTCCCGTCAGCTGAAAGGCTAAAATCGACCCTGAGCCGACTGCCGGCTAGATTAAGGCAACGTCCGCTCCCGGGATGGCGAACTGGAGGGGCGGTGATGACCGCATCGTTGAGCCCGTATCTTCGCGAACGCATCCGAAGGTTCGGACGTTACGATCCCGATGTGGACGCAACACCGGCGCCAATCACGGCTTCACGCCTGCGCCTGGCGTCGATGTGAGAACTCTTTACACGTACTGTGCACGGTGGCCTTGACGTGCGGTTGAGCCCACGCCATCTACCACAACCCGCAAAAGCTACAAGTTTATACCTAGCTTCGCAGCGGCCTCCTCGATAGGTCCGGTCTTACCGCTCGCAATCCACTGATCTAGTTCATTCAAAGTGATTTTGAGATGCTGAGCCAGTTTGGTCACTTTCGGCATTTCGTCAGGCCCGAAGTTATGCGTGGGGCAGTCTGCCCATACAGTATCGGGAATCAAGTCTTGATCGTTATTGCCAATCGATGGGAGTGCAACGATTCTGCTGAATGTGTGGACCTTCAGGACCATTTCCAAGCCGTCGTTTTCCACATCGTCGTCCGGGTCCATTTTCCCCCAATCATAGTCGTCGCTGAAAGTCAGATCGCTCCACTTCAAAACATAGATTCTAAGGATGGTAGGGGTTCCGGGGCCTTTGTTTTGTTGCGACCAATGCGCGGGAATTCCATTATAT
Organism: uncultured Alphaproteobacteria bacterium; assembly: GCA_947259105.1. Classification (GTDB taxonomy): domain Bacteria; phylum Pseudomonadota; class Alphaproteobacteria; order UBA8366; family JADFVY01. Next base: position 43,528 of record CAMYKU010000029.1, read on the forward strand.
TTGCTACCTACTGCAAACCCGCTACCGCGAGCGTTTGTCGTGCTCACGTCCCTAACTTCCGTAATAATGGACTCCGCTGCATTGGATCTGCATCCGTGAAACCCGATCAGGGTGTAGCCAGCCTGCACCACGTTCGTGTGCAGCAAGGTTATGTCGCCGGAACTCGCTCTTAGCAACGACCAGTTCACAGGCGTGCTCAGTAAAGGACGGCGATATCCCGGAGGTTTGAACACAGCGGCTTTGGCACCCGTCAACTCCTGTTGTCCTGGTCCCATGATCATTCGGCCAGCATCGCCACATTGTGGACAGTGGTGAACAGGAATCCTCCTCTCACTCAGGTTCACATCTTGATGGTACCGGTGACTACAATTTTGCTTTGTGCAAATGACGGCTTTTCTGGTCATGACATGGATCGCTCCAAGTCTAGTTTCTGGATGAATTGTTGGAAGCTACCTGTGTCTTCGGCCCCCAGATTCCGTCGACCTTCGCGCATAACGCCCACCGAATCCCGCTTCGATGCCTCGATCAAAGGGAATTAACTCGAAGGTCGTAATCGGCTCACCACAAAGTTTAGAGCCCCTGACCACCAAAATCTACCCCCGACTGTATATGCGATCATTGCTGCCCGTCCAGGTCGAGAACCTACGCCCTTCGAATTGACTGGGAACTCGGGGGACCAATTCGGGGGACACAATGAGCTAACCCGGGTTTACCGGACACCTTTGAAAGGGGACAATCCCCATGGAGAGGTGTCGAATTGCAACCCGCTCACGTCCGGTTTCGGAGCCTTACGCCGGGGCCGCCGCCGTTTTCGGGGATGAAGACAATGCCGGCGGCCTCCAGGGCGGCGCGGATGGCGTCCATGTTGTTGGCGATCGGGGTGCTCTTGCCGCGCTCGAATTCGGCGACCGTCGTACGTCCGACGTTGGCCGCCCTGGCGAGGTCCGGTTGCGTCCAGCCCAGCAGGGCGCGGGCGGCGCGGCTTTGTCGGGGCGTTATCGTCATGTCGTCCTTATGCCACGGATTTCGATTGACACCATCAAGCCGTGCCGGTATTTTTGATCGGATCCGGCTAAAAAAGCCGGCCTGGATGATTGTAAGCGGCGCGAAAGGGTGCTCGAACACCTTCCCGCGCCTGACCGCAACCCGACTACAGCGGAGTCAGGTCATGGCTAACGCCGTTCTTAGCACGAAACTTTCACGACGCACCATGCTGGCCGGCGGGGCCCTCGCCGCGCTGCACGCGGCCGCCCGATCCGCCGCCGCCGCGCCGGCCTGCGCGCCTGTCGTCCCCGCTTCGCCGGGGGCGGCCGGCGCTTGCGGCCCCGATGCCGAACTGTTGCGGCGCATCGCGGCGGCGGCGGACCTTTGGGCGGAATACGTGGTGGCCGACGCGCACTGCCGGCGGCTGCACGAGGCCCTGCGCCGCCACAAGGACTATCCCGCCAAACCTATTTCCGAGGCGGGCAGTTGGGCCGTGGAGGCGCTGGCCCAACGCACCGGCTACCGCGAAGCGGACGATGCCGCCGTCCGCCTGTACGAGCGCCACGAGGCCGCGCTGCGCGCCGCCTTCGCCGTCCCGGCGCGCACCCTGCCGGGCCTGCACGCCAAGCTGCGCTGCGCCCTTGCGGCGGCGAAGGAGCGCGATGCCGGCACCTTCGAGGAAAGCGACTACCAATGGCTCGACGACGCCATGGCCGACATGGACCGGATGGCGGCGGGGCGATGGGCGTGGACGGGGCGCCGCCAACCACGCAAGGATTTCTGATCTGTCCTTGCGAGGCGCATCGCGGCGAAGCAATCCAGGGGACGGGCCGGCCGCTGGATCGCGTCGCTGCGCTCGCGATGACGGCGGAATCCGAACCACGGTGACACACGAGGCTGAAAGCCGAAAGCCGATAGATAAGAAAAACGCGAAACCAACCCCGGTCCGGATTGTCCGGTTTGCGCCCTGGCCGGCACCTGAATGATACGCATTGCAGGATCATCCGCCGACCGGAATCGCCCGGGCGGCGGGCGCGGTGGTGTCAAGTTGGTGGAACAACCCCATGCACCGGCAATTTCTGCGGGTTTCGAGAGGGGGCCGTCGATCTTCATCATTGGCACCCAGACCGTCAGGTGCGAATATGACTGCCGGTCCGAATAATCACGGTTCTGCAAATGACCCGCCCGCCGCGAACCCGGCTCGGTGTTTCAGCTGTCCTCTCCGCCGCCTGCGCGCTGGCCCCGGGCACGGCCCCCGTCGACGCGGACGGCTGCATCGTCAAGGTGCGCCCGCACCCCATCGCCGATCTCGATCCGGCCATCGCCGGGTGCCTGATCGACGATATCGGGACGAAGCAGGTCTTCCTGAAGAACGCGCGCCCCGGGGATACGGTGGTCGGGGATGATGCCGGCGCCGCGGGCGGGACGGACGTGAAGACGACGGTGCGGATCTCCGGGCGCGAAATCGTCCAGGTGCTCACCACGTACGACGGGAACGGCGCGCCCGTGTGGGAGAAGCGCGACGCCGATACGTTCCAACACGAAGGCGACCCGGCCCGGACGCGGACGGCCCTCGAGACGCTGTCATCGAAGTTCTGCAGCCGGCAGACGCAAGCGGCCGGGCCGGCGCCGCCGGCCGAAGATCCGGGCGCCGGCGCCGAGGCGACCGCGCGCGTCATCGGCGTGGACGAGGCCTTCCGGCTGTCGGAAGAGGGACGCATCGTCCTGATCGATGTCCGGCTTGAATCCGAATGGCGCGAGACCGGGATCGCCGCGACCGCCATTCCCATCACCATGCATCAGCGCATGGACGATTTCGTCAAACGGATCGGCGAGGCCGCGGGCGCGGACAACCAGACGCCGATCGCATTTATCTGTGCGCATGGCGAGCGCTCGTCGTATCTCCAGAGAGAGCTCGCGAAATACGGGTTCGACCGGATCATCGACGTTCACGGGGGCATGCTGGGCGGCAAGCGGGCGCCGGGCTGGATCGGATCGGGTCTGCCGGTCAGGCCTTACGATCCGACGCCCTAGCCCGGACTTCTCGCCAGGATGGCGTCGTCATCGCGCCGGGCGGGCCGCTGTTTTGCGGCTCGCACACGCCGCCGTCCGGCGGCTGCTCGGCGCGGCAGCCCTCCTCAGAGTTTGTGAACCTTTCGGCACGAGGGTGAATATTGCCGCCGGCGTTGCCGGCGAATCGTTCTTTCGTCACCCTCACCCCAACCCTCTCCCATCAAGGGAGAGGGGGCTTTTCGCTGCAAATTCAAAGCCCTCTCCCTTGATGGGAGAGGGTTGGGAGAGGGTGACCAACAACCGACGCTGCCGGCGTAAGCCGGCGCCGTACAAGCCAATGCCGAAAGATTCACAAACTCTCAGCATGAGGACTCAAACAATCGAGCCTCATGCTGAGGAGCGGCGCAGCCGCGTCCCGAAGTATGAGATCGCGCCGCCGACCGGTCACGAAGACAAGAGTTTGCCGTCACAAGGGCGGCTGGAAATGCCCGTGCAAAGGCCCGGCGCGGCCGCCCTTCACCCTGCCCTCGATTCGCGGTCGCAACTCGGGTAACGTACGTCCAATTGCTATCGGAACGTGCCGACGGGAGGCGATCATGCGGGGAGTTGCGTTGCTGGTTGCGGCCCTGCTGTTTGCGGCGCCCGCGGCCGCGGATCGGGCGGCCCCGCAAGCGGGTGCGGCTACCCGGATCGCGGCCGCGCAAACGGGCGCGGCGGCGCTGAGCGCGTCCGACGACTTCAATACGGGCTCGATCAAAGACGACATCTGGAAGCTTTGCCAGGCCGAAGAAAGGCTGCTCAGGTTCGACGGTATCGCGCCGGTGGAAGGCGAACATTCGCTGACGATCGGGGTGGATGCCCTGCGGAAGGGCGAGGTTCTGTGCGACGGGCCCGCGGTTGTGGCCACCATCAACGCAGACGAACACGACGACATCGAAAGCCTCGGCCCCAGCCTCATACGGCCGGTGCAATCGCGGCTGGCGACCATGGGGGTTTTCCGCAAGGGCGCATCCCCCGTCATTCAGCGCAACGAATTGCGGCTGCAGAACAAGTACCGCCATCCGATCGACGAGGAATACTGGTACGGGCTGTCGTTCCGGGTGGACGGCGATATTCCCGCGGCCGGCTCGACGAGATGGGTGATCGGACAGTGGAAACAGACCCAAGGGTCCAGCCCGGTCCTCGCCCAGAGGTTCGACAACGGCATCTTCCACGTCACCGTGCAGGACGGGCATTGCCGCTGCCGTGTCGCCAAGGCAAGCGGCGATCCCGACCTGAAGGCGGCGCCGCGTTCAACCAATCCGCTTCACTGCGTCTGGACCCCGGACAATATAACGAAAAACCGGGGCGGAGACCTGAAGGAAGGGGACGCTTGCACAACGGGATTGACCGTAATCCGTGGCGAAGACTTCGTCCTTCCCGATCCAAAGGCGGATTGGGTGCACATGATCTACGCGATCCGGGGCGGCCGGGACGGCAAGGTCGAAATCTATGCGAACGGAAAGTTCGTCGCGCGGGTCACCGGCCCCATCGGATACGACAACTGGCCCGGCCAGAAGGTGAAATTCAAGATTGGCATGTACCGCGACTTCCTGCCCGGAACCGCCCACTTGCACCTCGACCGGTTCTGGTTCGGCAGCGATCCGGCCCAGTACGAGCCGGGCTTCAAACCCCGGCCGTAGCCGGCATCGGGGGGGTCGGGAAATCGAGCGACCCTGCCGAGCACCCCCTCACCCTGCCCTCTCCCGCCAGGGGAGAGGGTTCTTCCTTCGAGGCGGCACTATAAAGCCCTCTCCCCTCGCGGGAGAGGGTTGGGTGAGGGGGCGGCGCGGGAGGAGGACCGGGTATCGCCCCCGAGCGCGCATCCGGACGCCTGTTTCCGCGAGACAACTTCGCTATATTGCGTATCGTCGCTCCGGAGCTCCCCCTGGAGTTCCCAACATCGGGATCAGTTCATGACGTCAACAGAGGCCCAGATCGTCTACGCCCTGGCCTGGTTCAGCTTCGGCCTCGGGCATTCGCTGCTGGCCGGTTCGCGGGCGAGGGACCGCCTGGCGCCCGCCCTCGGCCCGTACTACCGGATCGCCTACAACGGGTTCGCCGGCCTTCACCTGGCCGCGGTCTGGCTGGCGGGAAACTGGCTGCTCGGGGGCGCCGCGCCGTTCGCGCTGCCGGAGGCGGCAAGGGCCGGCCTGTACGGCCTGTCGGTCCTCGGGCTCGTCATATTGCTGCTGGCCTCCCGCGACTACGACCTCGGCCGCTTCGCCGGCACGACGCAGATCCGCAATCACCGGCGGGGGATCGACGAGCCGGAAGACGAGCCGCTGCACACCGGCGGTTTTCACGCCTGGGTCCGCCATCCGCTCTACGCCGGCGTCTACCTGCTCGTCTGGGGCAACGCCCAGGACCCGTTCGGCCTGGCGACGGCGATCTGGGCCTCGGCATACCTGATGGTGGGAACGAAGTTCGAGGAACGGCGCCTGCTGAAGCTGTACGGCGAGGCGTATCGAGACTATCGCGCGAGGGTTCCGGCGATCATCCCGTGGCGCGGGAAGGCTCTCTGAATGCTTCGGCGGGGCGCCGGGGAGCCGGGTGCGATCTACCCACCGTGCGCCGGTTTCAGAACACCCGCCGCATAATCCACCCGCCCGGCGCCGGCGAAGCGGCGCAGGCGGTCGAGTTCGGCGTCCAGGGCGCGGCGGCGGGCGGCGGTCAGCCTGATGCCCGGCTCGAGCCACAGGCCGGTGACGCGAAGCACGCCGTCGCGGCGCTCGCATTTCATGTCGACGCGGCCGATCAGCCGGTCGCCTTCGAGCAGCGGGAAGACGTAATAACCGTAGGTTCGTTTGGCTTCGGGCACGAAGACCTCGATCCGGTAATCGAAGCCTCGGGACGCGCGAAGGCCCGGCGCGGCTTCGAGCCGTCCGCCGGCTCGACCTCGACTTCGATCAGCGTGTCGCCGAGCCGGTCCCGGCACCAGGCCTTCGCCTCGTCCGGCGTGACCGCCCCCCAGAACGCCGCCAGCTCGCCGGACGTGGCGACGCCGAGCCGGTCGAGCGCGCCGCGGCAGAACCAGTCGACATAGGCTCGGCTGTCCCCTTCCCCGCCCGCCGCGCCCGCCCGGTATGCCTCCGGAATGACCCGCTCGGTCAGATCGTAGACCTTCTGGAAACCTTCGCGCCGGCACACCGACAGCGCGCCGGTGCGCCACAGATATTCCAGCGCCGTCTTCGACGGATGCCAGTTCCACCAGCCCTCCGCCGACGCGTCCTGCGGCCGGCGCAGATGGCGCGACATCGCCGGTCCCTCGCGCCGCACATGGCCGAGGATATCGTCGAGCATGTGCTCGAAACCCTCGCGCCGCCATGCCCGCCAGCGCGCCCGCAGCCGGCCGGCATCGCGGATGAAGCGTTGCTCCCAGTAAGGATAGAACGCGGTCGGGATGATCGACGCGTCATGGGTCCAGTTCTCGAACAGCGTCCGGTCGCGCTCCAGCAGCCGCGCCAGATGATCCTTGCGGTAGGTCTGGTTGCGGGCGAACAGGATCATGTGATGCGCGCGCTCGACGGTATTGATGCTGTCGATCTGCACGAATCCGAGCCGCTCGATCAGATCGAGCAGACCGGGCCGGGTCAGCTTGCGGTTGGGTGGCGCCGACAGCCCCTGCAGGTGCAGGAACAGCCGCCGCGCCTGTGGGTTGGGAATCGTCAGGGCCATGGGTAGCGTTGTATCGCAAAGGGCGCCGAATGTGCCAAGTATGAAACGGGGAGTTGGCGGCCGCCCGCCGGAACCGGGGTCTGCCATCGCCGGGAGCCCGTGGCGAACCTCTTTCCCTACCCCCTCCCCATGCCATACTCATACCCATGTACGTCATCTCCGGCTCGACAAAACGCGACCCCACCCTTCGCTGGGCGCTTCCGGACCGCGTGTTCTTCGCCGCCGGGGCCTGCCATATCCTCGCTTATGCGGTCCTGGAGCGCTTTCCGGGCGCCGGATTCCGGGCGGTGTGGGTGCGGCCGGTGACGGGGTTCACCGGGAACCATATCGTCGCCGTGCGGGGCGGCGCGGCGTTCGACTATCACGGCTGGTCGGACTGGCCTCGTCTGCTGGCGCATATGCGGGCGAAGGCGGGGCGCTGGTGGCCGGGGTGGGACTGCACGCTCGTGGACCTGCCGGAAGACGTGCTGGTCTCGGAGGCGAAATCGCTGACCCGGGACGGGCTGCACCTGCGCGAGCCGAGGCAGTTCCTGCACGACGCGATGCCCCGTGCGCGGCGATTCCTGGACCGGTTTCCGGGGCCGTGACCGGAGGGAGTCCCCCTCCCCCATCGGGCGGAATGCGTCATTGACGCGGCGGCCTCCACCTCGGCGCGGTCGAATAGCGGGATGACCAGGCAACATTCAGTTGCGGCGAACGCCGAATGTCGCGGAGGACAACGAGAAACGGCGCAAAGCCGTGCAACCTGACGAGGCGCTCAATCGGCAAAAATGAATTGCAGTGTGGCTTTTGCTACAGACGTCAACCAATTTCCAGCCCCAAATGCAATCTGTGATTGACTGAATGAGACACCAGCCATGCCGTTGATAGAGTTTGTCGGCGTCCGAGGACTTCGGCTGCGCCGCAAATGATCGGAACGGGACAGGGTTTCACGAAGTCAGTCGCGGCCGGCCGCAGTAAGCAATGCCGCCGGGACAGCGGGGAATTTCACACAAGGGGGAGTCATCATGCCAGCAAAGCGCACTACTCGGACAGGCAAAGAGAAAGCCTCAGCCGGATTCGATTTGTCGGAGATAGAGAAGTATCACTTGGCCGAAATAAAGCGAATAGAACGACTGCGATTTCAGGAAATCGACATTGGGAGACGCGATCACCGGATCTTTCTCCGGCCCTGTACCGTCAAGATCCTGATGCTGGTCGACGACGGCATCTCCTTCAACCAGTTCTACTTTGGCCTGAGCGAAGTCCTCGACACGTTGCGAAACAATCCGGAGTGGTGGGTGAATTTCGATATTACCCGCGCGCATCGTCAAACGGATCCCAACCCGCCCGTTGCCGGCAGCCCGGCCGAGCCGTTGTATGCGCCGCACTACGAAAACTTCAAATTCACGCAGTCCGGATTCGACATCAACGATTACGACCAGGTCTGGTTTTACGGCTTCAATTTAAGCCAGAGCACGTCGGGCGCCAATCCGCCCGCCTTGACCGACCCCGAGTTGGAAATCCTGTTCCGCTGGATGGATGCCGGCGGGGGCGTATTCGCCACCGGCGACCATGCGCAGCTTGGCGCCTCGCTGTGCGCGCGCATTCCGCGGGTCCGCAATATGCGCAAATGGCTGGCCGGCGTTCCGTCGCCCGTGGGTGCAGACCGTCACGACACGCTCGTGAAGGGGCACGACTACGCGGCCACGCCGGGCGTAGACGAATCCGCGCAATATACCTTCGACGATGAATCCGACGATGTACCGATGAAGATCCGGTTGCGGTGGTACATGCACCACCATTGCCATGGCGGCATCCATCATCACTACCATCACTGGCACTGGCATTATTTCCTGAGGCGTTCGCCGCACCCCGTACTGTGCGGCAAGGACGGGCCGATCACCATCCTGCCGGATCACCCCCATGAGGGCGAGGTGGTCGTGCCGGCGGACCTGACCGACAATCCGACATTCGGCGCTTACACCGCGCCAGAATATCCGGACTATGGCGGAAATCCCCTCGCGCCGGAAATCATCGCCTGGGCAAGGGTCCAGGATGATCACGGGCCGGCGCCGTTTAATTTCAAAGGGGAGGCCAACGGCAAGGAATTCGGCGCAATCGGCGCCTATAACGGTCATTGCGTTGACGTGGGCCGCGTCGTCGTCGATTCCACATGGCATCATTGGTTCGACGTAAACCTGACGGGCCGCATGTTCTTCAATACCGACAACCCCGGCAATGTCACAACCGGCGATCCACGTAAACTGAACGGGTTCAACGACACGCCGCAGGGCCAGCAGGCGCTCGACCGGATTCGAAACTACTTCAGAAACGTCGCCATCTGGCTGTCGCCGAAAGCCAAGCTGCGTTGCATGGTCTGGCGGGCCTGCTGGAATGCGCTGTTCCGCTATCCGCTGCATGCCGACCTGAACGTCCATATGCCGATCTGGGTCATCGGACATCATGCCATCGATGTGCTCGGGAAGTATGCGGGCCAATGCAATGTTCTGCTGTGGTGGCCGATCGTCTTCGAGCGCCTGCCGCTGGAGAGGCTGCTCGATCCCGACAATCTCAAGGTGCCGGTCGAGTCGGTTGGCATGGTCGATGAATTCCTGATGGGCGGCGTCCTGAAGGCGATGCTGGAGGCAAAGGAATCAGGGAAGTACGCCAAAACCCTGCCCAGCGACAAGGACCTCGCGGCAATGGCCGCGGCGGGCGCGACGTCGGGCATCAAAGAGATGGCCGATCATGTCAACGCGGCACAGCAATCCAACAAACACGTCTTGGCCACACTCAAAGAAGCGATCGGTTAGGGCGTTATCCACTTACGTGGAATCGGCACCGGCCCGCTCTCCGCCCCGCCCCCGCCTCGGCGGGAGAGGAACTGGACTGTTCGGCCTTGCGAACAAAAGGCCCTCGCCCCTGGCGGGGGAGGGTTGGGTGAGGGGGTGGACCGTGCGCCGCCATGGGCGCCCGATCGCAAATCGGGCACCCGCTCCCGGGGCCAGCCCGGCGCGCTATGCCTTAGGGCCGGCCAGCGCCATAAGGCCCCGGATGTGAAATCCGGGGCCTCGATCCCGCAGCCATCCCGCTGGCCGGCTGCGCGTGGCCCCAACAACCCCTCTTCACCCCTTCACCATCAGGCTCATCTTCTTGTCGCTGGTCAGGATGTGCTCGACGATCCACTCGTCGACGACCTCCTCGATCGCCGCGCCGGCGCCGGTGCCGGGCTCCTGCTCGAAGCGCACCATGAAGCCGGTGAAGGTATCCAGCAGCGCCTCGTGCTCCGCCTTGTGCGCGCCGTAATGCGCGTAGCCGTTTTCCTTCATGACGGTTTCCTCGAGCGCGAAATGGGCCTGCAGGCGGGCGAGGATCTCGCCCAGCGTCTCCTGGATCCGCTCACGCTCGTCATGGGCGCGCAGCGCGCCGTGCAGCCGGTTGATATCGGCCACCAGAGAACGATGCTCATGGTCGAGTTCGGCGATGCCGATCAGGAAATCGTCGGTCCATTCGATATCCGCGCGCGCCATGGGCAGCCCTCCGGCCGGAATACCGAGAGCATCTCGCGCCCGGCGCCGCACGTCAAGCGGGATGGCAGGCGGATTGCGGCGAGCCGTGCCCCCTCGAGGGTCGGGGTGGGGGTGACCCGCCCCCCGCCGCGCCTCTCGCCTCAGCCGGAATAGCGGCCGGAGATCTGGGCGCGATACGTCTCGTAGTCGTGCTGCGCCGCGGCATAGTCGATCTCGAGCTGCCTGATCGCCTCTCCGATCTCGATCTTCTCCTGGGCCAGCTGCTTGAGCTCGATGACGCGGGCGGCGACGTCGGCGGCGGCGAGGTCCGGGGACGGAGTCGCCATCGACAGGGTGCGGTCGGCCAGCGCGTATTCCAGTTCCTGGCTGCGCTGCCGGCTGTAGCTGAGCCGCTTGCCGATGTTCTGCATGCGCGCGCGCCGCTGGTAGAGGCCGAACCCGTCGGCATGCGCGGCCGCAAACGCAGCCTCCATATGCGGCGGGCAGACGCCCTCATAGCGGTAGCCGCTGTTGCCGACGTTGTAGCCGTTCTGCGGCCGGCAGTAATAGACGAGGCCCTCCTCGCGGCCGGCCATGTAGGCCTCGAAATTGGCGGCGACGCCATACTCGGCGCAGGCCTTGCGGCGCACCGCCAGCTGCTGGGGGCCGTAGCCCTGGGCGCCATCCTCATAGCCGATCGCGCGCCAGTCGGCGGTCAGGCATTCCGCCTCTTCCATCGCGCCGCCGCCGCCACCGCAGCCGGCGAGCGCGAGCACGAACATCATCGCGAATACCCGTCGCATTGCTGATCCTCCATCCGAGCGGACACCCGGTCCGCACCGGCAAAGCATAGCGGCAAGCAGTTTAGAACAGCTTAAGGTCGCGCGGGCGCCGGATCGAAGATCCGCCGCCCTCTCCCGGAGCCATCCCGCCGGCCGGCGTCGAGTGTGCCGCATTTATCGCATAACAAACGGGTTCGGTGTCTCGGTCGCGGTGGAGATCCACACGGTCTTGGTCTGCATCCAGTCGCGGATCGCCTGCTGGCCGCTCTCGCGCCCCAAACCGGAACGCTTGTAGCCGCCGAACGGGGCGACGTACGAGACCGCGCGGTAGGTGTTGACCCACACGGTGCCGGCCCTGATGCGCTTCGGGATTTCGATGGCGCGGCTTATGTCGGTGGTCCACACCCCGGCGGCGAGGCCGTAGACGATGTCGTTGGCGATCGCCACCGCCTCGTCGTCGTCCCTGAACGGGATCACCGAGAGGACCGGGCCGAACACCTCCTCCTGGGCGATGCGCATCTTGTTGTCGACGCCGGTATAGACGGTCGGCTCGACGAACCAGCCGTCGCCGCATTCCGGGCGCTCGGCCTTCGCGCCGCCGAGCACGCATTCCGCGCCGTCCGCGCGCGCGACGTCGAGATAGCCGAGGATCTTCTCGTATTGCGGCTGCGTCGTGACCGGACCGACCTGGGTGTCCGGCGACATCGGGTCACCCATCTTCGCGGTCTTCGCGAAGGCGACCAGCCGGTCGACGAACTCGTTGTGGATCGACTCCTGGACCAGCAGCCGCGAGCCGGCGATGCAGGTCTGCCCGGTCGCCGCGAAGATGCCGGAGATCGCGCCCTTGACGGCGTTCTCCATGTGGCAGTCGGCGAACACGATGTTGGGCGACTTGCCGCCGAGCTCGAGGCTGACCTTCTTCAGTCCGGCGGCCGCGTTCTGGTAAACGCGGGTGCCGCTGGCGGTGCCGCCGGTAAAGGCGATTCGGGCAACGTCCGGGTGCGCCACCAGCTTCTCGCCGGCCTCGGCGCCGAAGCCCGTGACGACGTTGACGACACCCTTCGGAAAGCCGGCCTCCGCGACCAGATCGGCGAAGGCCAGCGCCGAGGCCGAGGTGAACTCCGACGGCTTGACGACCACGGTGTTGCCCGCGGCAAGCGCCGGGGCGAGCTTCCAGGCGAGCAGCAGCAACGGCGAGTTCCACGGGATAATCATGGCGCAGACGCCGAGCGGCTCGTTCAGGGTGTAGGTAAACGTATCCGCCTTGTCGATCGGCAGCACCGCGCCCTCGACCTTGTCGGCGAGGCCGCCGAAATAGTGGTACCACTGGGGCGCGTAGCGAAGCTGCAGCCCCATCTCGGCGATCAGCTTGCCGTTGTCGCGCACCTCGATTTCGGCGAGGCGATCTGCGTTCTCTGCGACGAGGTCGCCAAGCCGGCGCAACAGGTGGCCGCGCCCTGTTGCGTTCAGCGCCGGCCAGTCGCCGCCCTCGAAGGCGCGCTTCGCCGCGGCGACGGCGCGGTCAACGTCCGCCGCCCCGCCGCGCGGCACCAGCGCCCAGGGCTTGCCGGTATAGGGGTTGAAGGACTCGAAGTAGTCGCCGGAGGCCGGCGCCGCCGCGTCCCCGTCGATATGCATGGAAAGTTTTTCGAGCGCGGCCATCGCTTCCTCCCTGGGCAGTCGTGCGTGCGCGGTGACCGGATATTGACGGTCGCCGGCCGAACCGGCAAGAGTGTCGGGAACAGACAGACCAGCCGGCCAGACGGGATGAGGCAGCGACAGCGATGAGCAGCGAAATTCCGGTACCGTTCGATATCGACAACACCGACGATCTGTCGCAATCCGAGATCGACGCGCTGAATGCCGAGTTCGCCCGGATGTGGCCGAACTGGCGCGTCCGCGCACCCAGGGAGATCGGCGACGACGAGATCATAAAGAACCTTCGCCACTTCCTGATGCGGCGCTATTTCGGCGGGTGAGGCGCCCGGAGATTTGACCCCGGGCGTCCTGCGAATAACTTTACACTTGTGCAGCACGGACGAAGCGATGCGAAGGAAGCCCGCCATGAACCTCACCGGCGTCAATCATCTGGCCTTCATCACCAGCGACCTTGAGAAGACGATCCGGTTCTGGCGCGACCTCCTGGGGCTGCCGCTGCAGGCCGGGATCGGCCATGAAGGCTACCGGCACTATTTCTTCAGGCTCGGCGAGCGCGACCAGATCGCCTTCTTCGAGTACGAGGAGGCGGCGCCGATGACATACAAGTTCCACGGCGAGCGCACCGACGCGCCGCTCGGCTTCGACCACCTCTCGATGACCGTCGATACGGTCGAGGAGCTGTTCGGCTTCAAGGACCGGCTGGAGGCCGCCGGCATCGAGGTGCACGGCGCCGTCGACCACGGCATCATCTGGTCGATCTATTTCTTCGACCCGAACAACATCCCGCTGGAGATCTCATGGGAGACCATGGAGATCACGCACCCGCCGGCGATGGACGAGGTCGCGCCGATGGACATCGTCGCCGAGGGGACGGCGCCGCAGCCCGGCCACTGGCCGGAAGTCACCAGGCCGACGCCGCGAAGCCGCTTCACCGCCCATGGCGGCAACGCGTTCACCATGCGCGAGACCTTCATCCGCGAGGGCATCGGCAGGCTGAAACCGGACTTCGTCGCGTTGATGGAAGCGCAGGTCAGCGGCAAGGCGGGAGACGAGGCGGCGGAGTGAACGTCCCGCCCGGAATGGCCCCCTCACCCTGAGCAACCGGGCAGATGGGTAACAGATCTGACCGGGAACATGGGTAACAGTTTTCTTGCTTTGTTCATGGTTGCATTTGTTGCGGTTGTTGTGGCTGG
>CAMYKU010000030.1 GCA_947259105.1 uncultured Alphaproteobacteria bacterium
CACCCCCACCCCAACCCTCCCCCATCAAGGGGGAGGGAGTATTTGGCCGCGATTTCAAAGCCCTCCCCCTTGATGGGGGAGGGTTGGGTGGGGGTGGCCTTCGAGCGAATTGCCGGCGCAGACCGGCGACGGTTTTCCCTTTATCAAAAGATTCACAAGCTCTGAGGAGGGCCGAAGGCCCGTCTCGAAGTATGAGGTCGCTCGATATGGATTCAGCCGGGCCGATCTTCCTCACGCCGCGTGGTCGAGGATCACCTTCATGTGGCGCCCGCCGTCGCCGCCGGTCAGCAGCGCCAGCGCCTCGTCGAGCTTGGGCAGCGGCAGCGTGTGGCTGATCAGCGGGTCCAGCCGCACCTGCCCGCGCTGCACGAGGTCGATGCAGGCGGGATAGTCCTCGCTCTTGGCGGCGCGCGCGTTGATGATTTGCAATTCCTTGAAATACCAGTCGTAGAACGGCAGTTCGCCCTGCTTTTCGGTGTAGGTGCTGTAGGCCAGCACGCGCCCGCCGATGCGGGCGAGGGTCATCGCCTCGGCCAGCACCTTGATGCGGCTCGCGCATTCGATCACGAGGTCCGCCCCGCGCCCGTCGGTGGCATCGAGAATCGCCCGGGCCGCGTCCGCCCCGGGCGGCGCCGTGATGTCGGCGCCGAGCTCGCCGGCCAGGTCCCGCTTCCATTCGCTGCGCGTGATGCCGATCACGGGATAGGCGCCGCGCGCCTTGGCGAGCTGCACATGCAGCTGTCCCGTCACGCCCAGGCCGATCACCACGACCGCCTCGCCGGGAAAGACTTTCGCGAGCCGGTGGGCATGGAGGCAGGTGGTCAGCACCTGGATCAGCGGCGCCGCGCCGTCGGCGACCTCGTCCGGCAGGCGATAGGCGTTGCCGGCGGGCACCGTTACGAACTCCGCGAAGCCGCCGTCGCGATCGCGGCCGACCAGTCCGCCGTTCGGGCAGAGATTGGTCTGCCCGGCCCGGCACTGATAGCACCGGCCGCAGAAATAGACCGGGTCGAGGATGACCCGCGAGCCCCGGCCGAGACCGCCGGCGCCTTCGCCCTCGACGATCTCGCCGATCGCCTCGTGCCCCATGATCAGCGGATAGGAAACCGGTATGCCGCCGTAATAGATGCTCTGGTCGGTGCCGCAGATCCCGGTGTTGGTGACCCGGACCAGGACGTCACCTTCCCGCAGCGGCGGGCGCTTCACCTCGCGCAGCGCCAGTTTGTTGGGCGCTTCAAGGACCATTGCTTTCATTTCGCGCGGCCCTCCACCGGCCGTCCTGAGGATGATAGTAGGAATACGCGCCGCGGCACGAGAAATACAATGCGGCTCCCGAATATTGTCATTCGAAAAAAAGATAACAGGGCCAGCCCGGTCGGCGCTATTGTTGTATCGCAATGATAAAGCGGTGCGCCGGCGCGGGTCGGAATACGCGCCGCGACCGGGAGAAATATCGTTCTGGAACAGTTCCTTATCGAAGGGTCTGCCTTGTCCTGGGTGTTTCGGCGATATTTCCCCGGACTGCGGTTCAGCCGCGCGTGAACGCGTGGAATACGGAGCGTGGCGGTTTGCGCTGTCCCGTCCCGGCCAAAACAGGGAGAAAAAAGATGAAGTGCCTATCCAAAACCATAGCCGTTCTGGCCGTATCGGCGTTCGCCAGCGGCATGATCATCATGGCCGCCGGCATGGCGCAGGCCAAGACCATCACCATACGGATCGCCTCCGGCCATCCGCCGGCCGTGGTCTATGCCGGCCTGATGAAGGACTACTTCGAGGTGGAGTTGAAGAAGCGCGTCGAGGCGCGGACCGAGCACAAGATCAATTTCGTCGAGGGCTACAGCGGCTCGATCGTCAAGGTCTACGAGACGTTCGAGGGCGTGCGCGACGGCATCGTCGACATCGGCGGATTCTGTTACTGCTTCGAGCCGTCCAATTTGAAGCTGCATGCGTTCCAGGTCATGCTGCCGTTCGGCACCATGGACCCGACGGTCAGCCTCAAGGTCGCCCAGGACGTATACAAGGAAGTTCCGTACCTCACCAACGTGTTCGAAGAGAAATTCAATCAGAAGCTCCTGGCGCGGATTGCCGACGGCGGCTACAACCTCGGCACATCGTTCGACTGGAACAAGGTTTCCGACCTCAAGGGCGTCAAGATCGCCGGCGCCGGCCTCAACCTCAACTGGCTGAAGTACGCCGGTGTGACGCCGGTCCAGGGTTCGCTGCCCGAGGCCTATACCGGCATGAAGACCCATATCTACGAAGGCTGGATCATGTTCCCCAGCGCCTGGGTCAACCTGAAGCTCTATGAGCCGGGCCCGTTCTACACGCTGATCGGATTCGGATCGATCACCTGGCACGCCATGACAGCCAACCTCGATTTCTGGAACGGGCTGCCCAAGGAGGTCCAGGACATCGTGCTCGAGGTGGCCGCGGACTTCGAGGAGAAGACCGGCTCGAACAACAAGGAACGCTACGGAAGCGACGTCGAGAAGCTCAAGGGCGGCCTCGCCAAGGTCAAGGAGCTCGGCCCCGATGTGCGCCTGGAATGGGCCCAGTCCCTGAAGGACTGGCCGCAGGCCTATGCGAACGAGTTGGAGGCGGAAGGCCTGCCGGCGAAGCAGGTCCTCAACCTCGTCCTCGAGTCGGCCGAGAAGCACGGATACGAATGGCCGGTCCGCTACGTCATCAAATAGGCGTGGCCCCGGTCCATCGAAGGTCCTGATTACCACCGGTCGGGTTCTCGCGCACAGCCTGGCCCGACCGGTGCTCTTTTTGTGGCCCGGACGAACGGTGTTCCCCGGGGCCCGTCGAGAATACGCAATACCGCCTGACGCCGGCGCAGCGGCCGGTGGTCCGACGCGCTGAGGGGAAAACGGCATGGCTTTGATCCGATGGAACGACCGCCTGACCAGGCTGCTCATGGTCCTGGCCGCGTTCTGGGCCTTCATGCTGACGTTCTTCATCATGGCGGACATCATCGGACGCGGCATGTTCAACGCCCCGGTCTACGGGGTGCGAGAGATCGTGATGAACTCCATCGTGATCATCGTGTTCCTGCAGGCCGGATACGCGATTCGCAGCCGCTCGATGCTGAAGGCGGATTTCATCATCGATCACTTTCCGCCGTGGTTCCGGCGCATCGCGCTGGCGCTGGGCTACCTGCTGGGCGCGGCATTCTTCCTGACCATCGTCGTCGGCGGCTGGGACAGCGCGGTCTATTCGTGGGTCGCAAATGAGTTCGAAGGCGAGGGCGCGCTGCGGGTGCCGGCCTGGCCGACCCGCTTCATGATCCTGTTCGGCGGGACGCTGGCCGCGCTCAACTACCTGATCATGGCCTATCTCGATGTCTTCCGCCCGGAAGCGCTGGACACCGAGGTCGACGAAGAGACCCGGTTCATCGGGTAACCACAACGGACCGGCCGACGGGGGTTTCCTTTGTTTGACGTCAATGTCGCGATTGTCCTGATCGTCAGCCTGCTGGTGCTGGTCGCGCTGGGCGTGCACATCGCGATCGCGCTGGGCGTAACCAGTGCGCTGGGTGTCTTCCTGGTCACCGGCGGCAACTTCACGATCGTCCAGAAGATGCTGGCGAATACCGCGTACGAAGCGCTGCGCGCCTACGAGTTCGCCGTGATTCCCCTGTTCATGCTGATGGGCGAGTTCATCGGCAAGTCGGGCGCCGTCACCGACGTGTACAAGGGGCTGAACCGGGGACTGAGGCACATTCCGGGGCGCCTCGCCGTGGCGACCGTGCTGGGCAACGCGATCTTCTCGTTCGTCACCGGCGTCAGCATCGCGTCTGCGGCGGCATTTTCGCGCATCGCCTATCCCGAGATGAAGCGCTACGGCTATCACCGGGGGTTCGCGCTCGGTACGGTGGCGGGCAGCTCGTGCCTTGGCATGCTGATCCCGCCGAGCGTGCTGATGATTGTCTGGGGTCTTCTTACCGAACAATCGATCGGCCAGATCTTCCTGGCCGGGGTGCTGCCGGGCTTCCTGTTGGTGTCCCTGTTCATCGCGTACGTCCTCGGTTCGGCCCTGCTGCGGCCCAAGGTTGTCGGCGGCGGCCGGGACGCGGCGCCGGAACCGGATGCGGACGACGTCGACCCGAAGGCCGTCTGGATCAGCGCCATCGGCATCGCCGCCGTGGTGGTCGCCGTGCTCGGCGGCATCTGGTACGGTTTCTTCACGCCGACCGAGGGCGCCGGCGCCGGCGCCTTTATCGGGCTGTTGCTGGGCCTCGCCAAGGGCATGCGGCTGCGCGAGATGTTCGACGCGATCCTGTCCGTCGGCCGCACCTCTGCGCCGATCCTGCTGCTGCTGGTGACGGCCGCGCTGTACTCCCGCACGCTTGCCATGACCGGTGTGACCAACGCCATCCAGGACGTCTTCCTCGGCTCCGGCATGGCGCCGTGGATGATCCTGGGGGTCATGGTCCTGATCTGGTTCGCGCTCGGCATGGTGATCGATTCGATCTCGATCATGCTTCTGACGGTGACCATCTTCGAGCCGATCGCCGTCAGTCTCGGCTACGACCCCATCGCCTTCGCGATCATCGGCATCCTCGCCATCGAGGCCGGGTTGCTGACGCCGCCCTTCGGGCTTCTGGTCTACACTGTCAAGGCGGCGATCCAGGACGACGACGTGTCCATCGTCGAGATATTCAAGAGCTCGACGCCCTACTGGATCGTCATGCTGATCGGGATGACCCTGATCGCGATCTTCCCGCAGATCGCGACCTATCTGCCGGAGTTGTTGTTCTAGGTCTTGCCGCGCTCGAAGCGTCCGATGTCCTCCAGCACCCCGCACACCGATGCGGTGTCCTGCTTGGCGCGGCCCTGCGCCATGCCGGCCTTGTAGATTTCGGCCGAGGCCGAGAACAGCGGCGTCGGGCTTTTCAGGGCGCTGGCGAATTCGCCGATCACCTTCATGTCCTTCTGCCAGATCTCCATGCGCATGGTGGCGTCGTCGTAATCGTCGGCGACCATCATCGGTCCGCGCAGCTGGAAGATGCGCGACCCGCCGGCGCCGTCGGCGATGACGTCGTAGATCACCTGCGGGTCGAGGCCGGCCTTCATGCCCAGCACCATGGCCTCCCCCGAGGCGACGTTGTGGATGGCGACCAGCAAATTGGCGACGTATTTCATCCTGCTGCCGTTGCCGAAATCGCCGACGTAATGGTGCCCCCGGGCGAACCCGTCGAGCACCGGAATGCAGCGCTCGAAGGCAGCACGGCCGCCGCTGGCGTATACCAGAAGATCCTTGGTGACGGCCTGCGCGCCGGTGCCGCTGAGCGGGCAGTCGAGCATGGTGATGCCCGCCGCGGCCAGCGCGTCGTGGGCGCTCTGCTTGTCCTTGATCGTGAACGTACTGGTTTCGATGACGATCAGGCCCTGTTTGCCGGCGGCGATCAACCCGTCCTTTCCGTTCACCACGTCGTCGAGCGCCCCGGGCGAGGGCAGGCTGGTGATCACGATCCCGGCCTGTTGCGCAACCGCGCCCGGCGAGGCCGCGATTTCGCCGCCCTTCGCCGCGAGCCGCCCGCACGCCGCGGCATCGATGTCGTATCCGCTGACCCGGAAACCGCCGTCAACCAGATTGGCCGACATCGCGCCACCCATGATTCCAAGGCCGATCACGCCAACCGTATCCGTCATGCCTGTCCTCCCGTCAAGATTCCGTCGCGCGGGTCAGGGCACGATGATCGAAGAGCCGGATGTGCGGCCCGCTTCGAGGTCCTCATGCGCCTTCGCCGCCTCGTCGAGCCCGTAACGCTGGCCGATCTCGACCTTGATTGCACCCTTGGCGACCATATCGAATGCCGCGCCGGCGGACGCCTCGAGATCCTCCCGGGCGGCGACGTAGGTCGCCAGGGTCGGCCGCGTGAAGTAGAGCGAGCCCCTGTGCTGCAGGTCGGGCGCCATGACCGGGGGCACCGGGCCGCCCGTCGTCCCGAAGGATACGAAATATCCGCGCGGGGCGAGACAGTCCAGGGTTTGCTCGAAGGTTCCGGCGCCGATCGAATCGTAGACCACCGGTACGCCGGCGCCGCCGGTCAGTTCCCTGACCCGTTCGACCACGTTCTCCGCGTGGCGGTCGATACAGGCCTCGTAACCGTTGGCGAGGGCCAGCCTGCATTTTTCGGGACCGCCGGCGATGCCGATCATCCGCGCACCGCGCGCCCTGCCCCACTGGCCCGCGATCAGGCCGACGCCGCCCGCGGCGGCATAGAACAGGACCCACTCCCCCGCCTTCACCGGGTAGGTGCGGTTCAACAGATATTCGGCGGTCATGCCCTTCATCAGCACCGCCGCGGCCTGCTCGTCGGTCACGCCGTCGGGCACCTTTACCAGCCGCGCGGCCGGCATCAGGCGATGTTCCGCATAGGCCCCGATCGGCCCGCCGCCATAGGCGACCCGGTCGCCCGGTGCGATTCCGCCGACGTCGGGCCCGATCGCCTCGACGACGCCCGCCGCCTCCAGCCCGATGCCGCTCGGCAATTGCAGGGGATAGCTGCCGGAACGCTGGTAGATGTCCATGTAATTGACCCCGGCCGCGGTTTGCCGGATCAGCGCCTGGCCGGCGCCGGGGTCCGGAACCTCCACGTTCTCGACATGCATGACCGAAGGCGGGCCCTGTTCGGCGAGCATTACGACTCTCGAGCTGACTGGCATGTTCTTCTCCCAAATTGCCCGTATCGATGGCGGTCGGCCGCCTCCGGGTCGGGCAGGGCAGTCCCGGCGCGCCGCGCGACGGATGTCTCTAGTTCAGGACGTCTGGATTGACGGGATAGACCGGTCTCTCTCCATTGAGAACGCGGGCCACGTCCTGGGCCGCCTTGGTTTGCAGGTCGAGCAATGCGTCCACGGAGTAGAACCCGGTGTGGGGCGTCAGGATGACATTGTCGCGATTGAGCAGCGGCGAATCCGCGGGCAGCGGTTCGACCGGCACCACGTCGAGGGCCGCCCCGGCGATCTCGCCCTTGTCCAGCGCGACGGCCAGCGCGCCGGTGTCCACAAGGGGGCCGCGCGCCGTGTTCACGAGCAGCGCCGTCGGTTTCATCTTCCCGAACGCGTCGGCGCCGATCAGGTTCGTGGTATCGGGCGTCAGCGGCGCATGGACCGATACGTAATCGGACGCCGCCAGCAGCGCGTCGAGGTCCATGAGTTCGACGCCCAGCGCCGCGGCCTTTTCCTTGGCGACATACGGGTCGTGCGCAACCACCTTCAGCCCGAACGCCTGGGCCTTGGGGACGACCATCTGCGGGATGTTGCCGAATCCGACGAGGCCCAGCGTGCGTCCGCGCAGCCGATAGAGCGGCGCGACGGCTGGCATTTCCCAGCGGCCCGCCTGAACCAGGCTGTTGCTGAAGCTGACTTTGCGGGCGAGGTCCAGCAGCAGCGCCATGGCGTGGTCCGAGACCTCGTCGAAACAGTAATCCGGGACATACGTCACGACGATGCCGGCCTTGGTCGCCGCGGCGATATCGATATTGTCGACGCCGATCCCGAACCGGCCGATCGATTTGCAGTTCCTGAACTCGCCGATCATCGCGCCGGTAATCTTGGCGTAGGTCACCAGCAGGGCGTCGGCGTCGCGTGCGACGGCCAGGATTCCGTCGGGCGTCGGCTCCGACGCCATTTTCAGCTCCGCGTTGACACGGGACAACGCCTCCTTGGCGGGATCGAGGCTGGGGAACGGCGAATCGGCGACGGCGACAATTGGACCGGTCATTGTGCGTACACTCCCTATCTTGGTGGCGCAGGCCCCGGCGTTTGCCATTGGAGTCGATCCTGGCCCGCGCGGACTTCGTGCCTGATATTAGCGGCAAAGATAGAAAACGGGCACTATGAATGCGAATTTATTATCGGGCTGGCGTTATGCTATACATGAATACACGAACACGGAAATCAGGGATTTTCCAGGGAGGCATGCCCGATGAAGCTGCGCCAGCTGGAGGCGATCCGGGCGGTCATGGCGAGCGGCACGACGACTCATGCCGCGGAACTCATGGGGCTGACGCAATCGGCGGTGAGCCGCCTGATCACCCAGCTCGAGGATGAACTCGGCCTCAGTATCTTCGACCGCCGGCACGGACGGCTTCAGATCACGCCGGAAGGCCAGCATTTCTACGATATCGCACGCAAGGTGCTGGATGGCATCGACCAGATCAACGCCACGGCGCGCGACATCCGGATGCTCCAGGCCGGGGCGCTGCGGATCCTCTCGATGCCGGCGCTGGCCTATGGGCTGCTGCCACGGACCATCGGCAAGATCAACGCGCAGTACAAACAGGTGAAGATATCGGTCGGCGTCGGCTCGCGCGCCGAACTGGAGGACGGCATCGCCAGCGCGCAGTACGATGTAGGTATCGCGACCCTGCCGGTCGACACCCAGGGCATCGAGGTGGAAACGCTGTGCGCTGTCGATTGCGTGGCCATCCTGCCGGAGGGTCATGCGCTGTCGTCCAGGAAGTCGATCACGGCCCAGGATCTTGCAGGGCTGCCGTTCGTGTCGCTGAGTTCCGGTACCCTGTTCCGCTACCGGGTCGACGAAGTCTTCGCCACGGCGGGAATCCGGCGGGCCATGCTGGTGGAGGTGCCCTCGACGATCATGGTCTCGGAACTCGTGGCAAGCGGGATCGGCGTGTCGATCGTGCATCCGTTCGTCGCCGCGGCCTTCCGCGACAATGTCGTCACAAAACCGTTCGAGCCGGCGATCAGGTTCTCGTACGGCCTTCTGTTCCCGGCCAGCCAGACAAAATCGCTGCTGACCCGCACCTTCGTGGAGGTGATCCGTTCCGACGTCGAGGAGACCTACTGCGCCTGAGGCGTTATCCGGGAAAATCACCCCGGCCACCGCTATGCCGCAAAAGTATAATGCTAGGCGCATTAGGAATTTTATTTCATGAAATGATGCTCATACCATCGCATGAAGGAAGGCGGGGCCTGCTGGCGAACATATCCATTTGCGTGTATCACGAGTGGAGTGTTCTACGTGGAGCACCGGTGTTCGGAACCAGACCAGGATTGGGAGAGCGCGCGATGGCAATGCTTGTGAAGAGACCCGAACGCGATGAAGATCTGACCTACGAGCCACCGCTGGTTATCGGCTTCGGCATCAACGACAAGACGGTCGACCAGCCGAAACTCACGATGGGCCATACCATCGTTCCGCCTGCGGCGCGCAACCAGGCGCATTTCCATGCCAATGCCGCGGCCGGCCTCTACCTCAACAAGGGGCAGCTCAGGCTCTATCTCGGGCCGGAGGAGGACCGCCAGGAAATGCTCATGGATGCCGGTGATTTCCTGTATCTGGAGCCGGGCGAAATCCACGGCCTGGTCAATACCTCGGACACCGACAACGCCGAGATCATCTTCACTTACTCGGGTGTTGCCAGCAAGGACATCGCAGGCACCGTGTTCGTCGAGGACCGCTGGGACATATGAGCGGACAAGATCCGCGGTGGCCGGCAAATCAGGCCATGATCCGACAGGGCGGCGCATTGCGCCGCCCTTGTTGCATGCCGCCGACCCGCATTGCAGCGGTCTTTTGACCGGGTCACGAGCCTGATTCAGGCTGCGTGTTTGCGCGACGCGCATACTGACCGTACAATAATGCAGGATTTGCATGTTTCTAGGCGCAATCGGAATTTTCTTTCATAGGGTCAACCTCATACCATCCCGGTGAGGCATCAGGCGGCGCCGGAAATGGCTCGCCGAAGAAAACGATAAGGCCGCGGACGCCATAGCATCGCCGGATGCGTGCCGCCCGGCGGGCCCGAACACGGAGTGGGAGCTGACAGATTTGGAGCAGGCGCCGCTAGACAGACCGCTGCCGGCGACGGAGGGCGGTGCCGAACCCGTTCCCGACCGCTTCCTGGCTCTGGCCGATCTTGCGGTTGCGGTCCTGCTGACCTGCGCGGCGATCCTGTTCGCGATCTTCATGCCGTCCCTGATCGGCGCGGGCGGAATCGAGACCGCCCGGGATTTCGTGACGCTGTCGCCGGCGTTCTTCCCCAGGATTGCCATGGGGCTGCTTGCCCTGACCTGTGTGCCCTATGTCGTTACGGCCGCGCGCAACCTCGCGAGGTCTTCGAGACACGATTTCGGCGAACGGCCGGCAGAGCTGCGGCGCGCCGGCTTCATGGTTGCGATCGCGGTCTTTTATGCCGGCACGATTTCCTGGCTGGGTTTCATTCTCGCGACCATGCTGGTCTCCGCGGTCGCCAGTTATTTTCTGGGACTTCGCAGGCCGCTTGCGTTCGTGCCCGGCGTGATCGTGGTGCCGATCGTCATCCGGTTCGTGTTCGAACGGCTGCTGTACATATCGCTGCCGCGCAGCGAGATCGAGTTCGTGGCGGGTATCGAGGACGCCCTGATCCGGTTCCTCGTAGATATCCTGCTGTAGGGGCGCGGCCGTGTTTGAGTCCTTCCTCCAGGGTTTCGAGCTGCTGCTGCGCTGGGACATCTACTTCTATATCAGTCTGGGACTCGTCGTCGGCATGTTCGTCGGCGCGATGCCCGGATTGACGACGGTTCTGGCCATGGCGGTGCTTCTGCCGGTCTCCTTCAACCTCGAGCCGATGCTCGGGATTCCGTTCCTGATCGGCGTCTACAAGGGCGGCATCTACGGCGGCAGCATCTCGGCGATCCTGGTCGGCATTCCCGGCACCGGCGCCTCGATCGCCACCACCTTCGACGGCCCGGCCCTGACGCGGCAGGGCAAGGCGCGCAAGGCGCTGGAAATGGCGCTGTTTTCGTCGACGATCGCCGATTTTTGTTCGGACGTCGCGACGCTGTTCCTGATCGGGCTGATCGCCATGATCATTCTGAAAATCGGCCCGCCCGAGGTCTTCTCGATCATCATCTTTTCGTTGATCCTGATTGCCAGCGTGTCCAGCGAATCCGGCATACGCGGGGCGATCGCGGCGTTCCTCGGCCTGGGCCTGGGTTTCATCGGCACCGACGCCGTGACCGGCGCGTCGCGCATGACCTTCGGGATCGACGCCCTGAGTGCGGGCATTCCGCTGATCCCCCTCATCATCGGCGTGTTCGCCCTGCCCGAGGTGCTGGAGGCGGTCGAGTCGAAGGCGCGGACCTTCATCTCGGAATCCGTCGACCTGTCGAAGGCGGGCGAGCGCCTGCGCTGGCACGAGTTCCGGCGCTCGATCCGGACCATCCTCCGGTCCACCGCCATCGGCACCGGGATCGGGATGGTGCCCGGCGTCGGCCAGGTCGTCGCGGCCTTCGTGGGGTACAGCGCCGCCAAGCGCGCCTCGAAGACGCCCGAGAATTTCGGCAAGGGGGAGCTCGACGGCATCGCCGGCCCGGAAGCCGCCAACAACGCCGTCAACGGACCGACGCTCGTCCCGCTGCTGACACTGGGGATTCCTGGCGACAACGTAACGGCGATCCTGCTCGGCGCGTTCGTCGCGCATGGAATCCGGCCCGGCCCGCAGATTTTCCTGGAACAGGGTCCCCTGGTCTATGCTTTGCTGCTGGCCATCATCATCGCGAACGTGCTGTTCATCTTCCTGGGATACGTGCTGCTGAAGCCCTTCGCCAAGGCGATCCAGCTGAAGAAAGCCTATCTGATCCCGGCGATCCTGGCGCTGTCATTCGTGGGCACCCTGTCGACCGGCACCGCGTCGGACCTTGCGGTCATGGTCGCCATCGGCCTGTGCGCCTATATCCTGCGCAAGCTCCGATTTGACCTCGCGCCTCTTGTCATCGCCTTCGTTCTGGCCGAACCTATCGAATACACACTCAGCCAGTCGATGCTTTATGCCCGGGGCGACATATTCGAGTATCTTTTCCTTCAAAGGCCAATTGCCTCGGTGTTTCTCACCGCGGGTGTACTCTGGATCGGCTGGATGATCTTCGGGCCCTGGATCCGACGGCGAATTGGCCAACAGCGGGCATAGCAGATTCCCGCACCAACAGAGACTGAACCAACAGAGGCTGAACTATAAGGGAGAAAGGAGTAACTCCATGAAGAGCATTCGATATCTTTGGATTCTGGCGCTTGCGGCCGTGATCGCCGCGCCGTTGCCGGCGGTTGCGGAATATCCGGACCGTCCGATCACGCTGATCATTCCATTGGGCCCGGGCGGCAGCCACGATCTGCATGCCCGCGGCATCACCGGCATCATCAGCGATATCCTCGGCCAGCCGATGGTCGTCAGGCTGGTTCCCGGTGCGGGCGGCATGAAGGGCACCAGTGAGGCCGCCAAGGCCAAGCCCGACGGCTATACGATCCTGTTCACCCATAATGCGTTCGATCAACTGAAACCGCAGACCGTCGATGTCAGTTTCAACACGCTGCAGGATTTCAAGACGATCGCGCGAATCAACTTCGCGGCGCCGATCCTGGTCGCTCGCGCCGACCAGCCGTACAAGACCTACGAGGAGTTCATCGCCTATGCCAAGGCGAACCCCGGCAAGGTCAATATGGGTCACAGCGGCGTCTGGGGGCCGGCCCACATCCCGGCCTCGCAGCTGATCAAGGAGACTGGCATCAAGGTCAACCTGATTCCGCACAAGGGCGGCGGCCCCGCGCTGCAGGCGCTGCTGGCCGGCGAGGACCAGATAACCTGGATCTTCGCGACCCAGACGCGGCCGCACTATCTCGACGGCAAGGTCCGGGTGCTGGCCGTCGCGGGCGATACGCCGCTTGAGAACGACAAGGACTTCAAGGATGTGCCGACCATGGCCGCGCTCGGCTATCCCGGCGTCGCCTTCACCATGGACCGGATCTTCCTGGCGCCTTCCGGCATGAACGACGCGGACCTGAAGATGCTTCGGGACTCCTTCGAGCAACTGATGGACCACAAGTCCTTCAAGCGCTTCATCGGGAGCATCGGCGAAGAGGTCATGTTCATGCGCGGCGAGGAGTATGACAAGCTGCGGCCCGGCCGCTACGAAGCGTACACCGACCTCATCAAGTCGGTCTCCGGGAAGTAGGCCGGCTGGAATTCGACGGGAGCCTTGCCCGGCCCGGCGGGGCTCCCGATCTTCCGAGGACAGGAGAGCCGTCCCGCGGGACGGCGGGGACAGGTATGTCATGGCGCAGCACTATTACAGGCCCGGCGACATGGAAAACCGCGAAGCCGGCACGGGCTACAGCACGGCGAACGGATCCTGGGTCGACGGGGCGAAGATCATCTTCGGCGAAATCTGCATCCCGGCGGGCACCCGTGCCGAACCGCACAATCATCCCAACGAGCAGTTCATCTACGTGCTCGGCGGCCGGTGCCGCATGGAGATCGAAGGCGACGAGCGCATCGTCGGCAAGGGGGACATGATCCATATCCCGGCCGAAGCCGTCCATTCGGCCGAAGTCGTCGGTGACGAGGACTGGGTGTTCGTGACCGCCAAGGACACCTCCTGGGGCATCATCGGCAAGAAGGTCGAGAAGTAGCCGCCGGCCGTTCCGCCGCCTCGGGAGACACCGCGTCTAGATGGTAATCCGGACCGGGATGCCGCGCTTGCTTCGTGCCACGGCGCGGACCGCGGGCCAGTCGATGCGGCCGGCCGCCGCGCCGGCGAACGTGCGGACAGGCGCTTCGAGGTCCGGTACCGGCGCTGGGGTGAACCAACCCCGATGCTCCAGCTGGTCGCCTTCCAGGGCGTCCGGGTGGATTTCCATGTACAGCTGGCCTTCCGACCAGCCCAGCTTCAGCGGCTGGTCGACCACGGTGACCGGCGTGCCCACCGATACCATTTGGAACAGGCGCTCGATGTCTTCGGGATAGAGCCGGATGCATCCGCTGCTGACCCGCCGGCCGATACCGTAGGGCCGGTTGGTGCCGTGCAGCACGTAATGCCGCCAGCCCAGGTCGAGCGCGAAGTCGCCGAGCGGGTTGTCGGGCCCCGGCGGGACGGACGCGGGAAGTTCCGGCCGTTCGGCGCGGATCGACGGCGGCGGAGTTCAGGTCGGCGCCTGCCGTTTGCGCACGATCCGCGTCGAGCCGATCGGCGTTTCCCGGCCCCTGCGGCCGACGCCGATCGGATAGGTGATCACCTTCCCGGCGCCGGCCCCGAAATAATACAGTCTCAGTTCCGGGAGATTGATCACGATGCCCTGTTACGGGGCGTCGGGCAGGACATGCGCCTTGGGCAGGACCAGCGTGCGGCCCGGCACGGGTACCCACGGATCGATCCCCGGATTGGCCGCCACGGTCTCGATATACCCGAGGTCGTGCCGGCGGGCGATCAGCAGCAGGTTTTCCCTGGCCCCGACCGTGTGATATTCGAGCCGGCCGATGACCGCGCCCTGGCACCCACGGGCCGCCCCGGCTGCGGGACCCGCGATCGCAAGGCCTGGCCCCGCCGCAAGACACAGCCGGCAGAACGTTCGCCGTTTTATGCGCGCCGCCATCCGGCAATTCCCCGTCCTGAAGTTTCCTGCCGGCTCGCTCCCGCGCCGTCGGCGCCGACGCAATCCCGGCCCAGCATGATATCGCCGAGAAAGGCCAGGGTGGTCATGGTGTCGTCGTCAGTGCGTGTTCGCTGCGCGAATTCGGCCTCTCGGGCCGGCGTTTCCTCGGAATTCGAACATGCCGCGGGCGCGGCGGGGCATCCTCAGTCCCGGTCCTCGGCAAGCGCTTCGTCGGCGGTGAGTATGTCGTACACTTCGGCAACCGGGCCGATGACGGGCCGTCGCAATTCGCCCATCACGTCGCTTTCGCCGGCCGCCCACGCGGCGGCTTCCTCGAGCTGCTCTACCGTGGCGCCGGTTGCCAGGATCGCCGCAACGCGTGCATCGGGCATGGGGCCAAGGATTTCCACCGCGTCGCTGGCGGTGGCTTTCGCACATTCCAGGTCGGATTCGGTCATGATTCGCGCCTCTCGACTGTTCAATGACCTGTGGTGAGAATTACTACGCCGCGGCGCGGAGCGCATTGATGCACGTCAAGCATGGCGTTTCCGGATTTGTGGCACTATGAGTGAAGCGTTATCCGGACGGCATAACGCACACGAATTACCGGGGGTGTTTTCTTGACGGCGAGCCAGGCACCGGAGCGGACCGGCCGGAACCTTGAGGAAAAGGTGGCCTTCCTGCGGCAGCCGCAGGTCTATCCCGATGAGTCGGTGAAGGTGACCGCGGTCGAAACCCATATGTCCTGGGTCTTTCTGACCCGACAGCTCGCCTACAAGCTCAAGAAACCCGTCCGGGACGATGTCCTCGACTTCCGCAGCCTGGACTCACGCCGCCGCAACTGCGAGGAAGAGGTGCGGCTCAACCGGCGCCTGGCGCCGGAGGTATACCTCGGTTCGGTTCCCCTGACGGAAGAAGCGGACGGCGTTCTGGCCGTCGACGGCATCGGCGAGCCGGTCGACTGGCTGGTCAGGATGCGCCGTTTGCCGGCGGAGCGGATGTTGGACCGGGCAATCAGGGCCGGTGGCGTGAAGACCCGGGAGCTGCGGATTGTCGCCGGCCTCCTGGCGAGGTTCTTTACGGATGCGGTGCCGGTTGCCATGCCGCCGGCCGAGTACCGGCGGCGCCTTGCGAACGCGGTCACGGCGAACCGGCGGATTCTCGCGGATCCCTCGCGGGAGATGCCGGTCCGGTCGGTCGAGACGGTGACGGCGACGCTGCGCAAGGTCGTCATGGGGCAGGCGCCGCTTTTCGACAGGCGTATACGCCGGGGGCGTATCCGCGAGGGACATGGGGACCTTCGCGCCGAGCATGTCTTCCTGGGGCCGAAGGCCGCGGTGATCGACTGCCTCGAGTTCAACCGGGATTTCCGAATTCAGGATTCGGCCGATGAACTGTCCTTCCTTGCCATCGAGTGCGAGGTCCTGGGCTCCCCGGGCGCCGGCAAGGTGATCCTCGAGACCTGCTGCGATCGGCTGGGAGACGAACCGCCACCGGAACTCATAACCTTCTACAAGGCGCGCCGCGCCATGATGCGCGCAAGCTCGGCAATTCTCCACCCGGCCAACGGCAGCGCTGGCGATTCCGCATATTGGCGGGGGCGGGCGGAAACCTATCTGGCGCTGGCGGAACAGTATGCCAGGCAGGCGGGCTGAGCATTATCCATTCAGGCCGCGCACAAAAAAAAGACGCGTCGTGACGATGTTTCGTACGACGCGCCGAGGTCAGGTCTGGCCGGGGGCTAAGATCGGCCGACCTGTTTGGTATTTATCCGAGTGCGCGCTTTTCGGCGTCCTTTGGCTGATAGGAAAGACTGCGTGTTTCCAGGATATTGCCGTCCTGGTCGACAATTTCGACAGTCCATTCGCCGGCCTGATCGGCGGGCAGAAGCTGGGTCGACCAGATCCGCCAGCGTTGGGCCATGACGTCGAAGCTTGCCTCGAACACGACGGAATTTTCGTGGATCCAGCGATGGGTAATTCTCTTTCCGGCCATGGCGTGAAGTTCGCTGAAAAACGAGACCGCCTGGTGCGGGTCGTCCAGTATCTCGACGTCGTTGGCCGGGTAGCGCTTCTTGATCGCCGTGGTAAACACCGCCACAGCGACGGACGGGATGGTCGGTTGCAGCACGCTGCGCCCGCGACCGTCACCGCCGGGAGACGATGCGTGGTTGCCCGCGCCGCCGTTGTTGCGGCCACCAGTGTTGCCGCCACCGCTATTGCCGCCGCCACTACCCCCACCGCTATTGCCGCCGCCAGTGTTGCCGCCACCAGTGTTGCCACCGCCACTACCGCCGCCGCTCTGGCCGTCCTGGCCGCCGCCACCAACACCACCGCCCGTACCACCGCCCGTACCGCCGTCCGTTCCGCCCTTGCCACCGCCCTTGCCGCCGCCCTTGCCGCCACCCCTACCACCGCCCCTGTCGCTCTTGGCGAACGCGGCGGCCGGCGCAACCAGACCATGGCCCGTTCCACCGAGATCGATCGTAACCGGCGCGAACAACAAAAGGGCCAACACTGCGGTCCCGGACGCAATGGCGGTCAACGACGGAACCGTCCGGCCGTGCAGAAGCCTATTTTTCTTGTTTTTTTCCTTGAGGCTGAAAAACATCAATCCGTTCCCCGCTCCAACGACGCGGCCCCGAGTGTTTTCCCGTCCTTTGCCAGTTAACCGTTTGTTAATTATCTATACAACGAGGAGGTCTCGGCTTTATTCCCGGACAACCGAAGTTTTTTGTCGTGGGTTTCGGGGGCATCGTCCCGCAACCTGCCGGGTCTGTCGCCTGTTCGCATCGTCGGGAAGGCTCACGGCGCACGGAACCGGCGTTGCGGAAAACCTGCAAGATCGGCGTGCGCCGCAGACAAGCTGATACATTTATGGGAGCGGACCAGGAGCGGTCCGGCGCCGGCAAGCCGTACCGGCCATACGCCCGGGATTGCTACCTGGCTGCTTTTCGCTGCGCCGATCGCGCGCCGCAATCGCGCACGAAATCCACAAACCGTAGTGCCCAGCGGTTTCCGCCGACGTCGCGCAGATGGCTGAAACTGGCCAGCAGATTGCCCTGCACGATGCCGTCATGCGCGCCGTCGATGCCATGGCCGCGCACCACGCGGTAGGCGAAGGTCAGGTCCTCCGGCAGACCGTCGAGCGAGGCGTAATGGAATTCATGCGCCGGAATTCGAGCGGGAACGCCGGTTTTGGAAGCGGCCATCGGCCACGGCCCGGCGCCGGTTTCCTCCAGCACCACGTAGCCGCGGCCCTGGGGCCGGTCGTGCATGACCGCACGGCCGGGAAGGGCGCCGCACATCTCGCGGGTCTCGCCGTTCCAGGTCAGGGTTTCGGACAGGTACATCATGCCGCCGCATTCGGCATAGGCCGGCAGGCCGCTTGCGATCGCCGTGCGGATGCTCTCCCGCATGGTCCGGTTGGCCTCCAGCGCCGCCATTTGCGTCTCGGGGAAGCCGCCACCGATGAACAGGCCGTCGACCGGGGGCAGGGACCTGTCATGCAGCGCGTCGAACGGTACCAGCTCGGCGCCGGCCCGCGCGAGCGCCTCCAGATCGTCCGGGTAATAGAATCCGAAGGCGGCGTCGCGGGCGATGCCGATGCGGACGCCGGTCCCGGCTCTCGCGGGTTCGGGGACGAGTGCGGGGGCCGCCCTGGGACCCTCGGCCGCTCCGGCCGCTGCGATGAGCCGGTCGACATCGACCTGGCCGGCGACCATGTCCGCCAGTCGGGAAATCATGACGTCGGCGGCGTCCGCCTCGTTGGCGGGGACGAGGCCGAGGTGTCGCTCGGGTATTTCCAGCGCCCGGTCGCGTCCGATCGCGCCGAGGACCGGCACGTCGGTGTAATACTCCAGCGCCGCGCGCAGCTTGCCCTCGTGACGCGGGCCGCCGACCTTGTTCAGAACCACGCCGGCAATGCGCACGCCGGCATCGAAGTTGAGGTAACCCAGGACCAGCGGTGCGATGCCGCGCGTCACACCCAGGGTATCGATGACCAGCACGACCGGCGCGCCGAGCAGGGATGCCAGCGCGGCGTTGCTGTCGCGCCCCTGCAGGTCGACGCCGTCGAACAGCCCCTTGTTGGTTTCTACGACCGAGATGTCCGCCTCCCGGTGCCGGCGGCAGAAGGCGGCGATGATCTCCGCCTCCTCCATGCAATGGAAATCGAGGTTGTAACAGGGCCGCCCGGCGGCGCGGCCGAGCCACATCGGATCGATATAGTCGGGGCCCTTCTTGAACGGCTGCACGATCATGCCGCGCCGCGCCAGTGCGGCGGCAAGACCGGTCGTGAATGTCGTCTTGCCCGAGGATTTGTGGGTCGCCGCGATGAGCAGGTGCGCCATGGCTCTTACGCTGCAATGCCAAGATTTGCCCGGTCGCGCGCCTGCCACATGGCCTCGGCCTTTTTCTGCGCCTCTGCGGCGTCGGCGGCCCGGCCGAGTGTCTTCAGCGCGATGGCAAGGGTTCCGGTAATCGCGGCTTCGGCGTAGATATCCTCGGCCTCGCCGGCCCAGACCGCCTTGAGGCGCACGATATCCATCTCCTGGTCGGTCGGCTGCACCGCGTCGGACAGCAACGGCGGCCAGTCCTCCGATCCGGCGACGCCGTCGACCACGGTGCGCACCTCGGTCAGCTTGCTGGGACGCCGTT
Source organism: uncultured Alphaproteobacteria bacterium (assembly GCA_947259105.1). Lineage (GTDB taxonomy): Bacteria > Pseudomonadota > Alphaproteobacteria > UBA8366 > JADFVY01. Next base: position 19,041 of record CAMYKU010000030.1, read on the forward strand.
CGATCTCGCCCCCCTCGCCGCGGAACACGCACATGTGTCTTTGGCCCAAGAGGATCGCCGCCTGCTGGTGGATATCCATGTAATTGGGATGAAAGATGCCCTGCAGCATGACCGGCGCGCCGAAGGGGTTCAGCATCCGCGCGATCGTGTGGACCGGCGAGCGCAGCCCCATGACCGGCCGCAGCTCGATGACCGCATGGAGCCTCGGGCTCAACTGCGCCAGCGGCAGGTAGGCGAAGTTCCGGGCCTCGATATGCGCCGCCGATTCGGCCAGCGTCGAGGCGATCGGGATGCCCAGCGCCTCGAGCGTCTCCCGCGTGTAGAGCCGCCCCGGCGTGTGGCCCTCGGCGCCATGCATGAAGATGCGGGTGCCGTTCTGCGCCAGCAGCAGCGCCGCCAGCAGGAACCAGGGTAACTGCCTGCGCTTGCCGGCATAGGACGACCAGTCGAGATCGACCTTCGGGGCGGGGACGGGCAGGGCGAACAGATTGCGGGCCGCCCGCACGAACCCGGCGATCTCTTCCGGGCTTTCCTCCTTGACGCGCAGCAGCATCAGGAAGGCGCCCAGCTGTTCCGGCAGCACCTCTCCGCGCAGGATCATCGCCATCGCGGCTTCGGCCTCTTCGATGGTCAGCGAGCGGGTCAGCGTCTTGCCGCGCCCCAGGATGCGGACATAGGGCGCGAAGGGATGCTCGGGCCCGGCCATGTCAGGCGGCCGCAGCGATGGGTTCCGCGGCGGACGAATCCGTGTGATGGGGGTCGACGGCGGAGTCCGCAACGGTTTCCGGCAGGAACGCCAGCACCTTCACGGCTACGGCCACCATCAGCAGTGCGAACGCGACACCGCCGAGGCCGAGACCGATCTCATAGAGGCTCGGCGCATAGGTCGCCGGCGCGCCATCCATGAAGCTGCTGGACTCCTCCATGCCGGGAAACAGAACCAGCGGATAGGCCTGGCCGCCGACGATGATGACATAGACCTGCGCGATGCCGCCGAGAATAACCAGGACGGACGCCAGCGCGATACCCGTTCGCGACCCCGCGATGCCGGGCAGCAGGAGAATGGCGAGCGGCACCAGCCCGCCGAGCAGGACCTGCCCCAGCCAGAACACGGTGGTATAAACACCGCCCTCCAGCAGGATGAAGCGCTCGACGCCGACGTGCTCGGCGGCATACAGGTTGGTGAGGTGCTGGACCGCCGTGAAATAGAGGACCGCCGCGACGAAGACCGCCAGCAGCGTGCCCATGCGCTTGAGGATCCTGTCGCCCAGCGGGCGTCCCGTCCCGGCGCAGGCAAACATCAGCACGAGCAGGAAGGCCGCCAGCCCGAAGGAAAACGACATGGCGATGAACAGCGGCGCCATCAAGGCGGCGTCGTAGGCCTCGCGCGCCACCAGGAAGCCGAAGATCGAGCCGGTACCGGTGGTCAGGATCAGCCGCCACAGGAACGCGAACCAGCCCGCAGCGGTGGCGTATCGATTCATCCGGCGTTCCATCTGGACCCACAGATAGACCCCCACGATCGCAAAGAACCCGGTGTAGAGGTAGATGTTCCAGGCGAAGATCGACTTGAAGTTATAGGTCGTCATGGCGACGATCAGCCGGTCCGGCCGTCCGAGGTCGAGCACCAGGACGGCGAGCCCGCCGACCATCAGCGCGACGGCCAGCAGGCCTGAAAGCCGCGACAGTGGCTTGTAGACGGTCTTGCCGAAGACCGAGCCGATGGACGCGACGTTCAGCGCCCCCGACGCCGCGACGATCAGGAACACGGCGAAGACGTGCGGCATGCCCCAGACGATCTGGTTGGTCATGCCGGTCACGTAATGGCCGTTGTGCTCCATGAACCAGGCTGCGCCCAGCGCGGCCAGCACCAGCAGGCCAAGTCCGGCCAGCAGCGCCAGATAGCCGAAACCCCAGCCCCGGTATTCGCTGAACTTGGTTTTCGCAGCCATCCCGCGCCCCTCCTAGTGATGTGTATCAGACATATGGCACCCATGGGATCGCGGTTCCCGTCTCCTCGGCAGGAGGGCGCGCGCCGGCGATGCCGGCGCATCGTCAAGCGTGCCCGACGCACCGAGGGGGCGGGAAACGCGACCCGAAGGGCGGTCTTGCGAGCCCACCGGCCGCGTTGCGCGCCGCTTGCGATGCGCCGGCATCGCGGCACGCCCCGCGCCTTGCCGGATGAACTCGCAAGACCGTCCCATGGGTGTCATATGTCTGATACACATCACTAGAGGTTCTGGTACCGGACGCCCGGATCGACGCCGAGGTCGCCGCGGATCTGGTGTGTGGCGTAGGTCGCGATGCGCCTCGAGATCTCGCTGCCCGGATCGTTCAGATCGCCGAACAGCATCGCCCCGTTGCCGTCCTCGCCGCAGGCCTCGACGCAGGCCGGCGTGCCGCCCGCGTCCACCCGGTGGACACACATCGTGCAGCTTTCGACCGTTCCCTTGCCGCGCGGCGCATACGGCTTCTGGTCGCTCAGGTTCTCATGGATGAAGGACCGCGCCTTATAGGGGCAGGCCAGCATGCAGTAGCGGCAGCCGATGCAGATATGCTTGTCGACCAGCACGATGCCGTCGGCGCGCTTGAACGAGGCCCCGGTCGGGCAGACGTCGACGCAGGGCGGCTCGGCGCAGTGCTGGCACATCACCGGCAGATGCTTCTCGGCCCCGGTTTTCGGGTCGCGTACGCGCACCTTGCGAATCCATTGCGCGTCGGTCGCGGGCCGCCCGTGGCCCGTCACGCCGTTTTCCTCGTTGCAGGCCGTCACGCAGGCGTCGCAGTCCTCGGTGCACTGGTTGACGTCGATCAGCAGGCCCCAGCGGATATCCGCCGATGCCGGCTCGTCCAGCTCGCGCGCGGCGGCGCCGATGCCGTAGAGCGTGACCCCGGGGGCCAGAACGACGCCCGCGGCGGCGGTGGCCGCGCTGAGGAACCTGCGCCGGTCGAAATCGAAGCCGCTCATTGCACTGTCTCCGGATTCGCCGCCGCGGTCATCGGGAAGGGGGAGGGCAGGCCGGCCCGCCCGCCATCTCCGGGTTTCGCCGCGTGGCACTGGAAGCAGTCGATCGTCACGGCCGCGTACTCGTGGCAGCTTGCGCAAAACTGGCCGGGCGCGTTGATCGATACCGGCCGTCCCGCGGAATCCGTCGTTGCATGACAGGTGACGCATTCGTTCAGGCTGAACCGCTTCGTGCGGACGCCCCGCTGCATGGTCTCGTCGCGCTGATGCGTCAATTCGGTCATATGGAAACGGCGCATATAGTCCGTCTCGGCGACGCATTGTTCGCCCTTGCCCTTGGGTATGACCGGGCCGAAACCCCGGCCGTCCTGCGCCGCCGCCGCGGCGGGGATGGCAAGCACGGCCAGCAGGAGGACGAGCGCGCGCATCGCGGCGGCTACTCGCCAAGCCCCATCTGGATATAGCCGCTGGGACACACGTCCTCGCAGATGTGGCAGCCGATGCATTTGTTGTAGTCGGTGTCCACATAGCGACCCATCGTGGATTGGGCTTTGTTGACGCGGAAGATCGCGTCCTGCGGGCAATAGATGACGCAGTTGTCGCATTCGAAGCACATGCCGCAGCTCATGCAGCGGTCGGCTTCCGCCTGTGCCTCTTCCTCGCTCAGCCCGTGGATGCGCTCCTCGAAATGGCCGAGCACGTCCTTGGGGCCGATCTGCTTCTCCTTGCGCTTGTGCCGGGCTTCGTATTGCCAGTGGCCGAGGAACAGCTCGTCGGCCGGTACGATCTCGACGAACGCCCGGTCCTCGTAATTGTGGATCGCGAAATTCGCGTGGTCGGTTCCGTCGACCTGCTTATGGTTGTAAGGCTCCGGCTCCAGGTGGGCTTCGCGCAGCTTCTCCAGAAGATTGAAGTGATGCTTGTCGACCTTGGGCCGGCGCGCCGGCTCCTTGCCCGCGAGGAAGCGATCGATGCCCTCCGCCGCGACCCCTGCGTGGCCGATGGCGGTGGTCAGCAGATGCGGCTTGATGATGTCGCCACCGACGAAAAAGTCCGTCTTCTGCGCGGCGCGGTAGAACTCGTCGGGGCTGATCAGGCCTTGGCCGTTGTCGAGATCCTCCATGCCGGTCAGGTCGCCGACCTGGCCGATGGCGGCGACGATCAGGTCGCACTCGATATCGAACTCCGGCGTGTCCTTGACCGTCATGTTGTTGCCTTCCCACTCGACCTCCTGGACGCGCAGCGCGGTGGCGCGCCCATTCTCGCCGACGACGACCGAAACCGGCGCCAGGGAGCTGCGAATCTGCACGCCCTCCTGGGTGACATGCTCGATCTCCATCTTGGCCGCCGGCATCTTCTCGACCGGCCGGCGGTAGACGATGGTCACCTCGGCGCCCTGCCGGTTGGCAATGTTCGCGACATCGTGCGCGGTATGGCCGAGAACGACCATTTCCGGCCGGTCGCGCTCGCGCTCGTGGGAAATATGGCCAAGCCGCCGGGCGACCGCCGCGACGTCCATCGCCGTGTCGCCGCCACCGATCACCAGCACGTTCCTGGCGCTGTGCTTCAGCCGGCCGTCGTTGAAGGCCTCCAGGAAGGCGATGCCGCTGATGCAGTTGGTGGCATCGCCGCCCGGAACCGGGAGCGCCGCACCACCCTGCGCGCCGACGCCGACGAAGAACGCATCGAACTCCTTTTTCAGCTCATCCACGCTGACGTCGACGCCGATCTTCGTGTTCATGCGGGTCTCGACGCCCATGTCGAGGATGCGCTTGATCTCACCGTCCAGAACTTCGCGCGGCGTGCGGTAGCCGGGGATGCCGTAACGCATCATGCCGCCCAGCAGTTCATGGGTATCGAAGATGGTCACCGCGTGGCCCCTGCGGCGCAGCTGGTAGGCCGCGGCCAGGCTGGCCGGGCCGCCGCCGATGCAGGCCACCTTCTTGCCGGTGTCGGGGCCGGGCTCGCGCAGCTTCAGGCCATGCTCCAGCGCATAGTCGCCGATATACTGCTCGACCGCGTTGATGCCGACATGGTCCTCAACCTCGTTGCGGTTGCAGCCGTCCTCGCACGGCGCCGGGCAGACACGGCCCATGATCGCCGGCATCGGATTGGAATCGGTCAGCCGGAAAAACGCGTATTCCTGCCAGTTTTTGCCCTCTGGCGGCTTCTCGATGCCGCGGGCGATGTTCAGCCAGCCGCGGATATCCTCGCCGGACGGGCAGCTGCCCTGGCACGGCGGGGTGCGGTGCACATAGGTGGGGCACTTGTGCGATTCGTCGGCAATGAAGATTTCCTCTTGCCACGGACGGTGTTCGGTATCGCCGTCCTTGTAGCGGCGGAACGTCAGCTTTTGTTCGTCCATGTCGTGCTTTTCCTGATCCTGGTTACCTTGTGAGCCGTCCATGGCGTGCTATTCCTCCGTCTCGGCCGGCGCTGCGCCGTCCTCGGTTTCGTCGTTGATTTCCCCGTCCGTTTCCTGGCCATCCAGGATTATCGCGTTGCCGACCAGCTGGTGCAGGCTGACCACCTGGTCCATTTCCATCCCGTATTCCGGGAAGACCTTGGAGAACTGGCTCTTGCAGATCGCGCAGATCGCGATCATGTGGGTGACCCCGTCGTTCTGCACCACCTGGTTCAGGGCGTCCATGCGGGGTTTGGCGCCCTTGACGCGCAGTTCCATGAGGTCGTCGGTCAGCAGGCCGCCGCCGCCGCCGCAGCAATAGGTGCCCTCGCGGATGGTCTCCGGGGCCATGTCCACGAAATTGTTGCACACCGCGCGGGCGATGGCGCGCGGGATCTCGAACTGCCCGCCCGGCTTATTACCCATGCGGGTAGCCCGCGCGACGTTGCACGAATCGTGGAAGGTCAACGTCATGTGGTCGTTCGCCGACTTGTCGAATTTCAACGCGCCCTGCTCGATGAGGTCGTTGGTGAACTCGCAGATATGCTGCGGGATCGGGTAATTCTGATCCAGGAAGTCCCAGGGCCCGGCCAGCGTGTTCAGGAAGCTGTAGGCGACCCGCCAGGCGTGGCCGCATTCGCCGAACACCAGCCGTTTGACGCCAAGATCGAGCGCCGCCTTGCGGATCCGCAGCGCGACCTCGCGCATCTGCTCGTAGGAGCCGATGAACATCGCGAAGTTGGCGGCTTCCGAGGCGTAGGAGCTGATCGTCCAGCTGACGCCCGCCTGGTGAAAGACCTTGGCGTAGCCCATCAGCCCGTCGACATGGGGCTCGGCGAAGAAATCGGCGCTCGGCGTGACCAGCAGGATGTCGGCGCCTTTCTCGTCGAGCGGCAGCCGGACCTTGACGCCGGTCTCGTCCTCGATGTCCTCTTCCAGCCCCTCCAGCGTATTGGCGAGAGCCGGCCCCTTCAGGCCCAGATTGTTGCCGACCGTGTGGACCTTGGCGATGATCTCGTTGCAGTATTTCTGGCCCTTGCCGATATGGTCCATGATATCGCGCGCGGCCATCGAGATTTCCGCGGTGTCGATCCCGTAGGGGCAGTACACCGAGCAGCGGCGGCATTGCGAACACTGGTGGAAGTAGCTGTACCAGTCGTCCAGCACCTCTTCGGTCAGGTCCTCGGCGCCCACCAGCCACGGCAGCCACTTTCCGGCGAAGGTGAAGTGGCGGCGGTAGACCTTGCGCATCAGGTCCTGGCGCGCTACCGGCATGTTCTTGGGATCGCCCGTGCCGAGGAAATAATGGCATTTGTCGGTGCACGCGCCGCAGCGCACGCAGGAGTCCAGATAGACCCGCAGCGCGCGGGATTTTGTCAGGAGGTCGCCGAAACGGCCGATCGCCTTGTCGTGCCAGTCCTCGACCAGCTCGCCGGGGAAGCCCAGCGGCTCCTGATATTCCGGGCCCGCCACGAATGGGCTGGAATGGGACATCGAGCCATCTTGCAGCGCCGGGATCTCGGTGAATTCGGACAGTTCCGGGACCTTGTAATCGCCCATGCTACTCGCCCCCCGCCTCGAGTTTCGCAGCCCACGGCGCCAGGTGGCGCTTCTCGCGGGCGCTGTCGGCCTGGTTGCGGCCCGGGCTGAAGAACAGCCCCGGCGCGTGCAGCAGCTTGGAGAACGGGAACACGGCCATCAGCGCGATCACCAGCGCCAGATGGGCCATCAGGATCGGGTCTGCCGGCATCGGCTGCCAGTCGAACCGGATCAGCCCCAGAATGAACGATTTCAGCGCCACGATATCGGTGCGCGCGACATAGCGCATGGCAAGGCCGCTTGCGGTGATGGCGAGCAGCAGGACCAGCATCAGGTGGTCGGACGGGCCGCTGATATAGCGGATGCGCTCGACGAAGATGCGCCGGAACCAGAGCGCCCCCAGCCCCGCAAGCATGGCGAAGCCGGCATAGGTGCCGAACGGCTGCACCAGCACCACCCAGGTCCATACGGGCTCGGTGAAATAGCGCAGGTGGCGCAGCATGGCCAGCAGTAGCGCCACATGGAACATCCAGCCGAACAGCCAGATCCATTTGTTCGACTTGAACAGGCTCTCGAACAGGACCACCTCGCGCGCAAGGCGCATGGCGACGCCGCCGGTGTTCAGCGGCGCCGGCATGGTCGGGATCTTCAGGGGCGCCGGCGTGCGCCAGTACTGTACGATCTTGCGGGCCAGTCCGTAGACCAGCCACGCGGTTGCGGCATAGAAACCCGCTGTGAAGATCGCGGTCAGCACGGCCATAACCTCCTCTCGGCCCCGGGCGTTTTCACGACCCCGGGGCTGTTCGGCTCAGCAGTCCGATGCGTCAGATGCAGCCCGTCGGCTTCGGCAGTCCGGCGATTTTGCAGGCCTGCTTGGCCGGGCCATACGGGAACAGCTCATAGAGATACTTGCTGTTGCCCTTTTCCGGGCCCATCGACTTCTTGACAGCCTTGGTGAGCACGCGGATGGCGGGCGCGATCTGGTATTCCTCGTAATACTGACGCAGGAAGTTGACGACCTCCCAATGGTCGTCACCCATCGTGATATTCTCGTCCTCAGCGATCAGTTCCGCGAGCTCGCGGGACCACTGGCTGATATCCTTGATGTAACCTTCTTCGTCCGCCTCGAACGTAGTGCCATTCAACTGGTACGCCATTTCTTGACTTCCTCCTTGGGTGTCCTCGTCATGTCGTCGTCAGGTAACGTTTCCCACTCTTAAAGCCACGCCTGCTGCGCCTCGTGTTCCGCCACGAGATCGACGAATCCCTCGTAGTCGACGACTTCGATGCCGTCTACCAGCGGGGCCTCGCTCAGCCCCCGGGCCGCCATGTCGGGCCCAAGGACGTAAATCTTGAAATCTCTCACCCGGGCGGCGATCCTGTCGGCGGCGCTGGTTCCGCGCAGCGCGCCGTAGACACCGTCCTCGATCAGCAGAATCGCGCTGCCGGCCCCGGCCAGCCGCAGGCAGCTGTCCAGGGCGTTCCGCTCCAGGGGCGATTTGTTCACCGTATGCAGCATCGTCGACATCTTCGTCCCCTTATGCGCTGATCACCACGTCCTGCGCGGCCATGATCTCACGCAATTCGTCGGTACTCAATATTTCCACATCGACCACGAGGTCATCTTCCGTCAGCCCGCGGGCCTCGAGCGACTCCTTCTCGACGTACAGCTTCTCGACGTCGTAGCCGTCCAGCGCGCGGAAGGTCGGCGAAAAATTCTTCATGTTGATGCCCGCGGTGTCCTGTCCCTTCTTGAGCTGGAACACGCCGTCGTCCATGAACACGACGCTGACATCCTGGTCGAATGCCGCCGAAATCAGCACGGTCTCAAGCGATTCCAGGGCGTAGACCGTGCCGTACGGCGCCTTGCGGTTCACGAACAAGAACCGCTTCACTACTTCCGGGTTAAAATCGTCTTCGTCCATCATTGCCGTCGTCCGTTTCCTGTCCTCATGCCTTGCCGTCAGTCGCCGAAGACGACCAGACGGTCGCTAAGGATCCCGGCCTCGATCAGCTGTCCGAGGCCGGAAATCCGGAAGCCGGGGGCCAGGATATCGTCCTTGATACCCCGGCGCAGCGCGGCGGCGACGCAGACCACGAGGTCCACATCGCTCTCTTCCGCCAGCTTGCCCCACAGCTCCACGAGATTGCGGTCGTCCGCCTGGGGCTCGGAGAGCTTGTTCGCGTTGTTGACGCCGTCATGGTAGAAGAACACACGAAACACCTCGTGTCCCTTCGCAATCGCCGCCTTGGCGAACTGATAGGCAGAGTCCGACGCCTGATGCGTGAACGGACCCTCATTCACCAGTATTCCGAACTTCATCTCCGTTGCGCCCCTTCCTTGTGTTCCGGACGATCTAGAAATGGATGTGCGCCGACGCGTTCAGGCTGCGCCGTGCGCCGCGCCAGTCGTCGATGTGATGACGCGTGAACGCGAGGTCTGTCATCTCGAAGAAGCGCGGCCAACCGATCCGCTCGATCCATTCGCCCATGCGCTCCCACGGGCGGCCGTCTTCCTTGTAGGCATACAGGATCTTCTTCACGATTTCGGCCGCTTCCGGCCAGCGCGGCGGGTTGTTCGGGACGCCGGCCGCGACCAGCTTGTGGAAGGTCGGCTTCGAGCGGGCGTTCGAATGCTTGCCGCCCACCCAGATCGCCAGCCTGGTCGACTCGTCGCTGTTGATCTGCATCGGCGGGCACGGCGGATAGCAGGCGCCGCAGCAGATGCACTTCTTCTCGTCCACCTCCAGCGACGGCTTGCCGTCGACCATGGCGGGGCGTATCGCCGCCACCGGACAGCGCGCCACCACGGCCGGGCGCTCGCACACATTGGCCACCAGATCGTGATTGATCTTGGGCGGCTTGATGTACTGCACGTTGATCGCGATATCGCCCTGGCCGCCGCAGTTGATCTGGCAGCACGAGGTCGTGATCTGCACCCGGTTGGGCATCTCCTCCTTCTTGAAGTCCTCGTAGACCTCGTCCATCAGCGACTTCACCACGCCCGAGGCGTCGGTGCCCGGAATGTCGCAGTGCAGCCAGCCCTGGGTATGCGAGATCATCTTGACCGAGTTGCCCGTGCCGCCGACAGGGAAGCCTTCCGATTCGAGCTGCTCGATCAACGGCTCGACCATGGCTTCGTCGCCGACCATGAACTCGCAGTTGGAGCGCACGGTAAATCGGACATGGCCTTCCGCATATTTGTCGGCGATGTCGCACAGCTTGCGGATGGTGTGGACGTCCATCTGGCGCTGGGTGCCGGCCTTGACCGTCCACACCGTGTCTCCGCTGTGCGAGACGTGGCGGAGCACGCCCGGCTGCGGCCGGTCGTGCCATTTCCAGTTGCCGTAGTTCTTCTTCAGCAGCGGATGCATCAGGGGGAAGGGGTCCGGCACGCCGCTTTCGATGGCACGGCGCGGTTGCGTTGCCTCATTCATATTTCCAATTCCCGTTCTATGTCTCGAAGCGTGTCGGTGAGGGGTGGCCTACTCGGCCGCCTCCGCCGAACCCTTCTTCTCCGCCTTGCGGCGGAACCACTTGTCGGCTTCCTCGTCCCAGTCGTCGGTGCGGACATAGGACGAAGTGCGCGGATGATTGATCATGTTCGGGTCGGGCTCGACGCCGATGGCCTCCAGGAAGTTGGCCAGGCCGATGCGGTCGATGGTCTCGCCGACGCGCTCATGCTCCAGCGCATTCTCGGCGAAGAAATCGATGACGGTCTCGCCAAGCTCGATCAACGCTTCGTAATCCTCGTCGGTTTCGAGCTTCATGAAGGGGATGACCACGGTGCCCATCTGATCGCCGATCTTCAGCGAGCGCTTGCCGCCCATCAGCACCGACACGCCGCGGTCGTCGCCCGGCGACAATGCCTTGGTCATGGCGTTGATGCAGTGCATGCAGCGCACGCAGCTCTTGTTGTCGACGTCCAGCGTGTCGTCGTCGTTCAGGCTCAGCGCGCGGGTCGGGCACATGGCGATGATCTGGTCGATCACCTGTTTGCGACCGTTCGCCTTGACGTAGGCCTTCACCTCTTCCTGGTCGACCTTCATATCGTCGCGCCAGGTGCCGATCACCGCGAAGTCGGAGCGGTGGATCGCGTTCGAGCAGTCGTTCGGGCAGCCCGAGAACTTGAACTTGAACTTGTACGGCAGCGCCGGGCGGTGCATCTCGTCGAGGAACTGGTTGATGATGCCGCGATGCGCCTTGACCTCGTCGTAACAGGAATGCTCGCAGCGGGCATGGCCGACGCAGGCGATCGAGGTACGCAGCGCCGGGCCGGCGCCGCCCATGTCGAGGCCGATGCTTTCGTCGTTCAGCGCGTCGAACGCCTTCTGCACGTTTTCCGTCGTGCAGCCCTGGAACATGATGTCGCCGCTCTGCCCGTGCAGGGCGATCAGGCCGGAGCCATGCTCTTCCCAAACGTCGCACATCTTGCGCAGCAGGTCGGTGTTGTAATGCATGCCGGACGGCGGCTGCACGCGCAGGGTATGGAATTCCTTGGATTCGGGGTATTCCTCCGCGACCTCCGAGAAGCGCGGGATGACGCCGCCGCCATAACCGAAGACACTGACGGTGCCGCCCTTCCAGTAGCCCAGCCGGGTCTCGTAGGAATGCTCCAGCTGACCCAGAAGGTCCTTCATCATATTGGCGTAGGGCTTGCCTTCGTCATTGGCCAGCCGCTTCAGGCCGGTAACGAAACTTGGCCACGGTCCGGACTCCAGCTCGTCCAGCAATGGCGTGTCATGCATTTTCTTGGTCATCGCTTTCCTCCAGTGTTCCCTCATCATTTACCCGTGTAACCATCGCGGGTGCGAGCATGCTGTTTTCCGGACCAGAGCACCCATCTAACAATCCGAATGACCGATCTGGATTTCTCTATACCTTATATGCGAAACTTATCATATTCTAATACGCGTACCTGAATCCAGCAGAATTGTTGCCTGTTATTCCCGGATGAGACAATTTGTCATCATTTGGGGTTACGAAAGGACCGATCTGGGACGATTTTTTGGTACAAAATTGCTTGGAAACGGAACCTGGGATCTTCATCGAAACCATGACGAAAGCCGCAGAAAACGTAGGAAAAATTAGCCGGATTCCCATGCCGCGAGGCGGTCCGTTCGATCTGACGGACAACAACGCCTACCGGCGTTGGCGGGAGAAAAAAATTGCGTCGCGATTCACCGACGTTTCGGATCTTGTGGTAGAAATTTCCTCTCTAGAGACACCCACGGTTGCGGAACGCACGGCGATACGCGAGCGGTGCCGGCGGATGAACATGGCAATTTACGCCGGGCCGGAGCAGACGCCGTCGGCGGCGAAAAAATCGGTCGCCGCGCTTGGTGGCGCCTTCGGGTTGCGCCGTCTGGACCGGAATCTCTGCGCCGAGGAGGACGGCATTTCGGCCCTCGAGGTGCGCGCGGGCCAGGGCGCCGGCGAGTACATTCCCTATACCGACCGGCCGCTCAGCTGGCACACGGACGGCTACTACAACAGTGCCGACGAGCAGGTCCGGGCTGTGATCCTGCATTGCGTCCGGGCGGCGGCGGACGGCGGCGGCAACGCGCTCATGGATCCCGAAATCGCCTATATCAGGCTGCGCGACGAAAACCCGGACTATATCGCGGCGCTGATGCACAAGCAGGCGATGACCATTCCGCCCAACACGATGGGCGGGACCGAGATCCGGCCGGCGCGAATCGGGCCGGTGTTCTCCGTTGACGAAGGCGGCCGCGCCCTCCATATGCGCTATTCGGCGCGCAAGGTGAACGTGGTGTGGCGGGACGACGGGACGACCCGGGCGGCGGTGGATTTCCTGAACGCCCTGCTGGCGGCGGACAGCGGGGATGTGCTGCACTGGCGTCTTGGGCCCGGGCAGGGTTACATCTCGAATAACGTGCTGCATACCCGCACCGCGTTCGGCGATACGCCGGATCCCGCATCGGGCCGGCTGGTCTACCGGGCGCGCTATTACGACAGGATCGAGGAAACGGAGCCGCGCAATGATTAACATCAGTCAGATCATCATCGAAAATCCGCAGGTCAATTCGTTCGAGGGGCTGCTGGAGGTGGTCGAGCAGGAGGCGAAGCACGGCACCCTGCATATGCAGTTCGACGTCAAGCCCGACTACCGCGATACGCCGCGGAACTGGGAATTCCTGCTGGAGGCGGCCTTCTACCGGGGGCGGCCGTGAGCGCAGAGACGGTCACGCCGCTCGACGATTTCCCGGCGCCCTGGAACAAGGACGTGGTCCTCCAGGCGGTCGAGCACGACAGCGGGCTGCGCATGCTGCGCATCCGCATCAAGGAAGGCAAGCGCTTTACGGTCCTCGATATCGACGAGGAAACCGCAGTGCGCTGGGGCCGGGCCATGACCGACTGGGCGCGCGGCGGCGCCGGGAACTGAGCGGCGGGGGAATCGCATGGATCTGCTTCCGGTATTCCAGGATGTGAAGGGCCGGCCGGTGCTGGTGGTCGGCGGCGGCACCGCGGCCGCGCGCAAGGCGGAACTGGTCTCGCGCGCCGGCGCTGCGGTGACGGTGATCGCCCCCGGGCTGGGCGAGGACCTGGCGCGGCTGGCGGCCGAGCGCGGCATCGCGCACCGCACCGGCGATGTCGGCGCCGCGGATCTCGAGGGCTGTGCGCTGGCCTTCGGCGCATCCGACGACATGGCGTTGAACGAGCTTGTGTACGATCTGGCGGTGGCCGCCGGGGTGCCGGTCAACATCGTCGACCGGCCCGAGCTGTGCCAGTTCATCATGCCGGCGATCCTCGACCGCGACGGCGTCGTGGTGGCGGTCTCCTCGGGCGGCGACGCGCCGCTGCTGACCCGCATGATGAAGGCCCGGTTCGAGACGCTGGTGCCGACCGCCTACGGGCGGCTTGCGCGCTTCGGCGGCGCCTGGCGGGACCGGGTCAAGGCGGCGATCACCGACGGCGACCTGCGCCGCCGGTTCTGGGAGAACGTGTTCGAGGGCCCGGTGGCCGAGCTGGTCTTCTCGGGCCGCGAATCGGAGGCCGCCCACGCCATGGAGGCGCAGCTCGACGACATTGCCGGCGGCAAGGCCGCGCGCGGGCCGGTGGGCGAGGTCTGGCTGGTCGGCGCCGGGCCGGGCGACCCGGACCTGCTGACCTTCCGGGCGCTGCGCCTGATGCAGCAGGCCGAAGTCGTGCTCTATGACCGGCTGATTGGCGACGGCATCCTGAACATGGTGCGGCGCGACGCCGAGCGCATCTATGTCGGCAAGGCGGCGAAGAACCATACCGTCCCGCAGGAGGATATCGGCCATATGCTGGTCCGGCTCGCCGGCGAGGGCAAGCGGGTGCTGCGGCTCAAGGGCGGCGATCCGTTCATCTTCGGGCGCGGCGGCGAGGAGATCGAGGCGCTGGCCGCGGAGGGGATTCCGTTCCAGGTCGTTCCCGGGATCACCGCGGCCAGCGGCTGCGCATGCTATGCCGGCATCCCGCTGACCCACCGCGACCACGCCCAGGCCTGCGTCTTCGTCACCGGCCACGGCAAGGACGAGAAACTCGGCCTCGATTGGGAGGCGCTGATCCGCCCCGGCCAGACCATCGTCATATATATGGGCCTCTCTATGCTGCCGAAGCTGGTCAAGGAGTATTGCGCCCATGGCGGCGCCGCCGACATGCCGGCCGCCATCGTCGAGAAGGGCACGCATCCGGACCAGCGGGTGGTCTCCGGGCCGATCGGGGAATTGCCGTCGCTGGCCGCGAAGGCCGGCCTCGGCCCGCCGTCGCTGATCATCATCGGCACCGTCGTCACCCTGCGCGGCGATCTCGCCTGGTACGAGGCGGAAGAGGAAGCCGAAATCGTCTGACGGGCCGGCTGACCCCGCTCAGATGCCCAGCGCTGACAGGTCGAGATGCCCGTCCCGCACCGGCGGGCACCAGAAATAGCTACCCGAGACCGGACGGGTGAAGCGGAACAGCCCGTCGACGATCCCGTCCTCCTGGCCGGTCATCCGCCCGAGCTGCGCCTCGAAGGCGGCCGGGGACTTGCCGAAGGCGACGAACATTAGCCCCTCGCCGGCCGCGCCGGCCCAGGGCATCGAGCGGCGCAGGACGAAGGCCTCGGGCGCGAAGCTCTCCTGCGCCGTGCGTTTGACATGCGCCCACGCCGGCGCATCGTCCAGCTCCTCGTTGTCGCTCAGCCGGCGGCCGATGATGTCGTCGCGCTCCCCCTGCGGCCTTGCCTCGAACCCGTCGAGGTCGTGCACCCATTGCTGGACCGCAACGAAGCTCGCGCCGTCCAGCCCCGGCCCGGCGCCCTGCACGACCGCCGCGCCGACCGCCGCGTCGCCTTCCGGGTTCTCGGTGCCGTCCTCGTAGCCGGTCAGGTCGAGTCCGGCGCCGTACCGGAAGCCGTCGACCAGCCGGTCGCAGCGCAAGGCCGGGCCCACCGCGCGGGTCAGCGCCCGCGACAGGTGGGCGATGTCGCCGCGGTCTTCGCCGCGGATCCAGAACCACAGATCCGCCTGGGTCGACGGCACCGCGCAGCCGGGTCCGCTGACGGAAGGAAACGGCCGGACGCCGTCGATCGATTTCCCCAGGCCCCGGATCAGGCCGGCGCCGAAGCCTGTTACGACGTCGCTGCCGACGGCGCGTGCGGCAAGGCTGCGGAGAGCGGGGACCGGATCCCCGCCCGGCTGCAGGCCGAATTCCAGATAGCGGGCGAGGGCAGGGACGGGTTCGAGGAGTCCGGGCTGGGATGCGCTCATGCCATATCATCCGGATGGTTGCGAGGAGGTCGTCTGACCGGCTTATCGTGGCTTTTGCCGTCGCGTCATGCAAGGTCGCATGCCGGCCGGCAACCCCGTGCTTGTTCGCGCCGGCATCGGGATCGCCGGCAGATCATAAGTTTTCCACCCCCTCCCCAACCCCTCCCCCGCCAGCGGGAGAGGGGCTCTATTTTGCAGCCCGGAGAAAAAGCCCTCCCCCGCCAGCGGGAGAGGGGCTCCATTTCGCAGCCTGGAGAAAAGCCCTCTCCCGCTGGCGGGGGAGGGTTGCTCAAGGGGGTGCACGAAATCGCGACTCGCCGGCGCAAGCCGGCGGCGATACTCCGCGCCCGTCACCCCATCAGCCTCTCGTCGAACGGGCAGTTGGTCAGGTTCTCGTATCCGGCCTCGGTGATCAGCACCTGGTCTTCCAGCTTGACGCCCTCCCTGCCGCCGACGGCGCCGATATAGGCCTCGACGCACAGCATCATGCCAGGCTCGAGCACGCCGTCGTAGCCCTTCGCGTCCCAGTCCTCCGGGTACTTGATCGACGGCCATTCGTCGCACAGCCCGACGCCGTGGAACTTCGAGCCGTAGCGCTGCGCGACGAACTCCTCGGGCAGCAGATGGCCGCCTTCGCTGAGCTCGCGGAACGTCACGCCCGGCTTCAGCATCTCCATGTTGGTCATGATGTGCTCGTGCGCGACCGCATGCAGGTGCCGCTGCTCGTTGCTCGGCCGTCCGTCGCCGATGAACCAGCTGCGCGAGATGTCGGCGCACATGCCGTAGCAGCCGATCATGTCGGTATCGAAGGCGAGGATCTCGTCGTTCCCGATGATGCGCGGGCCGCACTCCTGGAACCACGGGTTGGTGCGCGGGCCGGAGGTCAGGATCCGGGTCTCGATCCACTCGCCGCCGCGCCGGATGTTCTCCTTGTGCAGCTCGGCCCAGACGTCGTTCTCCGAGACGCCCGGGACGGCGAAGTCGCGCATCGCCGCGATCGACCGCTCGCAGGCCCGCATGGCGCAGCGCATCGCCCTGATCTCCTCCACCCCCTTGATGGCGCGGGTCCGCTCGGTGACCTCCTCGCCGTCATGCACCTCGATCCCCAGCGCGTCGAGCGCCCGCAGCCCGGCGATCTGGATCTTGTCCACGGCGAGGCGCCGGTTGCCGCCCGCATGTTCGCGCAGCAGCCCGTCGATCTGGGCGGCGAACAGCGTCGCCTTCTCCTCGGTGCGGTCGCCGCTGGCGAAGTAGTAGAACGAGCCGCCGCCGCGCACTTCGCTCACCAGCGGGTTGAATTCCGAGAGATACGGCAGCCCGCCATACTCCCACAGCACCATGTGCCCGTCGGCCAGCAGCAGGCAGGCGCGGAACGGGTTGTGCGCGGCCCACAGCTGCATGTGCGTGGTGTCGGTGGCATAGCGGATGCTGAGCGGGTCGTACATCAGGAGCCCCGCGAGGTCGCGCGCGACGATCGCGGCGGTGAGCCGCTCCCAGCGGTGCCGCCGCATCGCCTGCAAATCCGGGCATTCGAGCCCCGCCGCCGCCAACTCCGCATAGGCCAGCGCCGTCGGCCCGATCTCCACGCGGTCGTTGTCGTCCGGGGTGTTGTCGGGCTTGCGTGCGTGCCGGCGCGTCGGGTCGATCTTCGGGGCGGGAACCGAAAACGGCGAATGCGGCATGGTGTTTCCCCCGGTGCGCGGGAACCGCCGGGTGCGGCGGCGTTTCTTCCCTGTTCTGTACGAGGGGACATTACCGGAGCCCCGCCGCGAAAACTACGCGATAAGCGGTGGATTGCATGCCGTTTCCGACCAACCGGCATCGCACGTCCGTCCGTGGCCGCCACCGCATTAACCGGATCGAAGTGAAAGAACCCTACGGTTGCCGTTCCGGCTGCAATCTGCGGCACCGGTCGGGGCGAAACATCATGCGTTGGCGGCAATTCTGGAAACTTCCCGGCCTGGCGATCTTGACGGTCGCCGCCACGGCCTTCGCCGCCGAGGATCCCGTCCCCGGCGTGTGGGATAAATTCTGCCTTTCCATCGCACAACGGCGGGCGGACTTCGGCGAAGTCAATTCCGGTTTCGAGACAATGACTCTCGACGACGCAAAACGGCTGATGATCGAGTTGTTCCCCGAAATATACCCAACCCCGGAGTCAGGGATTTCGGACGAGGAAGCACGGGCGGCCATGGAAGACATGAAAACACAGATGCGAGCGCTACCACGCGTGTTGTCGTCCTTCTGCGACATGAATGCCCGCCATACACTGCCCATGCCGGATTACGAATTTCCGGAGCACGGCGAGTTGAGCGTTTTCGGACGGTACGAGACACCCGAAGCGATTGCCGAGTATCGCAATTCTCCGTTCCCTGCCGACAAATGCCCGCAACCGTTTCTATTGCTGATGGGGATCACCGGCGGCGGCCACGACGATCGGCAGGCCCACGTTTTCTGTGAGATAGACGGCGCGTTCGTCCTCGTTGCAACGTACGCGGCGGACCGCGGCGATCCGCCGATATGGCGGGAGATCAGGTAACGCCGTGCCGGGCGCCGGCGGAACCATCATTCGTTGAAAACCGGCGTTTTTGTTCCCAGGTTTAAGGGTATGGTTGGGGGAGCGGAAACGAAACGCACCGAATTGCCGGAGGCATCGGCGGGGCGCTCCGCGTCGGTCTGCCGGCCGACGACCGGTGCGACGCGCGTCGCGGGCGCTGCCGTGATCGGTGTTAACATCGGGCTGACTGCAGCAGCCATGTTCGCGGCGTTCGGGATGCTGCCCGGTAACGCCGACGCGCCGCTGTTGACCTTCCTGGGGTGGTATGTCGGTCTGTTTGCGGTCCTGTTGACCGCCGGAACCCTGGCGCGGGCCGCGACGCCGCGGGACGAGCGGCGCGCCTCGTGTCAGAACGATCTCGGATTTCCGCGAGCCAGGTTGATCATCAAATATCTGTGGCGCGGCCTGCCGGTCGTGCTGCTGGCCGGAGGCCATTACGGCCTGGCCGGGCTGGTGGCGTTTCTTATTGGCCTGGGCATCGTGAAACGCGCAGAGGACCGGCGTATCCTCGGCAGGATCGAGGCCGTCAACCCGGTCAGCCGGGCGATCCACGGGGCGGTCTTCACCGTCGGGGAACTCGCGGCGCCGGTGACGCGGCCCGTTCAGCGGCTGCTGACCTGGAAGATCGGCGATGTGCCGGTGTTCGGTATCCTGCTCGTTATTGTTGTCCTGCCTGTTGTCCTGCCGCTGGTTCTCGTGGCCGGCATCCTCTCGATTCCAGTCTACGTTTGCACGTTTCTGCGCGGCCGCACGAACGTGGCCCGGCATGAACGCGAGTTGGTCAGGGCCGCACACGCCGGGGGCAAGCTCGCCTGGTTCGCCTATGCCGAACCGCACCAGCGTGAACATTTCCTGGGTAAGGGCGGGGTGCTCCACGAGGTTGCCGACCGCGTGATCGTGCGTGACTGGCGCCGCGACCTGCGCGCGCGTGCCCACGGCGGCGATGCCGCCGATCTTGAAGGCGTGATTCTCAACCGCCTGGGTCTGACCAGCATGCGTGATGACCTGCCCGTACTGGTGTTCTTCGAAGCGCACGGCAGAATGGCGGTGTACCGGCTAAACCGGGCCTACCGCATGCGCCTGCGCGATGGCGGCGACCTGCTCGCGCAGCTCGAAGAGGGCATGCGGCTGCATTTCGAACGCGCGGCGCTGCCCGGCTGACCGGAGCCAGCGCCGCCTACAGCCGCCAGCGCGCGGTGCGCACCGCCGGGAATTCAGGGGTTCACTCCAATACAGTCCGCACACCCGTCTGGCCGCCCCCGGGCGGCACGATCGGGGCCTGGGACAACTCCGCCGCCGCAATCACTCGCCGTAGATGTCGAAACCGAAGTGCGCCGAGCGGATCCTGTCATATGTGCCGTCCGCCCGGATCGCGTCGATCGCCGTGTTGAAGGCGTCCCGCAATTCCGGGTCCTGCTTGCGCACGGCGATCCCGGCGCCGAAGCCGAACCACTTGCTGCCGCTGAACGATGGCCCGGTGAACTCGAAATCCTTGCCCTCGGGTGTGTTCAGGAAGTTCAGGCCCATCGCCACCACGTACATCATCTCCCCGGTCTGTACAACGGGAGGGGGCAGCGTGGGGGTGACGCAAAAAGACCCGCCGGCACCGGTCGCCTTCATGTTGCGCGCTCGTGAGTAGGCATCTCGATGTCATCGGCATAGGCGTTCGACTCGTAGAGTTCGGCATCTTCCAGGGCATCTAGCCAATAGCCGGAGCTGATGACGTCCATTCTCACGGCGTCCGTGGAAATCGCCTCGGTTCGTACGATCCAGACGACCTCGTCGGCGTTCGGAAAGGATATTCCCGTCAGCTCTTTGCCATACAGCCGGTGTAGAACGGCATCACTTCCCATGCCGTCGGCAAGCAGGCGCACGAGGAACGATTCATTGGGCGAAGCGGTCAAAAGTTCCCTCGCAGCCTCGTTTTCGGCAGTGACTTCGAGCTGAACGCCAACCGCATCGGGTTTGGGGAAAGTCCGGGGAAAGGCGGCGTATAACAGGCTTCCGGCATTGAACATACGTTCATGGAGCTTTGAGTCCGCGTATTCTTCCCAGAGTTTTTCCTCAAGCATTTCGCTGGCAAGGTTGCGCGCCTGCCCATCTCGAAGGACGTCTCCCATGTCGCGTTTCAGCACCAGATAGGCCGCCTCCGCCGGATCCAGATCCTGCAGGGACATGATGCACATTTCGCGCAACTCTTCGTCGCTCATGCCGGATTGGTCGCCATACTCCATGGCTTCGAGCAGGGCGGCGAAGCCGGCGGCCGTGCGCGCGCCCTCGATTTCGAGAAGGTTTGAAAAATTTAAAAGACGAACCCGAAAGACGTTCTTCATGCTTGGTCGTCAGGCTTGGTCGTCAGGCGCAATCGATGCATGTTGTGGCATAAGGCAGCGCCTCGAGCCTTTTCGGGGCGATCTTCTTGTCGCAGCTTGCGCAAATCCCGTATGTGCCGGCATCGATCTTGCTCAAAGCCGCCTTGATTTTCCGGATTTCGTCGACGGCCAGGTTTCCGACTTGTTGCAGCACCTCGTCGTTCTCCGACTCAACGGCACTCTCCGCCCAGTCGTCATCGCCGGGCTCGCTCAGCTCATCGTCGATTTCATGCGTCCGCTTGTCCAGTTCGCGGAGCCTCGCTTCGAGTTTTGTCCTGATCTCCTGAATTTCGCTCATTGGTTTTTCCAGTTCTACCCTGCACGCGGTTCAGCCCGGGAATTAAGAAGCAGTATGGCCGAATGAAAGAGAGTCGGCCTGTTATATTTTCAATGTCTCCTTCCGGCCGAGGCTGTCGAAAAAGCCGGTTGAAGGTCTATCCATGCGAAATGCGCCCGATTCCGCGGGTCTTGCGAGTCGGCGCTGGACGGTTTGCGGGGGCGGTGTCGCAGGTGCTGAAAGCACCAAGCGGACTCTCCTGTCGGCTTATAGTCCGGAACCGGTTATCGTTCCGGTGCGGCGATTGAGTCGGCGATCAGCCGGAGGCGGACATTCGACGGACCCCTGGAATTTGTAGATTAGGTGTTGGGAACATGAGCTTCGTCATCGGTCTTTGTATCATCCTGGGCGTCGTCGCCGGCGGATTGGCCTATCCGTTCTTTCGGCAACGGGTCTGGATTCCACTGGCCGTCGGCATCCTTGTATTCGCCGGGTGCATCGCCTGGTTCCTGACACCGGTATGTGTCGCCATTCCAGACGAGGAACTGGCCAACTTCAATCCGCCCATCGATACCCGAACGGATACCGGAATGATCGGGCAGCGCTATTTCCAGCAGCGCGATGAAATATGGTTTCACTGCAAGGTCCGGATCGCGCGACAGATGTTTTTCTGATGCCCTGGATCGTGCGCGGCCATGTCCCCGGAATTCCGGGAAAGAGCGTTGAAAATAAGGAAAAATCCCCTCTCCCGCAAGAGCCGCCCCAAGCGGCTCGCACACGCCGCCTGCTGGCGGCTGCCCGGCGCGGGTTCCCATTCCGTTCTATCCATCCTACGGATTGCAGGGTCTTCCTTCAAGGGCGGTACGAAAAAGGCCAACCACAGAGACACAGAGACACAGAGGG
>CAMYKU010000031.1 GCA_947259105.1 uncultured Alphaproteobacteria bacterium
GCCGATCGCCTGGACGATGGTGGCGTTCGCCGTACCGTTGGCGCTGGCCGCCTGCGCGCCGCTCGACGCGAAGCCGGCAATGCCGATGGCCGTCAAACCAGCCGCCGCTATGCTAATGCTTTTACCATACTTCATGACTTGTCTCCGTTAATGCTGTTTGCTTCTAATGCAGCTCACCGGTATTCGGCTGTGCTGCCTCGAACTCCGACCATCTGAATGGGTGATGGTCACATTGTTCGCAGCAAATTTCATGCCAGAGACATTTTTTTTATTTAATATCAATTAGATAAAACAAGACCTCTCAATAATTGACGACGACCGTGAAGGCGCCGCTGTACGTCCCCGCCGCTTGGCCGGCCCCGACCTGCAGCGTCGCGCCGACAAAAAGGACACTGAAACCTAAGCCATTCAGAGTGCCGACGCCTGAAGGGCTCGATGAAAAACCGTTGAGCGTCATCGTATTGCCGCCGGACGTCAGGGTCACCGATG
Source organism: uncultured Alphaproteobacteria bacterium (assembly GCA_947259105.1). Lineage (GTDB taxonomy): Bacteria > Pseudomonadota > Alphaproteobacteria > UBA8366 > JADFVY01. The sequence goes on from CAMYKU010000031.1 coordinate 490, forward strand.
ATGGCAAGATCACCGTGAATGCTGTGTTGGGGTCTCCTGTAACCAGGAACGATGCGCGTCTGTGCACACCCCCGAAATCCGAGACCCCGCCACTCACCGTCTTGGCGTTGGTCGCCGGATCGATCGTCGCGGTCCCGGGCAGTGTTGCGTCGCCGGCCAGTGTTCCAAAGTCCAGGTCCAGTACGCTATTTATGGCAATTGGTGCACCCAATGCCGGCGACTGCGAGGCGACAAGCATAGATCCAAGCAAGACGACCGCAACGGCGATCGCACCTGCCGCCAAGCGGCGCGGCCGTCCTTGGCGCGCAACGGAACCGGCGCCGGCAACGCCTGGAGAGACGCCGGCCATCCCGGCCATGGGGGCACAATGTGCGTCGTTTATGGTCCACTCCATTAGTAAGCTCGAAGTAGTCGCAGACATGGTCGACATAGTCATTGTGCCAAATCCTCGCAGCTTCGACTTTCTTCGCACACAGCAGGTAAATGGCAACGAAACTCACTTTCAATATCACTTGTGCGTAAAGGATTCCTTAAATTGGTTTACCTCGCAGCAATACTCTCAAATTGCGAAGTAAAATGGGAGAATATAAAGTAAATAATGACAGAAACTAAATGTTTTATTGGTGATCCGTAAATTCCTGTAGCGGGGTCACGAAATTGCGCTGCAAGAGACACGGACCGGCCCGATCCCAACTTGCGCCTTGAGTCCCGCGTGCTTTATCCCAAGGAGTGCGCCACATCTGTACCGGCCGGCGCGCGCAACTTTTGATCCGGTGCGGGTGTGCGGATCGACCGACAGCGCAGGGCGGCGCCGCTTGGCGTCGTCGGAAAACACCTCGGGCCCGCGCGCGGCGGGCGAAATCGGCCCGATCCTGTCGATCCGAAACGCCGGCAAGCGCTTCGGCGGCGTGCGCGCGGTCGGCGGCTGCAGTTTCGACGTAAGGCGCGGCACGATCACCGGGCTGATCGGACCGAACGGCGCCGGCAAGACGACGCTGTTCAATGCTGTCGCCGGTTTCATCAGGCCGTATTCGGGACGGATTGTGCCGGATGGCGAAGCCGTCACCGGCCTGGCGCCGCATCTTCTGTCCCGGCGCGGTCTGGTGCGGACATTCCGGAATCTCCATGAGTTCGAACGCCTGACCGCGCTCGACAATCTGATGCTGGTGCCCGGCCCGCGCCGCTGGACGAACCAGGGGTCAGCCGAAGTCGAAATTCCTGCTGCGCGACGGGCCTACGGCCGGCCTGTCGCCCGTCTTCACGGACCTCGTCTTCAGGAAGATCATCGAGATCAGCGACGCCGGCGTCGGCATCCTGATGGCCGAGCAGAACGCGAAGCGGGCATCGGGTATTTCGGATCGCGGCTTTGTGCTGGGGCTCGGCGCAAACCGGCGCGCGGATGCCGGCGCCAATCTGCTCGCGAATCGCAGATTGGCCGAGATGTTCCCGGGCGGGTAGGGCGAGAGATGGTCCTCGGGATCGTTCGGCTTGCGGTCTACGGGATCGTACGCGGCAGCGTCATTTCGCCGGGCGCGATCTGCCTGTCGCTGCTATACGGTATCCTGGCGTTTCATCCGTTTCGCGCATGGCGACACGTTGCCGCCGGCCAGCGAACTCCGGTACCGGCCGGTTGTTCAGTTCTGGGTGTTCCAGCCGTTCTGAATGGCCAGCAATTCCTGGTCGGGGTTCAGGACCGCTCCCTCGCCTTGCGCGAAGATTTGCTGGACTGTCGGCAGTGCCGTGGCCGGTAGGCCGGTCGGAGTATCTGCCGGAAGGTCGCCCGCCGCTGCGACCGCGTCCGCATAGGCGGCTTCGTCGATTTCGCCGGTGCCGCCACCGCCACTGTTTTCAGCTTTGTCGTCCCGGTCTGCGGCTCGCCCGTCATGGTCGTCGTCATCCGCACCGCCCGAGCCACCCGCACCGCCCGAGCCGCCCGAACCACCCGAGCCGCCCGAGCCACCCGAGCCGCCATGGTCGTCGTCGTCGTCGGCATCATCATCATCATCGTCGTCGTTGTCGCCTTTGGGCGGTTTCCTGCCGCCGCCGTTTTCGTCACCCTGGCCCTTGCCATTGCCCTTACCCTTGCCCTGGCCGTCACCGTTCCCGTTTCCGTTTCCGTTGCCGTTACCGCCACCGACCGCCAGCGCAGACTTGAATCCCGGCGCCATCGACGTGGTGTCAATCGATATCGGTAGTGCCAAAGAAGCAACGAAAGCAATTGCGGACAGACCGCACATCAGACGAAGGCGCCTGCGGTTCCGGCGTGACGGCGTGTGGTGCGTTGTCATTGCATTCGATTCGATCGCTACAACTGTTCCTGTCTCTGCCATGTCGCCCTCCGGGCGTTGTCTGCGCCGTTATTTTGTCCGGCTTCGTTATCTACGAAATCGGCATCTCGGGCGGTGCGGCTTCTCTATCTGTGGCCAGTTTCTGCGGTTCTTCTGCTCTCGTTTGCCGACAGAACCGCCTGTTTTTTCTACCCAATTATCCGATCATCCCATGTTACGCAGCTAAATCTTTACGTACTGTTAAGACTCTTCCCTAACAAATCGATAAATACCAAATCGGGCCAAAATAAACGGCACTATGCTTCCAGTCGCCATAAGCTTCAGCACCTCGGGACTCGTCGCATACCACCGAATTCACTGCGCGACGACGGTCTCGGGACCGTCGGCCGTCCGCCAGGTACCCCATCCACTGCGGATCGCTTCGAGCTCTTCCTCTTCCGACAGCTCGGCGTCGCCGGCCAGGCCGGCGATCTCCTTGATGACGTTCGTATTGGCCGGTTTGTCCTCGGCAATTGGCTTTATTGCGGGCTCTTCGGCCGAGCCGCCTGACTCTTCGGAATCTGCGAAATCCTCGGTTTGCTGCTGGCCGGACACGCTCTCAGGACCGTTGCCGTTGCCGCCCGCATTGCTGCTGTCGTTCGCCGCAAGGGCCGGATTTACGATGAGGCCGCCGCTTTCGAGGTCAACCGGCAGCGCAAGCACCGTCAGTGCGAGACCGCCGAAGGACGCCAGAATCGCCAGGCGCCAGACACCCATAGCGGCGCCGTTCGGGCGATCGTTCTTGTGAACTGCGTCCTGCATCGCTCTCGTCCTTAATAAATCGTACCCAGGCAATCGATCCCCCGATCGCATGGTCTTTCCCATGCATTTGAACGAACAACGGTTCATGCGCGCGATTATTCCCGGAAGAGCGGCGGAATTTTCGCGGCCTGTCTGTTTTCTCTTTATCAGTCACCCTCAATCTACCGCCGGCACTGCTAAAGATTGGTAAACGGCGATCACCACACTAGCGTCCAATATCCTGTCTCGATCGGGAGATTTCCGGCGGTCGCGGGCCGACCGGAGCGGCATCGCCATGCGCGCTGCGCAAGCCATGGCCGGCACGGCGACCCGATGGCGGGCGGGCGGCGTTGGGTTATCGCGGGTCGGTGAAGGCGCTGCCGGATCGGCCGATCCGCGCATCCGCGCCTATTTACGTTTTTTTTAATCCGCGGGAATAAACTCGTGGCCTGTTCGTTACAAATAGGACGTTACAAGGGAAAATCCCTTTTGGATAAGCGGACGAAAGCCGAGATGATTGCCTTGCTGCCGCGGCTGCGGCGGTTTGCGCGTGGTCTGACCGGGTCGGAGGAAGAGGCCGACGATCTGGTGCAGGCGGCCTGCGAGAGGGCGATCCAGCGTATCGGCCAGTGGCAGCCGGGAACCCGGCTCGACAGCTGGATGTTTCGCATCATGCAGAATCTCTGGATCGACGCGATCCGGGTCGGCAAGTTGCGGGGCAGCCATCTTTCGCTGGTCGATCCGGAGGGGCAGAAAGCCCCGGGCATGGATGGCGAGCAGGCCACCATGAACCGATTGACGCTCGAAGCGGTTCGCCGCGGCGTCCAGAGGCTTCCTCCGGACCAGCGCTCGGTCCTGCTGCTCGTTTGCGTAGAGGGATGTTCCTACAAGGAAACAGCGGAAACCCTGGGAATACCGGTTGGGACGGTAATGAGCCGTCTTTCCCGTGCCCGGCTCGCGCTCAACAGGATGGTGGGCGGATCGGAAACGTCGATCTTGGCCGCCAAGGGCGGAGAGGCTTGAGGGCCCCTGCGGATCCCGCATCGTAACGGAAACGAGAAGACGAACAGGCAGATAGAAGGGGCCACCATGAAACAGCTCGATGCAAGTACTCTGGTTGCATATGTCGACGGCGAGCTAGACAGCGAATCGGCAACATTCGTCGAGACGCTTCTCGCAGAGGACGCGGACGCATCACGGACACTCAGGCTGCTGCACGAAAGCGCCTTCCTTATCCGGGCGGCTCATAACCACGTCATCCACGAAACGGTACCCGAACATCTGGTCGACACCGTGATGATGGCCGTGGAAACCGAAACGCGTCCCGCCGACTCCATCGTGCCGCAGCACCTGGTGAACATGATCCTGGACGCGCCGGAAGGCGAAGAGATCATGGTGGAGCCGGCTGCGGGATTCAGTGGTCTGGCCGAAGCCAAAGGACCGGGAATTTCGATGGCCCGCCGCCGTTCGATTGCTGCAATGGCTTCCGCGGCGGCATTTGCGGCAGTGATGCTGGGGGGCGGTTTCCTGCTTGGCCAGTATCGGATCAACGATTCCGGGCAAACCGCGGGCTCACCGCAGGTGAACGTCGTCGCCGCGATGGACAATCCCTGGCGTGAGGCCGCGTTCCAGGAAGCGCTCGAGACGAAGGCCAGTGATATCGCGGTCATCTGGACGAATCCGGAAACCGGGTACGCGGGCGCGATTATTCCGGTCAAGACCTACCGGCGCGAGGACGGAACCTTCTGCCGCGCGTTCAGGACGGTGGAAACCAAAACCGGTCCGCAGCAGCCGAATTTTGGCGTTGCCTGCCGTGAGCAGGGGCCGCAGGGTCTCTGGGTCAAGACGGTCGAGGCCGTGGCGGAGGTTGGTACGGTTCCGAAGTTGAGCTTCTAGAGCGGTCGTCGAGCACAACTCTCTCGCCGACCGCGCGCCGTGGCGACACGGCAAACCGGGGCTCCCCCCAGGGGAGCCTCAACATATGCAGGGTGGTGCGCGGAACTGCGCGAGGCAGAGGACTTGGCCGTACAGCTGGTTCGTGTTTTATATTTAGGAGGGGCGATCGCGGCAGCGCTTGCAGCGGGCGGCTGCACGTCGTTTACGGACCTGGAGGACGCCCGCGACCTGCTGGTCGACCTCGGGACTGCGTTGAACGACAAGCTATCCGCCGATTACGACCCGCCCGACTACGACGGGCCACCCCTGGCGGAGCTGCCGACCTATCAACTGGGTGACGCCTATACCTATTCCAGCGGCCGGACCGAGACCGTCGCGGAAACCCGTGACGAGCGCGTCGTATGGCGGAACGACCTGCAATCGGAGTTCGAACGCTACCGCAACTTCGTACTTCCCACTGCTGTGACACGTACCGACAGCGGCGAAATCACCCGGACGTCCGATGCGCCACCCGATGTCCTGTGGCCCCTGGTCCCGGGAACGCGGCGGCAGTACAACAGTGTGGTCAGCGTTCGACTGCGCGGGCAGAATGGGGAGCGCCAGTTCAGGCGGGACTGGATTTGCACCGTCAACGGACAGGAGCAGGTGGAGGTCCAGTTCGGCGCCTTCGACTCCGTGAAGATCTCGTGCGAGCGGTATGGGCGCGGCAGGTGGCGCCAGACCCGCACGTGGTACTACGTACCGGAGATCGGCCATTATGTGCGGCGGGTCGACCTGGTTCGCGGCCGCGAGTCCCGGGACATCGAACTGATATCGATCCAGCAGGGATTCGAGGGGATGAACCGCAACGCCAAGCGTTCGCTCTACGATCTCGAACAACAGACTCTCGAACGCATGCCTTCAGGTCAGCCGGCGCGCTGGAAGTCATCCGAGGGTGATATCGCGGTCACGATGACGGTCACCAAGACGATGCAGACGGAGGCCGGCCAGTTCTGCCGGACATTCCGGCAGGAGGTCCAGGGAAACGGTATCGAAAGGCTTGTGCCCGGCCTCGCATGCCGGACCTGGAACGGTCGATGGGTGCGACTTTGATAGGCATATACAACATTTGATTAAAAATTAGGCGATCTTTAGTAGGACCGTGGCAGCCCCAGAACGTGCTGCGCAAGATGTGCGAGGATCATGTTGGTGGAGATCGGCGCGGTCTGGAAGAGCCTGGTTTCCCGCCACTTTCGTTCGACATCGTACTCCCGCGCAAAGGCAAACCCGCCGAAAGTCTGGAAGCAGGCCTCCGCGGCATGCCAGCTCGCGTCCGATGAAAGAAGCTTCGCCATGTTGGCTTCCGCGCCGCAGGGCTGCCGGGCGTCGAACAGTGCCGCCGCCTTTCGCGCCATCAGATCGGCGGCCTCGGTTTCGGCGAGGCACCGCGCCAGAGGAAACTGAATCCCCTGGTTTCGGCCGATCGGCCGGTCGAACACGTGCCTCTCGTTGGCGTAGTCGGTCGCGCGGCGCATGAAATACCTGGCGTCGCCCAATGCCTCGGCGGCGATCAGGATACGCTCGGCGTTCATGCCGTCGAGGATATGCCGGAATCCCTGGCCTTCCGTGCCGATGAGGGTATCGGCGGATACCCGGAGGCCAGCGAGGAACACCTCGGTGGTGTTGTGATTGATCATGGTATCGACCGGGCGGATATCGATACCCTTGCCCACGGCTTCACGTAAATCGATAAGAAATACGGATAAGCCTTCCCCCCGCTTGATTTTTTCTCCCGGTTGTGCGGTTCGGGCCAGGAGAAGCATCAGATCGGATTGCAGGGCCCGGCTGGTCCAGATCTTCTGCCCGTCGATGACATACCCGTCGCCGTCCCGTACGGCGCGGGTCTTGATCTGCGTCGTGTCGGTTCCGGTCGAGGGCTCGGTGACCCCGAACGCCTGCAGGCGCAGTTCGCCCGACGCGATGCCGGGCAGGTAACGCTGCTTCTGTTCGTCGCTGCCGTGCCGCAGGAGCGCGCCCATGATATACATCTGGGCGTGGCACGCGCCGGCATTGCAGCCGCTGGAATGGACTGCCTCCAAAATCACCGCGGCGGCGCGCAGCGGCAGCCCGGCGCCGCCGTATTCTTCCGGAATCAACGCCGCAAGATACCCTTCGCGGGTCAGCGCGGCGACGAAATCCTCCGGATAGGCGCGGTCGTCCTCCAGACGGCGCCAGTATTCTCCCGGAAACTTGCCGCAAATGCGGGAAACCGAGTCACGGATTTCGGGATAGTCGTCACCCAGTTGCATCGTGATGAGGCTGTCGCTCATGGGTCCGGCTCCTATTCTCCCCGGAAGACCGGGCGACGCTTCTCGTTGAATGCAAGCATGCCCTCGCGCCGGTCGTCCGTGGTCACGGTGCGGTTATAGCATTCGATTTCGACGGCCAGGCCCGATTTGATGTCGGTTCCGTTGGCCGCGGTCAGGGCCTGTTTCGCCGCACGCACCGCGATTGGGGCGTTGCCGGCAATCCGGCGGGCCACGGCCAGGGTCTCTTCCATGAGGCCGGCCAGCGGCACCACGCGGTTCACGACGCCCCATCCCAATGCGTCGTCCGCACCGAACGGCGTGCCCGTCAGGATGATTTCCTTGGCCCGGCGGACGCCGCAGGCGCGTGGCAGGTTCTGTGTGCCGCCGACGCCCGGGATGATCCCAAGGCTGGTTTCGGTCAGCGCAAATCGGGCGTGGTCCGCCGCATAGGCGAAGTCGGCCGCCAGCACGATCTCGAATCCGCCGCCGAACGCCGCGCCGTTGACCGCGGCGATCACCGGAACCGGACAATCCATCATGGCGTAGAAGGCCTCCTCGAAGATCACATGCTGTCGGCGCCACGACTCGTCGGGCATGTCGCGCCGCTCCTTGAGGTCGGCGCCGGCGCAGAAGGCCCTCTCGCCCGCGCCGGTCACAACGATGCAGCGCACATCGCCGGGGTCGTCGAGAAGCGCTTTCCAGAAACCGCGCAACTCCTCACCCATGCGTGTATTGAAGGCGTTCGCCGCCTGCGGCCGGTTGAGCGTAAGAATCAGCAGATGCGGCTCGGGCCGCGCGATATCGAGGGTCTCTTGGTCGCGACGTATCGGCATGGCATTCCGTTCGTGTACAGTTGTGTTTTGATTTCAGCGCCTTGAGCATATCGAAAGGGGTGGCCAAAGCGATCAATCTCCCATAGTTTAGCGAACCTATCGCGAAGACGATGGTAAAACCAATGGCCCGGTCGTACCGGGGCGCCAACGGGAGGAACCAATGGCAATCGATTTCAGTAAACACACGAGGCGCGGAGCGCTCGCCGTCATGGGCGTCGCGGCGGCGGCGCTGCTGACAGGGCATGCGGCGCAGGCCAAGGTCGAGGGTGACACGATCATCCTCGGCTCGGCGATTTCGCTGACCGGGAAGTACTCTACCAACGGCATCCACGCGCAGAACGGATACGAACTTGCCGTCAAGCGCATCAACGAGATGGGCGGTGTCAAGGTCGACGGGAAGTCGTACAAGCTGAAGGTCGTGTATTACGACGACGAGTCGACTCCGGCCCGCGGCGCCCAGCTTGCCGAGCGCCTGATCAAGCAGGACGGCGTCCAGTATATGCTTGGCCCGTACAGTTCCGGCCTGACAAAGGCGATCGCGCCGATCAGCGAAAAGTACAAGATCCCAATGGTGGAAGCCGAGGGCGCATCGCGCTCGCTGTTCACCCAGGGCTACAAGTATCTCTTCGCGGTGCTGTCGACGTCCGAGCAGTATCTCGCCAGCGCCATTACGCTGGCGGCCGAGATCGCCGAGAAGAATGGCAAGAAGCCGTCCGATGTGAGGATCGCCATGGCCTTCGAGAACGACCCGTTCTCGCAGGACGTCCGGGCGGGTGTGATGGACGACGCCAAGAAATACAACATGCAGATCGTCATCGACGACAAGCTGCCGCGTGACCTTTCCGACATGTCGACGACGCTGACCAAGGTGCGTGCGGTGAAGCCCGATGTGCTGGTGGTCTCCGGCCACTCCAAGGGCGCGGCCACGGCGGCTCGCCAGCTCGCCGAGATGAAGATCGACACGCCGATAGTTGCGATCACCCACTGCGAGGCGGCGAAGATCATCAGCAAGTTCGGCGCCACCACCAACGATATCCTGTGCCCGACCCAGTGGGCCGAGACCTTGAGCTACAGCGGCAAGTATTTCGGCTCGGCGGCCGATTACGACAAACTGTTCAAGGCGACCTACGAGGGATACAAGAACGTGCCCTACCAGGCGGCGCAGGCCTCGGCCGCGGTGCTGGTCTGGAAGGATGCGTTCGAGCGGGCCAACAGCCTCGACAAGGACAAGGTTCGAGACGCTATCGCGGCGACCGACATGATGACCTTCTACGGCGGAATCAAGTTTGCGCCCGAAGGCAACAACATCGCCAAGCCGATGGTGCTGCGTCAGATTCAGAACGAGACGCTGAACGTCGTCGCGCCGTCGAAATACGCGTCACACCCGGTGAACTGGCCGCGCCAGGTCCCCGGTTCCTGAACCGCTGAACATGGTCCCCGGCGCCCTTGCGGCGCCGGGATTTTTTGTATTGTTGCCGGCGCCGCGCCCGAACGGCGCGGGCTGCCTGGTTCGGCAATACCGACGACGGGGGTAACGCAGGCGCCACCATGCTGTTCAATCTGCAAATTCTCATCGATGCGCCGATATTCAACGTTCAGCTCCTGCTGAACGGTGTGACGGTCGGCGCGATCTTCGCCCTGGCGGCCTACGGGCTCGCACTGGTCTGGGGCGTCATGAACGTCAAGAACCTGTGCCAGGGCGAGTTCGTCATCATGGGCGGTTACATCGCCTATTACATGTACACGAAGGGCATCCATCCGATGTTCGCGCTGCCGGTTGCGATCGTCCTGATGTTCATGTTCGGTTGGTTCGTCTACCGGCTGGTTATCAGCAAGGTGATCGACCGCGACCTGTTTACGTCGCTCCTTGCGACCTTCGGCCTTGCGATCGTTCTGCAGCAGGCGCTCAATCTGATCTTCGGGCCGGAGGTGGTGACCGCGGAATCCGGGATGGCGAACCGCATCATCCTTGGCGATGTGGCGGTCCAGGATATCAGGGTGTTGTCCCTCGTTGTTGCTTGCCTGCTGGCTGTCGCCGTCGTCGTGTTCATGAAGAACAGCCGTATGGGGCAGGCGATCCGGGCGACCGCGCAGGACGCGCGCGCGGCCAAGGTGATGGGTATCGACACCGACCAGGTCTACGCCTTCACCTATTCCCTGAATGCGGCGATCTGCGGCGCCGCCGGCGTCCTGATCTCGATGATCTGGGTGATCCAGCCGTTCTACGGCATCACCCATTCGATCCGCGCGTTCGTTATCGTCGTGGCCGCGGGCCTGGGCAACCTGCCCGGCGTCATCGTAGCGGGACTCGGTCTCGGGGTCGCAGAGCAATATGGCGGTTTCGTCCTTGGGACCGACTTCCAGCAGGTCACGGTCACCGGCCTCCTGGTCGTCGTGCTCGTCATCCTGCAGATCCTGATGGCCAGGCACAGGCAGGTGGTCGAATGAACACCACATCCAGCAAGATCATCCTGTATGTCGGCATTCTGGCCGTCTCGATCGTCGCGCCATACCTGTTCCCGGCCTACGCCCTGCAGCTCGCCATTCTCTGGATCATGATCCTGTTCGCGCTGACCTGGGACGCCATGGGCGGGCAGATGGGCTACAACTCCCTGGGCAATATCGTGTTCTTCGGCGTTGGGATGTATATCTCGGCCGTGGCGCAGATCGGCCTGTATTTCGATGTCGGCGAGTACACCTCGGCCTATGGCGCCATCAAGGTCGACTTCGATTACGGGCAGTACTTCACCGGGCTGACGCTGGGCGTAATCGCCGCCGCATTCGGCGCCATGGTCGTCGCCGTGGCGTTCGGGCGGATCGTCCTCGGCCTGCGCGGCCCCTATTTCGCGATCGGAACGCTGGGCGTCGCGCTCTCGGCGGGCGAGTTGCTCGGGGCCTGGGAATGGGTCGGCGCGGGCAGCGGCATTTCGATGCCGGTCTATCCCGGCGATCCGGACGACCGCTCGCTGCTGTTCTATTTCATGTGCTTCGCGGCCGCGGCGGCGACCTTCTTCTTTTACCGCTGGCTGTACACGACCCGCTTCGGCCTGGCCCTCAACGCGATCCGCGACGACGAGGAGAAGGCCGAGGCGATGGGCATCCACACCGTGCGCTACAAGATCGTCAACTGGGCGATGTCGGCTTTTTTCCTGGGTATTTCGGGCGCCATCTACGGCAACATGATCGGTTTCATCGAGCCACTGGAAGTCGCGTTCCCGACGGTGACCTTCGGCATCTTCATGGTTCTGATGGCGCTGATGGGCGGCAAGGGAACGCTCTGGGGCCCGGTTGTCGGCGCAACCCTGTTCCATATCATCAAGGAGGTCACCTGGACCCACCTTCTGGGCTGGCAATGGGTCGCGCTCGGCATGCTGGTCATCATCATCGTGGTTTATTTCCCGCAGGGGATTATGGGCTGGGCCCATGACAAGTGGCCGGACTTCTTTGGCATCGAGGTCGAGGAAGCGCCGGCGGAAGATATCGAGGAGGCTGCGTGATGGCCGGGATGATCGAAATTCGAAACGTCTCCAAGGCGTTCGGCGGCGTCCAGGCGAACAAGGATATCAGCATGGACGTGCCGGAAGGGAAGATCACGGGGCTGATCGGTCCCAACGGATCCGGCAAGACGACGCTGTTCAACTCTGTGGTGGGTTACCACCCGATCAATGAGGGCTCGATCCGGTTCCAGGGCCGCGAGATCTCCAATTTGAGGGTGCCCGAGATTGCGCGGCTCGGCATGCTGCGGACGTTCCAGCAAACGCGTATTTACGGCAAGATGAACTGCGTCAGGAACATGCTGATCTCGGTGCCGCACAGGAACCTGGGCTGGGCCGATTTGTTCGGCAAACAGTATTCCGCCGAGGATATGGACAAGGCCGAGCGTCTCCTGGAGTTCGTCGGGCTCTACGCCAAGCGCAACCTGCTGGCCGGCGAATTGTCTTTCGGGCAGCAGAAGCTGCTGGAATTCGCCATGGCGCTGATGAACGACCCCAAGGTGCTGCTGCTCGACGAGCCGACGGCCGGGATCAACCCGACCCTGATCAACGGGCTGATCGACCGGTTGAAGCGCGCCAACAAGGAGTTCGGAATCACCCTCTTCGTCATCGAACACAACATGCGGGTCATCATGAATCTCGCCGAACATATCTATTGCCTGGCGCACGGCCAGATGCTGGCGGACGGATCGCCCGAGCAGATCAGGACCGACCAGCGCGTCATCGACGCTTATCTGGGGGCGCACTGATGGCAGGCGACGACAAGAAAGACCGCGGCAAGCCGTCGGCCAGCGGATACCACGAGGGGTCGGTCGAAACCGTCATCTCGGTCGAGGACGTGAACCGGCAGGCGGCCGCACTGGGGAAGGCGGGAGTCCCGCCGGAGCGCATCGCCGGCCTGGTGAGCGACGAGCCTTACGTGACGATCGAGAATTTAACGGCCGGCTACGGCAAGATGGAGATCCTGCACGACTTCAATCTGCAGGTGGGGAAGGGACAGTCGCTGTGCCTGATCGGCCCCAACGGCGCCGGAAAGTCGACGATATTGCATTCCATCTTCGGATTTACCCGTATTTTCGGCGGACGTATCCTGGTCGGCGATAAGGGCCGCCAGATGGATGTTACGGCGCTGAGTTCCAAGGACAAGCTCAGGCGCGCCGGCATCGCCTATATCCTCCAGGACAAATCGGTGTTCCCCGGTATGACCGTCGAGGAAAATCTCTGGATGGGCGGCTACCTTATGGGCAGTTCGCAGGATGCGAAGGCAGCCGCCGAACGCGTGTTCGACAAGTACAGCCGCCTTGCGGAACGGCGGAAACATCTGGCCCGTGTCCTGTCCGGCGGCGAGCGCCGTCTTTTGGAGATTTCCCGCGCGCTGGTGATGAATCCCGAGGTCCTGCTGGTCGATGAGCCATCGATCGGACTTGAGCCACGTTTCATCGACATGGTGTTCGACATCCTGGACGATCTGCAGAACGTCGAGGGCAAGACCATCATCATGGTCGAGCAGAATGCCAAGAAGGGGCTGGAATTCGCCGATATCGGCTACGTTCTCGTCGCCGGCAATACGGCGATGGCGGGCAAGGGCGACGAGCTTCTCGAGGATCCCGAAGTGGGCCGGCTGTTTCTCGGCGGGTGAGACTCTCGGGGTCGGATGGCATGGCCGGCGGCGAACGGTGTGTACTGTTTTCATCAGGCTTGCGTTAACCATACCGTAAGGCCTATTCCAGTATGGAATTGAGCCACGGGGACCGTTGTTGTCAGGGAACCGGCGACAGGAGCCGAAGCATCAAGGTCTAGCTGTTGCGTGCCGTATGGGCACAAGATATGCTGACGTACAGATGGGTGGCTGCTCAGCGGCGACGGTCGGAGTCTGGAGGACGATGCGCATGAGTCGGTGGTCGGGAATTGCAGGTGCGCTGTTCGGGGCCCTGCTCGTCGCCGGGTGCGTCTCCGACGGATCGACGGGAGGCGAGGAAGGTTACGGGATCGAGGCGCACGGCCGCTACATGGTCGGCGATTCATTCACGTTCGACAATCCGCACGAAACATGGACGGTCGTCTCGATCGAGGGTGAGCGGGTCTATTGGCGCAGTGACCGCGGCGACGAGCATGTCACCGGGCACGATCCGTTGATGCCCGCCCTGGAATGGAAATTCGTCGGTCAGGGCGGCGGCCGCCGGCAGTTCACCGATATCAAGGGGTCCCTGTTCCCTCTGAAGTCGGGCAATCGGCTGACCTATACGTCCAACGTCGAAAACTGGACGCTGAAGGACGGCGTGCGGCAGCAGCCCCAAAGCTGGCAGTACAACTGGTCGTGCAACGTGGCCGGCACCGAGACGATGGAAGTGCCGACGGGCACCTTCGAAACCTATAAAGTCGTGTGCGGTCGCTACAAGCCGAGCGAAATCGAATTTTTCTACGCCCCCAGGATCGGCTATTTCGTCGTTATGCGGATCGACGATCCGGCAAGCGAGGGTACCGTGGTCCGCAACCTGCTGTCCTTCCATCGTGTCGCGCTCAGCGGCCCGCCAGCCGAACCACCGCCACCGCCACCGCCACCACCGCCGCCACCGCCAACGGCGGAGGAACTGCCGCCACCGCCGCCGGTACAGCCGGTCGGTCCCGAAACGGGCAGCGGTCCGCGGGTTGTGCTCGGCCTTTTCGCCAGCGAGGAGAATGCAGCCCGTGCGTGGGGTGTGTACTCGAAAGGCAACGGCGACCTTCTCGGAAATCTGAATCCGCGGATATCGCCTTCCGGTCGCTACATCCGTGTGGCGACGGAGAGACTGGAAAGCCGGGCGGTCGCGAATGAGCTGTGCAGTAAACTCAGGGCGCGTGGCGTCGAGTGCATCGTCTCCAATAATTAACCGGGCTCGGTGGCGGCCTCTTAGGAAATGGATATGGGCGGGCTGAAGCGGAAAGTTCTGTTTTTTCCGCCGATCCTGATCGGCATCCTGGTTCTGCTGTGGTTCGCCCGCAGCGGCGATGCACCCGTTCAGATTCCGCCGGATGAGTTGGTTCGCCCGGTTCGCGTGATCTCTGTGCCGACAGTGGATTTCCTGCCGCGGACCTTGGGCTACGGCCATATACAGCCGGGCCGGATCTGGGAGGCGGTCGCCGAAGTCGGCGGACGCATCGTCGAAAAGCATCCACGGCTTGAATCCGGAGAATTGCTGGCGTCGGGCGAAGTCATCCTGCGCATTGACCCGACCGACTACGAGCTTGCGGTCGAGAGCGCCAGGGCCAGGATCCGCGGCGCCGAGGCGCAGATCGCGGAGCTTGAGGTCCGCGAGGAAAACACGCGGCGTTCACTGGAAATCGAGCAGCGCGGCCTTTCGCTGGCGGAAACGGATCTGACCCGCAAGCAGACCCTCGTCAAGCGCGGCAGTATTTCCCAGCTGACCGTCGACGAGGCCGAGCGAACAGTCCTGTCGTTGCGTCAGGCGGTGCAGGGCCAGCGAAGTGCGCTGGCCTTGATCCCGGCCGAGCGCGATGTGTTGATCGCCAACCTTGCGCTGTATGAATCCGAACTCCGGCAGGCCGAACGCAACCTCGAGCGAACCGAGATCGTCACCCCGTTTGACGGGCGGGTCGCCGCCGTCAATGTCGAAGAACGCCAGTTTGCGGCGTCCGGGCAGGTTCTGGCGGTGCTCGACGGCGTGGATCTGGCGGAGGTGGCGGCGCAAATCCCGATCGATCGGGTGCGGCAGCTTGTGGCGGGAGCGCAAATCGATGCGCCGGACGTAAGCCCGGAAAACCTCAGCACCGTATTCGAGCGCCTCGGCCTGACGGCGATCGTGCGGCTGAGCGCCGGCGAGTTCCACGTGTCCTGGCCCGCGCGATTTGCGCGAATCCGTGAATCCGTGGATCCCAGCACCCGCACGATCGGGATCGTCGTTGCGGTCGATGAGCCCTACAAGCTGATCGAGGTCGGCCGCCGTCCGCCACTGGCCAGGAACATGTTCGTCGAGGTCGAACTGCATGGCCGGCCGGTGCCGGGCAGGCTCGTCGTCCCCCGTGCGGCGCTGCACGACGGCATGGTCTACGTCGTCGGCGACGGGAACCGGCTGGAACGCAGGCCGGTGACCGTTAGCGTGCGTCAGTCCGGCTTCGTCGTCGTTGACGAGGGGCTTGTTGCCGGCGAAATCATTGTCGTAACCGACCTTACGCCGGCGATCGACGGGATGCTGCTCGAGCCCGTCGAGGATGTGGCGCTTCGCGCCCGGCTGATCGCGTCGGCCACCGGCCAGGGGACGGTTCGTTGATCCGCTTCTTTGCCGGCCACCCGACGGCCGCGAACCTGCTGATGATCGGGATCCTGGCGCTCGGCCTGTCGGCGCTGCCCGATCTCGAGCGCGAGACCTTCCCCGATATGCCGCTCAGCGATGTGCAGGTGCGCGTCGCCTACCCCGGCGCCAGCGCCGAGGAAATCGAGGATGCGATCTGCCGCCGCATCGAGGACGCGGTCGACGGGATCAACGATGTTGCCGAGCTCCGCTGCGAGGCGCGCGAGGGCGTGGCGACCGCGGTCATCGAGATGGACCAGGCCGGCAGCATCGATCGCTTCCTCGAGGACGTGAAGAGCGAGATCGAAGCGATCGACGACTTTCCCGGGCGCACCGAACGCGCCGCGATTCAGCTGCTCGGCCGCAACGACTTCGTCGCCGCGGTCGCCGTATCCGGCCCGATGTCCGAGCCCGACCTCAAGGCCTATGCGGAAGACATGAAGGAGAGGCTGCAGCGGATCCCGCAGATCACGCAAGTGAACATCACGGGATTTTCCGATCACCAGATCCGCATCGAAATACCGGCCCAGACGCTGCTGCAGTACGGGCTGAGTGTCTCCGACATCGCAGGCGTGATCGGCCGGCAGAGCATCGACCTGCCGGCCGGCAGCATCGAGACCGAAGAGCGCGACATCCTGATCCGGTTCGTCGACGAACGCCGGACGGCGGCGGATTTCAGCGATCTGATCGTGGTCGGTGCGGAGAGCGGCGCGGAAATCCGCCTCGGCGAGATCGCCTCGATCAGGGACCGATTCGAGCTCGCCGAACAGACGGTACTCTATGACGGGCGGCGGGCCGCGCTCCTCGAGGTCAGCAAGGCGCGCTCCGGCGACACGCTCGTGGTCGTCGATGCGGTCAGCGCATTTCTCGACCGTGAACGCGCGATGGCGCCGCCGGCCATGACCTTCAGCCTGACCCGCGATGTGTCGACCGTGGTGCGGGACCGCCTCAACATGGTGCTGAAGAACGGCGCGCAGGGCCTCGTTCTGGTTGCTCTGGCGCTGTGGCTGTTCTTCGGGCTGCGGTTTTCGTTCTGGGTGGCGATGGGGCTTCCGGTCTCGTTCCTCGGCACGCTGTTCGTCATGGCTCTCGGCGGCTATTCGATCAACATGATCACGATGGTCGGCCTGTTGATCGCGACCGGCCTTCTGATGGACGACGCCATCGTCATATCCGAGAACATCGCGCGGCATAGTCGTGACGGCAAATCCGCCCTCGACGCGGCTGTGGCCGGCGTGCGGGAGGTCGGCCCGGGCGTTCTGGCCTCGTACCTGACGACGATCTGCGTGTTCGGACCGCTGACCACGCTGCAGGGCGACATCGGCAACGTGCTCAAGTTCATTCCGATCATCCTGATCATGACGCTGACCGTCAGCATGATCGAGGCGTTCCTGATCCTGCCCAACCACTTGCGCCATTCGCTGTCGCACGAGAGCGAGGTGCGTGGGCTGCGGGCGCGTGTCGAGAACGCGGTCGCCTGGATGCGCGAGAGAGTCGCGGGACGGGTCGCGGATCTCGCGATCGAGTACCGTTACGCCGCCGTCGGGCTGATCTTCTTCATGCTGCTGGGGTCGGTCGCCATGCTGGCCGGGGGCGTTCTCAAGTTCCAGGCCTTCCCCAAGCTCGACGGCGACGTGGTGCAGGCCCGCCTGCTGCTGCCGCAAGGAACACCACTGGCCCGGACCGAGACGATCGTTGCCCGGCTCGTCGAAACGCTGGAGGCGGTGAACGGCGAGCTTTCCCCGTTACAGCCCGGCGGACAAAAGCTGGTCGGGCAGGTCGGGATAGAATACGGCGTCAACAGCGATGCCTTCGAAGGGGGCCCGCACCTGGCGACGGTCACGGCGGACCTGCTCGCCGCCGAGTCCCGCAACACGAGCGTCGCGGAGATCATTCAGGCCTGGCGCGCGGCGATGGGGACGGTGCCCGATGTGATCGCCCTCAAATTCGCGGAATTCCAACTCGGTATCGCAGGCCGGCCCATCGATATCCGGCTCAGCGGCGCCGACCTGGCGGAGCTGAAATCGGCGTCGATGGAGTTGCAGGCCTGGCTGTCGGGCTATCCGGCGGTCTTCGACCTGTCCGACGACCTGCGCCCGGGCAAGCCGGAAATCAGGCTCCGCCTGCGCGAAGGCGCGCTGGCTTTGGGCCTCGACGCATCGCAGATCGCATCGCAGCTGCGCGCGGCGTATTTCGGAGAGGTGGTCAGCGAGATCCAGGTCGGACCTGAGTCCTACGAGATCGACGTCAGGCTTTCAGCCGCGGACCGCGACAACCTTGCCGATCTCGACTATTTCCTTGTGAGGGCGGCGGGCGGCGCCCAGGTGCCCCTTGGCGCGGCGGCTTTCGTCGAGAGCGGGCGTGGCTACGCGCGGATCCATCGCATCGACGGACGGCGGACGGTGTCGGTGCAGGGCGACGTCGATACCGACCGGATGAACGTATCCGAGATCCTGTCAGACACGGAACGGCGATTCATGCCCCGGCTCGGCGAACGGTTCCCCGGTGTCGGAGTCAGCTTCGAGGGTGAAGTGAAGACGGGCGCCGAGGGCACGTCATCGGTGCGCCGGGCGTTCGCGATCGGGCTTGTCGGCGTCTTCCTGCTGCTCAGCTTCCTGTTCCGCAGTTATGTCGAGCCGCTGATCATCATCACCACGATTCCGTTGTCGCTGATCGGCGTGGTATGGGGCCATCTGTTGATGGGGCTCGACATGTCGATGCCCAGTATGGTGGGGTTTGCGGCCCTCTCCGGGGTGGTCGTCAACAACGCCATCTTGCTGGTCGACTTCATCAAGCGGCACGCCGCCGACGGCATGGAGATCGAGGACGCGGCCCGAAAGGCGGCGCGAATCCGTTTCCGGCCAGTGCTGTTGACATCCCTGACCACGGTGCTCGGTCTGCTTCCCATGCTGCTCGAACGCAGCCTGCAGGCGCAGATCCTGGTGCCCCTGGTGACCAGCCTCGCCTTCGGTCTGCTGGCGGCGACCGTCCTGGTCCTGATCGCCGTGCCGGCACTTTATGCGATCCTGCATGATTTCGGAGTGACGACGGTCGCGCGCGCACGCGAAGCGGTGCCCGCCGCCTGAACCGCGCATTAACCGATCGGCTCCATAATGTTGGCGGAATCGTCTGTAAAAGTAGGTCACGCAACAGGAAAGACCATGTCGTGATAACGTTCCTCGCTTTGGCGGCGGGCGGGTATACCGCGCTTGTGGTTGCCCTGTATCTGGGTCAGCGCTCGCTGCTGTACCGCCCGGACGGCACCGTCCCGGATCTGCATGCCCATGGCGTGGCGGACATGACGGCGATCCGGATCCCGGTCGGAAGCGGCGTCGAGAGTCTCGCCTGGTGGCATCCGCCGCGCGAACCCGGGCGGCCGGTGGTCGTGTACTTCCATGGCAATGCCGGCCATATCGGCGAGCGCGCCTACAAGGCCCGCAGGATGATCGACGCCGGGTTCGGTGTGCTGCTGGCCGGCTATCGCTACAATGCCGGCGCCGGCGGCGCGCCGAGCGAGGCGGCCCTGCTGACCGATGGGCAGACCGCCATACTGCAACTGGTGGAGCAGGGATATGCGATGGACCAGCTCATCCTCTATGGCGAATCGCTGGGCTCGGGCGTCGCCGTCGCGCTGGCGGCGGACAACGGCGTTGGCGGCGTGATCCTGGAGACTCCGTACAGCAGTATCGCCGAAGTCGCGCAGGCCATCTACTGGTTCGCGCCCGCCAAGTGGCTGATCCGGGACCGCTACGACTCGATGGCCCAGGTCGGCCGGATCCGCGCGCCGATCCTGATCTTCCACGGCGATGCGGACAATACCATCCCGATTCGCTTCGCCCGGCGGCTCTACGAGGCTGCACCGAAACCAAAAGAAGCCCATTTTCTGCCGGGAGGTGGCCACACTGATTTGTATGATCTGGGCGCCGGAGAACTTGTGATCGACTTCCTGGAGCGTCGCGCGGCTTCGATTTCGGGGCATTCGCGAGCCGCGGAATCCGGTGCATGAACGTATTGTTCCGACAGCCTGAAAGGAACGGGATGCTCGCACGCTTCTTCATACGCCTCGGCAGCGCCGTCCTGATCCTCGCCATCGCGGGCTATCTTGCGGTTGCGGGGTTGATGTTCTTCGGGCAGCGGAGCATCCTCTATCATCCGAACGATCTGGTGCCGCGGCCGGTGGACTTTGGCGTGCCCGAGATGGCCGCGCACCGGCTCGAGACCGCGGACGGCTTCCGGCCGCTTGCCTGGTGGGCCCCCGGCCGCGGGAAGGCTGCCCCGGTGATCGTCTGGTTTCACGGCAACGGCGGCCATATCGGCCAGCGCGCGGGGCGCGCGCGGTTCTTCATCGATGCCGGCTACGGGGTGCTGCTGGCCGGATACAGATACAACGCCCGGGCCGGCGGCGACCCCAGCGAGGAGGGGCTCCTCGCCGATGGTCGGGCGGCCGTCGAATTCGTGCGATCCCGGGGCGTCCGGACGGACCGGATCATCCTCTATGGCGAGTCCCTCGGCACCGGCGTCGCGACGGCGATGGCCACGGAATACCGGGCGGCCGGATTGGTCCTCGATATGCCGTATTCCAGCGTCACGGACTTGGCCAGCGAGCGTTACTGGTTCCTGCCCGTGCGCCTGCTGCTGCTGGACACGTTCGATTCGGAATCGCGCATGGCGCAGGTCCGCTCGCCGGTGCTGGTGATCCATGGCGAGAATGATCGCGTCATCCCGGTCGCGTTCGGCAGGAAACTGTTTGCCGCCGCGCCGGAGCCCAAGGAAGGCCACTTCATCCCGGGCGGCACGCATGGCAACCTCTACAGGCTCGGCGCCGGCCATCTGGTTCTGGATTTCCTCGAGCGCCGCGTCGCCCATGGTCCGCGGGCGGGCGGCCCCGGTTAGCGGTCAGGATTTCGGCGGTCCGCGCCGCGGCAGGAAGGCGAGGGCTTCCTTTTCGTAGAGGCCGGCGATGTTGCGGATGTAAGCGTGGGACTCGTCCCGTGGCGGTTCGTAGTCCCACAATGTACGATCACCGGTCATTAGGGCCTGGAACACCTTGCGGCGTTGTTGCTGGCTGGCGACGACGTCGCGGAACAGGGCTTCCGAATCCCATGTTTCACGGACAGAGGCTGCAAGGCCCCGTTCGGTCTCGGCATGTTCGGGTTTGCCGGCGAGATTCTCCAGCTCGGCCGGATCCGCCTCGAGGTCATAGAGCTGTGGCGGATCGGCCTCGCACGCAACGTATTTGTATCTTCCCCGGCGCAGCATGAAGATCGGCGCCACGGATCCTTCGGCGAGGTACTCGCCGAACACCGTATCCGGCCACTCGGCGTCGGCGTTTCCGATCAGCGGCACCAGGCTGCGCCCGTCCAGTGGCGTCGCCGGTTCCTGTTCCGCCCCCGCGAGATCGAGGAGGGTGGGAAGCAGGTCGACCAGGGAGACATTCCGGGAGCGCCGTGCCGGCGCGAAGCGACCGGGGGCGTGGACGATCAGCGGCACGCGGCAGGCCCACTCGAAGAAGCTCATCTTGAACCACATGCCGCGCTCGCCCAGCATATCGCCGTGATCCGAGGTCACGATGACGATCGTGTTTTCCGCCTGTCCCGACGCCTCCAGCGCCTGCAACAACTCGCCGATTCGGTCGTCCACATAGGAAATCGCACCGTAATAGGCGTGCCGCGCCGCGCGGACCTGCTCTTCGGTGATCTCGAATTCGCCCCTGTCGTAATTGTCGTGAAGCCGCAGGCTGTGCGGATCGCGCGCGCCAAGGGGAATCCGCGGCACCGCCGGCAGGTCGATGGCGTTGTGATCGTAGCGATCCCAATAGGCCCGCGGGATATTGTAGGGATCGTGCGGGTGGCTGAAACTGGCCAGCATGAAGAACGGCCGGGCGTCCTCGGCCCGCGCATGGTCCCACAGCCAGCGCGTCGCCTGAAAGGCAACCTCGTCGTCGAAATCGATCTGGAGCGTGCGTTCCGACGGGCCCGCCGCAACGACATTGACGAGATTGTGGAACCACTCAAGCCGCTCGTCCGGCCGTTGCCAATCGGGGGTCCAGCCGAAATCGGCGGGGTAGATGTCGGTGGTCAGCCGCTCCTCGAACCCGTGCTGCTGGTCGGCGCCGATGAAATGCATTTTGCCGGACGCGCAGGTGCGATAGCCGGCAAGACGCAGGTAGTGCGCCATGGTCGGGACGGCGGAGGGAAACTCGGCCGCGTTGTCGTAAGCGCCGATACGCGAGGCGAGCCGTCCGGACAGCATCGAAAAGCGCGACGGCGCGCAGATCGGAAAATTGCAGTAGGCGTTCTCGAACACGACGCCGTCTTGCGCCAGCCGCTCGATATTGGGCGTCCTGACCAACGGATGCCCGTAGACCGGAAGGGAAGGGGCCGCCATCTGGTCGCCCATCACGAAAAGGATGTTGGGATGCGTTCCGGTCATGGCGATGCTCCTGTCCTGGCCGCTGCAACCGTATCCGAGTTGCGCGGTACGGTTTTCGGCCGTTCGCTGAAATCTATTTCGTGGTGCACGCCGCGTCGAGCGCCCGGTGCAGCGCCTCGAACGGCAGCAGGACGCAATGGCGGCGGTGCCTGTGCGCCGCAACCGGCGCGAAGATGGCAAGACCCCGCCATCTCCCGGCCGGCGGTGCGCCGGTTCCGTCGAGCATTGCCGCAACCGCCTGCCGCACGGCATCGATCACGGATCGGCTGGATCCCGGGGCATGGGCGCCGATCAGCGAGGCGGCCGCCTGGCACAGCACGCAGCCACGGACGTTGTGCGCCAGGGACTCGATGGTGTCCCCTGCCACGCGGATATCCACGGTGACGCGGTCGCCGCATACCGGATTGTCGACAGCCACGCGGGCGTCCGGATTCTCGAGCTCGCCGGCGCCCGTCGCAGCCTCTGCCAGGGTCGCGATCGACTGCTGGTGAAGGGCGGCGGTCATCGCGGCGCTCAGTCGCGGACCCGGTCGAGGGCTTGCGGCGTGTCGATGTCGAGCAGCACGCCGTCGCCCGACATCTCCACTTCGCACACCAGTTCGGGTGATTCGCCGATCAGGTGCCGCGCCCCGACATCGCCGGAAACCGTTTCCATTTCCTCGAAGAAGCGGCGCGCGAACAGGACCGGATTGCCGCGCTTGCCGTGCACGGTGGGAACGCAGATCGCCCGGCCTTCGACGGGGTCGAAGGCCGATATCAGCCGGTCGAGTTGATCCGGCGTGACGCGGGGCATGTCGCCAAGGCAGATAAGCGCGCCGTCGATGCCGTCCGGCAGGGCGCGCAAACCGTTTTTGAGGGAGCCGCTGATGCCTTCGGCGAATTCGGGATTGTCGGCGAACCGAACGTCGCGGCCGGCCAGCGCGTCGCGAACCTCCGCCGCCTCGTGGCCGACCACGACCACGACCGGCCGCGCCTGTGAGGCGAGCACCGCATCCACGACCTGGGCCACCATCGGCTTGCCGCCGATTTCCGCCAGCAACTTGTTGACCATGCCCATGCGGCGCGACTGGCCGGCCGCGAGAACGACCGCGCCAATGTGCGGTGCGCGTGGCACGGCGGCCGGTGCGCAGGCCGCGGCACGGGGCAGGGGACGGGCGGAAATTTCCGTGAGCAGGCCGCCGGCGCCCATCGCCATCACGTCGTCCCGGGAGATCTTCAGGCCCGCCGCGAGGCGCTGAAGCACCCAGTCGAATCCGTTGATCTTGGGCGAGCGCACGCAGCCGGGCAGGCCAAGCACCGGTGCATCCCCGTCATGGCCGATCAGCATCAGATTGCCGGGATCGACGGGCATGCCGAAATGATCGACGGTGCCGCCCGCGGCCTCGATGGCCGCCGGGACCACGTCGCGCCGGTCGGTGATCGCCGAGGCGCCCATGACCAGCACCATGTCGCAGCCGCGGTCCCGCCAATCCCGGATCGCGCGGGCGACGTCACTGATCGTGTGGGCGCAGCGGGTTTCGCCCACCAGCGTTCCCTCGAGCATCTCGACCCGGTTGCGTACCACGGTCAGCGTCTTGTCGAGCAGTTTGCGCCGCGTCCCCGGAAGCGTGGTCTGGATAAGGCCGGTCTTGCGTTGCAGGAACGGGGCCACATCGAACAGTCCGCCGGCCGCCACGACCGTCTTCAGGCAGGTCTCCAGCACCTCGCCCGGCACCGCGAAGGGGATGATCTTGATCGTCGCCACCATCTGGCGGGGCGCCACCACCGCATGGGGCGGCAGCGCCGCCACCGTGATCGACTCGTCGATGCGGTTGATCCGGTCCAGAAGCTCGGGTGCGTAGACCGCCAGTCCCCGTGCGCCCGCGAACAGGTTTACCCGGCCGGTGAAGGCCTGGGTCGCGGTCAGGTTCACGCCGGCGACCGCGTCGCCGATTCTCCGGGCGGCTTCATCCTCGTTCACGTCGCCCGGTTCCAGCCGCGCCGTGACAACCGTCCCGATGCCGGCCGCGCGCAATGCCGCAACGTCGGGGTCGGACAGGATCCGGCCTTTCCTGAAGCTCGTGCCGCCAAAAGAAAGCCCGTGCGCGAGGACCGCGCCGGAGGCGTCGTCGACCGGGGTCTCGCCGAACTTCACGCCGCTTCCCTCGGCGGTTTGCGATGCAGCAACTCGGTCATCTCCCCAAGGATCGACACCGCGATTTCCGCCGGCGAAACGGCGCCGATATCCAGGCCGACCGGCGCATGGATGCGGGCGATGTCGGCATCGCCGAAGCCGGCCTCGCGCAAACGCTCGACCCGCTTCGCATGGGTCCGCTTGCTGCCCAGGGCGCCGATATAGAACGGCGCCTTCCGGAGTGCCGTTTTGAGCGCCGGATCGTCGAGCTTCGGATCATGGGTCAAGGTGACCACCGCCGTGCGGCGGTCGATGTCGATGCCTTCGAGGGCATCGTCCGGCCACGCCGTGTTCAGTTCGATGCCGGGAAACCGGGCTTCGGTGGCGAACGCCCCCCGCGGGTCGATCACTGTCACCGCATAACCGGCGAGCGCCGCCATCGGCGCCAGCACCTGCCCGATATGCACCGCGCCGACGATGACCATGCGCCGCGGCGGATTGAAGACCTGTATGAAGTACCGGCGGTCGCCAATATCCACGCTCATACATTTGTCGTCGGCCAGTGCGATTTCAACGAAACGCTGCAGCGCATCGCCGATCGGCAGGTCTCCGTCGGGCGCGTCCGGCGCCACCAGCGTCTGCATGCCGCCGTCCAGATCGGTGACCAGGGCTGCCGGAATCTTGCCGGCCCGGGCCTCGATCAGCGCGGTCAGCGACGCCGCCTTCATTCCAGCGTCTCCACGAAGACCTCGATGGTACCGCCGCAGGCCAGTCCGACCTCCCAGGCCTCTTCGTTGCTGACGTTGAACTCCAGCAGCCGGGGCTTGCCGTCCGCCATTGCCGCGCGGGCCTCGTCGACGACCGCGCCCTCGACGCAGCCGCCGGAGACCGAGCCGGCCATGGCGCCGGCCTCGTCCACCGCCAGCTGGCTGCCGACCGGCCGCGGGGACGAGCCCCAGGTCCTGACCACCGTCGCGAGCCCGACCTTGCGGCCCTCGGCGCGCCACGCGGCGGCCTGTTCGAGAATGTTATCGAGCGCCCCGGTCGTCGGGGGCGTCTTGATGGTGGTATTGGTCATGCGGCCATCTCCCGCCAGCTTTTCATGCCTTCCATACGGCGCGGCCCGGGACGTCCGAGACTCTCGATCAGTGTCCGCAGGCTGTCCAGGTTGTGCACCGGGCGAAACTCGTCGACATGGGGCATGATTGCCCGGATACCGATAGATTTGGGCTCGAACGCCTCGTAACGCAACAGCGGATTGAGCCAGACGAGGCGCCGGCAGGACAGGTGCAGCCGCTGCATCTCCGCGCCCAGCCCTTCGCCGGCGTCGCGGTCCAGCCCATCGGAGATGAACAGGACGACCGCACCCTGGCCCAGCACCCGGCGTGACCAGTCGCGGTTGAAATCGTGCAGGCATCGGCCGATCCTCGTGCCGCCGGCCCAGTCCTCGACGACCCGGGAGACCTTGTCGAGCGCGATATCGATGTCGCGGTAACGCAGATAGCGGGTGATATTGGTCAGCCTTGTTCCGAACAGGAAGGTGTGGACGCGGTCGCGGTCGTTCGTGATGGCATGCATGAAATGCAGGAACATCCGCGAATAACGGTCCATCGAACCGGAGATATCGCACAGGATGACCAGCGGCGGATGGCGCCGCCGGCGCCGGCGCCGGCGCAGTGGAATGACCGCCCCGCCCGATCGCAATGCGGCGCGCAGGCTCGCCCGCATGTCGGCCCGGGCCCCGGCCTGGTCCGGGCGCCATCGCCGGGTCGGCACCTCCATGATCGGCAGGCGCATGCGCTTTATGTGCTCGCGGGCCGCGCGGACCTCTTCGGCCGCCATCTTTTCGAAATCCTTGTGTTGCAGCACTTCCCGGTGGCTCCATGTATGGGCTGCGTCGCCTTCGATCGATTCTTCCTGCTCCGCCGAACGATCGTCCGCCGGCTTCGAACTTGCCGCCTTCATCGCCTCGGCGACGCGGCGCGAAACATCTTCCTCATTGCCGGGCGGGGGCGGGAGTACGGCCAGCGCCATCGCGCGCTCCAGCAGCCCGGGATTGCGCCAGAACAGGTGGAACGCCTGGTCGAACAGTTCGCGCTGATCGCGGCGGTTGACGAACACCGCATGCAGCGTCCAGTAGAAATCGTTCCGGCTTCCAATCCCGACAAGGCTGGCCGCGCGCAGGGCCTCGAGGATTTTGCCCGTGCCGATCGGCAGTCCCGCCGCGCGCAGCACCCGCGCGAAATGCATGATATTGGCGGCGAGCAGGCCGCCTTCCTTGCTCGAGCTCATTCGGCGGCCCCCGCGGCGCCGAGTTCGGATTTCACCTGGGAGAGGATCCGGTTCGCCTCGCTGCCCTGGATCCGGGCGATATCGTCCTGGTATTTCAACAGGATACCCAGTGTGTCGTCCACGGTTCCGGAATCGAGATCGATGCGGTCGAGCTGGACCAGCGCTTCCGCCCAGTCGATGGTTTCCGCGACACCGGGCAGTTTGAACAGGTCCATCTTTCGCAACTCCTGGACAAACCCGACGAGTTCGGCGGACAGCGCCTCGGGCATGCCGGGGGCCCGCACGCGAAGGATTTCCATCTCGCGCCCGGCGGTCGGATAATCCACCCAGTAATAGAAACAGCGGCGCTTCAGCGCATCGTGGACCTCGCGGGTCCTGTTGGACGTGACGATGACGATCGGGCGCTGCGCGGCCTTGATGGTGCCGATCTCCGGGATGGTGATCTGAAAATCCGACAGAATCTCCAGCAAATACGCCTCGAAGGGCTCGTCGGTCCGGTCGATCTCGTCGATCAGCAGCACCGGCGGCCCGTCGACGTGGGGCTCGAGCGCCTGCAGCAGCGGGCGCTTGATCAGGAAGCGCTCCGAAAAGATGTCGTCGGTCAGCGTATCGCGATCGCGGTCGCCCGCCGCCTCGGCCAGGCGGATTTCGATCATCTGGCGCGGATAGTCCCATTCGTAGACCGCGGACGAAACGTCCAGCCCCTCATAGCATTGCAGGCGAAGCAGGTTGCGCCCGAGAGTCCGTGCAAGGACCTTGGCGATTTCCGTCTTGCCGACCCCCGCCTCGCCTTCGAGGAACAGTGGCCGGCCCAGGCTCAAAGCCAGGTAGAGCGCGGTCGCAAGGCTGCGGTCCGCGACGTAGTCGCCGCCGCGCAGGAGATCCAGCGTTCGGTCCAGAGATTCGGGAAGCGGTTCTGTCATGTGACGGCGGAGCCTCGTGCAAGCGCTTCGTATTCGGCCACGCGTCCGAACATAGGCGATCGGCCGCGCAATCGAAACAGCCAATAAGATCGAACCCGACGGAGCCGGGGCGGCTCGAGATGCAATTGGACTTCACGGCTGTCTCGCGCGAAAGATGACCGCGTTCGCAACCGGGGTTAACCTTCCCTTAGTCCGGGGATCGGTATTGTGGGGCCGAGGGAGCCGGCCAGGCGCAATTCCCGGATAAGGGCTTAAACCTGCCACCTTATCGCCGGCTTTCCCGTGAATGCTGTTGCTGCCGACCCGTCGCGGGTTCTCGCATGCGGGTCGCGCCGAATTGGGGGTCTGCCATGACGATCGTCCGCCGTGCATTTCTTGCCTGTTTCGCGTTGCTGCTTCTCGCGCCGGCCGCCGCCGATGCCGCGCGCGACGTGATGCGCTTCACCAACGTCGACGTCGAGGCGGAGGCCGACTCGCCCCGCGCCTGTTTCGTGTTCACACGCAAGCTGGCGGAGCGGGGAGCGGTCCGCTACGACGACTACCTGCGGTTCGAGCCGGAAATCCGGGCCGAGGTATCCGCCCGCGGGACGCGGCTGTGCGTTTCGGGATTCGAGCACGGCAAGGTCTATGCCACGACCCTGCTCAGGGGATTGCCGGCCGGCGACGGGCTGAAGACGGCCGATACCGAGCGGTTCAACATCTCGATACCGGACCGCAAGCCAAGCGTGAGTTTCAAGGGCGCCGCCTACGTCCTGCCCAGCCGCGGCGAGCGCGCGCTGCCGATCGACGCCGTCAACGTCAGGGAAGCGGACCTCAGGATACTGCGGATCAACGACCGCAACCTGATCGGCGAGATCAACAAGGGCAGCATCAGTTCGCTGATGTCGCGCTGGGACGTGAGCCGGGTTGCCGATCTCGATGGCGAGCTCGTCTGGGAAGGGACCATCGCGTTCGACATGGTCCAGAACAAGCGGGTGGAAAGCGCGATCCCGGTCGGCGAAATCCTCGACAAACCGGAACCCGGAATCTACGTCGTCATGGCGATTCCCCGCGAGGAACGCCAGGGCTACGTCTATTACGAGGCGACCCAGTGGATGGTCGTTACCGACATCGGCGTCAGCGCGATCTCGGGCCGGGACGGGATGCATGTCGTCCTGCGCTCGCTCCAGGATGCGGCCCCGCTGGCCGGTCACAAGATCCGCCTGGTCTCGCGCAGCAACGAGGTTCTGGGATCCGCGACCACGGATGCAGAGGGCATGGCGCTGATCGCGCCCGGGCTGTTGCGGGGCACCGGTGGCGCCCGGCCGGGTGCTGTCATGGCCTTTGCCCCGTCCGGCGCGTTCAACTTCCTCGACCTGACGGCGCCGGCGTTCGATCTGACCGATCGCGGCGTCGGCGGGCGGGCCGGACCGGGGCCGGTCGACGCGTTCATCTATACCGACCGCGGCGTCTACCGGCCCGGCGAGACCGTGAACGTGGTGGTCATGGCGCGGGACGACAACGCCATCGCACTGGCGGACCTGCCCCTGAAGCTCCGCATCCTGAAGCCCGACGGCACCCAGCACAGCGTCGTCGAACTGGCCGGCGACCCCACCGCCGGCGGGCACCATCTTGCGCTGCCCCTGTCCCGTTCCGCGCGGACCGGCGAGTGGTCGGTGCAGGCGGTGCTCGACCCCAAGGCGCCGCCGGTCGGAATCGGGACCTTCCAGGTCGAGGATTTCGTGCCCGAGCGCATGGAAGTGTCGCTTGAGGCGCGCAGTCCGTTCCTGACGCCGGAGGACGAGAACGCGGTCGGGGTATCGGCGCGGTTCCTCTACGGCGCGCCGGGCGCCGGCCTCAACGTGACGGGCGAACTCGTCCTCATGCAGGACATGAACCCGTACCCGGACCACAAGGGCTACAAGTTCGGCCTTGTCCAGGAGGAATGGCGGCCGCGGCGCGAAACCCTCGATCCGGCGAAGACCGACCCCGAGGGCCATGTGTCCATGCCTGTCTACCTGGACGAGGCGCCGGACAGCACGCGGCCGCTCAAGGCGATGGTCCGCGTCTCGGTGTCCGAGAGCGGTGGCCGGGCGGTATCGCGCACGGTGAACCTGCCGGTCCGGACCGGCAAGCCGGTGATCGGCATCAAGCCGCGTTTCGGCGACAGCTGGCTGGAAAAAGGCCAGGCCGCCAATTTCGATGTCGTTGCGCTGGACGACAACGGCAGCCCGACCGGCGCCGCAGACCTGAAGTATGAGCTGTTCTACGAGTATCACCGCTATCACTGGTATGTCGAAGACAGGTCCTGGCGGTACCGGGTGATCATCGAGGATACCTCCGTCGATTCCGGGGATCTGTCGGTGGCGGCCAATGCGCCGGCGGGCCTCGAGTTCCAGAAGGACTGGGGCCGCTACCGGCTGGAGGTCAGCGACCCGCGGACCGGCACCGCGACCAGCGTGCGGTTCCGGGTCGGCTGGTTCTCCTCGGTATCGTCCGCCGACCGGCCCGACAAGCTCGAAGTGACGCTGGACAAGGAGAAGTACCGGATCGGCGACACGGCGCGGGTCTTCATCAAGCCGCCCTTCGCGGGGCGGGTGCTGATGACCGTTGCCGGCAGCCGCGTTTACGAGACCCGCAACCTCGACGTTCCGCGCGAGGGGCTGGTGGTCGAGCTTCCGGTCCGCGCGGAATGGGATGCCGGCGCCTACGTGACCGCCACGGTGTTCCGCACGGCCGAGGCCGACGCGCCGCACCGTCCGTCGCGCGCCATCGGACTCGCCTGGCTGGCCCGCGATTACTCGGCCCGGACCCTCGAGGTCGCGATCGAAACGCCGGAGCGCATCACGCCGCGCCGGGCGCTGGACGTGAAACTGACGGTTGCCGGTCTGGGCAGGGGCGAACAGGCTTATCTGACCCTGGCTGCGGTCGACCAGGGCATTCTGCAGCTCACGCGGTTCGAGACGCCGGGCCCGGCCGAATGGTATTTCGGCAAGCGGAAGCTCGGCGTTGCGCTGCGCGACGGGTACGGCCACCTGATCGAGGCCGCCGAGGGCACGCCGGCGCGAATCCGGCAGGGCGGCGATGAGGCCGCGGAAGGCCGCCATCTCGGCGGCCTGGACGCCAGCAGCGTGAAGACCGTTTCGCTGTTCTCCGGCATCGTGGAGGTCGGCGCGGGCGGACGCGTTACCGTGCCGCTCGAGGTTCCCGATTTCAACGGCCAGCTGCGACTCATGGCCGTCGCCTGGAGCATCGACAAGGTCGGGTCGGCGGAATCGAGCATCATCGTGCGCGATCCGGTGGTGAGCCAGGTCACCCTGCCGCGATTCCTCGCACCGGGGGACGAGAGCGCCGTAACCGTGACCGTGCACAATGTGGACGGGCCGGCCGGCGCCTACAACATCGCGTTCGATGCCAAGGGTGCCGTGGAAATGAAGGGCGGCGCCGGCGTGGCGACGGATCTCGCCAGCGACGCGCGGAAGGATCTCGCGTTTTCCCTGCACGGCAGGGAGGCCGGCGTCGGCACGATGTCGCTGGTCATCGAGGGTCCGAACGGGCTGCGCCTGGAGCGGGACTGGGAGATCGCCGTCAGGCCGGCGCAGACGGTGGTGACACGGCGCATGACGTCGCGGCTGCGGCCTGGCCAGAGGCATGAGCTCACGGCCGACATTCTCCACGAATTCGTTCCGGGAACCGGCGAGGCCCTGGTCACGCTCGGCAACCGCCCCGATCTGGGGCTCGCCAACCTGTTGAAGTCGCTGGACCGCTATCCCTACGGCTGTGCCGAGCAGACGACGAGCCGGGCGCTGCCGCTTCTCTATGTGGCTGAGGTCGCGGCGTCGCTCGGGGTCGCGGAGGATGCGATCGCCCTGCGAGCCAAGGTTCAGGGAGCGGTGCGGCGCGTGCTGACGATGCAGCGCTCGGACGGCTCGTTCGGGATGTGGAGTTCGAACAGCCCCCGCGAGGAATGGCTGACGGCCTATGTCATGGACTTCCTGACCCAGGCGAAGGAGCTTGGCTATCCGGTGCCCGAATATCCCTACAAGCGCGGCCTCGCATGGCTGCAGGACCACGCGAACGCGGCCGACTACAGCGACGCGAACCTGCCGGCGCGGGTCTATGGGCTGCACGTGCTGTCGCGCGCCGGCGTCGCGCGCACCAAGGACCTGCGGTACGTTCACGACGTCTACCTGAACCGGATACCGACGGCGCTGGGGCGGGCACAGCTGGGCGCGGCGCTTGCCAGCACCGGCGACACCAGACGGGCCGGGACCGCGTTCGCCTCCGCCACCCGCGTGTGGGACCGAAAGAAGCGGTTCTGGGACAAGTGGTGGTTCTGGGATTACGGAACCAGCCTGCGCGATATGGCGGGCACGGTGTATCTCGCCAGCCTGAGCGGATTGAATCAAGGCGACTGGCCGTCCTACGCCGAGCAGCTGGCCGATCGCACCACCCGAACCCGCTACCTGAGCACCCAGGAGAAGGCCTGGCTGATTCTGGCCGCGCGCGAACTGGGATCGTCCGGCAAGGTGAGGGGCTCGGTCAACGGGCTGAGCCTGCCCGAGAGCGAAGGCACGGTCTACCTCCATTTCGACGAAGCCGAGCTGGCGAGTGGTGTCGCGGTGGCGAACCAGGGCGACGAAGCGCTGTGGCAGGGCATCACTTACAGCGGTGTCCCGCGTGACGAAATGCCGGCCGAGCGTGAGGGCTTCGCGATTGTCCGTGCGTTCTATACGCTGGAGGGAAAACGGGTCAATCTCAGCCGTGTCCGTCAGGGCGATACCCTGGTGGCGGTGATCAACGGCGAGGGAACCCTGAAGCGCGATTACCAGGCGATGGTGGTCGATCTCCTGCCGGCGGGCTTCGAGCTCGACAATTCCAGCCTCGAAGGTGGGCGGAATACCGAGGAGCTGGCCTGGCTGGGCGAGCTCACCGCAACCCGCCATACCGAGTTGCGGGACGACCGCTACGTCGCCGCGCTGCAGTTCGACCGGTGGGATAATGACCGGTCGTTCCGGCTGGCCTATACGGTGCGGGCGGTGTCGCCGGGCACCTACCGGCTGCCGGCGGTCTATGTCGAGGACATGTACGAACCTGTCTACTTCGCGCGCAGCCGGATGGGCGAACTCACGATCCGGCCCGCGCAGTAACGGGCCTGGGGACGGCCGATGAATCGCCCGCGGCGGTGGCGTTCGGCGCTCCGTGCAGGCCTGGCGGGGACGGTGCTTCTCTCTGTCCTCGCCATTGCCGCCGACCGGCTGTTCCCGCCGGATATGGGGCGCCTGGACGATGTCTCCACCCTGGTCCTCGATTCCGAGGGCAGGGTGCTGCGGGCCTTCACCGCGGAGTCCGGGGCTTGGCGGCTTCCGGCATCCGCCGCGGCCGTCGATCCGCTGTTTCTGGAAATGCTGTTCGCCTTCGAGGACCACCGGTATCGCCGTCACCCCGGTGTCGATCCGCTCGCCGTCGCGCGGGCGTTCGCACAGATGGTGCGGCACGGAAGGGTCGTCTCGGGCGCCTCCACGATCACCATGCAGACCGCCCGTCTGCTCGAGCCACGGCCGCGCACGATCGGCGCCAAGCTCGCCGAGATGACGCGGGCGGTTCAGCTGGAAGCGCGCTATTCCAAGGACGATATCCTGGATTTCTACCTCACGCTGACACCCTATGGCGGGAACCTGGAAGGGGTCCGCGCCGCCTCCCTGGCGTGGTTCGGCAAGGAGCCGCGCCATCTTGCGCCGTCCGAGGCGGCGCTGCTCGTCGCGTTGCCCCAGGCGCCGGAACTGTTGCGGCCCGACCGCTATCCGGTGCGCGCGAGGCAGGCCCGCGACAAGATCCTCGACGTGATGCTGCGCCGTGGCGTGCTGGACGAGGAAGCGGTGCGCGAGGCCAAAGGCGAGCCGGTCGCGAGCCGCCGCCTCGCGATGCCGTTCCACGCGCCGCACCTCGCGCGCCGGCTCGCGCGGTCGCACCCCGACACGCAGGTCCACAGGACCACCGTGGACGGCGAGTTGCAGGCGGCGCTCGAACGACTGCTTCGAGTTGAACAGGCGCGGCTCGACCGGGCGGCGGGCATCGCGGTGCTGGTGGTGGACAATGCGTCGCGGGCGATCCTGGCCTATGCCGGTTCTTCCGATTTCTTCGACGAGCGGCGTTACGGCCAGATCGACATGGTGCAGGCGATCCGCTCGCCGGGCTCGACGCTCAAGCCGTTCATTTACGGCATAGCGTTCGACGACATGCTGATTCATCCGGAAACCGTCGTGACCGATATCCCGACCCGGTTCGGCGCCTACCGGCCGGAAAATTTCAACATGGTCTACCATGGCGAGGTGACCGTCCGCGAGGCGTTGCAGCAGTCGCTCAACGTGCCGGCGGTGGCCGTGCTGGACGCGGTGGGCCCGCGCCGGTTCGACGCGCGGCTGCGCGGCGCCGGCGTCGCGCTGCGCTATGGCGGCCACGGTGAGCCGGGGTTGCCGCTGGCGCTGGGGGGCGTCGGGCTGTCGCTTGCGGATCTCGTGATGCTGTACGCGGGTCTGGCCGATGGCGGGGTCCGGAAACCGCTATTGGCCACCGCTGACGGGCCGGCCGGCGGCGACGAGGCGCCGTTGTTCGGAGCGGCCGCGGCCTGGTATGTGACGCGGATCCTCGAGGCTGCGCCGCCGCCGGTAAACTTCGTCGACCCCGGCGCGACGCGGGGCAATCGGCGAATCGCATACAAGACCGGTACGTCGTACGGCTACCGGGACGCCTGGGCGGTCGGCTACGACCGGCGCCACACTGTCGGCGTCTGGATCGGGCGGCCGGACGGCACGCCAAGCCCCGACCGTTACGGGCGGGCCACCGCGGCGCCGGTTCTGTTCAAGGTCTTCGGTCTGCTGCCGGACGGCAGTGGGCCGGCCAATCCGGTGCGGCCCGAGGGCGTCCTCGACGTGGCGACATCGGAGCTCCCGGTGCGATTGCAGCGCCTGGCGGGCAGCATCGACAGGCCGGCCTCCGTCGCACGTTCGCTGACCCATCCCCTGATGGTGGCGTTCCCGCCGGACGGCTCGGAAGTCCAGCTCGACCGGAACGGCGGCGGCTACCCCGCCCTGACCCTCCTCGCGGAAGGCGGGCGCAAGCCGTTCCGCTGGCTCGTCAACGGCAGGCCGGTCGCATCGCCGCCGCATCGCCGGCGGGCCGGCTGGCAGCCCGATGGCGAGGGATTCGTTCAGATCACCGTGATCGACGCGGACGGCCGGATCGCCCGCGCAGAGGTGCTGCTGCGATAATCGGCCCGCGCCGACGTCCCTCAACGCGCCGCTATGTTGCGACCGTCCCTGGTCAGCTTGCAGATCAGCCAGTCCGGCTTCATCGGATTGTCGAACCACGGCTTGGCCCAGCCCTGGGCGACGCAGGCCCGCACGGTGCGCTCGCTCACCCGCCTTCCCTCCGCATCGAACAGCGGCAGTTTGCCGCCGGGCTGGTCGAGGCCGCGGCGGAGCCAGGCAAGCTGCGCGGCGGTCGGCCGCCCGCCGCGGCCGGCGGCGGTTCCGGAAGCCTTTCCCGTGTTGTCCACGGCGAGTCGAGGTTTCAAAGGCGTGGCCATCCTGTTCCTCATTCCCTTGCCGTGAGGACATGGTAGGCTAGATACGCCACAACGCCAAGCAGAGACCGGTTCCTTCGCACCGGCGGGAGCGGACGCCGTGCCGATCAGTATCGTTTACGTCAATACCGGCGGGAGTGCCGAGGCGCAGCGGATCGGCCGGATCCTGGTCGAGGACCGGTTGGCCGCCAGCGTCAACGTGATTGGCGGAATTTCGTCGGTTTACCGGTGGGACGGGGCGGTTCGCCGGCGCGACGAGGCGCAGTTGATCGTCAAGACGCGTACCGGTCTGGTCGGCAGGGTGATCGCACGGGTGCGCGACCTGCACAGTTACGAGTGCCCCGGCATTGTTGCCCTGCCTGTCGCGGACGGAAATCCCGATTATCTGGACTGGGTGGCGCGGGAGACCGAGGGCGCATGACGTCCCCCTCCGCCCGGTTGTCGCTGCTGTTCTCCAGCCTCGGCCATTTCTACATCCACATGTTCACGGCGTTCTATTTCACCATCGTGCTCAGGCTCGAGGTGGCGTGGGGCGTTCCCTTCCACGACCTGCTGGAGCTCTGGTTCTGGGGCTCGGTCCTGGTCGGCCTGGCGGCGCTGCCGGCCGGCTGGCTGGGCGACACCTGGAGCAACCCCGGCATGATGGTGGTCTATTTCATCGGCCTGGGCGGCGCGGCGATCGCATGCGGCATGGTCTCGGGTCCGGCGGGCCTCGTCGTCGGGCTGTCGGCGATCGGCCTGTTTGCGGCAATCTACCATCCGATCGGGATTCCCTGGCTGCTGCGCAGCGCGACCACGCATACGGGCAAGATCATGGCGGTCAACGGGATTTTCGGCAGTCTCGGCGCGGCGGCGGCGGGCCTCGTATCCGGTGTCCTGATCGATCTGTCCGGCTGGCGCATGGCATTCATCCTGCCGGGCATTTGCGCGCTGGCGACGGGGCTGGTGATGCTGTGGTTCCTCCGCGCAGGCCGCATCGCGGACACCGCGTCAGGGGCGGGGGGCGGCCACGCCACCGGTGGCGGCAGTGTGCTGCGCGCCCTCACGATCCTGATGATCGCGATGTTCGTCGGCGGCGTGATTTATCACGGCACCCAGACCGCACTGCCCAAATTGTTCGCCGAACGGCTCCACGACATGCTCGGCGCGCGCGCCGCCGGCGTCGGCGCGGCCGTTGCTTCCGTCTATGTGGTCGGCGGGATCATGCAGTTGCTCGGCGGGTATCTCGCCGACCGCTTTCCGCTGAAACCGGTGTTCATCGTCGCCTGGACCGCGGAAATGGTATTTCTTGTCGCCCTTGCGGACGCCACGGGACTCGGCGTCGTCGGTGCGGCCATGCTTGCGGTCATGGCCAATCTCGGGCAGATACCGGCGGAGAACATGCTGCTCGCACGTTATGCCCCGCAGCGTCGCCACGGTGTCGTTTTCGGCCTGAAATTCGTGTTGATGTTCGGCGCGGCGCCGCTTGCCATTGCGCTGGTCTCCAGGCTCCGTGAAGCGACCGGCGGGTTCGAGTTGCTGTTGTACGGACTCGGTGGCGCGGCGCTGTTGATTGCGATGCTCGCGCTGCTGCTGCCGGCCGTCGGGCGGCCGGTTGCCGCGGCGACCGCGGAGTAGGGGTATGGTTACGATCGACCGCATCGACCACCTGGTCCTGACCGTCTCCGACATCGATGCGACCTGCGATTTCTACCGGCGTGCGCTGGGCATGAAACGCGTCGTATTCGGCCCGGACTCCCGGGTGGCGCTGGCCTTCGGGACGCAGAAGATCAACCTTCACCGGGCCGGCGCCGAGTTCGAGCCCAAAGCCGAGCGTCCGACGCCCGGATCGGCCGATCTCTGTTTCATAACAGAGGATACCATCGAAAACCTAGTAACCCACCTGAAGGCGGCAGGCATCCCGATCATCAAAGGGCCGGTGCCGCGGACCGGGGCGACCGGGCCGATGACCTTCGTCTATCTGCGCGACCCGGACGGCAACCTCATCGAGGTCGCGCGATACGAATGATCCGCGAAGGGAATGGGGGCAGGTGCCGAGTCCACATGCGTGGAGAATCGACTAAGCGCCGGCGGCTTCGACCTTGCGGCTGAGCATCGACCTGTCGACGCCCAGCGCATCCGCGATCCGGCCCAGGAGGTCGAATTCCGAATCCGCCACGTCGCCGTCCGCGGCGGCGATCGCGTTCAGATAGCGCATGACGGTTTCCTTCTGGTCCTGCGTGAGGGTGTCGTTGAGGAACCCCGAAGTGCTGACCGGATCGGGCAGCTCGTCCGGGTGGTTGCAGCAATCACGGAAATCGATCGGATCGAAGTCGTCGAACATCCGGCCGCCGATGCGCTCTGCGACGGCGATCTCCTCGCGCTCGATGTGCCCGTCCGCGGCGACCATCGCGGCCGCCAGATGGTAGGTCGCGTGCAGCAGGTAGTCGGTCTGCTGCTGTTCGCCGTCGGCGGCGGCGACCACGCCCATGGCNNNGTGTGCCCCTTGATCATGTTGACTGCCGAATCCTCCGGCACGAGCAGCGCCGCCTTGTCGATCTGGTCAGGCCGCACGCCGGCGTTCGCCATCCGCACGGCGAGGGTCGGATGGGTATCGGTGGGATGCACGATCTGCTCGTCGAGCACCGACTTCATGATCTCCTCGAGGCTTTCATGCTCGACGTCGTAGCGGGCGAAGCCCTGGAACACATGGCTCAGGTTGCGCGTGAATTTTCCTTGTGAGAGACGTGCGGCGTTGTGCTCGAGGGCGGCCCGCCACAGGCCGGAATACAGCGTCACCTTGACGAGGGATGTCGAGAGGTCCATCGGCGACGACGCGGAGATACCCGCCTTGTCCGCCACCAGCTCGCGCAGCCGGCTGATCTCCGCCTGGTTCCTTGCGAACACGTCATACATGAACGAGAGCATGGAGATGGCGGGCAGCCGTGCCAGCTGCATGAGTCCGTTGCCGCCCTGCGCCACCGCGCCGATGGCGTTGCCCAACCCAGCGTAGACCGGGGCGAAGCGCAGGCTGTATACGGTATCGTCGCCGCGAAAATGTCCCAGCTCATGGCCGATGATCGCCGACACCTCGCCAAGCCGCATAAGGCGGCACAGCGGCGCCGACAGGTATAGCGTCTCGCCGCTCAGGCGGCGGTCCTCTCCGATGAGGTTGATGTCGCAGCTGGTGACGTAGAAGGTCGGGTCGAGCCCGACGACGATATTGTCCGGGGTCTTTGCGCCCAGTGCGCCGGCAAGGTTGTCAACGAAGGCGAACAGGCCCGGCTCGTCCTCCCGGCGCAGGGCCGTGCCGACGACATGGGTCTCGAGATTCTTCCCGAAACTGAAGGACACGGTGAACAGTTTCCAGGCGGCGCCGAGCGCACCCAGCCCGACGAACGCGATAACGACGAAATGGACGCTGCCGAGAGCGTAGCTCTCCCAGATATAGACCGCATAGGTCAGGATCACGCCCTGAACCAGCACGGTCGCCGTCAGCACCATCAGGGACAGCCTGACCAGCGGCGGGAAGATCCGCGCAATGCGCTTCCGGTCGGATCCGGCGTACGCCGACGCCAGCCAGTAGAGCAGGGGAATCGATACGCCGATCAGGGCCGCGGCGATGCTCGCCGGCCGCAACAGCGCGATCATCCGGAATTCGTTGCAGAAGGCCTGGATTTCGGGGCTGGCCAGGGCTTCGGCGTTCGAACAGATAACTGCGTAGGGCGGAAGCTGGTCGGCCGCCAGCTGCGCGTTCAGATCGCCCATGATCCAGTGGCCGATGCCGTAACTGAACGCGGGAATGATCGCCGCTATCAGCAATACCTTGATCAATCCGGCCGTGAGTCGCATTTCGGGTCTCCGCTGTTGCCCGTCCGCCGCAACTAAAGCGTACAAAACCTAATTTTATGCTAAGCCCCGCCGCGTGCGTGCTGACCGCGACGTCAGCCGGTCCGGGACCTCAGGCGCTCCAGCGGGATCACGATATTGGCGGCGGCCCACTGGCCGAGGCGATTGAAACGCGCACGGGGCAGGGGGGTGAGCGGAAAGGCCATGGAGTCGCGGTTGCCGCTGGTCAGGAACAGCGCGATCTCCCGTCCCATTGCGGTTGCCGTCGGAACGCCCCTTCCGGAAAACCCGACCGCCGCGTAAAGGCCCGGCGCCAGTTCGTGGATGCCGGGCAGCTTGTGCGGCGAATGGTCGATCCAGCCGCCCCAGTAATGCGTGAACGCGATCGGCCCGAGATAGGGAAACGCCCCGTTCATGCGGCGGCCGAGCCAGGAAGCGGCACGGTCGCGCGTATCGTTCACGCCGAGCCCCCTTCCGCCGCCGACCACCAGACGGCCGGCGGCGTCGAAAAAGAAGAAAAAGCCAGCGCCCAGTTCGGCGAAACTGTGACCGTTCGGCAGGATGCGGCTGTGCAGGGTCTCCGGCAGGGGCGCGGTCGCGCCGAGAACCGAGGCCACCGGGTAATAAGAACGGTCGAGGCCGGGCCAGAGCCCGCTGCGATGCGCGTTGGTCGCCAGCAGCACGGCGGCGGCACGGACGCCTCCCGTGTCCGTTGCGAGCCGCCATGCGCCGCCGTCCCTGGTGATGCCGGTGACCGCCGTGTGTCCGTGGACGGATGCGCCGGCCGACATTGCGGCGCGGGCGAGGCCACGGGCGAAATCGAGTGGCTGCAGGTTGCCGCCCTCGCGAAACAACAGGGCGGCCTCGAACCGGTCGCTGCCGACTGCCTCGGCCACCGCGTCCGCGCCTAGCAGGTCCACAGGCTTGCCGCGCCGCTGCCACTGCTCCGCCTTGGCGCGGCATGCGGCCATCGCCGCGCGATTGCCCCTGCGGACGACGCTGATGGTGCCGCTCTGCCGGGCGTCGCATGCAATGCCGTGCCTGCGAATGAGGTCGAAAACGGACGCACCCGCGCCGGCCTGGAAATCGTTGAGCCGCTCGCCGTACGGCGGCCCGAACTTCGCGGCGATATCGTCGGGGGCGTGATAGGTCCAGTCGGGCGTGCAATGCCCGGCATTGCGGCCGGATGCGCCCCAGCCCGGCTCATGCGCCTCCAGGACGGTGACCCGGGCTCCCGTTTCGGCAAGATGCAGCGCCGTCGAAAGGCCGCAATAACCCCCGCCGACAACGGCGACGTCCGTCGTCGTGTCCCCGTCCAGCGGCGGCGTATCGGGCGCCGGCCGTGCCGTGGCCGACCACAGCGAGTCGCCCAGCGGCGTCCAGGTCAGCGCGCTTGCCACGGCACACTACCCGGCGGCGCGCGCCATGGCCTGGTCGAGGTCTGCGATGATGTCGTCGACGCTCTCGATGCCGATCGACAGCCGCACCACGTCGGGGCCGGCGCCGGCGGTCGCAAGCTGTTCTTCGGTCAGCTGGCGGTGCGTCGTCGACGCGGGATGCAGGATCAGCGACCGCGTATCGCCGATATTGGCGAGGTGGCTGATCAGTTCGACCCCCTCGACCAGGGCGACCCCGGCCTCGAAACCGCCTTTCAGTCCGAAGGTGAACACCGAACCCGCGCCCCTGGGCAGATATTTCTGCTGCAGCGCACGGTAGGGGCTCGACTCCAGGCCGGCATAGGAGACCCAGCCGACCGCGGGGTGCGACTCGAGCCACCGGGCGACGGTCAGCGCATTTTCCGACTGGCGCGCCACGCGCAGCGGCAGGGTCTCGACTCCCAGCAGGGTCAGCCACGCGTTGAACGGCGACTGGCAGGCGCCGAGGTCCCGCAGCGTCACCGCGTGGCCGTATATGGTGAAGGCAAGATCCCCGAACGTCTCGGCGAACGTCAGGCCGTGATAGCCGGGTTCGGGCCGGGACAGGCTGGGGAACTTGTCGTTCTGCATCCAGTCGAACTGGCCGGAATCGACCACGATGCCGCCGATGGCGGTGCCGTTGCCGGACAGGTATTTGGTCGTGGAATGCACGACGAGGTCCGCGCCGAATTCCATCGGCCGGCTGAGGTACGGCGTCGCGAGCGTGTTGTCGACGATCAGCGGGATGCCCGCGTCATGCGCGATCGCCGCCAGTGGTTCTATGTCGACGACGACACCGCCCGGATTGGCGAGATTCTCGACGAACAGCGCCTTGGTCTTCGGCCCGATCGCGCTGCGGAAATTCTCCGGATCGCCGGGATCGACGAAAGACGTGTGCCATCCGAATTTCTCGATCGCGTGGCCGAACTGGTTGATCGACCCGCCGTAGAGCTTGTTGGACGCCACGAAATCGTCGCCGGGCGACATCAGCGCGAACAGCGCCAAAATCTGCGCCGCATGGCCGGAGGACGTGGCGACGGCCCCGCGGCCGCCCTCGAGCGCCGCCACGCGCTCTTCGAGGACCGACACCGTCGGGTTGGTCAGGCGCGAATAGATGAATCCCGGCGTCTGGAGGTTGAACAGCGACGCGGCGTGGTCGACATCGTCGAAGACGTAAGATGTCGTCTGGTAAATCGGCGTCATGCGCGCGCCGGTGACCGGGTCCGGTCCGGCGCCGGCATGGACGGACAGGGTCTCGAAACCGGGTTCCTTCTCGGGCATCGGCTCAGACCTTCCGGCGTTTGCTGGAGATGACCCGGGAATTGATTCCGCCCCAGCCAAGCTCGCCGCACAGCCGCGCGTATTCGATCTTCGGGCACCGGTTCATGACGACCTTGAGACCCGCGGCCTCGGCGATCCCGGCGGCTTCGTCGTTGCGGATGCCAAGCTGCAGCCACAGCACCTTCGCGCCAATCCGGACCGCCTGCTCGGCGATGGCGACGCACTCCGCCGCCGGGCGGAACACGTCGACCATGTCCGGCGGCTCGGCCAGGTCGGCCAGCGCCGCCGCCACCGGGGCGCCGAGGATCTCCTTGCCAACCGCCGTGGGGTTGACCGGAATCACGCTGTATCCCTTGCGGCACAGATATTTCATGACGAAAAAGCTGGGCCGATTCCAGTTGGTGCTGGCGCCGACCATGGCGACGGTCCGCACGCTGCCCAGGATTTCGCGGAGATAGTCGTCGCTGTAGTTGTCGTGATCGACGGTGTGATGAACATCGTGCATTATTCGCTCCGCCAGACGGGTTTGCGCTTTTCGATGAAGGCGTCGATGCCCTCGGCGGCGTCGCGCGCCAGCATATTGCGGGTCATGGTCTCGTTGGCGAAATCGTAGGCTTCGCCGAGTTCGAGTTCGACCTGCCGGTAGAATGCCTCCTTGCCGATGGCCAGTGTAAGCGGCGACCTGGCGACGATCTTCGCCGCCATATCGGCCACGGCGTCATCCAGTTCATCGCCGGGCACGGCACGGTTGATCAGGCCCAGCTCGACCGCGCGAGCGGCCGGCACCATTTCGCCCAGCAGCAGCATTTCCATCGCCGCCTTGCGGCCGACGTTGCGGCTCAACGCGACCATCGGGGTCGAACAGAACAGGCCGATATTGACGCCCGGCGTGGCAAACCGGGCCTCGGTCTCGGCGACCGCCAGGTCGCAGGTGGCGACGAGCTGGCAGCCGGCCGCCGTCGCAATGCCGCGGACGCGCGCGATCACCGGCTTCGGCAGGGTGACGATGCTCTGCATCATGCGCGAGCAGGCGGCGAACGTCTTCTCGTAGAACGTCCGGTGCGGGTTCGCCCGCAGTTCCTTCAGGTCATGGCCGGCGCAGAAACCGGCTCCGGCGCCGGCGATCACCACGACCTTGACGCCGGGGTCGTCGCTTATGGCGTCGAGCTCGCCCTGGACCGCCGCCATGAGGTCCAGCGACAGGGCATTGTACTGGTGCGGCCGGTTCAGGGTCAGCCGGGCGACGCCGTCCGAATCCTCCCGCAGCAGCAGCGGTTCGGCGGGCAGGTGCGCCTGGGTCGAAGTGGGCATCGCGAATTCCTTCCGGGTGCGTCTGTTCGGGCAAGCACCGACACCACTGTATTTATTCGCCGTTCGTGCGGCGCGATGCAAGGGATATTGGCTTCCGTCCCCGGATTGGCCATAACGATGCATGATGAGCGAACCGAATCCCCATATCAGCATCGAAGCGTTCGAGGCGCTGTGCCGGCGCGAGGCGAATTTCGTCGAGCAATACGGCTTCGTGACCGAACATATCGGCTATGGCACGGCGCGCGCCCGCCTGCCATTCGACGATGCGCATATCCGGCCCGGCGGGACGGTCTCCGGCCCGGCAATGATGGCGCTCGCGGATTTCACCATGTATGCGCTGGTGCTCGGCATGATCGGCCCGGTCCCGCTCGCCGTGACGACCAGCCTCAACATCAATTTCCTGCGCAGGCCGGGCCGCGCGGACGTGCTGGCGGAGGCGCGGATCCTCAAGCTGGGCAAACGGCTGGCGGTCGGCGAGGTCAACCTCGCCTCGGCGGGCGGCGACGATCCGGTGGCCCACGTCACCGCGACCTATTCGATCCCGCCGCCGGACCAACGGAGTTATGGTCCGCCGGCGACGTCATGATTCTCATGCCGCTTTTTACCCGTATTCCACTCAGGTCGTTTTTTGCAGTATCCTGGCTGACGCGATCACGTGCGTCCGTGATCGGATGCATTCGCTGAGTTGGCAAAGGTGACACGTTTGTGATGGGTGCAAGAGACATGAAGATCTGGTTCGCGGGCCTGCTCTGTATTGTCATTTGGGGCGGTCCGGCCAGCGCGGACGGGCACGACGTGGATTATTACGCGCTGTCCCGTCAATTGTTCGATCAGGATAGATATGAGGAGGCCCTTTCCGCTGCGGAAAAGGCTGTCGTGTATTCCGAGAGGGAGTTCGGCCCCGACCACAAGAACACGGCTCTTGCACTTTATCAATACAGCAGATGCCTTTTCCTCCTGAAACGCACAGCCGAAGCCGAAAGACCCGCAACGCGTGCGCTTGGGATCGCGGAAAAGGAATGGGACGCTGACCATCTGTATACCGCGGCACTCGTAGAGCTGTTGGCGGGTATCTACTATGTCCAAGAGCGCGATACCGAAGCGTTACGTCTCTTTGAGCGTACTTTGGATATACGGGAGGCAGCTCTTGGCCCGGATAACCCGGACG
The DNA here is from genome assembly GCA_947259105.1 of uncultured Alphaproteobacteria bacterium. Taxonomy (GTDB): domain Bacteria; phylum Pseudomonadota; class Alphaproteobacteria; order UBA8366; family JADFVY01. The sequence goes on from CAMYKU010000031.1 coordinate 44,684, forward strand.
TCGTTGCTTCCCATGACTGGCTCTTTCAGACCTACCTGAATTCCCGCCGCCTTGCAGAGGCTGGGCCATTCATAAAGGGCTCGCTAGCACGTAGAGAGCGGGCGCTCGGTCCTGACCATCCGCTGGTTATTGATAGTCTCAACAAGCTGGGAATGGTCTACCACCATCAAGGACGTTTCGAGAAAGCGGAGCCAATCTACGTTCGATTACTGGCGACCCAGGAAAAGACTTTGGGGCCTCAGCATGTTGATGTGGCAACAACGCTGGAGGTTTACGGCATCCTGCTTCGGAAAACGGGCCGCAGCGCAGCCGCGGTAAAGCTGGAGGATCGTGCGGCCGAAATTCGTCAGTTGAACGAATAGATCAAACAGCGGTATTATAATACCTCATAAACAATGAATTGAAATACATAACACTTTCGGCATCTTTTCCCGTTGACAGGGGTGTGCCGCTCCCTTAAAAGAACGCCGCGAACGGGCAGGCCCGCGGGGCCCACTGTTGTCTACAATTGTTTCCGATGACCGGAGTTTGAGGGGGACGACCATGCTGAACGGCATGAAGACCTATACGATGAAGCCGGCCGAGGTCGAGAAGGCGTGGCACGTCATCGACGCCGACGGGCTGGTTCTCGGCCGCATGGCGACGATCATCGCCAACATTCTTCGCGGCAAGCACAAGCCCGGCTACACGCCCAACGTGGATTGCGGCGACCACGTGATCGTCATCAATGCCGAAAAAATCCGTCTGACCGGCAACAAGCTGACGGACAAGGTCTACCACTGGCACACCGGCCATCCCGGCGGCATCAAGGAGCGCACGGCGGACAAGATCCTCGCCGGCAAACATCCCGAGCGGGTCGTCCTCAAGGCCGTGGAGCGCATGGTTCCGCGCGGGCCGCTCGGCCGCCAGCAGATGAAGAACCTGCGGGTCTACGCCGGCACGGCGCATCCGCATGAGGCGCAGCAACCGGCGCCGCTGGACGTGGCCGCGATGAACCCCAAGAACACAAGAGGATCGGGTAAGGATGGCTGAAGAACAGAACGAACCCCAGACCGTCACGGATCTGGCCGATCTCGGCGCCGCGACCGGCGTGGCCGAGCCGGCGCCGCTACCAGAAAAGAAGGTCGACGCGCAGGGTCGCGCCTATGCCACGGGCAAGCGCAAGAACGCCGTCGCCCGGGTGTGGATCAAGCCGGGCGGTGGCAAGATCGTCGTGAACGATCGCGAAGTCGCCGTCTATTTCGCGCGGCCGACCCAGCAGATGGTCATCAACCAGCCCTTCGAGGCAGCCAACCGCAGCGACCAGTACGACGTTATATGCACTGTCAAGGGCGGCGGCCTGTCGGGTCAGGCCGGCGCCGTGCGGCACGGTATCAGCCGGGCGCTGACCCATTTCGAGCCGGAGCTTCGGGGCGTACTCAAGGCCGGCGGGTTCCTGACCCGCGACGCCCGTGTCGTGGAGCGCAAGAAATACGGCCGCGCCAAGGCGCGCAAGAGCTTCCAGTTCTCGAAGCGTTAACCCGAAAGACGTCGATTATGCGAACCAAGGGCTTGCCGGAAACGGCAGGCCTTTTTCGCATTCACCGATCATTTACACAATCCCGATACGATCGTTGCCAGGACTCGGCGCCTTTCACACCATCCGTTCCGGAGCAGGGTCCCGCGGTGTGTTCCCTGGCTGCGGGAGCGGCGGGACATCGTGACAGGGGTATTCGACGGAAGGCAGGCGACGAGGCACAGGTTTGGCCCGGTAGGCCAGTCCTGACGAATGGGTTTTTTTCGGGATCCAGGCTGGGCAGTTCGACATGGAGCAGGTTTCCTTTTCCCTGACTGACATCTTGGACGATGTCGCGCGGCAGGTCGGGTCGGTGGCCGGCGGGCGCCGTGCCGGAAACCTTTTCGCGGTCGCCAAAGGAGTTCCTGACAACCTGACCGGCGACCCAGCGAGCCTTGGCCGGGTCCTGGCCGATCTCATCGAGACAGCGTTTGAATGCGCGGGCACCGGCAAAGTCGCTGTCGGCGTCGACGTTGTTGGCGACGGCACCGACCCGGCCGAGCATTCGGTCGCCCTGCGTTTCACCGTGCGCTGGGGCGATGCCGGCCTGACCCGAAAGCAGGCCGCCAGTTTTCTCTCGGGGTTCTCTTCGGCCAGTCAATCGAAGCAGGAGAACCCCGATGCGGATGGATCCCCGGGCGCCGGTGATCTGGCCGACCGTATCCGGGGCAGGATCGCGGTCGCAAGTGAGACGGGGAAGGGCTTCACGGTTTCCCTCACCGCTGAACTTGGCACGGAACCGGATACCGCCGGTGACTCCGAAAGGCCGGCCGGCTTCGCCGCGGCGCACGATCCGAGGCCCGAGATCAGTCTGCTGCCAGGGCTGGAGAGACTCCGGGGCGCGCGTATACTGCTGGTCGAGGACCACCCGATAAACCAAACCCTCACCCGGGATATCCTGGTGCAGGTCGGATGCAACGTCGACGTGGCGGAGGATGGCCAGCAAGCGGTGAGCGCCGTCCGGGACCGTCCGGAGCCGTATGACGCCGTAATCATGGACGTTCAGATGCCGGTCATGGATGGCTTCGAGGCGACTCGCGTTATTCGTGACGAGTTGTCGAAGACCGACCTGCCAATTATCGCGATGACGGCATACGTACTCGGTGACGAGCGGAAGTGCTGTCTCGCCGCGGGGATGAACGATTATGTTGCCAAACCGATCCACATTCCCGACCTCTATGCAACCCTCATTCGCTGGATCGAGCCGGGCGAACGGACTCCCGGGCAAGCCGGGGAGCCCGCAATGGCCGCAGAACGCGACCACACGAAGTCACACGGTACGGATGTCTACCTGCCCGACCGTATTGCGGGCGTCGATCTCGACACCGGCCTTGCGCGGGCGATGGGTAACCGCGGGCTTTACGCCGGACTGCTCACCCAGTTTGCGAAGACCAACGAGGAGCTTGGCAAGGATCTCGGCGGTGCGATCGCCGACGGCGATCTGGACACGGCACGGTTTCTCGTTCACGGTCTAGGGTCAACGGCCGGCAACATGGGCGCTGACGAGCTTTATTTGGATGCAAGCGAACTCGAGAAGGCGATCGTGGCGCGGAGCGACGATATCGATCGCCTGTTCGATGCGTTTCTGGGCAGACTGGACGGAGTACTGAATGCGATCCGGCAATCGGGAACTTCGCCGCGGAGCCAACTGCACGCGTTGGGACGCGGAAATACCCCCATCGATCTACAGGAGGCATCGGCTCTGGCAACACGGTTCATGGCGATGCTGGACGACCAGGATATGGAGGTGCACGACCACCTGGACAAATTGCTCGAAATCTTTGGCGGACACGGGCAGGATGAGCAGTTGAAACGCCTGGAGGAAAGTTTGGAGGCGCTGGAGTTTCCGGAGGCCAGGGAAATTCTGGCAGGTATCTGCAAGGAAATTCTGGCGTGAATGCACACCACGAGATAGACGCCTCGCAGGAACGGTCGCGCGTTCTGATCGTCGACGACATACCGGACAACATAAAGTCGTTGAACGCGATCCTGGAGGACGACTACAGCATTTCTTTCGCCACGTACTGGAAGAAGGCGCTGGAGATCGCCGGCCGAACGCTCCCCGACCTTATCCTCCTCGACATACTGATGCCCGACATGGACGGATACGAAATTTGCCGGCGGCTAAAGTTGGACCCGGCGACCCGCGATATCCCGGTTGTCTTCATAACGGCCCTCGACAGCGAGGCGGAGGAGGAAAAGGGGCTTTCTGCCGGCGCCGCGGACTACATCACCAAGCCCTTCCACCCCGCGATCGTCAAGCTCAGGGTGCGAAACCACCTGATGCTCAAACTGCAGAGGGACCGGCTCGCGGCCCTTACCATGACCGACGGGTTAACGGAGATTGCGAACCGAAGGCGCCTGGATATGCATCTCGACGCAGAGTGGCGCCGGTGCGCGCGCGCTCGAAGCCCGCTGTCGGTAATCATGGTGGACATCGACCGGTTCAAGGCGTTCAACGACAGCTACGGGCACGCGTCCGGCGACGAATGCCTGAAGAGAGTCGCCCAGGCTCTCGAGGCGGTGCCCAGTCGGCCCGGCGACCTGGTGGCCCGCAGCGGTGGAGAGGAATTCGTCTGCCTCCTGCCCGGCACAGATGCAGAGGGTGCTCGGCTGATTGCAGAGCGGCTTTGTGCCGCCGTTTACGAACTGGCAATTCCCCATGCCGATGCCAGCGCCGACGGGCGCGTCACCGTCAGCGCGGGCGTCGGTACCGTGGAGCCGACCCGTGACGGCACGCCGGAATTCCTGCTCAAGCAGGCGGACGAACGGCTCTACGAGGCAAAAAGCGCCGGCCGCAACCGGGCCGTCGGCCCCTGAGCCGCATAGCCCACCCTGTGCTTTCACACTGACGGCGTATGGCGCAAACGCAACGGTCAGCCGCGTCTCCGGCGGCGCCGGTTGTCGGCTGTTGTCGCGTTATGGGCATAACGTTCGGATCATGACGTCTTCCCGCATGCCGGGAGGTGGCCATCCGCCACTCTATCGATCTTCGTTGGTCGCTTCGAAATTGTTAACCAATCGATGATACTAAGGTGCACGGGTAGATCCGAAAGTATACCTGGATCTGGCCGAAGCCGTGTTTGCGGGAAGATCGTTAGCCAAAAGGCGTTGCTCAGGACAGCTCATGGCCAAACCGAAAGACCTGGACACCCCCGAATCCCCTCGGGTCCCGCCCGTTCCCGATGACGAGGCGGATCGCCTGGAAGCGCTGCGGGGTTACGAAATCCTCGATACGCCGCCGGAGGAGAATTTCGAGCGGATCACCCGAATCGCGAGCCGGATCCTGGAATCGCCGATGTGTCTGGTTTCTCTCGTCGACACCGACCGCCAGTGGTTCAAGTCGAAACACGGCCTTGAAGCGGATGAAACGCCACGGAACGTTGCCTTCTGTGCGCATGCGATCATGGAGGACGAGGTCATGGTCGTCCCCGATGCGACAAAGGATCCGCGGTTTCGAGACAACCCGCTGGTCCTGAGCGACCCCAAAGTCAGATTTTACGCCGGCGCGCCCCTCAAGAGCTGGTCCGGGCACAATATCGGAACGCTTTGCGTCATCGACCAGAAACCCAGGAAGGTGACGCCAGAGCAGCAAGAGATCCTGGAGGAGCTGGCGAAAATCGTCATTGACGAGATGGAGCTCAGATTATGGAGCAAGCGCGCGCTTGACGCCCTTCACGCGAAAGAACGTGCCGTAAATGAGCTGAATGCCGCAAAACGAGCCCTTGAGGAGCATGTTGAAGAACGCAAACTTGCGGAAGCGGAGATCACCGACAAGGAAAACCGCACGCGGGCGATCCTGGATACGGTTCTGGACGGCATCATCACGATTGATGAATCGGGCGATATCGAAACGTTCAATCCGGTAGCATGCGTGATCTTCGGCTATCGCGCGGACGAGGTCATCGGTCAGAATGTTCGGATACTCATGCCCGAGCCCTACCGTAGCGGCCACGACGGGTATCTGCGAAGCTACATCAAGACGGGTGACGCCAAGGTCATCGGAAACGTTCGCGAGGTTGTCGGCCAGCGCAAGGACGGCACCACCTTTCCGATGGAACTTGCCGTCGCGCCCATGATGGTATCGGAGCGCATGATGTTCACCGGGGTCGCGCGCGACATTACCGAGCGCAAGAAGATCGACAACATGAAGAACGAGTTCGTCTCGACGGTGAGTCACGAGCTCAGGACACCGCTGACCTCGATCAAGGGCGCGCTGGGACTGCTTCAGGGCGGCTTGACGGTAGCGCTGCCCGAAAAAGCCACGCGCATGATCGAAATCGCATATCAGAACAGTGACCGCTTGGTGCGGCTGATCAACGATATCCTCGATATCGAGAAGATCGAAGCCGGGATGATGAAGTACGAACTCGTGCCGGTATCCGTGGCTGACCTACTTGCCGAATCGATCGATGCCAACACCGGAATTGCCGACGAGCACGGGGTTCGGCTCGTGCTGGACGACGACGTGTCCCACGCGACAGTCAGTTTGGACCACGACCGTATGATGCAGGTCCTCACCAATCTGCTGTCCAACGCGATCAAGTACTCGCCGAAGGCGGGCGAGGTTGTTGTTCTCGCCGTTGAGGAAGCCGACAGCATTCACGTGTCCGTAACCGACAAGGGTCCGGGCATTCCCGAAGAGTTTCGCGATTCGATATTCGCGAAGTTCGCCCAGGCCGATTCCTCCGACACCCGTGAAAGAGGGGGCACCGGGTTGGGACTCGCCATCAGTAAGGCGATCGTGGAGCAGCATGGCGGTAAGATCGGCTTCGAGACGCAAACCGGGCGGGGGACAGCGTTTCATTTCGATCTGCCCTTGCGAAAGGCACACACAGGTGCGCCCGCCGCGCTGGTCAAACCAGATGGGAAAGCGCGGTCGGGACCACGGATCCTGGTCTGCGAGGACGATCACGATCTCGCCGAGTTGATCACGATGATGATCGAATCAGGCGATTTCGAATGCGATATCGCGCACACCGCGCAACAGGCCAAGTCGTTGCTGGCTGAACGCACATACGCCGCCATGACGCTCGATCTTGGTTTGCCCGACCAGAATGGGCTGGCCCTGATTCGGGACATCCGCGAGAACGACGCGACTCAGGAACTGCCAATCATAATCGTTTCCGCGACTTCCGAAGGGGCGGCCGCGGAACTTCACGGCAACAGCCTCAACAGCGCGCTCGAAATCGCCGACTGGCTGCAAAAGCCGATCGATGAGGATGTGATGCGCCTTGCTCTCAAACGCGCGCTGCGTAAGGAGATCGATCACCGGCCGCGGATTCTGCATGTCGAGGACGATCCGGATATCGTCAGTGTCGTCTCGGCCCTGGTTGGCGAAGTCGCTGAGGTAACGTCCGCGGCGACGCGCGAGGAGGCGAGGGGACTGATCCATGAACAGACTTTCGACCTGATCATCCTTGATCTGCTGTTGCCCGATGGCTCGGGTGAGGATTTGCTCTGCGACCTGCACCGGTCCAGCAATTACAAGGTTCCTGTCATCGTCTTTTCGGCCAAGGAGCCGTCGGCGGACCTCGCATACCGGATCGAGGCGACACTGGTGAAGTCGCATGCCTCTAACGACGATCTGCTCGAGGTTGTGAGGGCGGCGCTCTGAGGTGATCGCAGCAAATCGCGACCTCGGTTCGAATGACGGTACGGTCACACGATGGAGTCAAGATGACTGATAGTGTACTCAATCGCATCCTTCATGTGGACGACGAGCCGGATATCCGCGAGGTCGCCAGATTAGCCCTCGAAGAGCTCGGAGGCTTTACCATCGAGTCCTGCGCATCCGGCGCCCAGGCGCTGGAACAGGCCCCGACCTTCAGCCCGGACGTCATTCTGCTGGACGTCATGATGCCCGGCATGAGCGGGCCTGACGTGCTTAGGGCGCTGCACGCTCTTCCGGAAACTGCCGAAATCCCGGTGATTTTCATGACGGCCAAGGTCCAGGCCCAGGAAATCGAGGCGCTCACCGAACTCGGGGCGATCGGTGTGATTGAAAAGCCGTTCGATCCGATGACGATGTCGGGCCAAATCAAGGAGATTTGGGATCGCCATGTTGTTCGGTAAGTCGCAGTCCACCGCTGAAAAATTGAGGGCGCTTGGTGCGGCGTATGCTGCATCGTTGCCCGGCAAGCTGCAAGAGCTGGAAACACTGGCCCGGCCACTGTCAAGCGGAGGTCCGTTTGAGGAGGTTCAAGAATCTTTGGAGGCGGTCCGCATCGTGGCGCACAAGATTGCCGGGACCGCCGGAACATTCGGCTATCAATCACTCACCGATCATGCCCGGGCCATCGAAAAAAGCCTGAAGCTCGCCATCGAGGCCGAGCAGCCCTTGACCGCCGAACAGACGGCCGCGATCGGCCTCCAGATCGACGCGCTGAAAAATCTGAGCGCTGCGAAGCCGGCCCGTGGAGCGCATGCGGACGCGCTCTACGAGGACACTGTGGCGAAGGCGCAGCCGACCGGGTCCGTCGTTCTGCTGGCCCCGTCGGGAGGTGCAACCGAATTGCTCGTCCGACAGATCGAAGATGCTGGCTACGGCGTAAATTGGATCTCCGGACATGCGGACGAGGTTGACGGTGTTGTTGCGGGGCGCGCGCGGGCAATCCTGGTACACGCCGCCTTGGCCGATGGATTCAAGATATGTCGAGCGTTGAACGAGGTTTTCCGCAAGGAGTTTCGTACCAGTGTCCCGATCATCTTCCTGTCCGATGACGGCGATTTTCGGGCGCGCTTGCGAGCCGTTCGTTCTGGCGCGACAGCCTTCGTCGGCGCGCCGCCGCAGGCCTCCGCGGTCGTCCGGAAAATAGAAGAATTGTCGGCTTCGATGGTGTTTGCACCGTACCGGATCTTGATCGTCGAGGATGACGATATGCTTGCGCTCCAATGCGCCAGCGCATTCGAAGGTCCCGGCTACGCGACCCGGATCGTAAAGGAACCGGACGAGTTGCTGGACCGGCTGCAGACCTTCGACACCGAGCTCATAGTGATGGACCTGTCTGTTGCGGGTACGAGCGGACTGGACCTTGCCAAGGTCGTATGGCAGCACGACGAATTCCGGGATATAGCGATCCTGTTTCTGTCTCCCGGACCCGAGTTCAACATCGAAGTTCTCAAGATCGGTGTGCCGGATGAGTTCTTTGTCCCGCGGCCGATTGATATCGCTGCGCTTCGCAAGGCCGCCGTGCGCTATCTCGCCGATTTAAGGTCGGGCCGCCGGAGTTCCAATTTCATCGATCTGTTTCGACATCTGGATCGCGTTGCGGAAGCGACGACCTCGAAACAGACACCGCGCCGCAAGGGTGACGGCCGGGGTTCGGTTGCGCCCGGTCCGGACGCGACCCCGCAATGGCCACTGAAGGTCCTGGTGGTTGACGATGACAGGCACCTGGTCGACGCCATGGCGATCAACCTCTCGGCGCACGGGATCGAGGTCCTGAAGGCGTATTCCGGCGAACACGGGTTCAGGGTCGCCTGGGAAGAGCATCCCGACGTCATCATTACCGATTATGAGATGCCGGATGGATCGGGTGACTATCTCGTCGGGCGCCTGAACGCAGCTGATGAAACCCGCGAAATACCCGTCATAGTGCTTACGGCTCACACGCTTGACGGACGCAAGGACTATGCGCTGGAGAGGGAATTCGTGGGTCGGCTCGGTGCCGTTTCATATCTTGCCAAGCCGATCAGCCTCGACGCGCTTGTCGCCGAAGTCGGCCGCATTGTCCCGTTGCCGTCCACCGGTTCACCGTAACGGCAGGGCCCTGCGCGCTGCCAGGCCGCCCGGACCAGACTGCGGCAACAAGGGATCGCTATGATGTTCAATAAATTGCAGTCCAACGACAAGAAAATGGAGGCGCTTGTCGAGGCCTACGGCGCATCGCTGGTCGGCAGGCTGCATGAAATGGAAACGCTGGCCGGGCAATTGTCCGGCGGCGGGCCGTTCGAGGAAATCCGTCAATCGCTGGAAGAAATCCACAAGTTGGCGCACAAGATTGCCGGTACTGCAGCGATGTTCGGCTATCCCGGGGTCACCGATCATGCGGCGGCCATCGAGAGTAGTGCGCAGACTGTGATCGAGGCCAAGCGGCCGCTGACAGGCGAAGAGGCCGCCGCGATTGCGATTCAGATCGAGGCGCTGAAAAAGCTGGTCTCCGTCAAACCCGATCCCGAAAGTCCTCCCTACGCGCAGTCCGATGCCGCTGCCGCGAACGCCGAGGCGGCGGAGTTCGTCGTTCTGCTGGCCCCTCCGGAGGAGACGACCGAATTGCTCGCGCAGCAGATCGAAGAGTCCGGTTACAGGGTGCAGCAGGTGTCCGGCGATTTGGACGACGTCACTGGTGTTGGTCAGGCACGTGCGCGGGCAATCCTTTTGCATTCCGCCTTGCCCGATGCATTCAAGATATGCCGAAAGTTGAACGAGGTCTTCCGCCGGGAGTACCGGGCCAACGTTCCGATCATCTGCCTGTCCGATGCCGGCGATTTCGAGACGCATTTGCAGGCGGTTCGTTCCGGTGCGAAGGCGTTTGTCGCCGCGCCGCTGGACGCCCCCACAATCGTTCGGAAGATAGAGGAATTATCGCGTTTGGTGGCGTTTGCGCCGCACCGGGTCTTGATCGTCGAGGATGACGATATACTGGCGCCGCAGTGCATGACGGCCTTTGACGGCCCGGGTTATGCGGCCCGGGTCGTCAAGGAGCCGTCCGAGCTGCTGGACCGGCTGGAGACCTACGATACGGAACTCATCGTCATGGATCTCTCCGTGGCCGGCAACAGCGGGCTGGATCTGGCGAAGGTCGTATGGCAGCGCGACAATTTCCGCCATATTGCGATTCTGTTCCTGACCCCCGGGCCCGAATTCAACCTGCAAGTTGTGCAACTCGGCCTGTCGGATGAGTTCTTCCTTCCGCGACCGATAGATACCAATGCGATCCGGACGGCAGCCACGCGCTACCTGGCGGATTTGAGACACGGGCGCAGAGCGTCCAATTTCAACGATCTGTTCGACCATCTCGATCTAATCGGCCAGTTGCAGTCGCCAATGGGCAGGTTCGGCGGCGCGACGGAAGATCGGCATTCCGCGCCGCCGGGTTCGGAGGCTGCGCCGGAAAGGCGCCTGAAGATGCTGGTGGTTGACGACGACAGGCATCTCGTCGATGCCATAGCGATCAAGCTGTCGGAACACGGAATCGAGGTACTGAAAGCGTTTTCCGGAGAGCAGGGGTTCAAGATCGCCTGGGAAGAACGCCCCGACTTTATCGTTAGCGATTACGCAATGCCGGATGGGACCGGCGAATACATGCTCAACCGCCTGAAAGAAGCGGACGACACCCGGGATATTCCGGTCATGGTGCTTACGGCTCATAAGGTCGAAGGACACAAGGACTACGCGCTGGAGCGTGACTTCATGGGCCGGCTGGGCGTCGTGTCTTTTCTTGCCAAACCGATCAGCCTCGACGCCCTCGTTGCCGAGATCGGACGCTTCGTTCCGTTGCCGTCCAAGGGTTCGCCGTGATTGCAGGGCCCCGCGCGCAATCGGGGCGCAGAGGCCGGAGCGGCGCGTTCTCCCAACTGGGCGATTGCAATCGCCCTGATTTCATGGCAAGGACATCGCCATGAAACTGTTCCGACGATCCAGGGAAGTTGGCCTGCCCATGGGGCGGGTGCCAAGCTGATTCCGGAAGGGATAGATGCCGCCGAAGGGCGTCCCGACGGGGTCGCCCTTTTGTTTTGCGCAATTTTCGGATAGGAACGGATCATGACGGATAAAGCGTTGAAGATCGGAATTCTGGGCGCCAGCGGCTACACGGGTGCGGAGCTGGTGCGCCTGCTGGTGCGCCATCCGGGCGCTGAGGTCACCCTGCTCACCGCCGACCGCCATGGCGGCAATCCGCTCGGTGACGTCTTCCCGCATCTGGCGCGGTTGGCGCTGCCGGATCTCGTTCGGATCGAGGATGCCGACTGGGATGCGCTGGATTTCGTCTTCTGCGCGCTGCCCCATGCGACCACCCAGCAGGTGATCGCCGGCCTTCCGGAAACGCTCAAGGTTTGCGATCTGTCCGCGGATTTCCGGCTGCGCGACATCGCGGTGTACGAACAATGGTACGGCGGCAGGCACCAGGCGCCCGAGCTCCAGAAGGAAGCGGTCTACGGATTGACCGAGATCTATCGGGATGCGATTGCCGATGCGCGGCTGGTGGCCAATCCGGGATGCTACACCACCACCTCGGAATTGCCGCTGGTCCCGCTGCTCGCGGCGGGACTGATTTCGCCATCGGGTATCGTCATCGACGCCAAGTCCGGTGTCAGCGGCGCCGGCCGGTCCGAGAAACAGGCGAACCTGCATGCGGAGGTCAGCGAGGGCATTCAGGCCTACGGCATCGCCAGACACCGTCATGCCCCCGAGATCGAGCAGGAACTCACCGTTGCAGCCGGCCGGCCCGTGACGGTCACCTTCACGCCGCATCTGGTGCCGATGAACCGGGGGATCCTGGCGACGACCTACGTGACGCTCGCAGGCGGTGCGGATGCGGAGGATCTGCGCGTCGCGCTCGCGGCGCAATACGACCCGGAGCCCTTCGTGCATGTGTTGCCCGCCGGGGTCGCTCCGGCCACGCGCGACGTGCGCGGCTCCAACCATTGCCTGATCGGGGTGTTCGCGGACCGGGTCCCGGGCCGGGCGATCCTGCTGTCGGTCACCGACAATCTGGTGAAGGGCGCGGCCGGCCAGGCGATCCAGAACATGAACGTCATGTGCGGCCTGCCGGAGACCATGGGGCTGGAGCAGGAAGCGCTGTTCCCGTGACCGCGACGGTCCTGCCCTTCCGCGGCGTGCTGCCCCGGATCGACCCGACGGCCTTCATCGCGCCGGGTTCCAACCTGATGGGCGATATCGAGATCGGGCCGGGCAGCAGCATCTGGCTGGGTTGCCAGTTGCGCGGCGACGTCAATGTCATCCGCATCGGCGGGAAGGTCAATCTCCAGGACGGCAGCGTGATCCATGTGTCCAGCAGGGGGCAGGGGACGCTGATCGGCGACCGCTGCACCATCGGCCATATGGTGCTGCTGCACGACTGCATCCTCGAGGCCGATAGCTTCGTTGGCATGAATGCCTGCCTGATGGACGGCGCTGTGGTGGAAAGCTACGCCATGGTCGCCGCCGGCGCACTGGTCACGCCCGGCAAGCGGATTCCGTCGGGCGAGCTGTGGGGCGGCCGCCCGGCCCGCTTCATGCGCGAGCTGACCGGGACGGAGCGGACAGAGATCGACCGAATCGCGGGCCTCTATTTCGACCTGTCGCGGGAATACCTTGCCGACGGCATCGGCGCGCCGCCGCAAGTCTGAGGATATTGTGCGGCGCCGGCTTTCGCCGGCAATTGGCATATGCGCCACCCCCTCCCAACCCTTCCCCGCCAGCGGGAGAGGGCCTTGTGTTTGCGGCGAACCGCCCCTCTCCCGCTGGCGGGGAAGGGTTGGGAGGGGGTGGCGAAACGAAGCTCGCCGGCCGTGCCGGCGTCCATATTCCGCCTCAGGGCTGAAGCCGAAACACCGCCCCGTAATGGTAGGGCGGCAGCTCTACCAGTTCATGCAGCTGGAACCCGGCGGGCTCGACCACTGCGCGTGTGGCGTCCGGCGTCATCCGCATTTCGGACTTCGGTCCGCGTACCTGGCCCAGGACCGTGGTTTCCTCGCGAGGAAGCGCATGCCAGTTGACGATGGCGAACCGGCCACCTGGCTGCAGGCACGCCGCCGCCGCCTTCGCCAGTCCCGTCTGGTCCGGCACGCCGTGGAAGGTGTTGGCGATCAGCACGTAATCGACGCGTTGCGGGAGCAGCCTGGCGGCTTCGCGCGCATCCGCTTCGAGCCAGCCCAGGACCGTCGCACCGGTCCGGTCGGCCTCTGCGCGCGCCGCCTCCAGCATCACAGGATCGAGGTCGAGGGCGAACACCCTGCCGCCGGTCAGGAGGGCGAGCGGCGCGGTGAACCAGCCGTCGCCGCAGCACAGGTCGAGTACGGTCATGTCCGGGGCGACGCCGAGGGCCTTCAGCACCGCTGCCGGGTCGGGCCACAGCGCCTGCCACCAGTCACGATCCGGCATTCCGGTCGCGGGGAAGATGTCGCCGGTCGCCGTCACCCTCGTTCCGTCCTTCCGCTCAGCTTACCCGCACCTTGACGTAAGACCCCGGCGCGTCCTCGATCGGCTTGAGTTCGCCGTCGCCGGGCTTGCGCGAGTTCACCTTGGTGCGGCCGCGGCTGCTTACCCATTTGTTCCATTCCGGCCACCACGAGCCCGCGTGCTCGGTCGCGCCGGCCAGCCAGTCGTCGGGGGAGGCCGGGGATTCGGGATTGGTCCAGTACGAGTATTTCCCGGCCGCGGGCGGGTTCACGACGCCGGCGATGTGGCCGGACGCGGCCAGCGTGAAGGTGACCGGCCCGGCATAGAGGTTCGTTGCCGCGTAGGTCGACATCCACGGCGCGATGTGATCCTCGCGGGTCGACAGCAGGAAGGATGGCGTCTTGATCCGGCGCAGGTCGATCGGCACGCCGCCGAGGGTGATTCCGCCCGGCTCCACCAGCTTGTTCTCGACATACATCTTGCGCAGATAGAAGCCGTGCATCGCCGCCGGCATGCGCGTCGAGTCCGAGTTCCAGTACAGCAGGTCGAAGGGGAAGGGGTCCTTGCCCAAGAGGTAGTTGTTGACGACGAACGACCAGATCAGATCGTTGGCGCGCAGCATGTTGAATGTCGTCGCCATCTCCGAGCCCTCGAGGTAGCCGCGCTCCTCCATGCGCTCCTCCAGCGACTCCAGCTGCGCCTCGTCGATGAAGACGCCGAGTTCGCCCGGTTCGGTAAAATCGGTCAGGGTCACCAGATAGGTGGCGGTGGCGATCCGGTTGTCCTTCTTCGCCGCCATATACGCCAGCGTCGAGGCAAGCAGCGTGCCGCCCAGGCAGTAGCCGATGACATTCACCCGGCTTTCGCCGGTGGCCCGCTCGATCGCGTCGAGCGCCGCCAGCGGACCCTCGAACATGTAGTCTTCGAAGGTCTTCGCCGCGAGCCTTTCGTCCGGATTGACCCACGAGATGCAGAACACCGTGTGTCCCTGTTGCGTCGCCCAGCGGATGAAGGAGTTCTTCTCGCGCAGGTCCAGGATGTAATATTTGTTGATCCAGGGCGGGATGATCAGCAGCGGCCGCTTGTAGACCTTCTCGGTCAGCGGCTCGAACTGCAGCAGCTGCAGCAGCTCGTTCTGATAGACGACCTTGCCGGGCGAGGTTGCGATATTGCCGCCAACCTCGAACGCCTCGGTGTCGGTCATCTTGATTTTCAGGCGTCCCTGGCCGCGCTCCAGATCGTCCAGCAGATTCTGGAGGCCCTTGACCAGGTTTTCGCCCTTGCTGTCCAGCGTCTCGCGCAGCACCTCGGGGTTCGTCATCACGAAGTTCGACGGCGCCATCGCGTCGACGAACTGCCCGGTATAGAAATCGACCTTCTTGGCGGTCTGGTCGTCCAGCCCTTCCACTTCGCGCACCGTGTTCTGCATCCACCGCGCGGTCAGCAGGTAGGACTGCTTGATGAAGTCGAACAGCGTGTTCTCCTCCCAGGCCGCGTCCTTGAAGCGGCGGTCGTCGCGATCCGGGGTGACGGCCGGCTCCACCTCTTCGCCCATCAGACGCCTCGTGGCGTTCTGCCAGAGGGTCATATAGTCCTGCCACAGTTCCATCTGGGCCTGGACGATCTTGTGCGGATCCATCATGAGATGCTTCGTCATCTCGAGGAACGCGCCGCCGACGTTCATCGGGTCGGCATGGCCGAGACCGCCGCCTTCGGCCTGACGCGCCAGGAAATCGCTGACCAGCGCCTGGCTGCGTTCGGCGATGTCCGCCATGGTCTGTGTGTAGTCTGTCGGGTCCGAGGGTGACTCGGAGGAACTGGTGGGGTCCGCCATCGGTCTTTTATCCTTGGTAATGAATGGTCAAACACCGTCGCACGGGGACCGGACGGCCCCCCGCGTGCCACGATACGCATTCCTCCCAGAAATCGCGCGAGGACATAGCACGGTTTTCGTGGGATATTCCAGCCCCGACATGCGATAATGTGTATCGATTTCGCAACGCCGCGCATCATGGGACGATTTTTCCTGTACAGATTTTCGCTTGCCGCCACGCTCGCCGTTGCAGCGCTGATCCTGGTCGCCGGCTGCACCGACTACGATGTGCCCGGCGCCGACAGGCCCTGGCCCAAGTTGAGCGATTTTCCGGAACGTCCCGACGAACAGCAGATGGAGGAGCGGCGGCGGCGCCTGATCGGCAAGTATGGCGACCCCGCGGCCGCCTTGCCGGAGCCCGAGGAGTTTCCGGACCGTCCGCCCGACGGCGCCCTCAAGGTCGCGGTGATCCAGTTCGACCGCGCCGGGCAGGACCTCGATGGCAATGCCGTGGACATCCTTGCGCAGGTCGCCGCCTACGCGCAGCAGTCCCGCGCATACGTCTGGCTGTTCGGATACGCGAGCCGCAAGGTCGAACTGGCGTCAGGAGGCAGTGCAAGGACGGCGTCGCAGGCGCTCTCGTCCGACCGGGTCAGGGCGGTCGCGCTGGCGTTGATCGAGGCCGGCGTTCCACCTGAAAGAATAGAATTGATTGCCCGCGGCGCGCGCGACCCCGTATACGTCGAGACGGCCGGGACCGGCGAAGCCGGCAATCGCCGGGTCGAGATCTACTTCACGAAATAGCCGCTACGGCGTTATCCACTTGCGTGGAATCGGCACCGGCCCGCCCCCCCACCCGGCCACCCAACGGTATCGTCAAGCTGTGGGTGGCCGGGTGGGGGAGCGGGCCGGTGCGAACACAGCGGATAAAGGGCTACGCCTCCAGCACGGCGTATCGCGCAAGGAAACGGCGTTTGGCTTCGGCCGGCGGCCATGGGGAGAGATAACTCTCGACCAGTGTCCGGGGGAGATCGGGCTCGCGGCCGAAGTAGCGCCGCGCCTCGGTATCGCCGAATCCGGCCAGCGCGGTCGCCTCGAAATGGGCCGCCGCGCGGTCGGCGCGCTTGATGGCTGTCTGCGGCGCTTTCGGCAGGGTCGCGGACAGCCCGAACCGGATACGGATCGCGCGCGCGAGGCGGGCCTCGAGATCCCGGTATTCGATTCCGACAATCGCCTTGAACGGGGTGATCAGGTCGCCGATCACGTATTCGGGCGCATCGTGCAGCAGCGCGGCCAGCCGCCAGCGTCGGGCAAGGCCGCGGTGCCCGGCGATCGCCTCCACCAGCAGCGAGTGTTGCGCGACGCTGTAGGCCCAGTCGCCCGACGTCTGCCCGTTCCAGCGCGCGACCCGGGAGAGCCCGTGCGCGACATCCTCCATCTCGATATCGACCGGTGAGGGATCCAGCAGGTCGAGCCGCCGGCCGCTCAACATGCGCTGCCAAGCGCGGGGGGGTGTCATCGTCCTGCAATTCTCCGGGAATGATTCGGCCGCGACCAGTAATAGGCCGGCACGGCACCGCCGGCCAAGGGTGTTTTCCGCCGCCCGCGCTACTCCGCCGGGCGGCGCTGTCCGATGTGCCGTCGCACGCCAAGCCGCCTGACCGTCAGCCAGGCGGCGCCGCCCAGTAGGACCGGCAGCGCCGCGAGGCCGATGAGGACCACCGTCCATTCCCGCTCGAAGCCGGGCCAATCGACATATCCAAGGTCCGGCGCCCGCTCGAGCATCCAGTGCCACGCCGTGTGCGCGATGAAGGCCGACAGGATCGCAATGCCAAGCCGCCGGAACGAGGGAGTCCTGAACAGCACCGCGGTTGCCGGCAGCACGAGGGCGAGTACCAGCAGCTGGCCCAGCTCGACTCCCAGATTGAAGGACAGCAGCGAGACCAGCAGGTGGTCGCCGGCGAACTGGAGGTCCTGTTTTAGCGCAAACGAAAAGCCGAAACCGTGGACGAGGCCGAAGGCGCCGGTCACCAGCCAGCGCCACCGCAGGATACGCTCCTCGCCGCGGTCCCTCAGCATGGCCACGATGTTCTCCAGCGCCATGTAGAGGATCGACACGGCGATCAGCGTCTCGACCAGGGGCGGGAACCATTCGCCGGCGGGCACCAGCCCCAGGGCCGACGCGATCAGTGTGATCGAATGCGCCACCGTGAACGAGGTGACCACCGCGGCGAGTTTCCAGAACTGCCGGAGGCCGAAGGGGACGATCAGGCACAAGAGGAACAGCAGATGGTCAATGCCGTCGAGGATGTGGCTGAACCCCAGTTTGACGAAGCTCCACACGGCCTGGTGCCATCTCGGGTCCAGCGCCAGGCGGCCGAAACCGCCGTGGATCTCGTAGGCGCGCACCGCGCCGGCGGGCGGCAAGTAGCGGAGGATCATCTTCAGGCGGCCCGAGAGACCCGGGGCGACCTGGAATTCGAGCGCGAAATCCGAATCCGGCGAGCGGATGGGAAACTCGTAATGGACGTCGAAATAACCCTGGTTCCAGAACACCATCTCGCTGTCGGGAAGGGGCGGGCCTTCGATGGATGCCAGGGCCGCCGCATAGCTCTCGAAGGATCTGTCCGACGGCAGCGATATACGCGCGACCGCTTTTGTGTGCCGCAGGGCGACTCCGTCCTCGAAGAGACCGATCTCCCTGGCGGTCGCCGCTATCGATCTCTGCAACCCTTCGTCGATGCGGTCGAGCACCAGATATCCCGGCCCCTTCTTGGGCAGGTCCATGCCGGTCAGCATGATCAGTGGGACACGCGCCACGAAGTGCAGCTTCTGCCCTTGCGGCTTCACGAATCCGTTCAGGACGATCTGGTTCGGAATGTCATGGGCCGGCGCCGGGGCCGGCGCAAAGACGAGCACGGCCAGTACGGCAAGAGAGAGCCGAACCGGCCATTCCAGCACGCGGTATATGCGCCTCACGGTCTCGCGTCCTCCCCGCGTGATATTGAGCGCGTGGTCTGCCGCGAGTCTAGCATGCCCCCAGTTGCGCCGCAGCTTCCGCTGCGGCATGCGTCGCAGTCAGGCACGATACGGCGAAAGCGCTTGCGGCGGCCACAAAGCCCTGCGGCACCCGGTTTTCCCGGGTGCCGCAGAACCCTCTTCAGGGTCTCATACCCTCTCTCAAAATCACCAACCGCGCGACGTTTCAATCGTCGTCGTGGTCGTCGTCGTCGTGATCGTCGTCGTCGTGATCGTCGTCGTCGTGATCGTCATCCCGGTCGGCGTATGGATCGCAGCCTTTGGATCCCTTACGCTTGAATTTCTGGGCGCGTTTGCCGGTATCGACCTCGGCGGTGTACATGTTGCCTTCGGAGTCGATCGCCAGATTGTGCACCCAGTGGAACTGTCCGGCCGAACGGCCGCCCCGGCCGAAACTCGCGAGGATCTCCAGGGATGCCCGGTCCAGCGTGTCGATCTGCTGGTTGGATCCGTCGACATTGTGCAGGCAGCTCTGCCACATGTCCGAGGAGGTGTCGAGGTCCCACACCGAACCGGGGCCCAGGGTCAGCGGTCTGATGAATTTTTCCTCGACGAAGCCGCATTTACCTTCTTCCCCAAGAGGATTGGCGCACGCGGCGCCGACGACGTTCTTGTCGAACACCTGGATACGGTCGTTGACGCGGTCGCAGACGTAGACAAGCCCGTCATTGGTGACTCGCGCGCAATGCACCGGGTTGCGGAAGTTCATGGGTTTGACTCCGGCATCCCTGTCGTCGGAATAGGGACCAACCGCATCCGCCGCGGCATCGTCAACCGGGTTCTGGCCATAGGCGCCCCAGTGCCGCTTGTACATCCCGCTGGCGGCGTCGACCACCAGGATGCGGTGGTTGCCATAGCCGTCGGAGATATAGAGCTCATTGGCCTCGGGGTCCACCTCCATGTCCGCGGGCCGCCATACCTGCGGTGTGCCATTGGAGGCCCCGTTCGTGTCATTGCTGACTGCCGAGCTCTGACCCGGGTCACCGATCTGCAGCAGGAAGGTCCCATCGTTGGCAAACTTGAGCACCATGGAGTCATAGCCATGGGTGCCGGCCCAGAGCGCCGGGTTACCGCCGATGAGGCCGGTGCCGTTTCCGTTCCCGCCGATATAGACGTTGTCGTTGTGATCCACGAAAATGCCGTGCTCGCCGGCGGGCCACTGGCAACCCGCGGCCGGATCGCAGCGCCCCCCTGCGCCAAGGAAACCGGGGTCGGCCGGACCGCCCCAGCCCTGGAGAAAGTTGCCCTTGGGGTCAAACTGCATCACCGCGGGGGCGGGGAAGCAACACTCCGAGATGGCCCCCGCGGGCCTGGCCTGGCCAAGTTCGTTGACAGGATTTCCGTCGGGATCGAGGATCAAGTTTCCATCGTCGTCAAACTGATCCAACGCGCCCGCCTCGTCGCTGGTCAGGGTGCGCGCCCGCTGGACGATCCAGATATTGTCATGCCGGTCGACGGCGATGCCGCCGACCTGGCCTATGAGCCAATTGTTGGGCAGCGGTTTCGGCCAGCCCGGCACAACCCGGAATTTGGGTGCCTTGACGTCGTCGCCGTCGTCGTCCGCCATCGCGGGCGCCGACGGCACGGCGACCGCCAAAACAAGTGCCGCCAAGGCCGAGTTCGCGAGCAGGTAATTCAGTGTGTTCAGCACACGTGGCATAGTGTCCTCCCATCATTGAAGAGACATGAACGCTGAACCGCGCCGCCGAAACCGGTTTCGAGTGAGCGGGCCAGGCCCCAATGAAAGCCCCTGGCCGAAAAACAGCTCCCTGCTGCGCCGTTCGGTATGAACCGACTCCACCCCGGCCACCAAGCGTTGGGCCGGGTCATTGAGGTACTATCAATGAGTTTTTTTTAGGGTGTCGCGGCCGAACCGCAACCCGGTAGCCGTTTCTCACTCTGAGGCTGGCCTATGGCCGCGAACCCGCTTTCGTTAACTATATTTCCGGTTGAGCGCTTAGTAAAGGATTTTCCTGCGGTACGTCATGCGCCGAACCGGCGATTGCCATGGTACGCAGGCGCTGCGACGCCAGGAGACGCGCTCCGGCCTGATCAACCGCCGCGGGAACGCGTCCAGGGGCGTCGTGCCGGCGCACGTCCCCTTTCATGCCGCCGCCCGGCCCGCTATTCGGCCGCGGACGACACCACCGGCACCGGTTCGGCCGAGCGGATGTGCAGGTCCCGCTGCGGGAACGGAATCTCGATGCCGTGTTCGTGGAACTTGTCCCAGACCAGCAACAGGACCAGGCTCTTTACATTGGAGACCCCGTTCTGCGGGTCGTTGATCCAGATTCGCAGCTCCAGGTCCACCGAACTGTCGCCGAAGCCCTTCAGCAGGCACACGCTCTTCGGCGATTCGACGACCCGTTCCACCTCGGCAGCGGCGTCGAGGCAGAGCGCGATGGCTTTGCGGACGTCGGACTTGTACGAGATCCCGATCGGGATCTTCAGGCGCACCTCGTTGTTGCTGTACGACCAGTTCACGACCTGCTGGGTAATGATGTCCTCGTTCGGGATCAGGTATTCCGTGCCGTCGCGCGTTACGACCGAGGCGTAGCGCGCGCCCAGCGTGTTGATCCAGCCGTAGGTCTCGCCGACGCTGATCACGTCGCCCGGCTTCACCGACTTGTCCATCAGCAGGATGACGCCGCTGATCAGGTTGGAGACCACCTTCTGCAGGCCGAAACCGATACCGACACCGACGGCGCCGCTGAACACCGCAAAGGCCGTCAGGTCGATTCCGACGGAACTCAGCGCGGCAACGATCGCGACCGTGATCAGCACGATCTTGAGCAATTTGGCGAACAGGACCTGGACCGACGGCGTCAGGTTGGGAAGAGTGCGAATGCGCCGCTCCAAAAGGCTGGAAAGCATGGTCGCGAGCCACAGCAGGAGCGCCAGCGACAGCACCCCCTTGATCGCGGTCAGGGCGGATACGCGCAGATCACCCAGTTGCAGGGCGAGGCCGTCCAGCAGGATGATGGCGTCGTCCAGCAGACCGACGATGTTGAGCGCCGCGACCGTCCAGGCGGAGATGGCGATCAGCTTCGACCAGGTCGGATCGTGCACGAACTGCGAGGCGAGCCGGATCACGACCCAGGCGGTCAGCAGGCTGACCGTAATCTGGATGAGCTGATGCGGCCAGCCCGCCTGGCCGGCAACGATGACCGAGGTCCACTGCAGGATCAGCCAGACGATCGGCAGCGCCAGCGGTGCGATGACCCGTGCCGCCTGGATGCCGCCTTTTTCCATCCGTTTGGTCTTGCCCAGGCGTTCGATCCAGCGGCGGAGCCCGGGAGCGACCGGCAAGGCCACCAGAAACGCGAGCGCGATGACGGCCACCTGGCCGAGCGTGCTCAGGACAAGCACGTCATCGACGAACCAGCGAGACAGTTCCAGGTAATACGCTTCCAGGACCTGGACATCGATCAGCTTTTCCATTTAACCCCCCTTTTGGGTCAGGACGACGAACGGACCGCTCATATCCATTTCAGGCGGCGCAGCAAGATAACCTCGACCACGGCAATTGCGACAAGCCCGACAACGACGCCCGTGAACGCCCAGATGTTCTCGACGCCGGGCATGCCGCCGACATTGATGCCGAACAGGCCGGTCACCAGGCTCGGCGGCAGCAGCACGGCGGCCACGATGGTCAGGAGATACATGGTCTTATTCATCTGGTCGGCCAGCCGGTTATTGAGTTCGTCCTGGGTGACCGCCGCGCGTTCCCGCGCCGCGTCGAGGTCCTCGACGTAGCGCAGGGTGCGGTCGGCGATTTCGCGCAGATGCGCCTTGTGGGAGGTTTCCAGCCAGCTGGCCTGTTCCATCGGCAGGCGCGCCATGACATCGCGCTGGGGCGCAAGGTACCGGCGCAGCGAAATCGCCTCGCGACGGATCTCGCCGATCTTCGATCGCAGGGCGGCGCTGTGTTCGGTCAGAACCTCGTCTTCCAGTTCGTCGACGCGGTCATCGAGCTCGTTGACGACCGGCCCCATGCGGTCGATCAGCCGGTCCGCCAGGCGGTGCAGGAACTCGCCCGGTCCCGTGGGGCCCACGCCGGCCTCGATCGCCTCACGGAGATCGTTCACGGCCATCAGACGCCGGTGCCGCAGGCTGATGATCCGGTCTGCGGCAAGCCAGACGCGGACACCGACCATGTCCTGCGGGTCGGCGCCGGGGTTGAGGTTCACGCCGCGCAAGATCACCAGCATGGCATCGCCCTGGGGGAGTACGCGCGGGCGTACCTCTTCCTGCAACAGGGTCTGGCAGATCAGGGGGTCGATGCCGCTTTCTTCTTCGAGCCAGTGCCTGGTGCGGCTTCCCATGTGGTCCAGATGCACCCAGAGAATGCCCTGGTCGGGTGTCCAGCTCTCGATCTCCGGCCAGCCGACCGCCCGGCCGCCACCCTTGCCGTCAAGAACGAACGCATAGAGCAGACCATCGGTCTCGTTCATCGGATTTCCTCTCTGATGGGCTTCCATTATCGTACACCTTTACCCTTTTGTACCATGCGAACGACGCCGATATCGAGCAAGGCGCCGATCCCGTGCGGGGCATTGCGTGGCTCCGGCATCGTGGGCCCGCCCGGGGCGCCCGTCGGCGGCGGGCGGACGACACCTCACGGTCTTCCTGGTTTTTCCCGCGCCGGCAGATTGTGCTATGTGTGCCGCCCCGGGGCGACGGGCTTCAACAGAGTGTGGGTTCAGGCGCGTTCCGGCGACAAGGTTCGCGAATTATGGTATTGAATCCATTATAAAATGAAGAGATTCAACGCCCACCGACTGTGCGTCGCGCCGATGATGGAATGGACGGACCGGCATTGCCGGGTGTTCCTGCGGGCGCTGACGAAACGCACGCTGCTGTATACCGAGATGGTGCATTGCGGTGCGGTGCTGCACGGCGATGTGGAACGGCATCTCGGCCACGATGCGGTCGAACATCCGGTCGCGCTGCAGCTGGGCGGTTCCGACCCGCGGGACCTTGCGGCCGCGTCGAGGATCGGCGAATCGTTCGGATACGACGAGATCAACCTGAATATTGGCTGCCCCAGCGAGCGGGTCAGCGCCGGCCGTTTCGGCGCCTGCCTGATGGCCGAGCCGGAACTCGTACGCGACGCCGTCGGGGCCATGATCGAAGCCGTGGGCGTGCCGGTCACGGTGAAGTCGCGCACCGGGATCGACGATCGGGACTCATACGACGCCCTTTCCGGATTCGTCGGGACGGTCGCGCAAAGCGGGTGCCGCACCTTCATCATCCATGCGCGGAAGGCGCTGCTGTCCGGCCTTTCTCCGAAGCAGAACCGGGAAATTCCGCCGCTCAATTACGATTACGTGACCCGTATCAAGGCGGATTTCCCGGATCTCGAAATCGTGGTGAACGGCGGCCTGCAGTCGATCGGGGATGCGCTGGCGCAGCTGGAAGTGCTCGACGGCGCGATGATCGGCCGTGCCGCCTACCATGATCCGTGGATCCTGCGCGATGCCGACCGGCGTGTCTTTGGCGCCGATGACGGGCCGGCAACCCGGCACGCCGTTGTCGAGCGCATGCTGCCGTACATCGAGTCCCGGTGCCGGGCGGGTGTCCCGCTGCAGCGGATCACGCGGCACATGCTGGGCCTGTTCAACGGCGTGCCGGGCGCAAGGGCGTGGCGCCGCTATCTCAGCGAAAACACGTGCCGCGAAGGCGCCGGGCCCGAAACCGTCCAGGCGGCTGCGGCCCTGGTTTCAGTGCAGCCAATAGTGGCCAGGGATTTGGCGACGTCCGCGGGCGGCCCCTGACCTCTCGATTTCTCACAGCAGTGTTATCAGGCTTGATACGACCCGCGGCTGATCCCGCGATAGGTTCGGTGTCATCTTCCGCCGCCGATCGGGCAGCGGCTGGTATGAGACAAATGGGAGGATCACCAATGCATTCGTTCAAGTCCAGACTGCTTGCGACGGCAGGCGTTCCGCTGGCGCTGGCCGTCGGGGTCGGGCTATCCGCCGGCGCCGCGTCGGGCATCATCGCGAGCAAGCCGGCCATCGCGGCCTGTGCGGCCTGTCCAAACCCGTGCAATCCCTGTTGCGCCAAGAACCCGTGCAATCCGTGCGCCGCGGCCAACCCCTGCGCGGCGGCGAACCCATGCAATCCATGCGCGGCGAAGAATCCGTGCAATCCCTGTGCGGCGGCCAATCCGTGCGCGGCGAAGAACCCGTGCAATCCGTGCGCGGCGGCCAACCCCTGCAATCCCTGCGCGGCCGGAACCCGGGCTGCGGTCAGCGTATCGAGCCGGTGCGTGGTGCCGCGCCTTGCCAAGGCAGTGCTCGCCAATCCCTGCGCGGCGAAGAATCCGTGCAGCCCCTGTGCGGTCAAGAACCCGTGCAATCCGTGCGCGGCG
Organism: uncultured Alphaproteobacteria bacterium; assembly: GCA_947259105.1. Taxonomy (GTDB): domain Bacteria; phylum Pseudomonadota; class Alphaproteobacteria; order UBA8366; family JADFVY01. The sequence goes on from CAMYKU010000031.1 coordinate 69,591, forward strand.
GCAAATCCCTGCAACCCCTGTGCGGCCGCGAACCCCTGCAATCCGTGCAACCCGTGCGGCGCAGGCGCCGCGGCCGAACTGACCAACGCCGAGGCCGCCACGGCCTACGATTGCGTGATCGGGCAGATGCGGTCGGCCTATGGCAAGTCGGGGAATTCCGTGGCGGCCAGTTATCAGGGCTGGCAGCGTTACAGCAAGGTGGCCTACCAGTCGGCAACCCATGGCAGCCGCTACGTGCAGAACTACGCCAATGCGAAGGGCCGCGCCTACGGCGCCTTCGAGAAGGCCGGCAGGATGCCGGTCGGTGCGACGCTCGCCAAAGACAGCTTCGCGGTGAACGGCAAGGGGCAGGTGACGCCGGGCCCGCTGTTCGTCATGCAGAAGATGCCCGCCGGGTTCAATCCGGCCGGCGGCGACTGGAAGTACACGATGATCATGCCCAACGGCTCGGTCTTTGGCGAGACCAAGGGCAAGAACGCGGCCGGCATGCAGTTCTGCATCGAGTGCCACATCGCCGTCGGCGACGATCAGGACAGCATGATGCTGCTGCCCGAGGAATACCGGGTTCGGTGAACGATCTCCCTTGGGGGCGGGATCCTGCCCGGCCCGCTCCTCTTTTTTGCGCGCTGGCTGACTCGTGGAGCAACGAGCCTCGCAGCGGCGTGTGTCGTCCTGGTGCTCGCGGGACAAGCCAGGGCCGATTTTGCCGAGGGGCTGGCGGCTTACGATGGCGGCGACTATTACGCGGCGTACCTCGCTTGGCTGCCGCTCGCCAAGGCCGGTGACGGCGATGCCCAGGCGGCGATCGCCGATCTCTATCGTTCCCGGCTGCTCGGTGAACCCGTCAGCGCCATCGCCGCCCGGCGGGACGACAACGGGGCCGCGTGGTGGTACGGCCGGGCGGCCCGTTGCGGGCATGTCGTGGCCCAGCTCAACCTGGGCGATTTTTTTGCCCGCGGCATCGGCGTCGAGCAGGACCTGGTCCAGGCCTATCTCTGGCTCGGCCTTGCGGCGCGTCGGGGACGGGAATGGGCCAGCAACCGGCAGCGGGAAGTCGCGGCCGGCATGACCGCGGAGCAAATCGCGGAAGGGCAGGGGCTGATCGCGGATTGGCGGCCGGACCCGGCCTGTCCCGGCTGATCCGTTACGGACGCCGCACGGCCGTAACCTCGTCGCGGGTTGCCTCGCGGATGCGGCGCGCCGCATCCGCGAAGGGCTCGGCGACAGTCATCATATGCGTTGCGTTCGCATGCACGAACTGATCGGGCGCCAGCCATACGCCGACATGACCGGGCCAGAACACCAGGTCTCCCCGCCTGAGGGCGGCCTCATCCCCGTCGAAGGACACCGGAGCACCCACCGAGTCGGCCTGCATGTCGCTGTCGCGCGGCGCTGCCGTGCCGCAGCGGGCCAATGCCAGCTGCACCAGGGCCGAGCAGTCCAGGCCGATGCTACTGCGTCCGCCCCACAGATACGGCGTGCCGAGGAAGCGCAGCGCCACCGCGCCGTGATCGGTCTCGAACTCGCCGTCCGGCGAAAGGTGGCCGGCCCAGACCCATCCGCCGTCCGACAGGCCGAGGAACGGACCATCGCCGGCCGCCGCCGCCACGGGCGCGTTCATGCTGAGCAAATCCCGGACCGGCGCCTTGAGGTCGGGCTCGGGATAAAGATAGGTGCGCAATGCGCTGACACGGTGGGTCGGATCCACTCGTCCCGGCGCGAGGCAGGCGGCGTCCGCGTACCCGACATAACCGTCGGCGTCGTTCTGCAGCCAGGCCCGGCCGTCGGCGATCTCGAACACCGTCACGCCTTCGCCAAATATCAGCTCCGACCCCAGGCGCGCGTCGCGTGACGGCCCTGTGCGGAGCGACAGCACACCGCTCGCAACGTGCCAGGGCTCGCCCGCGGTGAATCGCCGGGCCTCGACCCGGCCGCGCAGCTTCTCGTCGGCAAGATCGGGTCTGTAGGCATGCAGGCGCGGATCGGGCAAATCCATGAAGCGATTCCGGTGCATTCCGCCGAGCCGGTCCGATTGTCGGGAAGGGTTATCCGAAGGCCTTGAAGGCGATGATGGTGTAGGTCTCCTTGACGCCGGGAAGGGTCTGGAGCCTGCCGGTCACGAAATGCCCGATGTCTGTGTCCGCAGGCAGAAAACACTTCATAAGAAGGTCGTAATCGCCTGATATGGAGTGGACTTCCGATACCTCTTCGACACCGAGAACGGCTGAGTCGGCGACCTCGTAAGCCTTTCCCAGCTCGCATTTGACCTGGATGAAGATCGTTTGCATCGCCGTGCCTCCTCCCGTGACGCACCCGGCAGCGCGTCACCCCGCCGTGCGCTTGAGAAAGGCCGGGACCTGGTCGGTCTTGCCGAACGGCGTGTTGCCGTGATCCGGGGCGTCCTCGATCCTGTCCCGCTGGCGCCGCGAGTCCTTCCTGCCGCCGCCGTCCTTTGGCCGGCGTTCTTTTTTCCGGCCGTCCTCTTTCCGGCCGTCCTGTTTCCGGTCGTCCTGTTTCCGGCCGTCCTGTTTCCGGCCGTCCTGTTTCCGGCCGTCCTGTTTCCGGCCGTCCTGTTTCCGGTCGTCCTGTTTCCGGTCGTCCTGTTTCCGGCTTTCCTGTTTCCGGCCGTCCTGTTTCCGGCTTTCCTGTTTCCGGCTTTCCTCTTTCCGGCTTTCCTCTTTCCGGCTTTCCTCTTTCCGGCCGTCCGTTTCCGCGGGCGCCGGTTTGTCGGGCTTGCGTCTGCCGCCGCCCCGGCCCTTCCGGGTTTCCTCGCCGAGTTCGGCGCCGGCGACCTTCTCGATATCCACCCGGGGAATCCTGGTGCCGATCAGCCGTTCGATCGAGGCGATGTATTTCCCGTCCTCCGGCGTCGCCAGGGTGAAGGCATGGCCCTTGCGTCCGGCACGGCCGGTCCGCCCGATGCGATGCACGTAATCTTCGGCGTGGGTCGGCACGTCGAAATTGAACACATGGCCGACGGCGGGAATATCGAGCCCGCGCGCGGCGACGTCCGAGCAGACCAGCAACCGGATGTCTCCGGCCTTGAATTTGTCCAGCGTTTCCGTGCGCTGCCACTGTTCCAGGTCGCCGTGCAGCGCGTCGGCATTGTAGCCGTGCCGCTCGAGCGAGCGGTGGAGGACGCCGACGTCGCGCTTGCGATTGCAGAACAGCAACGCGTTCTTGACCACCTGGGTGCGCAGCAATGTGCGCAGGGCGGCCCGCTTGTCGCGCGGCTGGACCACCGCCATCGCCTGTTCGACCGTTTCGGCGACAGACGCCGGGGGCGACACCGAGATTTCCTTGGGCTCGGTGAGAAAGCGGCTGGAAAGCCGGCGGATTTCCGGTGGCATGGTCGCCGAGAAGAACAGTGTCTGGTGTTTCTTCGTGATCATCCCGACGATGCGCTCGACATCGGGAATGAAGCCCATGTCCAGCATGCGGTCGGCCTCGTCGATCACCAGGAAGCCGACATTGCTCATCAGCACCTTGCCGCGCTCGACCATGTCGAGCAGGCGGCCGGGCGTGGCGATCAGCACATCGACGCCCCGGTCGAGCTTCTGGAACTGTTCGGTGAACGACACGCCGCCGATCAGCAGCGCCGTGGTCAGCTTCGAATGCTTGCCGTAAACCTCGAAGGCGTCGGCGACCTGCGCCGCAAGTTCGCGTGTCGGCTCGAGGATCAGCGACCGCGGCATGCGCGCCTTGGCGCGGCCCTCGCTGAGGATATCGATCATCGGCAGCGTAAACCCGGCGGTCTTGCCGGTGCCGGTCTGTGCGCAGCCCAGGACGTCCCGGCCCATGAGGACCTGTGGAATCGCCTGTTTCTGGATCGGGGTGGGGTGCTCATAGCCGGCCTCGGCGACCGCGCGCAGCACGCCCTCGCTAAGGCCCAATTCGGGAAAGCTCATATACCCTGCTATTTCTCGCCGGCAAATCCGGCGCCGGAATCTTCGAACGCTTGCATCGGGGCCGGATCATAGGGGCTGGTATCGTACTGTCAATCATTCCGCGGTGCCGCCAAATGCCACACCATGGCGTACGTTGTCCCGATGATCCGCAAGGGATATGGTCCCTCGCCGGTTAATTTAAAGGGGACGTGATGCTGATAGACGCCGAAAACAGCTTGCTGCTTGTCGTCGATGTCCAGGAACACCTGCTGCCAGCCATGCACGAGTCGCACATGCTGCTGCCGAACGTGGCGATCCTGATCGAGGCGGCGCGGCATCTCGATATCCCCGTGATCGCAACGGAACAGTATTCAAAGGGGCTGGGCCCTACGGTCGAGGCGCTTGCCGGCCTGCTTCCGCAAGACTGCACCCTGGAAAAGATCCATTTCTCCGGGCTCGCCGAACCGGCGCTGGGCACCCGGATCGTCGAAACGGGACGCTCGAATATTCTGATCTGCGGCGCGGAAGCCCATGTCTGCGTCCTGCAGACGGCGGTCGAACTGCAATCGTCGCCCGGATTTCAGGTCTTCGTCGCCGCCGACGCCACGGCCAGCCGCACGCCGGATAACCACCGCCTGGCACTCGAGCGCATGGCGCGAGACGGCATCGAAATCCTGTCCACCGAAATGGCCGTGTTCGAGTGGCTGCGCCGCGCCGATACGGAACGATTCCGAAAACTCCTGGCGCTGGTCAAGTAGCCCGCCTGGCCATCAGCATATTATCCCCGGCGGGCAGTCGCGCCCCCTGTGGCGGTTGCGGGTGGGCGGAAACAGGCCGTTCGTGACCTGGCCGACGAGCTCCCGGAACGCCGGGTCCTGGGGGCCCGCAGCCCCCGACACGCGGCCCCTGATCCTCGTCCTTGCGTTGTCGCCGCTGCAGAACGCCCCGGACAGCTGGATTTCGTCATCGGCCGGAACCGTCTGCACCGCCAGGGCCTCCTCGCGGCATTGCCGCGCGGCATTCATCCCGACCGGCGGATCGAAAATGAGCACGACACGGAAGCTCGGGCGCGCGTCCTCGCCCGGCGTCGTGGTGAAGTTGGTCGGCTGGCCCCAGTGGCGCCCCTGCATGGCATCGGTCACCGCCGCCTCGAACGCGGCCTGGTCGCCGCCGAACGGATTGCCGACGATCACGACATGCAGATCGCGGCCGGCCGCGGCATAGGCGAACTCACCGGGGCTGTATGTCGGGGTGACGTCCAGTTGCGTCAGCCTGACGCCACCGGCCGCGCAAGCGGCGACCACGACGAAGGCCGCAAGCGTGAGAGTTCTCAGTTTCATGTCGGGCCTCGGATATCCAGGGTAAGGAACACTACGTGACAAATAAATCGGTAACGCCGCGAAACAAATAGATCGGTAACGCCGCGAAGGCAACGATCCGAATCAGGCCGGCAACGGAAATGGCGAGTCAGCGCCGGCTCAGCCCCGCACCGGCAGCATGTAGACCACCGCGAGCACGAATTGCGTCCCGGCGAAGGCGATGGCGGCCTTCGCGAAGCTCACGAACGACATCGGCAGCTTGATCCCGTGGATGGCGGTGACGGGCCCTGCCGCCGGGCGCGGCGAACGGCTCCCTTTTGCGCCGCTCCCCATTGGTGCTACTGATATGTCCGGCTGTGGCAGCCGGAGTCGGCCGAAGGTGCGGGATGGCAGATAACGAACAGACGGGCGTCGCCGAGGACGCGACCTCGAGCGGCGCGGGCAGCGGCATCGAACGGGAAGCCGTGGACGGGGAGGCGGACACCGGCGCCGCGCGGCTCGATCCGGAGCGGATCGAGATCCAGACGCGGGGCATGAATGTCGAACAATTGCTGTCCCGCATCAGGGCGAAGACCATCGATCTGCTGCCGGAGGTCAGGCGGGAGAAGGACGGCTGGAGCGACGTGCGCCAGAGCCGGCTCGTCGAGTCGCTGCTGCTCAAGATTCCGCTGCTGCCGGTATACGCGGTGGAGGACGCCGACGAGAACTGGACGGTCGTCAACGGGATGCGGCGCCTGACGGCGGTGGCGCGGTTCGTCGATCCGGACGCGGTCGGGCAGAAGCCGCTGGCGCTTCGGGGCCTGGAGTACCTGGGGGACGAATTCGACGGCGGCGCGTTCGATAGCCTGCCGCCGCGCATGCAGCGCCGCCTGAACGAGACGGAACTGGTGATCCACGTGATCCGGCACGGAACGCCCGAGCCGGTGAAATTCAACATCGCCAGGCGCATCAATACCGGCGGGACGGCGCTGTCGAACCAGGAAATCCGGCATGCCCTCAATGCCGGGCCGGCGCGGGATTTCCTGCGCGAACTTGCCGAAAGCAGCGAATTTGGCAAGGCCACGGCGAAGAGCGTCCGCGGCGAGGGCATGGCGGACCGCGAACTGGTGCTGCGGTTCGCGGCGTTCCGACTGACCCCTTACGGGGATTACGAAGACGCCGATGTCGAGTCGTTCCTCGGCGCCGCCATGCGGCGGCTGAACGAGCTGGACGCGGCGCCGCCGGAACCGGCCGAGCCCGATGTGCCGAAAGAGCCGGATGAGCCGCAAGTCGAGGAAACGCCCGATCCCGCCGGTGCGGAAGATGCGGAGGCGCCCGCCGACGGCCCGCCGGTGGCGCCCGCCGAAGGCGCGGGCGATGTCCCGGATGGCGGCGACCCGGACGCCGCCACCCCTGCGGCCCCGGCAACAGATCCGGAACCGGACCGGACCGAACAGGCGGAACCGCAACCCGAACCGGTCACGCTGGCGAGCCTCGAACGCGATTTCAGGGAGGCGATGAAGACCGCCGCCGCAATTTTCGGCGACGATGCCTTCCGCAAGCCTCATGCGGCGGACGAGGCGCGCAATCCGGTCAACAGGGCGCTGTTCGAGGCGATTTCCGTCACCCTCGCCAATTTCGACGAGGCGGCGCGCGAGACTCTCGCCGCCCAAAGCGATTCGATAAAGAAAGATTTCATAGATTTGCTGCACAACAGTGGTTTCGCAAAAGCGATCTCGCAGGACACGGGAGACCCCGCAAAGGTCCGCAAGCGGTTCGGCGAGATCGAGAAATTACTTGAGAAAGCACTTTCATGCTCGACTCCGTCCGGTTGATAAATTTCAAGATTTTCGCAGACCAGACCATCCCGCTCGCTCCCCTGACCTTGCTGTCCGGCCTCAATGGCGCCGGCAAGAGTTCGGCCATGCAGGCGCTCTCGCTGCTGCGCCAGTCGTACGATTCGGGGTTGCTGCGCGAGCATGGCTGGCTCCTGAACGGGGAACTCGTCGAGGTCGGCGCCGGCGAGGACGTGCTGCACGAGAACGCTTCGAGCTCGCGGCTCGCCATCGAGCTGGGCGAAGGCGGGCAGACGGCGACATGGGAAGTGGACTATGTCCGCGAGGGCGACGTCCTGCGCTACCCGGACGGCAACGGCGAGGGGCGTCCCGCGGACGGTGACGGCGTCCTGTTCGGCAACGGGTTCCAGTATCTGCGCGCCGACCGCGTCAACCCGATGGTCAGCTATCCGAAATCGTTCCACGCGGTCTCGCAGCGCCGGTTCCTCGGCAGCCGCGGCGAATATGCGGCGCATTTCCTGAGCCTCTTCCAGGACGAGCCGATTCGCGACGACGCCCTGAAGCATCCCGATTCGAAGGCGACCAGCGGCCTGCTGGCGCAGGTCAACGCCTGGATGCAGGAATTCAGCCCCGGCGCGACGATCAACGTGCATGAGATCGAGAAGACCGATTTCGTCCGGCTCAGCTACACCTTCGGCTCCGGCATCGACAGCTCCAACCCGTACCGGCCGACCAATGTCGGCTTCGGCCTGACCTATTCGCTGCCGGTCGTCATCGCCTGCCTGTCGACCGCGTCCGGCGGCATCGTGCTGATGGAAAACCCCGAGGCGCACCTGCATCCGCAGGGGCAGGTGGCGATGGGACGGCTGATGGCGCTCACCGCCGCGGCCGGCGTGCAGGTCGTGGTGGAAACGCATAGCGACCACGTGCTGAACGGCATCCGGATCGCCGTGCGGCAGGGCGTTCTGCCGCCCGGCGATTCGCTGGTGCATTTCTTCAGGCGGGACGCCGCGACCGGCGCGGCGGCGATCGACAGCCCTTCCATCAACGAGCAGGGGCGCCTCAGCTTCTGGCCGGACGGTTTCTTCGACCAGTGGGACAAAAGCCTTGATGAACTGCTCGATTAGGGGACCCGGTCATGGCGCTGTATGTCTTCCTGAACGAGCTGTCGCAACCCGGCAATCCGATCGCCGCGGAGCCCGGCGGCCTCGTCGTCAACGGGCTGGTCGACCTGCTGCGCGCGGTCAAGCGGCAGCGGCGCGACGCGGTGCTGCACAGCGCGGTGCCGCTGCGCGACGTCCGCATCGGCGAGACCTACTCCATCGCCGTATGGTGCAACGACGGCGACCGCCGGGAGGAATGGCGCTTCCTGCGCAGCCTGCAGGACCGCGCGCCGTTCCAGGTGCGGCTCGCCGAGCTCGGGATCGACGTCATGGAGACCGACTACCGGCATGGCGAGGACCGGGCCGAGGGGCTGGGCCTTGCGCATATGTTCGGCGGGCTCGCCGTCAGCCTGGACTACGAGCCCTGCTGGCGCGACCTGAGCGTGGTGCTGTCCCGCGAGGCCCTGGAGGAGCGGGAGGACGGCGAGGTGGATATCGTGGCCGCCGATGTCGAGGCGGTGCATGCCAGTCATCCGGACCATGTCGCGGAGCACAAGGACTGGCTGGAGCACGCCTGCCGCCAGCCGGTGGCCGACGGCGGCGATCTGTGGCGGCGGTGCGGGGAGCTGTTCCCGCGACTCGATTTCCTGCCCCGCGTCGAGGCGCAGCTTCGCGCCCTGCAGGCCAGCAACCCCTGGTTCGGCGCCGTCGCCCAGCGCCTCGGCGAGTTGAACGGCGCCGTCGGCGAATGGAATCCGGCCAACACGCCCGAGCCCCCGTACCGCAGCCGGGTGACGCCGGAGCACGCGCAGCGCAAGCGCCTGTGCCGGTTCGAGGATCTCGACGGCAAGGTCCGGGTGTTCGACCTCCATGCCCGCTTCACCCCCGGCGCCGGCCGGCTGCATTTCCGCCTCGACCCCGAACGCCGCCACGCCGTCGTCGCCCACGTGGGACGGAAACTCGGCGAGTAGGGGGGAGGGTTGGGTGAGGGTGACCGACAGGCAAGTTGCCGGCGGAAGCCGGCGCCGGACAATCACCCCCTAAACGTCGAGATCCTCGACGAACCTTGCGTGTTCCTGGATGAAGGCGAGGCGCAGTTCCGGTTTCTTGCCCATCAGGCTTTCCACCAGCCGCGCCGTC
>CAMYKU010000032.1:0-78002 GCA_947259105.1 uncultured Alphaproteobacteria bacterium
CACACACTTCAATGCCGGCGCGGTCTTCTGGCTCGAGGAAAATGCGGACCGGAAAGACCGCGTTCACATCTGGGCGGTCGAAATCATCGTCTCGAATAACTGACGCCGGACGGTTTGTTCGCAATTTATCAACCAATTTCGATTGTATTATGGGCCAGGCAAGCTCGAATGAGCTTACAGAGCTCCCAGGCTGGAGGAAACTTATGCGAATCGGATCGGCGTCGTCTGTCGTCCCTGCGGGCAGGTCCTGGTGGCCCCTCGCACTGGTGGCGCTCGCCTTCGCCCTGTTTGGCTTGTCCACGCCCGGGCCAGGGCACGCCCAGGGCATCGGCGACCTGGCGGTGGCGCCGACGCGCATAATCCTCGAAGGGCGCACGCGGACCGCCCAGGTCTCGCTGCTCAACAAGGGATCCACGCCCGCGACCTACAGAATATCGATCATCAACATGCAGATGACGGAGTCCGGCGAATACCGCCGGGTCGAGGAATCGGGCGTCGACGGCGGCTATGCCGGTTCGCTGGTGCGCTACGCACCGCGCCAGGTCGAGCTCGCCCCCGGCAAGTCGCAGACGGTGCGTATCATCCTGCGCAAGCCCGGCGGCCTCAAGGAGGGCGAATACCGCTCGCACATCCTGTTTCAGGCGGTCCCCGATCCGACGGTCGGCCAGAGTGTCGAGGTGACGACCACGGAAGAAGGGCTGAGCATCCGCCTGGTCGTCGTGCCGGCGATCACCATCCCGCTCATCGTCCGCCACGGCACGCTGGACGCGACCGCTTCGCTCAGCAACCTGCAGCTCGCCGCAGCGGGCGCAACGCCGGACGGCCGGCCATCCCTCAAGTTCCAGATCAACCGCAGCGGCGACCGCTCGGTGTTCGGCGACATTTCGATCGCCTATCACCCGCCCGGCAGCACTCAGGAATACATCATCGGCGAGATCAGCCAGCTCGCGGTCTACACGCCGAATTCGCGCCGCAGCGTCACCATGCCGCTGCGCGTCCCGGAACACGTCAAGCTCGCCGGCGGCCGCATCGCCGTCCAGTACCGCGCGCGCGACGACGACGGCAAGGGCGACGTCCTCGCAACGGCTGAACTGAACGTCCCGTAATCCGTCCGCAGTCGCTTCCGCGACCCGACCATTCACTACCGATCGTAAAGTGTAAATTCGATGCCGCTGACCACGGTGCCGTCGCCACCAATGCGCACGGCGATCGGCGGGGATGACCGCAGGTCAAGGCGGTCCAGTTGCGCCGGGTTTACCCGCACGGTATATCGCCCGGGCAGCAGCGACTCGAAGAGATAGAAGCCGTCATAGGCCGTCTCGATCTCCTGCACGAGATTGCCTTCTTCGTCGAAAAGCTGGATCGCAACTTCCGAGACTTCCCGGCGCTGGCCATCGCGCAACCGATATGCAGTGCCATCGACTTCGCCCGTGGTGACAACGGGAAATTCTGCGATCGCCGCGCGGCCGGGCCGCGGCGTCAGGGTTAAGCCTTCAGGTTGCGCCACCCAGTAGGGGTCGTCGAGGCTCCGTGGCGGCAGGGTGATGTTCACCCTCTCGTACGACGAGAGATTGGTGACGAAGGCGACGCCGTTCTCGTCGGTGCTCTGGCGCGGGCGTCCCCGGCTGGTCTCGAACCGGACGCCCTCGATCGGCTCGTCGCCGTCGTCAAAGGTGCCTGAGAGGTTATGGTCGAGGAAGGCGCGCGCCGAGACCGCCCCCTGCTCGGCCGTCGGGTCCGCGCCGGCGTACCAGGAGCCGGTCCGCGGGTCGCGCCCGAGCCCGAACGAGATCGTGAGCAGCGCCGATGCACTTTCGTCCGATCCGTATTCCCCGGTCAAGCCGACCGAAGCATGCTTGAACTTGCGGCTTATTCCGGCGCCGTAGACCGTACGGGCAGGCGCCACGAACTGCCTCTGAACACTAAGCCGTGCGCTCATGTCGGTACCGAAATACCAGTCGCCGGTCAGCCCACTCGCGGCCACGCGGGAGTCGGGTTCGACGTCGTATTGCATTTCGCCACGGATGTTGGCGCGTCCGAAGCGACCGCCGATCAAGAGCGATCCGTTGGCCGTTTCGGTCTCAACCCCGGCGTTATCGACGTTCAGCCATGTGTATGTATTCGACAGCGCGATCATCCGAATCGCCAGCGATAGCCGGTTGCTGATCTCGGTCTCCCGATAACCACCCTCGCGCCGTTCGTGCCGGCCGGTGATGCTGAACGGAAGGCGCGGCAGGGCCGGCGCCGATATCACACCGTCGAGACGCAGGTTCGACAGGCTCTGCAGCGGCCCGTTCACGTCGTCGGCTTGCTCGCTGACAAAATTGTCGAACTGCGCGTGCTGCAGCAGCAGCGAGAGATCGGCCGGCAGAACCATCTGCAGGCTGGCCTGCCCGGCGACACCGCCCTCACTGTCCGCGATGAGATCCAGCTCCGAGAAGGTGTTGCGAAAACCAAGCCGTGCGCCGAGCGATCCGTAGTTGCGCCGCCCGGACAGCAGCGGGATGCTGCTGGCGCCACCAGCCACAGAGAAATTCCGCGTGATTCCATATTCCGCCTCCGCAAAGAAGCGACCGTCGCCCTCGAGGGCGCTTTCCGGGGTCACGACGCTGTCGTCGTTCACGTCGATCAGGTCGGTGTCGTGCTGGTTTGCCGACAGACGGAAATTGAACTTGCCCTTCGGCGCCTGCTCGTCCCCGACCAGGATACGCCTGGATTCCGTCCGCCGCTGGCCTTGCGGTCCGAAAAAATCCAGGCGCAGGACATTGACGCCATAGACCAGCGGCACGTCGCGGAACTCGTACCGGCCGTCCGGCCGCGCAAGCTGAAAATCTATGAGGACCTCGTTGCGATAGAGTTCGATGTCCCAGCCCAGCGGCACGTCGCCGGTCAGGTCGATACGGCTGAACAGACCGGAGCGTCCGATCGGGAAGCTGGAGATCTCGGCACCGCGTCCAAAATTGCCTTCAGATATCAGCGTCGTGCTCGGGCTGTTGATGTCGCCCAGCGCGAACTCGCTGACGTGAAGCGGGCCCAACAGTTCGCCCTGCGGATCCTTGCGCCCGAGGGTGAGCCGCGCCTGCGACAGGCCGTCGTCCTGGTCGCCGGCCACGAACATGGTCGCGTTCATCTTCAGGACGTCGCCCGTAATCAGGCTGTTGTAGCGGGACAACCATGTCTCGCCGGTGTCCGGATCGTGGGTATAGCCGCCTTCCGTGCTGAAATCGATGAACGGCCAGTCGATCCACCGGTACGGAACGTCGAGTTCCGCGTAGCGCGGCTGTTCGGCACCCTGTCGGCCCGAGAGCCGTGCCCCCGCCTCCTCGCGCGCCAGCCGGGCTTCCACCGGCAGCGGCTCGCGCGAATGCACCTTGACGATCGAATTCGAAAGATCGTAACGCAGATCGACCGGAAACCAGCGCGACAGAAGGCGCGAGTCGACATAAATATCGTCGGCGTGGAGTTCCACCGACCGCGGATCATAAGTGCCGCTGCGTCCCTCGACGACGACTTCCTGCCGCGCCATATCGAGCGAGAACAGGCGGTTTTCGCTCAGGAACCAGCCGCTCGCCCGACCGCCGAGCGGATCGACGCTGATCGGAAAATCGAGCGCCTCGGAGATCTGGCCGAGCGGCAGATACAGGGTGCTGTCGTCGAGATAGCCAAGGACCCCGGGGCTGAGGACGAAGCTTTTGAGCCGCAACTCCAGAATATAGAGCTCGTCATCGGAGCGGTTGACGAGCACCGGGATGTCCGCCGGTCCCGACCGCGAGTATCCCGCCTCGTCGATACCGTCGACGGATGCCTGCGCCGTGATCTGCGGACTCGGCGCGCCATCCGTCGCGCCGGTCGTCGGTGCCGCGCCACCGGCGCAGGCCGACAACCCGTAGGCCAGCAGCATCGCCACCAGAACGCGACACAGGACGTCATCCCGGCGTAACCGAACGCCAACAACGAGATCCCGGCCGTCTTCGGTAGCCGGGGTGATCAGGCCGGATGCCCGGAGGGCCAATGTTCGCCAGCAGTGGTCTCGCGGGACAGTCATCCAATAGGTACTCGCAGAAATCGTTTTATAAAATGTTAAATAAACTCTATGAGTCCGCCCTTTGATTCATTAAACACTGCAAGAAATGGGCCAAATGATCGCGACGATCAGGATAGTTTTCCGTCAGGGCAAGCCGGCGGCGCGAGCATGAGCAACCGGCCGCAGGCCGTTGCCGGAGCTTCCTAAACCCGATCTTTACCAATTCCGCCGATCATTGAGTTGGGATCGGAGAACTATTATTTGACGGGAGTGCGCGGACCCTGCTTGTCGACCTGCATTCACGCGGACCTGCTCCTGACCGGAAGCCTGATGGCGCGAATTCGCATAGGCCGCGCTCCGGGCAGCGGTATCGCACGCGGATGGGCGCATCCGGGTGTCCTGACGCCGATCGACAGGCCTGGAATCGTCCCCGATATCGCGGCGGCCGAGCACGCCATGCCCGAAATCCGGGACGTGATCACCGTATTCACGTCAATTCATGGTTAAAGCGGGGCAATGGCCGTGAAATCGAGTGCTGCAGCCGCCCATATGAGGTATGAATTTTGTGGCGGGGACGAAAAAATAAGGGCCCCAGCGTTGTGAACCAAGGAAGACTCATGGCGTCAGAGATCCTGACCCGCATCAAGGATATCGCCGGCCGGCTTCGTGACCGCATCGGACCGCGGACGCCGCCCCCGGAAATTCCGGGGCCTCCGGAACCGCAACCCTATCCGTGGGAGGCGACGTATCCGGACGACGTCGACTGGTATGCGGAGATCGCGACCGCGCCGGTCCAGGCGATCCTCGACGATGCGGTCGAGAAGTGGCCCAAGCGCCCGTGCCTTGCCTTCATGGGCAAGCAATACACCTACGCGCAGATCGGCAGCCTGGTCGCGCGCGCCGCCAAGGGATTCCAGGTCCTCGGAGTTGCCAAAGGCGTGCGGGTCGGCCTGTTCCTGCCGAATTCGCCCTATTACGTGATCTGCTATTACGCGATCATCAAGGCCGGCGGCACCGTGGTCAATTTCAACCCGGTCTATGCCGAGCGCGAGATCGCCCGCCAGGTCGAGGATTCCGACACGCGTGTCATGGTCACGCTGCAGCTGACCGCGACCTATCCCAAGCTTGCTGGGCTGTTCGAGAAAACGGCACTGGAGAAGGTGGTGGTCTGCCCGATGGGCAGTGTATTGCCGCTGGTTGCCCGCGCGTTCTTCACCCTGTTCCGGCGCAACGAGATCGCGAAAATCCCGGATGACGGCCGGCATATCGACTTCGACGACCTGATCGACAACAAGGGCGACTACACGCGATACCCTGTCGATGTCGGGTCGGACATTGCGGTGCTGCAGTACACCGGCGGCACGACCGGATTGCCCAAAGGCGCCATGCTGACCCATGCCAACGTCTATGCCAACACCGTCCAGACGCGGATGTGGGCCGTCAACTCGCGACCCGGCGAAGAGAAATTCCTCGGCGTGCTGCCGCTGTTCCACGTTTTCGGCATGACGGGCGTTATGAATGTCGGCCTGTTCCTGGGCGCCGAAATCATCCTGGTGCCGCGCTTCAAGCTGGCGGAGGTGCTGAACATCATCGACAAGGAAAAACCCAGCGTGCTCCTGGGCGTGCCGATGATCTACGCCGCCATCAACGGATTCGATGAGCTCGACAAATACGACCTGTCCAGCCTGACCGACTGCATATCCGGCGGCGCGCCGTTGCCCGTCGAGGTCAAGCTCACCTTCGAGAAATTGACCGGCTGCGTGCTGGTCGAGGGCTACGGTCTCTCGGAGGCGTCGCCGGTATGCACAATCAATCCGTTCGTGGGCGTCAACAAGCCGGGCTCGATCGGCATGCCGGTACCGGGCACGGTCATCGAGATCACCTCGCTGGACGATCCCGACGAGTTGCTGCCGGTCGGCAAGCAGGGGGAAATCTGCGTGACCGGCCCGCAGGTCATGGCCGGTTACTGGAATCGTCCCGAGGAAACCGAGACCGCCTTCCACGGCGGACGTCTGCACACCGGCGATGTCGGCTATATCGACGAAGAGGGCTATGTCTTCCTGATCGACCGGATCAAGGACCTGATCCTGAACGCCGGCTTCAACGTCTATCCCAGGATGGTGGAGGAAGCGATCTACCTGCACCCGGATGTCGAGGAGGTGGTCGTCAGCGGCGTGCCCGACAAGCAGCGCGGCGAGCTCGTCAAGGCCTACATCAAACTGCGCAACGGTTCGGACCTCAAGGCCGGCGAACTGAAGCGCTTCCTCAAGGACAAGCTTGCGCCCTATGAGCAGCCGCGCCGCATCGAGTTCCGCGACGAGTTGCCCAAGACCTTCATCGGCAAGCATTCCCGCCGCGAGCTCGTGGCCGAGGAGGTGCGCCGCTTCAATAAGGGCCTGCCGCCGCTCGGCGACGAGATCGAGATCGATGACCTCGACGCCGGGCGGGCCCGCGCGGTCAATTCATGAAATACGGAATAGGACGGACGGCATGAGCCTGGATACCATCGAGCAGGAGGTCCGCGACAATTTGATGAAGTTCGCGGGCCTGGGATACAAGGTGAAGTTCGTTTTCGACGATGGCCCGGCTTTCGTGCTGGACGGCACCGCCACGCCGCCGACATTGACCGCGGAAGACGGCGACGCCGACTGCACCCTGCGCCTGTCGGCCGAGAACATGGAGAAACTGATGGCCGGGACGCTCAACCCGACGCTGGCCTACAGCCTCGGCAAGCTGAAAGTCGACGGCTCGCTCGGCGTGGCGCTGAAGCTCGCCGCGATGATGGAGGAATAGCGGGGCGGCGCGCGACTTCAATCCAGCGGCGTGATCCGCGTGAAGGTCAGGGTCGCGCCGTCGTTCACGAAGCGGAACTGCATCAGATTCCCGTCCGGGTCGAACCAGAGCTCGCGCGCGAGGTCGCCGGAAATTTCGTATTTCCATGTCTTGACCACCTTCCCGGTCACCGTGACCTCATCCTCGCCGGCCGCCGCGACCGATACCTTCAGCAGTTTCCCCGTCTTGGTGTCCATCAGCAGGCGCGACTTGACGATATCGGGGTGCCAGGGATTGGTCGGAAATACCGTCGCGTCGGCCTCCGCCCTGCCCTCCGGGCCCTCGATGACGAGCTTGCCTCCGTCGGTGCGCGCCGACACCTCGAACAGCTTTTTGTTCTCAACGGTGCGGGACGTGTAGGCAACGAGGCGCCCGTCGCGCCAGGTCTCGCGACGTTCGGCGGCGACCGAATGCGCGGTGATGAACAGCAGCTTGACCTTGATCCTGACGGCGACGTCGACGACCAGGTCGTTGCCGCTACGCGAGAAGGTCAGGCTGTGCGTGCCGATTTCGTCGTATTTCGAGTGGCTTATCCGGTATTCGACGGTGCCCGACGGCGGCTCGTACGCCAGTGCCTGCGCCGCCCACGCTATGGCGATCAGCATTGCCGCCACGATGCCGCCAGCGCGCTTGAGAAGAGATCCGGACATGCTGCCTCCGGCTGTTTGTGTGCCTTTACCGGCCACAGCCTAGAACGACTCCGCCTCCAGTTCCATCAGCGGCTTCTTGCCGGCCATGATCGCGGCGAACAGGCCGGACGACTGCGGCAATATCCGGGTCATGTAGAACCGCGCGGTGGCCAGCTTGGCGCGATAGAACCCGGTCTCGTCGCCCTCCGCCTTGGCCAGCGCCACGGCCGCCATGCGGGCCCACAGATAGGCCAGCGCGGTGAGGCCGAACAGCCGCAGATAGTCGCTCGCCGCGGCGCCCGCCTCCTCGGGATCGCGCAGCCCCTGCTGGGCGATCCAGGCGGTGGCCTGCTGCAGCCGGCCGAAAGCCTTGGCAAAGGGCAGCACGAAGTCCTGCATCTCGGGCTTTTCCATCTCGGCCTCGATGAAGTCCATGCCGGGATGGAAGAAGCTGCGCAGCAGCCTTCCGGTGTTCTGGCCGAGCTTGCGGCCGACGAGGTCGAGCGCCTGGATGCCGTTCGTGCCCTCGTAGAGCTGGGCGATGCGGGCGTCGCGAACCAGCTGCTCCATGCCCCACTCGCGGATATAGCCGTGCCCGCCGAACACCTGTACGCCGAGATTGGCGCATTCCGATCCGATGTCGGTGAGGAACGCCTTGACCGTGGGGGTGAGCAGCGAGACCAGGTCGTCGGCCGCCTGCCGCGTCGCCTCGTCGGGGTGTTTTGCGGCGATGTCCAGGTGCATCGCGGTCCAGGCGGCCAGGGCCCGGCCGCCCTCGGCATAGGCGCGCATGGTCAGCAGCATGCGCCGCACATCGGGGTGCACGATGATCGGATCGGCCGGCTTGTCTGGCGCCATGGCGCCAGCCAGCGAGCGCATCTGCAACCGCTCCTTCGCATAGGAAACGGCGCTCTGATAGGCGATTTCCGCCAGTCCCAGCCCCTGTATGCCGACCGCGAGCCGCGCATCGTTCATCATCGTGAACATGGCCCGCATGCCCTTGTGCGGCAGGCCGATAAGCTCGCCCTCGGCCGCCTCGAAGTTCAGCACGCAGGTCGGCGAGGCCTTGATGCCCATCTTGTGCTCGATCGAGCCGCATGTGACGCCGTTGCGCGGGCCGACCGACCCGTCCTCCTTGAGCAGGAACTTCGGCACCACGAACAGGCTGATGCCGCGGATCCCCGGCGGCGCGTCGGGCAGGCGCGCCAGCACCAGGTGGATGATGTTCTCGGTCGCGTCCTGTTCGCCATGCGAGATGAAGATCTTGGTGCCGGTGACCGTGTACTTGCCGTCGCCGGCGGGTTCCGCCCTGGTGCGGATCAGGCCGAGGTCGGTGCCGCATTGCGGTTCGGTCAGGCACATCGTGCCGCTCCAGGTTCCCGCCAACATCTTTGGCAGGTACGTCGCCTTCTGCTCGTCCGTGCCCCAGCGCTCGAACGCGTGGCAGGCGCCCTCGGTCAGCCCCGGCAGCATGGCGAGCGAGACGTTCGTCGAGCAGGCCATCTCCTTGACCATGGCGCCGACCAGTGCCGGCAGGCCCTGGCCGCCGTATTCCGGGTCCGCGACCAGCGAGCCCCAGCCCGCCTGCGCGAAGGCCTGATAGGCCTCCTTGTGGCCCTCAGGGAGGCGCACGACGCCGTTCTCATAGGTGCAGCCCTCCTCGTCGCCGCTGCGGTTCAACGGCAACAGGACCTCCTCGCAGAGCTTTCCAGCCTCGGTCAGCACGGCGTCGACAAGATCGGGGGTCGCATCCTCGAAACCCGGCAGTTCGGCGAGTTTTTCCGCCTCCAGCAACTCGTTCATGACGAACTTCATATCGTCCAGCGGTGCGCTGTATACGGTCATGGCTCAGTTCCTCAGGGGTTTGCCGGTGTCAAGCATATGCTCGACCCGCGCCAGGGTGCCGGGATGCCGGATCAGCGTCATGAAGGCCTTGCGCTCGAGCTTGAGCAGGTCGTCCTCGCCGACCTCGTCGACGATGTCGGTGTCGCCGCCGGTCAGGACTTGTTTCAGCTCCTCGATCACGACCCGGTCATGCGGCGTGACCAGCCCCTGGAGCTCGAACACGCGCACCGCCATCTCGATCGCCGCGCGTCCCGTCTCGCCGGGAAGGTTCAGCTTGACCTCCTCGGGCGGCGCATAGCCGTCGGCCAGCTCCAGCGCCTTCGCCTTGGCGTCGGCCAGCAGACGGTCGCGGTTCATGGTGATCGCGTCGCCTTCCCGCAGGATCATCAGCTCCTGCGCTTCGGCGGCCGATTTGGCGACCTTGGCCGTGCCGATCGTCTCGAAGGCCTTGGCCACGGGCGGCATGGGGCCCTTGGGCGCCTTCGGCGCCGTCGCCCAGCGGGTCAGCAACTCCTTGCAGCCGCCCCAGCCCGGAACCACCCCGACGCCGACCTCGACGAGGCCGGTATAGGTCTCCGCATGGGCCTGGATCGCATCGCTATGCAACAAGATCTCGCAGGCGCCGCCGAGCGCCATGCCGGACGGCGCGCCGACCACCGGGAAGGGCGCATATTTCAGCGCCTTGTAGACCCGCTGGCCGTTGGCGACGAGGTCTTCGATCATCGGCCACAGCGCGACATTGGCGGCGAACAGGGCGAGGCCGATATTGGCCCCGACCGAGAAATTGGAGCCCTCGTTGTAGACCACCAGGCCCTTGTGGGCCTTGGGCACGATCCTGACCGCGTCCTCGACCATCTTCAGGGAATCCTGATCGAGCGCATTCATCTTGCTGTGGAATTCCAGACACAGAATGCCGTCGCCGAGATCCCACAGGCTGGCCGACCCGTTGCGTTTGACCGGCTCGGAGTCGCGCTTGATATCCTCCAGCAGCAGCACGCCCTCGCGGCGCGTGAGGTCGGCATAGGCGCCATCGACGGTCAGGTACTGCAGCACACCGTCCTCGACCCGGTAGAAGCCGCCTGCTTCGGCCGCCTTCCGAAGCAGCGCCGGGACCTCGCGTCCCTCTGCCTCGAGGCGTTCGACCAGCCAGCCCGCACCGACCCGGTCGGCGAGTTGGAACGGCCCCTCCTTCCAGGCATAGCCGAGCCGCATCGCCTCGTCCGCCGCCGCGACGTCGTCGGCGATCTCCGGGATCAGCGAAGCCGCATAGGTCAGCACCTGCGAGAGCACCCGCCACGCGTAGGCGCCGGTCTTGTCGTCGTATTCGGCGAGTTTGCGCAGATCCCTACCGGCGGCCGTGACGCTTTCCAGCCGCGGACGCTGCGCCGGCGCGTATTCGCCGGTGGCAAGGTCGATGGCCTGCTTCTCGCGCTTGCCCCCTTCCCTGTCGAGCCGGTAGAAACCGCCCTTGCCCTTGCGGCCCGTATAGCCACCGTCGATCAGCTTCTGGAACAGCGGCAGATCGGTCTTGACCTCGTGATAGGCGTCGCTCTTGGGCAGTGCCGCGGTCAGTTCGCGCGACACGTGGCGACTGAGGTCCAGCCCGACCAGATCCAGCAGCCCGAACACGCCGGTCCTGGGGATGCCCATCGGCCGGCCCATGACGGCGTCCGCCTCTTCGACGTTCAGCCCGCCCTCGACCGCACCGGACACCGCCGCCTCGATCCAGAAGGCGCCGAGACGGTTGGCGATGAAGCCCGGCGTGTCCTTGGCGTCGACCACGCCCTTGCCGAGCCGGCGGTCGCAGAATTCGCGGATTGTCTGTACAGCCTCCGGACTGGTCGTCGGGCCGGACACGATCTCCAGCAGCCGCATATAGCGCGGCGGGTTGAAGAAATGGGTGACCAGGAATCTCTCGGCGAAGCCCTTCGGCATGCCCTTGGTCAGCACCGCGATCGGCAGCGTCGAGGTGTTCGACGAGACAATCGAGCCCTTCTTGCGATGCTTTTCGATCTTCTTGTAGAGGTCCTGCTTGATCTTCGGATCCTCGAGCACGGCCTCGAGAATCCAGTCGCAGTCCGCCAGTTTTTCCAGATCGTCCTCGATATTGCCGGGCGTCACCAGCTTCGCGTTGCGCCTGTGCATGAAGGGCGCCGGATCGGTCTTCAGCAGCCTGGCCAGCGCCCCCTGGGCGATGGCGCTGCGCCCGCCTTCCGGTGCGTCCTTCGGCACGATGTCAAGCAGCAGGACGGGTACCCCCGCATTGGCGATATGCGCGGCGATGCCGCTGCCCATGACGCCGGCGCCGATGACGGCTGCGCGTTTGATCTCCATGGTCACACCGCCTCCAGAATGGTCGCGATACCCTGCCCACCGCCGATGCACTGCGTCGCCAGGGCGTATTTGCCCTTCTCGCGCTTCATCACCTGCGCTGCCTTGCCGGTGATGCGCGCTCCGGTCGCGCCCAGGGGATGGCCCAGCGCGACGGCGCCGCCATCCAGGTTCGTCTTTTCGTAGTCGAAGGGCATTTCGCGGTGACAGGCAATCACCTGGCTGGCGAAGGCCTCGTTCATCTCGATCACATCCATGTCGTCGAGCTTCAGCCCGGCGCGCTGCAGCGCCTTGTTTGTGGCCACGACCGGGCCGATCCCCATGATCTCGGGCTGGCAGCCGGCGACGGCGATGCTCTTGACCCGGGCCAGCGTTTCGAGACCGTTCTTCGCCGCGTAGTCCTCCGTGCAGACCAGCACTGCGGAGGCGCCGTCGGTCAGCGGCGAGGACGTGCCGGCGGTCACCGATCCGCCCTCGCGGAAGGCGGGCTTCAGACCGGCCAGCGCCTCCTTGCTGGTGTCCGGGCGGATGCAGCCGTCGCGGTCGACGATGCCGTCCTTGGTTTCGACGGGCACGATCTCGTCGGCGAGCCGGCCGGCGTCCTGGGCCGTCGCCGCCTTGGCATGGCTTTTAACGGAGAATTCCTCTTGTTCGTCTCGGGTTATCTGATATTTCTCGACCAGATTCTCCGCCGTTTCACCCATCGACATGTAGGCGCCCGGGACGTTCGCGGCGAGCCCCGCATTGGGCATCGGGTTGTAGCCGCCGACCGGCACCCTTGTCATCGATTCGACCCCGGCGCAGACGAAGACATCGCCCGCGTCCATCTTGATCGCGCCGGCCGCCATGTGGATCGCGTTCATCGACGAGCCGCAGAAGCGGTTGATCGTGGCCCCGCCGACGGCGATGGGCAGGTCCGACAGCAGCCCGACCAGCCGCGCAACGTTGAGCCCCTGCTCCGCCTCGGGCATGGCGCAGCCGCAGATCAGGTCCTCGATGTCCTCGGGCTTCACGCCGGTTCGCTCGATCAGCCCGCGGACGGCGGCGGCGGCCAGGTCGTCGGGCCGCACGCGCACGAGTTCGCCCCTGTTGGCGAAAGTGAAGGGGGTCCGGGCATAGCCCGCGATGACGACGTTCCTGCTCATTGTCGCGCCTTTCGGGTGGGTTTGCAGTTCGGGTCGGCCAGCCAGCGTTCGGTGGCGGCCACGATGTCACGCAGTTCAGCGATGGTCGCGTCGATGTCCCTGCGCTGCTGTTCCAGCGCCGCGATCCGCTCGCCAACCGTGGCCAGCAGCGTTTCCATCTGCTGGCGCTGGCCGGGCCCGGCCTCGTAGAGATCCAGCCATTCGCGGATTTCCCGCAGGCTGAAGCCCAGCCGCTTGCCGCGCAGGATGAGGATCAGCCGTCCCCGGTCGCGATGGGTATAGACCCGCGTATTGCCGATGCGCCGGGGCTCGATCAGCCCCTTGTCCTCATAGAAGCGCAGCGCGCGGGCGGTCACGCCGAGATTCGCGGCCAGTTCGGTCACGGAGAAAAGATCTGTATGGCTCGAGGCGTCCATGGCATGCACCATACACGCAACCTCACCTATACGTCAATACAATCACGAAAACGTTATTTGTATCTCATAAAGGTAAAATCGGACCGGATGGACGTCATTTGCGCTCTCCCGGAAGGGCAATGGCGCGGCCGGCCTGTTTCGGCACCGGCAGCCCCGCATGTGCGGCCCGGATCGCAGCCAGCCGGTCGGCGATCTCCGGCGGGAACGGCGCCGATTTCGGGCCGCTAATGTCGACATGAACCAGCATATGCTCACCGGTGGCCAGCAGATCGCCGCTGCCGGCATGATACATGCTGTGGAACAGCCGGTAACGCTTTTCGTCGTGGCCCAGGAGTTGCGTTTCGACGCGCACCGCCCCGCCTTCGGAGACCTCCTGCAGATACATCACATGGGTCTCCAGCGTGTAGATCGAGGTGTTGCTGCGCTTGCGGTATTCCGAATGCTGGCCGGCAAAATCCATGAACGCATCGGTCGCATGGCTGAACACCAGCACGTAATACGCCTCGTTCATATGCCCGTTGTAGTCCAGCCAGTCCGGCCTGACAGTCGCGCGGTGCAGGCAAAGCGGCGCGTCGATGGTCATGGCGAATCCCTGTCGTTGCCGGGAAGCATAGAGCATGAATCGGGTCGTGCGGAAGCGTCTCCGCACGGGCGAGCCAGCGTGGCCGCAATCCATGCACTGCGCACTGCGCCAAATCGGGAAACTTGCTTTCGGGGGAACCGGCCTTGGCCGTTGTTGCCCTTTCGGCATTGCGCGCAGCCACCAGCAAATAGCGCGCAAATTAAAGGAGGCGCCAAGTGCTCAGACGCGGAGTCTTCGCATCGCACCCTCGCGGGCACATCCTGACGCCTCCTGAACCGTTCCGTCTGCAGCTATCTCGACCCGGTTGGCCCGAAGGCCTCCCGAACCGGTACACCTGCTGGCTTCCCGATCCACACGTCGTTCGGTCCGAAAACCTCGCGTCGTGCAATTGAATATTGCCGGTCATTCAAATCGGTGGCAATAGAAAAATCGCCGCTGAAGTCATTTTCTTGTGGATTACATAGTGTTTATCTTGTGTATAACTTGATTATTTCTGTGGATAACATGGTGTCTTTCGTGTGAATAAGTTGCCAAATTCGCTGATATATCCGGCCCCTACCCCCTCTCCTCCCGCGGTGGATGACCGGGATGGGCGCGGCAAGCCCGGAAGAATCGCCGTCGCAAAAAAGCTTTCCCTGGTCGGTCGAACGCAAATACCCTGAGGGATATTCCACCAAGATGCGCGTCGTGGAGCAGGACGCTGGCCGCCGGTTCAGGGAGGAGAGACATGAACACCGATGTCATTATCGCGTGCGCCGTCACCGGATCCGGCGACTCGGTCGGCAAGCATCCGGATATTCCCGTCACCCCGGAACAGATCGCCAATGCCGCCATCGAGGCCGCGAAGGCCGGCGCGGCGGTCGCCCACTGCCATGTGCGCGAGCCAGATACCGGCAAGCCGAGCCGCCGGGTCGATCTCTATGAAGAGGTCGTCGAGCGCATCCGCGCCAG
This sequence comes from uncultured Alphaproteobacteria bacterium, assembly GCA_947259105.1. GTDB lineage: Bacteria > Pseudomonadota > Alphaproteobacteria > UBA8366 > JADFVY01. The sequence continues at coordinate 14,757 of CAMYKU010000032.1, forward strand.
CGATACCGACGTCATCATCAACCTGACCGCCGGCATGGGCGGCGACTACGTGCCCGACCCGGATGACCCGACCCGGGGCATCGAGGGCACGGACCTGGTCAGCGCCACCGAGCGCCTGGCCCATGTCGAGGCGATCCAGCCGGAAATCTGCTCGCTCGACTGCGGCTCGCTGAATTTCGGCGACAGCCTCTATATCAGCACCCCCGCCATGCTGCGACAGATGGCCAAACGCATCCAGGAACTGGGCGTGAAACCGGAACTGGAAATCTTCGAGATGGGGCATCTGCGCTTCGCCAACCAGCTCGTCGCCGAGGGGCTGGTGGATGCGCCGCCGCTCTACCAGATCTGCCTCGGCATTCCCTGGGCGCTGGGCGCGGACCCGGACACCATGCGGCTGATGCGCGACAATTTGCCGGACGGCGCGAACTGGTTCTCCTTCGGCATCGGGCGCACGCAGATGCCGATGGCGGCGACCGCGGCGATCCTTGGTGGCAATGTGCGGGTCGGGCTGGAGGACAACCTCTATCTCGAGAAGGGCGTGTTCGCCAGCAACGCACAGCTCGTCGAACGCGCCGCCGAGATCGTGCGCCTGCTGGGCGGGCGCACGCTGACCCCCGGCGAGGCCCGCGAGAAGCTGGGCCTCAGGCCGCGCAACTGACCCGGACCGGACAACGGACATGAAGGAAGTCAGGAAGATCGCGGTGGTCGGCACCGGCGTCATCGGCGCCGGCTGGGCGACCCGTTGCCTTGCCCGCGGCATCGACGTGGTGGCGACCGACCCCGGGCCGGATGCGGAGGCGAAACTGCGCGCATCGCTGGATAACGCCCGCCCGGCGGCCAGGAAACTCTACGGTTCGCCGGACGTATCGCCGGGCGCCCTCACTTTCGTCGGCAGCGTTGCGGACGCGGTGGCCGATGCCGATTTCGTCCAGGAAAGCGCGCCCGAGCGCGAGGACCTGAAGCGCAAGCTGCACGCCCAGATCGATGCGGCGGCGCGGCCGGGCGTGATCGTGGCCTCGTCGTCGTCGGGCCTGATGCCGACCGCGATCCAGGCGGATTGCAGACATCCCGAACGCGTATTGATCGGCCATCCCTTCAACCCGGTCTATCTGCTGCCGCTCTGTGAGGTGGTGGGCGGCGAGAAGACCTCGGCGGAAAACATTCAGCAGGCTTGTATGTTCTACCGCTCGATCGGCATGTACGCGCTGCATGTGCGCAAGGAAATCGAGGGCTACCTTTCGGATCGGCTGCAGGAGGCAATCTGGCGCGAAATCCTGCATCTGGTGAATGACGGCGTGGCAACCACCGGCGAGCTCGACGACGCCATCAAGTACGGCCCCGGCCTGCGCTGGGCGATCATGGGGACCAACCTGATCTTCCATCTGGCCGGCGGCGATGCCGGCATGCGCCATATGCTGCATCAGTTCGGCCCGGCCCTGAAACTGCCCTGGACCAGACTGGAAGCGCCGGAACTGACCGCGGAGCTGATCGACCGCATGGTCGAGGGCACGCAAGCGCAGGCGGCGGGCAAGACGGTCAAGGAGCTGGAGCAACTGCGCGACAACTGCCTGATCGACATCATGCGCGCGCTGCAGAAGTATGAAACGGGCGCCGGCAAGGTGCTGGCCGAGGACGAAGCGCGCCGCAAGGCGGGAGGGTAACCCATGGATTTCGGACTGACCGAAGAGCAGAACATGGTGGTGCAGACGGTTCGCGCCTTCGTCGAGAACGAGCTCTACCCGCTGGAAGCCGAGCTGGAGCGCAGCGGCGAGCTGCCGCGCGAGATCGCCCGCGATATCCAGGACAAGGTGCTGAAGATGGGCTTCTATGCGCCCAACATCCCGGAAGAGTTCGGCGGCGGCGGGCTGGACAATCTCACATTCGCCCTGCTGGAGCGCGAGCTCGGCCGCACCTCGATGGGCCTCAACCACTGGTGGGGCCGGCCGTCCAATATCCTCTGCGCCGGCACGCCGGAGCAGTTGGAGCGGTACCTGATCCCGTGCGTGAAGGGCGAGCGGCACGACGCGCTGGCGATGACCGAGCCCGATGCGGGATCGGACGTGCGCGGCATGAAATGCGCGGCCCGGCGCGACGGCGGCGACTGGGTGATCAACGGCACCAAGCATTTCATCAGCCATGCCGACATTGCCGATTTCGTCATCACCTTCATCGCCACCGGCGAGGAAGAGACATCGCGCGGGCCCAGGAAGCGCATCACCTGTTTCCTGATCGACCGCGATACGCCGGGCTTCGAAATCCGCAAGGGCTACAACTCGGTCTCGCACCGCGGCTATCAAAACTGCATCCTGGATTTCGACGACTGCCGGGTGGCGGACGCCCAGATCCTCGGCGCGGAAGGCAAGGGCTTCGAGGTCGCCAATGACTGGCTCTACGCGACGCGCATCACGGTGGCGACCATGTGCGTCGGACGGGCGCGGCGGGTCTTCGACATCGCCGCTGAATGGTGCGCCACCCGAAAACAGTTCGGCCAGACCATCGGCAAGTTCCAGGGAACGTCGTTCAAACTGGCCGACATGATCACCGAAATCGACGCTGCGGACTGGCTGACCCTCGCCGCTGCCTGGACGCTGGACCAGGGCGGGGACGCCAACCGCGAGATCGCCTCAGCCAAGCTCTATGCGTCCGAGATGCTGGCGCGAGTGACCGACCACGCGATCCAGATCCATGGCGGCATGGGGCTGATGGACGACCTGCCGCTGGAGCGGTTCTGGCGCGACGCAAGGGTCGAGCGCATCTGGGACGGCACATCCGAGATCCAGCGCCACATCATCTCGCGTGCGATTTTGCGGCCGCTGGAGGGGTGACGCGGATGACACCGCGCCCTTCACCGGCGGCCCTGCGGCGCCTGCTGCGCCCGAAGACGATCGCCGTGGTCGGCGGGCGCGAGGCGGAGATCGTCGCCGAACAATGCGACCGGCTGGGCTACGACGGGACGATCTGGCCGGTCAACCGCAAGCGCGACGGCATTGCCGGCCGCGCGTGTTTCGGGCGCCTGGAGGATCTGCCGGGCCCGCCCGATGCCGCATTTGTCGCCATCCCCGCGGAGCCGACCATCGAGGCCGTGGAACTGCTCGCTGCCATGGGCGCCGGCGGCGCGGTCTGTTTCGCGTCGGGCTTCCGGGAAGTCGGCGGCGAAGGCGTCGAGCGCCAGGAACGGCTGGTCGCCGCCGCCGGCCCGATGCCGATGATGGGGCCGAACTGCCACGGCTTCGTCAACTACCTGGACGGCGCGGCCCTGTGGCCGGACCAGCATGGCGGCGCGCGCACGGAACGCGGCGTGGCGCTGATCACCCAGAGCGGCAACATGGCGATCAACCTGTCCATGCAGCAGCGCGCGCTGCCGCTGGCCCATCTGGTCACGCTGGGCAACCAGGCCATGATCGGCATTCCCGAATGCATCGAGGCTCTGGCCGGAGACGAGCGCATCACCGCCATCGGCCTGCATATCGAGGGACTGGGCGACCTCGCCGCTTTCGAACGCGCCGCCGCCACGGCGCGGGCGCGCGATATTCCGCTGGTGGCGCTGAAGACGGGCCGGTCGATCAAGGGCGCCGAGATCGCCCTCTCACATACCGCCTCGCTGGCCGGGCCGGATGGACTCTACGACGCGCTGTTCGAGCGTCTGGGCGTCGCCCGCGTCCATACCATCCCGGAATTGCTGGAGACGCTGAAGCTGCTGTCCGTCTGCGGGCCGCTGCCCGGCGCCCGCATCTGCTCGATGAGCTGCTCCGGCGGCGAGGCCTCGCTGATGGCGGACCTGGCCGAGGGCCGCGCGGTGGCGTTCCCGCCGATGGCGGCGGACCACCGCGAACGCGTCGCGGCCACTCTGAACCGGCTGGTCAGCGTCTCCAACCCGCTGGACTACCACACCTTCATCTGGGGCCGTGAAGAGCAGCTTACCGCGACCTTCACCGCCATGATGAGCGGCGGCTACGATCTCTCGATGGTGGTGCTGGACTTCCCGCGGCGCGACCGCTGCGACGACACGGACTGGTGGTCCACCGTCAACGCCGTCGCCGGGGCCGCGCAAGCATCCGGGGGCCGCGCCGCGGTGCTGGCCAGCATGCCGGAATGCCTGCCGGAGGACGTCGGCGCGTATCTCGCCGAACGGGGCGTGGCGCCGATGCAGGGCATGGCCGAGACGCTGACGGCGATCGAGGCGGCTGCGCAGATCGGCCGCGTGCTGGCCGACGGCGACCCCCCTGCCCTGCTGCGGCCCGGGCCGCCGGCCCATGGCGGCGCGCGGCTCTACGACGAATGGGAGTCGAAACGCATGCTGGCGGCGCACGGGCTCACCGTCCCGGACGGCGCGCTGGTCACCACGGCGGCCGAGGCCGTCGCGGCGGCGGAAGCCCTGGGCCATCCGGTCGCGGTCAAGGCGGTGTCGGCGGAGATGGCGCACAAGACGGAACACGGCGCGGTCGCCCTGAACCTCGTCGACGCCGACGCGGTGGATGCGGCGGCGGCGAGGATGCTCCCGATCTCGGGCCGCGTCCTGGTCGAGCGGATGGTGACCGACGGAATCGCGGAACTGATCGTCGGCGTCGACCGGGATGTGCAGTTCGGCCCCTATCTGGTGGTCGGTTTCGGCGGCGTGCTGGTGGAGCTGATCGACGACAGCCATACGCTGCTGCTGCCGACCGACCGCGGCCGGGTGCTGGCGGCCCTGCAATCGCTCAAGACCGCGCCGATGCTGACCGGCTATCGCGGCCTGCCGCCCGCCGACCTGGACGCGGCGCTCGACGCAATCCTTGCCGTCGCGGCGTTTACCGCCGAACATGCCGACACCGTCCTGGAGCTCGACGTGAACCCGCTGATCGTCCGCGCGCAAGGCAAGGGCGCCGTCGCCGCCGACGCCCTGATCCGCCTCGCGGAGCCGGAATGAGGAGGATGAAGGAATGACCAAACCGGTGATCATCGAGCGCCGCGGCGCGGTGCTGGACGTGACGCTCGACCGGCCGAAGGCGAACGCCATCGACGCGCCGACCAGCCGCATCATGGGCGAGGTCTTCGCCGGCTTCCGCGACGATCCGGCGCTGCGCGCCGCGATCCTGACCGGCGGCGGCGAGCGGTTCTTCAGCGCCGGCTGGGACCTCAAGGCGGCGGCCGCGGGCGAGGCGCCCGACTCCGATTACGGGGCCGGCGGCTTCGGCGGCCTGCAGGAACTGCCGGGCTTGAACAAGCCGGTCATCGCGGCGGTCAACGGCATGGCGCTGGGCGGCGGCTTCGAGCTGATGATCTCGTGCGACATCATCGTCGCCGCCGACACCGCGACCTTCGCGCTGCCGGAGATCAGCTCCGGCACCATCGCCGACGCCGCCACGGTCAAGCTGCCGCGGCGGATTCCGTATCACGTCGCCATGGAGCTGCTGTTCACCGGCCGCTGGATGGACGCGGCGGAGGCCAAGCACTGGGGCCTCGTCAACGAGATCGTGCCGGCGGACCGGCTGATGGCGCGCGCCCGCGAGATCGCCGGCCTGCTGGCCGGCGGCCCGCCGCTGGTCTACGCCGCGATCAAGGAGGTCGACCGCGAGACCGCGCACCTGCCCGTCCAGCAGGCCATGGACATGATCAACGGCCGGAAACTCAAGACCATCGAGACCCTCTATGCGAGCGAGGACCAGCTGGAAGGCGCCAAGGCCTTCGCCGAGAAGCGCGGCCCGGTGTGGAAGGGCCGGTAGCACCCCGTGGCGGGCCAATGCCGTGAAACAACCCCATGCACCGGCGTTTTCTGCGGGTTTCAGCGGGCCTTCGCGGCGTTCACTCCGCCACCACCAGCTTGTAGTCCGGGGTCGGGTTGAGCGGGCAGGAGTAGACGTATTCGCCGGGCTTGAGCTCGATCTCGTAGTCCTTCGTCGTGCCCCTGGTCAGGCCGCCGCCGGAGACGCTGGGCAGGGTCGCGCGGCTGACGATGCCGTCGCCGCGCAGCCAGAAGCCGAGGCCGTAGGGCACGTTGCTGTTGGTCACGCGGAAGACGTACTTGCCGGGCTTCAGCGTCATCGGCGCCGCGGCGGCCAGCCGTTCCGCGCCGGTGCGCTTGTTGATCGCCTCGCAGTCGGCCTTGCTTGCCGACTTGTAGCCATGGTCCGCGCCGCCCTCGGATTCGAGGAACTGGCAGGGCGTCTGCGTCAACTCGATAACGGTGGGCTCGGCCGCCAGGGCCGGGCCTGCGAGAGCGATCGCGAGGCCCAAGGATACGACGGAACCGACGAGGGTATTGCGCTTCATACTTGTCTCCATTGCCGGGAATGCAGGGTTGACCCCGGATATGCGCCGCATCGCCGGTGCCGGCAACCAACGATGCTTCACAAATTTGTCAGCAGTCATCTGCAGGACAACGGCCGCCTCTTGCGTCAGACCCTTGAACAAATGCAGTTTCCCGGCTCCGCCGGTCGCCCCACCCCCTCCCCAACCCCTCCCCCGCCCAGGCGGGAGAGGGGCTAAATAGTTCGGCCAAAACGATAAAAAGCCCCTCTCCCTTGACAGGGGGAGGGGTTGGGGAGGGGGGTGACGCTCGGTTTCCCGTTCCGTGCAAAGGTCTCCATGTAGAACTGGCCGTCGACCCATGCTACGGCGCTTATCCTTTCTGTCGCCCCCGCGGCGCCTGCACCGGGCCGCCGGCTTCCTTCCAGGCCTCGAAGCCGCCCTCGAAATGGGCGACGGGGGCAAGGCCCATGTCCTGCGCCGCCCTGGTCGCCAGCGCCGAGCGCCAGGCCACCGCGCAGTAGAACACGAAGGTCCGCTCCTCGGCGAAGAACGGCTTGTGGTAGGGGCTCTTCGGATCGATCCAGAACTCCAGCAGGCCGCGCGGCACGTGGCGCGCGCCGGGGATGCGCCCGGTCTCGGCCAGCTCGCGCACGTCGCGCACGTCGATGAACAGCACGTCGTCGCGCCCGTGCAACGCCATCGCCTCGGCGACCGTGAGGATGCGTATATTCCTGTTGGCCTCGGCGACCAGCTCCTCGACCGAGCGGGTGATGTTCTGGGTCATGTTGCCCCGTCCTTCGGTTCTGCGTCCGGCGATCTCTCCCCGTCCTTACCATCCCGCCAAGCCTTCACCAATGACGGATCGCAGCCCGCGAGGTCGCACGGACGAGTGGATCGCGGTATCCTGTAACGAGATCAACCGCCGGGCAGTCGGGATGCACGATGATATCTGCGCGTCGCCGGGGAAATCGCAGATCGGAACTGGAGGTTTGAAATGAGCCGAAAACTCCGCTGGTTGAAGGCGAGCTTCCTGGCCGGCGCGGTGGCCGATGTCGGCATCGGAATCCTGACGCTCATACCAAGCCGCATGGGGCAAACGGCAGTCACCTACCCGATGGGCCTGGCCGCCACCGCGATGTTCGGCTGGGCGGTGCTGCTGGCCTGGGGATACCGGAAACCGGTCGAGAGGAAGGGCCTTCTGGCCATCACGATCTTCCCGGTCATCACCGGGCTGATGGCGACCGGCCTGTACGCGGTCGCCGCCGGCATCTTCCCGGTCGGCAGGATCGTCCCGACCTCCGCTCTCGGAATCGGGCTGATCGCCTTGATGGCATACAGCTACCTTGGCGCGCGGGATCTGGAGCGGGAGAGCGCGTCCGTCCGCTAACGCGATTCTGGATTGCCCGGCGCCAGCACTGAGCGATCTCGCCCTTCGAGACGGGCCTGTGGCCCTCCTCAGGGTGAGGACACAGGCGTTGGAGCCTCATGCTGAGGAGGCGCGGAGCGCCGTCTCGAAGCGTGAGGTCGCGCCGCCGGTGCGGGCGTAAATTGAAAGGCACCTAGCCCGCCACGCCGCGCGCCAGCCGCGGGTAATACGCCGCCAGGGTCAGGCCGCGCAGGGCGTTCATGCACAAGAGCGCGAGCCACAGGCCGTGGTTGCCCCACAGCGGCAGAAGCGTCCACAGCGCCGCGACGTAGAGCGCCGTCGTGAGGATCGCCGCGTTGCGCATCTCGTGGGTGCGGGTCGCGCCCAGGAAGATGCCGTCATAGAGATAGCACCAGACGCTGATCAGCGGCATCGCCACCGCCCAGGGCAGGTAGACGCGGGCGAGGTCCCGGACTTCCGGAATGGTCGTCAGCAGGTCGATCAGCAAACCGCCGGCCGCCGCGAAGGCCGCCGCCGTCGCCACCGCGGCGATGCCGCCCGAGCGCATCGTCGCCCGCACCGCACCGGACAGATCGGCCCGGCTGCGCCGCCCCACCGCGCCGCCGACCAGGGCCTCCGCGGCATGGGCGAAGCCGTCGAGCGCGAAGGCGGACGTCGCCACCAGGTTCAGCAGCACCGCATTGGCCGCCAGCGTCACGTCGCCCAGCGTCGCGCCGCGGTCGGTGAACAGCGCGAACGAAGTGATCAGCAGCAGGGTGCGGATGAAGATGTCGCGGTTGACCGCCAGCATGCGGCGGAACCGGGCGCCGTCGAGAATGCGGCCCCTGGCATGCCCCTCTCCCAGCATGCCGAGCCTTTTTGCAACCAGCACGAGGCCCAGCCCCAGCGCCGCGTATTCGGCGATCAGCGTCGCCGCGGCAACACCCTCGACACCCCACCCCAGCCCCATGACGAAGACCAGGTCGAGGGCGATGTTGAGCCCGTTCATGAAGATCTGCAGAACGAGCGGCCAGCGCGCGTTCTGCAGCCCGAAGAACCAGCCGAGCAGCACGTAATTGGCGAGCGCCGCCGGCGCCCCCCAGACCCGCACCGCATAGTAGGCCGCGCCTTCCGCCTCCACCTCGGCGCTGGCATGCAACAGCCGGAAGGCGAGCACGCCGATCGGCCCCTGCACGAGCAGCAGGACGACGCCCAGCCCGAACGCCAGCAGCAGCGCCCTTGCCAGCACCGCGCGGATTTCCGCCGGATCGCCGGCGCCCCAGGCCTGGGCCGTCGGGCCGGTCGTGCCCATGCGCAGGAAGCCGAACCCCCAATAGACGAAATTGAAGATCAGCGCCCCGATGGCCACGCCGCCGATATAGCGCGGATCGGGCAGATGGCCGACGACGGCGGTGTCGACCATGCCGAGCAGCGGAATCGTGACGTTCGAGACGATGATCGGCCCGGCCAGCGCCCAGATCCGGCGGTTCCAGGATGGTGCGGTGGGTGCGGTCATTTCTGCGTTCCCCACCGGACGCCCCCCCACCCAACCCTCCCCCACCAGGGGGGAGGGCTCATAGCTTGGCCTGGCGAAATCAAGCCCTCCCCCTTGATGGGGGAGGGTTGGGTGGGGGTGGAAATCATCGCGGCCCGAGGATAGCCGATCACTCCTTACCCGCCCTCTCGTAGGCCAGCAGGGCAGCAGCCAGGTCCTCCAGCGCGGCGCCGGCCGCCTTGAACAGGGTGATCTCGTCGTCTGTCGTGCGGCCGGGATGCTTGCTGCGGCACAGATCGTAGAGATCGGCCGGGATGTCCTCGAGCTTCAGCACACCGCTTGCCAGCGGCTGCACGAGGTCGCCGGCCTCGACGGTGGCGCCGGCGCGGGTGTCGCAGAACACGGTGGCGCGGCGGACGCAGTCGTCGTCGGCTTCGCGCATCTTCGGCGTGAAGCCGCCGATCAGGTCGAGATGCTGGCCGGGCCGCAGCCATGCCCCGTGGATCAGCGGGTCGGTCGCCAGCGTCGCGCAGGAAACGATGTCGGCCTCCGCGACCGCCGCCTCCAGGTCCGTTGCGACCCCTGCCTCGATGCCGCCGTCGAGCGCTTCGACGACCCTCGCGGCCCGGTCCGGATTGCGGCCCCAGACCGTCACGCGCCCGATCGGCCGCACCGCCCTGAAGGCGCCGATCTGGTTCAGCGCCATCCGTCCGGTGGCGACCACCAGCAGGTGCGCGGCATCCTTGCGGGCGAGGTAATCGGCGGCCAGCGCCGAGACCGCCGCCGTGCGCCGTACCGTCAGTTCCCCGCCGTCGATCATCGCCAGCGCCTGGCCGGTCGTGCCGTCGAACAGCACGTAGACGCCGCTGACCGCGGGCAGGCCGCGCTCCGCATTGCCCGGGAACACGTTGACCAGCTTGACGCCGAGGTAGTGGCCGACCGTCCAGGCCGGCATCAGCAGCGCCGTCGCATCCGGCTCGCCGGGCACCTCCACGGTGTGATGGTGGCGCAGCGGCATCACGCAGTCCTGGCGGAACATCTCCCGGATTGCGTCGACGAGCGCGCCGAATTCCATGAAGCGCTTAACCGCTTCCGCATCGATCATCTGCATGAAATCGCATCCCCGACAACCCGGAATCGCGGCGCATCCTGCTGATAGGCGACAGGAAAGGCAAGCCTTCCGATTGACATAGCGGAACCGGCGGCCTATCCCTCTGCGGCCTTTCGAAAGGCCCCGCGGGAAGGGGGAAGAAACGATGAGCAAGGAGAGCAAACGACCCGGCCGGCCGCAGACGCAAGCGGTTCGCGGCGGCCTGGAGCGGAGCCGGTTCCACGAGACCTCCGAGGCCATCTACATGACCTCGGGCTACGTCTACGAATCCGCCGAGGAGGCCGAGGCCGCCTTCAAGGGGGACGCCGAGCGTTTCATCTATTCGCGCTACGCCAACCCCACCGTGGCCATGTTCGAAGAACGCCTGCGGCTGATCGAGGGGGCGGAAGCCTGCATGGCGACGGCCAGCGGCATGGCCGCGGTGTTCGCGGCGCTGATGAGTCTCCTGAAGGCCGGCGACCGCATCGTCGCCTCGCGGGCGCTGTTCGGATCCTGCCATTTCATCGTCAACGATGTCCTGCCGCGCTACGGCGTGGCGCATGAGTTCGTCGACGGCGCCGACGCCGCGCAGTGGGAGGAAGCGCTCTCGAAACCGGCGCAGGCGGTGTTCCTCGAGACGCCCTCGAACCCGGCGCTCGAGATCATCGACCTCGACCTGGTGTCGGAACTCGCGCACAGGGCGGGCGCCCAGGTCGTGATCGACAACGTGTTCGCAACGCCGCTGCTGCAAAGGCCGCTGGAGCGGGGCGCCGACATCGTCGTGTACTCGGCGACCAAGCACATCGACGGCCAGGGCCGGACGCTGGGCGGCGCGGTTCTGGGGCGCAAGGATTTCATCGGCGGCGAACTGAAGACCTTCCTGCGCCATACCGGGCCGGCGCTCAGCCCGTTCAACGCCTGGGTCCTGGTCAAGGGGCTGGAGACCATGGACCTGCGGGTCGACAGGATGTGCGACAGTGCGCTGGAGATCGCCCGGTTCCTCGAAGGCCACAACAGCATCAGCCGGGTCCTGTATCCCCACCTGGACAGTCATCCCCAGGCGGCGCTGGCGCGCCGCCAGATGAGCAAGGGCGGCACCATCGTGTCGTTCGAACTGGCCGGCGGCAAGGCGGCCGCCTTCGGTCTTCTGAACGGCCTGGAGATCATCGACATCTCCAACAACCTCGGCGATTCGAAGAGCCTGGCCACCCATCCGGCCACCACCACGCACCAGCGCCTGCCCGCCGAGGAGCGCGTGCGCCTCGGCATCACCGACGGGCTGGTGCGGCTGTCGGTCGGGCTGGAGGATGTCGAGGATTTGAAGGAAGACCTCGCCCGGGCGCTGGGAACCTGAAGCGCGGCACCCCCGCGGACACCCGTTATCCCCCGTGCCGGTCACTTCGGCGCGACCTCATGCTTCGAGACGGCGCTCCGCGCCTCCTCGGTATGGGCGTCTCGAAGCATGAGGCCGCCCGGTGCAGATTGCGCCATCGCTAACGGACGGAACGGCCATGACGGAGCATGACGAGGCACCCGCGGGAATCGGCATGGGCGAGACCGGGGCGATCGCGGCGCCCCCGAACCGGGCCCCCTCACCCGCCGTCGAAAACCACCTGGCGGGCATCCTGTTGATCGTGGCCGCGATGATGGTCGTGCCGTTCATGGATGCGCTGGCCAAGTATCTGAGCGACCGCTACGCCGTGTCGCAACTGACCTGGGCGCGGTTCTTCTTCCATTTCATGATCCTGGCGCCGATCGTCCTGTACCGCCATGGCGCGGCGGCGCTGCGGCCGGCCCAGCCGGTTCTGCAGCTGGTGCGCAGCGGGTTCACGCTGCTGGCGACGCTCCTGTTCTTCGCGGCCATCGCGCGGATGCCGATCGCGGACGCGCTGGCGCTGCTGTTCGTCTCGCCCATGGTGGTCACCGCCCTGTCGCCGGTCATGCTGGGCGAACGCGTCGGCGTGCGGCGTTGGGCGGCGGTGGTCGCCGGGTTCGCGGGCGCGCTGATCATCCTGCGGCCCGGTTTCGGGGTGGCGCAGCTGGCATCGTTCCTGGCCATCGGAGCCGGCTGTTCCTTCGCGCTCTATACCCTGCTGACGCGGAAGCTCGCCGGCAGCGCGCCGCCGCTGATCACCCTGGCCTATACCGCCGTTACGGGCGCGGTGCTGATGAGCGTCGCGGTCATCCCCGACTGGATCACCCCGCCGCCGATGGACCTCCTGATGATGGCCGGAATCGGCGCCATCGCCGCCGGCGGGCACTTCCTTCTGATCCGCGCTTTCGATTACGCGCCGGCCTCGCTGCTGGCGCCCTACACCTATTCCGAGATCGTCATGGCGACCGCGGTGGGATGGTTCATCTTCAGCGATTTTCCGGACGGCTGGACGTGGACGGGGATTGCCGTGATCGTCGCGAGCGGAATCTACATATCGTGGCGAGAGCGGCGAACGAAAACAACATAGTGTGTACAGCGCCGTTGCATTGTCCGGCTCCCAAAGCTAAACTCGCGCCTTGATGAGGGGATGTTCCGGCGGTCGCAACGGTTATATTAGGGAGGTACCCGAATGTTTTTTCTGCGCAGATATTCCCGATTTGTAGCGCTGCCGCTGGCGGCCCTGATGATGGCGGTATCGATGCCTCTTGGCGCGGCGCAAGCGGCGCTGGTGAGCACGGACCAGGTCATCGACAAATCGGAAGTCGCAGCCGACCGGGCGCGTGTGGTCGCGTTTTTTGCGCGCGAGGACGTTCGCCGCGAAATGCAGGCCATGGGCGTAAATCCCGGCGAGGCGAACGCCCGCCTCGCCGTCATGACCGATGCGGAAGTGCAGCAGATGGCGGCCAGGATCGACAGGCTGCCCGCGGGCCAGGGGGTCGCCGAGGCGCTGATTAGCGCTGCCCTGATTATTTTCATCGTTCTTCTGGTCACCGACCTCATGGGGGTCACGGACGTCTTCCCGTTCGTCAAGGGTGGCAGGGCCGGGCGCTAACGACCGACGCGGCGCCTCCCCTCGAACGACGCGTCGCGGTGGCGGGCGTCGGGGCGTGGCTCGGCTGCAATCCGGCCGGCCGGGATGCGGCATCCGTTGCGGTCATTCTGTTGATTGTCGCATTGCCGGTCCTGATCTGGCCGTTCGACAGAATTTCGCGCGATCGGCCGATGGCGGAGGCGATACCGATGTCTCCTGTTTCTGGAAAGGTGACTGTCCCATGAGCAAACTACGCAATATGCGGTCGGCGCTCGCCACGGTGCTGGCGGCGGCCATGTTCACGGTATCGATGCCCGTCGGTATCGTCCGGGCGGAGATGGTGAAGACGGACCGGATCATCGAGCGGATGGAAGTGGATGCGCGGCGCGCCGAAATCGCCGCTTTCGTGGCCCGGGCCGACGTCCGCGAACGAATCGCGGCGCTGGGCGTTGCGCCGGACGAAGCGTCAATGCGGGTTGCCAGCCTGTCGGATGCCGAGGTACTGCAGGTCGCCCAGGAAATCGAGAACCTGCCGGCGGGACAGGCCGGGGGCGTGTCCCTCGTCGTCATTCTCCTGCTCATTATCATCGTGATCCTGCTGGTATGAGCGTCCGCACCCGGGCCGTCGAATACCGCCACGCGTATGGATAGCGGGCATTCCCAGTGACGGTTGCGAGTCTCGCGAAACGTCTTCTGGCCGCGGCTCTTCTGATATCGGCCGCGGCCTGTGCCACGACCGAGCAGACCGCGCGGCTGCTGGACGACCCCGGCGTCCTGCCGCCCCGGGCCATGGTCGACGGGGTGCCGTTCTTCCCGCAGGAGAGATACTATTGCGGTCCGGCGGCCGTGGCCATGGCGCTGGCCTGGACCGGGCTGCCGGTCACCCAGGACGATCTCGTACCGCAGGTTTACACGCCCGGCCGCGAGGGGACGCTGCAGCCCGACGTCATCGCGGCGCTGCGGCGCAACGGCAGGCTTGCCGTCGCGATCGACTCCCTGCCCGACCTGCTCGCCGAACTCGCGGCTGGCCGGCCCGTGCTCGTATTCCAGAACCTCGGCCTTTCCTGGGCGCAGCGATGGCACTTCGCCGTCGCCATCGGCTATGACCTCGAGGCGCGCGACCTGATCCTGCACTCGGGCACTTATGAAAATTACACGATGGATCTCGGCACGTTCGAGCGGACCTGGCAGCGTGGCGGTTACTGGGCCCTGGCCGTCCTCAAGCCCGGCCAGCTTCCGGTGCGGGCCGACGAGCTCGCGGTGCTTCGCGCCGCCGCCGGGCTGGAGCGCGTCGCCCGGTACGATGCCGCCGCCAGCGCATATGAGGCGATCGGACAACGCTGGCCGGCCAGCTTCGCGGCCCATTTCGGACTGGGAAACGTCCGGTACAGACTCGATGATCTGGGCGGCGCCGAGGCCGCCTACCGGCGGGCGATCGCGGCGAATCCGGACGCCGCCGGGCCGGCCTGGAACAACCTCGCATACGTGCTGGCCGGGCTGGACCGCAAGCAGGAGGCGATCCTTGCTGCGCAGGAAGCGGTCGACAGCGATCCCCGGGATGCCAACTACCGGGCGACGCTCACCGAGCTGTCCGCCCGGTAACGCCGGCCCCGGCAAGAACTTGCAATAATTCCTTCCCTTGGAGTTTCGCTTGGGCCAGTATTGCGGGTATACGGACGGGATTCGCGCCAGAGAAGCTCGGCCCCAGAACGGAGGAGATTTCCATGCATTACACGACGAAACCGTCGACCAGCCTGCGCGCGCGTCTGCTCGGCACGTCGGCGGTCATCGCGCTCACCGCCTCCCTGAACATCGTGCCCGCGCGTGACGCGGACGCGGCCGGCTTCGCGCTGAAGGAACAGAGCGCCGCGGCGCTGGGCAACGCCTTTGCCGGCGCAACCGCCGGCGCCGAGGACGTGACCTACATGTTCTTCAACCCGGCTGGACTGACGCGGCACGACGGGAACCAGGTGTCGGTGGTTGGCAGCTATATCATCGTCGACGGCGAGACGAACAATGCAGCGACGACCCCGAACGTTGGCGGCGAGGCGTTTTCCGGAGATGCGGCCGATGACGCCTTCGTTCCGGCCGCCTACCTGATGTGGTCCCTGAGCCCCGACCTGAAGCTCGGGCTTGGGATCAATGCGCCGTTCGGCCTGACCACCGAATACAGCCAGACCTGGCAGGGCCGGTTTCACGCGGTCGAGTCCTCGATGACGACGGTAAACCTGAACCCGACGATCGCCTACCGTGTGAATAGCCAGCTTTCGCTCGGTGTCGGCCTGCAAGCGCAATATATGGACGTGACGCTCAGCAGTATCGTCGACGTCGACCCTGGTCCCGGGATAATCGAAGCACTCGGCGAAGTTACAGGCGACGACTGGGCATTCGGGGTCACGCTCGGCGCACTGTACGAGTTTTCGGACACGACCCGTATGGGGCTGGGCTACCGCTCACAGGTCTCGCAGACGCTGGAGGGCGACTTCACCGTTGGCGGCGCGCCGGTCAGCGGTGCAGAGGCGGATTTCAAGTCGCCCGATACGATTTCGCTGGGCCTCTACCATGATTACAACGACCAATTCGCGGTCATGGCCGAAACAGTGTGGACGCGCTGGAGCACGTTCGACGAGCTTCGGATCGAGGATGGCAGCGGCGGCCTGATCAGCGTCACGCCCGAGGATTGGGATGACGTCTGGTTCTTCGCCCTCGGCGCGACCTGGAAACCCAATGAGAAGTGGGCTTTCCGGGGCGGCGTGGCCTACGATCAGACCCCCATTTCCGACGATCGGCGGACCCCGCGAATCACCGACGAGGATCGCACCTGGCTCGCCATCGGCGCGCAATTCCGTCCGACGCCGAACGTCACCATCGACGCCGGCTACACGCATATCTTCGTTAAGGATGGGGCGGTCAATCTGGCCGCCGGATATACCACGCCCGGGCTGCCGGCATTAACGGCGGATTACGAGAATAACCTCGACATACTGACGGTTCAGGCGACGTTCCGGTTCTGATCGGGCGCACCCGCGCAAAAGAAAACGGC
The DNA here is from genome assembly GCA_947259105.1 of uncultured Alphaproteobacteria bacterium. Lineage (GTDB taxonomy): Bacteria > Pseudomonadota > Alphaproteobacteria > UBA8366 > JADFVY01. The sequence goes on from CAMYKU010000032.1 coordinate 30,945, forward strand.
CGCCGGGGCGATCCGGCGGCCGTATTTCATTGTGCAGGGTTCGCCGGCGATCAGCCGTCGCGCCAGCGCCGCACCGCCTTCCAGGCCAGCGGCATCACCGCCGCTGCGAGCGCCAGCTTGAAGACGTCGCCGATGAGGAACGGGTACAGGCCCCATTCGAGAATCGGATTCTCCCAGGTGAAGATCGCGCCGAGCCACAACAGGCCGGGCAGGTAGATCGCCAGATTGCCGATCAGCATGGCCAGCGCCGTGGTCGCTACGCTCCGGTCCCAGCCGCGCTCCGCCAGCCAGCCGACCAGCGCCGCGGCGAGCACGAAGCCGAACAGATAACCCGCGGTCGTGCCCGTGACCGGATCGAGGAAGAAGGTCGCGACCCCGCCACCCTTGGCGAACACCGGCAGGCCGGCCGCGCCCTGGGCCAGGTACAGCAGCACGGTGGCGCCGCCGAGGCGCCAGCCATAGGCCATGCCGATGGCGAGCACGGCGAAGGTCTGCATGGTGATCGGCACCGGGTAGAACGGCACCTGGACCCTGGCGCTCAGCGCCAGCAGCGCGGTGCCGGCCAGCGCCAGGATGGCGAGGCGAAGCGGCTTCGAAAGGCTGCCCTCGGGCCAGATCGCGCCAGCCAGGGTCTGTTGCGGAAAAGCGGTGGAAGTTGCCATGTCGATCGTCTCATTCTGGAAAACCGTCGCGCCGTTTATAGCGGCCCGCCGGGAAAATCCATAGCCGATTCTTCGCATCGGGCTCACGCGCTGCCGGATTGGCATGCCGCGATCCGTCGCCGGGAGCGTGCCGCCGCGGTTTTCCCGGATGACAAAGTGCCAGTTGGTTCCGCCCCGGAACGAGTCCGATAGGAGCCGAAGTCCCCGTTGCCTGCGCCACGCAAATATGGCATTTTGATTTGAGGGGACAAGCGTGCAGTAAATGGCTCTCCCGGGGCGGCAGTTCAGCGGCAGACCCCGGCGGGATTGAGGGACGCCCTGGCACGAATCGTGGCCGGGCTCTGCAAGCTGGGCTGAAGTCTCCGAGTTAACCGGTTCTGTCCTTATCTCCTGAGTACGAGCGTGTCTTGCGGCATGCTCGCGCGATTGGTTCTCTATTCGCACTGGGAGGAAATCATGAAATCGTTCGGATTGAGCCGCATGGCTCTCGCACTGGCTGTCCTTGCGGCTGCAGGGGGGGTGGCGACGCAGGCGGCGTCCGCTCAACCGGAAATCACGCAGCATCCACTCGTCACCGCGCCTTCCCCTGTCTATGAAACTACCCCTAGCTTCGGAAACGATGGGGTCAGCGATCTTGTCACTTATACGCAGAGAGAGATTCTCAGCAACGGCTTCTTCGATCAGGGCGACATCTATTTCCAGCGCGTCAATCCGGATGGATCGGCCTCGGGCGCACCTGTGCCGGTAGCAACCGACCTCACGGACGATAAGCTGAACGATACGAGCGGCGACTACATCGTCTTGACGTCCTACGACTCGGTCGACACCGCGACCGGCCGCATCCTGCTCTATCAGATCTCGACCGGGACAGTGACCGAGCTGGCGAATGAACTGATCATCCAAGAGGCCCGCATTTATGGTGGTACGGTGGTCTGGGTCCAAGGCGGTTCTGGTGCCAGCGAGGTCATGATCTATGACCTTGCATGGCTCGGCACCGGACAGATGGCGGAGCCCCTGACCGGGTCCATACCTCCAACCGGCAACGTAGATGTAGGGGACCGCTTCGTCACCTGGATCGAGCAGGTTGGGGATCTGGATATCGGGTTGCACGACTTTACAACGGGCACCCGTATGCAGCTCACGGACTCGCCGAACATCGACGAAAGGCATCCCGCAACATCGGGCGACTGGATTGTCTGGGAGTCTCAGGACCACGGTGCTTTGAGCAAGCGGATCGAGGCTATCAATTTGGCGACAGTCGATTACCGGATCATCGCCGACGATGGCTCGCGAGCGTCACGCCCCAGCATCGACGGCGACTTCATCGCATTCGAATCGGACATCGGCGGCGACTTCGATGTGTTTCTCTACCGGATCTCCACCGGCGAGACGATTCAGGTCCTGGACGGCGCTGGCGACCAGTACCTCAACGATGTCTGGCAGAGCAGGGCCGACTCCGGCGTGGTGTTTGTCGCCTATGCCACGAGCATGTCAGGTTCAGAGGACATTTTTGTATCCCGGATCGACTTCAACCAGCCGACCATCGAGGTTGCCCCGCGGACCATCTCCTTCGGAGAGGTCGAGGTCGGCAGTTCGGCATCGCAGATCGTGACTGTCACAAACACGGGTGGTGCCAACTTGACGATCAATGCTGTTCTCCTTTCCGCCGGGACCGGCCCGGCTTTCTCGATCGGCGCGGCGCCGGAGACGCCATTCGTGTTGGCGCCGGGAGAGACTGCAGACATAGGGCTTACTTTTTCACCCTCGGCCGCGGGCCTGTACGCGGGTTCGATGAACGTAAGCAGCGATGCATCCAATGGGACCGAAGGAGAGGTGACGTTCAGCGGCGAAGGAGTCTTGGTCAACGTGCCGCCGGATCAGCAGGTTGAGGACATCCTGGCGTTCTTCGACGACTCGGTGGCGGCCGGCACATTGGTCGGCAGTGGGCACGGTAACTCGGGCAATGGCCGCCTCGGCGCGCTGCGCAACATGATCGAAGCGTCCAGCGACTACATCCAGATTGGTCTGACCGCCGAGGCTTGTCGACAGCTACTCGACGTATGGCGGCGCACCGATGGAGAAGCGCGACCGCCGGACTTTGTCGCCGGCGAAGCCGCGGCCGAACTGGCCGCCCAGATCGCGGCACTGCGCAACAGCCTCGGATGCAGCTGACCGCGGCACGAGGGGTCTAGGTCCGCGTACGACCGAACGCCGGGGCGCAATGCCGCTCTTATGCAGGCGCTGGACATTCCAGCGCCTGCCCCGTTTTGCTGCCGCTTTCAAGTGTGCGACTTAAGCAAACTTGTTGTTGCGCGGGAATCCGGCCGGTGGCAGGCGTCCCGCCTGGGCGCGCTTGCCGAGCCAGCCTTCCAGTTTCGTTTCCGTCCGCTCGCCGCCGCCATGCTTCCAGGTCAGGCCGGCGTCGCGGCTGAACACCCTTGCATCGGACAGGCCGCCGTCCTTGTAGCGCTGCAGGATGACGCCGCGGCCCCGGGCCATGACCGGGATCTCGTCGAGCCCGAACACCAGCAGCTTGCGGTTCTGGCCGATGACCGCCACCGAATCGCCCTCCGCGGGCACGCAGAGCACGGCCTCCGTCTTGCCGGAAACGTTGAGCACCTGCCGGCCGGCGCGGGTCTGGGCCAGCACGCTGTCCTCGTCGACGACGAAGCCGCGCCCGTCGCTGGACGCAACCAGCAAGCGGCGTCCGTGCCGGTGCACGAAGATGCCGACGACGTCGTTTTCGCCGCCGAGCTCGAGCATCAGGTTGAGGGGCTCGCCGAAGCCCCGCCCGCCCGGCAGCCTGTCCGCGCCCAGCGTGTAGAACCGCCCGTTGGTGGCGAACACCAGCAGCTTGTCCGTGGTTTCCGCATGCAGGTGGAAGCGGTGGCCGTCGCCCTCCTTGTACTTGACGTCGGTGTCCGCCGGCAGGTGCCCGCGCAGGGCCCGGATCCAGCCGCGCTGCGAGCAGATCACCGTCACCGGCTCGCGCTCGATCATGGCTTCCAGCGGCACCACCACCGTGGCCGGCGCCTCGCCGAGGACGGTGCGGCGCGGCCCGTACAGCTTGTCCTTGCCGAAGCGGTCCCGGATCGCGCGGATCTCGACCGCGATGACCTCCCAGCGGCCGCCTTCGTCGCCGAGCAGCGCCTTGATGCGCTTGCGCTCGTCGTTGAGCTCCTTGTGCTCGCCCCTGATTTCGATCTCCTGCAGCTTGTGCAGGCGGCGCAGGCGCAGGTTGAGGATCGCATCGGCCTGCGGCTCCGAAAGCTTGAACCGCGCCATCAGCTCGGCCTTCGGGTCGTCCGCCTCGCGCACGATATGGATCACGTCGTCGATGTTGAGATAGGCGATGAGGTAGCCGTCGAGGATCTCGATGCGCGCCTCGACCTTGCCCAGCCGGTGCGCGCTCCGCCGCTTCAGCACCTCGTGCCGGTGGTCGAGGAAGGCCTGCAGAACCTCGCGCAGGTTCATCACTCGCGGCGTCTGGTCGGCGTCGAGCACGTTCATGTTCAACCCGAAGCGGGTTTCCAGGTCGGTATGGCGATACAGCGCCTCCATCAGCGTCGCCGGGTCGACGTTGCGGCTCTTGGGCTCCAGCACCAGGCGGATCTCGTCGGTCGACTCGTCGCGCACGTCGGCCAGCATCGGCAGCTTGCGGTCGCCCAGCAGCTCGGCGATGCGGATCTCCAGCTTGCTCTTCTGGACCTGGTAGGGGATTTCGGTGACGACGATCTGCCAGGTCCCGCCCTTCAGCTTCTCGACCTCCCAACGCGCCCGCAGGCGCAGGCTGCCGCGCCCGGTGCGGTAGGCCTCAAGGATCGTCCCGGGCGATTCCACCAGCTCGCCGCCGGTCGGGAAATCGGGCCCGGGCATATGGGTCAGCAGGGTCTCGACGGCGGCATTGGGATGCTTGATCAGGTGCAGCAGCGCGGCGCAGATCTCGTTGATGTTGTGGGGCGGGATGTTGGTCGCCATGCCGACCGCGATGCCCGACGCCCCGTTGGCCAGCAGGTTCGGAAAGCCCCCGGGCAGCACCGCCGGCTCCTCGCCCTCGCCGGCATAGGTCTCGCGAAAATTGACGGCGTCCTCGTCGATGCCGTCCAGCAGTGCCTCGGCGATTGCGGTCAGGCGCGCCTCGGTATAGCGCATGGCCGCCGCGGAATCCCCGTCGACATTGCCGAAATTGCCCTGCCCGTCGACCAGCGGGTAGCGGACCGCGAAATCCTGCGCCAGGCGAACCATGGCATCGTAGATCGCCGCATCGCCGTGGGGGTGGTACTTGCCCATGGTGTCGCCGACGATGCGGGCGCACTTCTTGAAGGCGGATGCGGGGTTGAGGCGCAATTCCCGCATCGCGTAGAGCAGCCGCCGGTGCACCGGCTTGAGCCCGTCGCGCACGTCCGGCAGCGAGCGCGCCATGATCGTCGACATGGCGTAGGCGAGGTAGCGCTCCTGCAGTATGTCGGCGAGCTGCGCCGGCTGGGCGCCGTTGTTTTCGGCAGCTGTGGTATCGCTCATCTGGGCGCCTCCGCCAGGAAACGACCGCCGTCATTGCGAGGAGGCGAAGCCGACGCGGCAATCCAGACTCCCCGCGGCCAGCCTGGATTGCCGCGGCGCGTTGCGCCTCGCAATGACGAAATCCTAAGTCGCACTAAAGTCTCCACCTGGGCAAATCTCCTACCAGATATGGTGTCTTTCATCAGGGCTTATACAATGTCTCGCCGGTCCGCGTCGAGCCCGCGCAGATGCGTCACCAGCCTCTCGCGGGCGTCCGGGCTCCTGCGGTCGTGCGGCTCGAAGACGTGGCGCTCGAGGAACCAGCCGGTCAGCCGCAGCCCGTCCACGACCTGCCGTGCATCCGCCGCACCGCCTTCAGGCGACAGGAACCGGGGCAGCGGCAGCATCCGGTCGCGCCACTTCTCCCCCGCCGACAGCGAGACCGCGCGCCCGCTCTTCGGAGACACAAATGCCAGCCCGTCATTCGCGCCCGTGGCGGCGCAGGACTCGAGATCCAGCCCGAAGCCGAGATCTGCCAGCAGCAGCAGCTCCCAGCGGACATAGGTTTCCGCCCAGTCCGGCCGTTCCAGGGCCCCGAGCAGAACGCCGAGCGAGCGGTACATTTCGGGATGCGGCGACCGCTCGGGCAACGTCGACTCCAGCAGCGCCATGGCCGCGGTCAGCGCCGCCAGCGGTCCCGGCCGATCGTACAGCGCCGCACAACTGTGCAGCGGTTCCACCACATAGGCGCCGAGATGCTCCTCCAGCCGCGCCCGCCACGTCGCCGACACCGTGTTGCCCGGCTGCAAAAACCCCCGCATGCGCCGCGACGCCCCGCCCCGCACCAGCCCCGCGTGGCGGCCATGCTCCGCCGTCAGCAGGCTGAGTATGGCGGAGGTTTCGCCATGCCGCCGGACCGCCAGGACAATCCCCTCGTCGCTCCATTCCATCACCCCGGCGGCGGCGCCACGACCTTGGCGTAGGCGTCGCCCTCGACGGCGCGGCCGACGTTGCGGAAGACGTCGAGGGTGACCTCGAAGGCTTCGCGGGTGATCTCGACATGCTCCGACCAGTTGCCGAGTTTCTGGTAGGCGGCGATGGTGCTGGCCAGGACCTCCGGGTCGATCTCGGGGAAATGCTCGCGCTCGACGGCGGCGATCTCGGCGGCCGGGGTGGCGTTGATCCACTTGCGGGCCTTAGCGTACGCGCGCGTGAAGGCGCGGGCCATGTCGGTCTGCAGCCATTCGCGGGTGGCCGCGAGGCTGGAGAACGCGCAGGGGCCGATGGCGTCGCCCAGCCCGGTGACCACGTAGCCGACACCGTCGTGCTCGAGCTGTTGCGGGGCCGGGCCCTGCTGGTGGATGTAGTCGCCCTCGCCGGCGCGGAAGGCGGCGTCCATCTCATTTACGTTGCCGGCATCCACGGCGACGATCGAATCGTAGTCCAGCCCCTGTTTCAGGCACGCATACTTGAACATCGCCAGCGGCTGGCCGCCATGGTCGACGAGCACCCGCTTGCCGGCGAGCTTCGACCACGCGAACGCCGCGTCGGGGGCGCGCGCGGTCAGGAAGAAGCCGTCCTTCTCGTTGACCTGGGCGAAATGCACGGCCGGCGGGTCCTCGCCCTTTTCGAGGGAGCTAAGCCCCTGCGAGGGCGCCGACTGGACGACATGGGCGCTGCCGTCGAGCAGCGCGGCGATGGCCGAGACGCCGGGCGGCGCGATCGACAGCGCCGGCTCCAGCCTCTCTTCGGCCAGGAAGCCGCCCGCAGCGGTCGCGATCAGCGGGCTGTAGAAGGCGGAAAACCGGGTGAACTGGATGTTGATACGTGTCATGGGATGTCCTCGCCCTTCAATGTGCAGTCGTTCGCAATGATACTCGCCGCAGCAGATCGGTTCAGCCGCGGATTTCCACGCCCGCCCAGTCCTCGATCACCCGGGCGATCGAGGTGAAGTCGGACTCAGGTCCGAATGTCGCGTTGGTGACGGCCATCATCTCGCGCACCACCGCGCCGACGAGCATCGGCACGCCGAGTGCCTCCGCCTCGTCTACGCACAGGCGGACGTCCTTGTAGGCCAGGCCCGTGGCGAAACCGGCATCGAAGGTGCGGGTGAGGATCCGGCGCGGGAACTTGTCCTGGGTGGCGCTGTTGCGCCCGGTCCCGGCATTGAAGATATCGACCAGCACGTTGGGATCGAGGCCGGCCTTGACGCCCATCGCCACCACTTCAGAGGTCAGCGCCAGCGCCGCCACCGACAGCATGTTGTTGCCCAGCTTGGCGACCTGGCCCATGCCCGGCCGCTCGCCGACGTAAAAGACCTTGCCGAACACCTCGAGGACCGGCTCGAGCATGGCCCGCTCCGCCTCGGGACAGGCCAGCATGACCGCGAGCGTACCGGCCACGGCGCCGGCGACGCCGCCGCTTACCGGGGCGTCGGCCCAGACGATATCGCGCGCGGCCATCCGTTCCGCGATCAGGCCGGCGGCGCTCGGCCCGGTGGTCGAAAGGTCGACCGCGCAGCGGATCCGGGAGCCGTGGATCAAGCCCCCCTCCTCCAGCGCGACCGCCTCAACGATGGCGGGCATCGGCAGGCTGACGAACACCGTTTCCGTCTCCGAGGCGACCTCCCCGGCCGAGCCGGCGATGCGCGCCCCGCGACCGGCCAGCGGCGCGGTCGCCGCCGGATCGGTGTCGAACACGCAAAGGGAATGTCCCGCGTCCATGAGGCGCGACGACATCGGCCCTCCCATCTGGCCGACCCCGACGAACCCAAGTGTCTGTGCTGCCATCGATCCTGCCTTCCTGTTCGGTCCATCCGCGTGAGCTCGCCCCCGCCGCGCGGCTCACGCGGGCGGCGCGTCGAGCCTCGCGACCCAGCCCTTGAGCGCCTCGTTCGGCGCCGGATACCGGTTCAGCACGTCGGGATCGTGGCCCGGTATCACATGGTCCGGCGAGTCCGCGAGGCGCCTGATCGTCGCGTAGCCCTCGAGCATGTCGCCGACATTGTAGACGATGGGAAACGGCCGCGCCTGTTCGATATTGGCATACAGGTGCGTGGCGTCGGACGCCAGCACGACCCAGCCGCGGCGGGTGCGCACCCGCACGACCTGAAGGCCGTTGGTGTGGCCGCCGACGAGATGGACGCTGACCCCGGGCGCGAGTTCGGCGGATCCGTCATGGAACGCGACCCGGCCCTCGAACAGGCGCCGCACCATCACCGCGACATCCTCGGGCTCGAAGGCATGCCGCAGGGCGTCGTGGCACATGCAGCGGCCGGTGCAGTACGCCATCTCGCGGTCCTGGATGTGGTACCGGGCCCGCGGGAACAGCGCGTGGTTGCCGGCGTGATCGTAGTGCATGTGGGTGACGATCACGTCCTCGACCTTCTCCGCCTCCAGCCCGATCGCCTTCAGCCCTTCCGATGGCGGCTGCAGCATCTCTCGCTGGCGCTGCTTGCCCATCGCGGGATCGAAGCCGGTGTCGACGACGAAGGTCCCGTGCTCGCCGACGATCGCCCAGACGAAATAATCGAGCGGCATCGGCCCGTCGTGCGGGTCGCCGCCGATGAAGTTGGCGCTCGCTTTGCGCTCGTGATGTGCGTATCTGATCGCGTAGACTTCGCTCATCGCGGCTTCCCCCCCTTGCAATCGTTACATCACGCGTCGAAATCCAGGCCCCAGTCGCGGTAGCGCTCGGGGTCGTCGCCCCATTTTTCGCGCACCTTGACGAACAGGAACAGATGGACCGCGCAACCCAGCATCCCTTCCAGCTCCTCGCGCGCGGCGGCGCCGACCGATTTGATGCGCTGCCCGCCCTTGCCCAGGACGATCGCCTTCTGGCTGTCGCGCTGGACGTAGACGACCTGACCGATGCGCACGCTGCCGTCGGGCCGGTCCTCCCATTCCTCGGTCTCGACGGTCAGCGAATAGGGCAGTTCCTGGCGCAGCTGGAGGAACAGCTTCTCGCGGGTGATCTCGGCCGCCAGCAGCCGCTCCGGCATGTCGGAAAGCTGGTCCTCGGGATAGAGCCAGGGGCCTTCCGGCAGACGGGCGACGAGCGCCGTCATCAGATCGTCGACCCCGTCGCCCTTGCTCGCCGAGATCATGAAGGTGTCGGTGAAGACGCCGCTCGCATTGAGTTCGGCGCTCAGCGCCAGCAGCGAGTCCCGGCGCACCAGATCGATCTTGTTGAGCGCGAGGATCGCCTTGCGGCCGGCCTTTTCGAGCCCCTCGACGATGCGCCTTGCGTCACGGGAGGCGCCTTTTTCGGCATCGATCAGCAGCACCACGAGATCGGCATCCGCCGCTCCGGACCAGGCGGCGGCAACCATCGCGCGGTCGAGCCGCCGGCGCGGCTGGAAGATCCCGGGCGTGTCGATGAAGATGATCTGGGCGGCGCCGCGCAGCGCGATACCGAGGACCCGCGTGCGTGTCGTCTGCACCTTCGGCGTGACGATCGAGATCTTGGCGCCGACCAGCCGGTTGAGCAGCGTGGACTTGCCGGCATTCGGGGCGCCGATCAGCGCGACGAAACCGCAGCGGCGCGGCGCGGTATCAGCCCGTGACATCGGTGCCCTCGAGGCGTTCGAGCAGCCTTTCCGCGGCACTCTGCTCGGCGGCCCGCTTGGTCGGGCCCTCGCCCAGTTCCGGCGGGAAATCGCCGACCCCGACCTCGATTGTGAATTGCGGCGCATGGTCGGGCCCGCTGCGCGCAACCTGGCGGTAGGACGGCAGCGCGAAACCGCGGCCCTGCGCCCATTCCTGAAGGCTTGTCTTGGCGTCCTTGGGCGGCTCGGCGGTGCCTTCCATCAGCGCCGACCAGTGCTGCCCGATGAACGCGCGGGCGGCCTCCAGCCCGCCGTCACGATAGACCGCACCGATCAGGGATTCGCAGACGTCGGCCAGAATCGCTGGGTTCTCGCGCCCGCCCGCCTCCTCCTCGCCGCGGCTGAGCCGGATCAGCGGGCCGACGCCAAGGTACGTTGCGACGTCGGCCAGGGTTTCCCGGCGCACCAGCGCAACCAGCCGCTTGGCCAGTGCGCCCTCGTCTTCCTGCGGGAACGCGTCGTAGAGCATGTCGGCGATCACCAGGCCCAGCACGCGGTCGCCCAGGAATTCCAGGCGCTCGTATGTCTGGTGTTCGCGCCCGACGGCGCTGCGGTGCGTCAGGGCGATCGGGGCCAGGGCCGGGTCGCCGAATTCATAACCGATGATGTCCGTCAGTTCATCCATCGCGGCGACCGGTCCCGCCGGTCATTCGATGCCGTCGAATATCCGGTCGAAGCGGATAAAGAAATTGTCGGGCTCCTGGTTCCAGTTCAAGGAAAAGAACAGGATCTCCGCCCGGCCGATGAAATTCTGCGCCGGTACCGACCCAATCTTGCGGCTGTCCGCCGAGTTGTCCCGGTTGTCGCCCATGGCGAAGTAATGCCCATCGGGCACGGTGATTTCACGGGTGTTGTCGCTGTCTGCGGCATCGCCCCTCGCTTCGATGATCGGGTGCACCCTTCCGTTCGGCAGCGTCTCGAGGTACTGCGGCACCATGCGGCCGGGCGTGAGTTCGTAATCCTCGATCCGCTCCCGTTTGACCGGCTCGCCGTTGATGTGGAGGATTCCCTTGTTGACCTGGATGCGGTCGCCCGGCAGGCCGATGATCCGCTTGATATAGTCCTCCGAGAGGTTCTCGGGGTTGCGGAATACGGCAACGTCGCCCCGTTCGACGGGGCTTTCCCAGATCCGGCCATCGAACGGCGCCAGCCCGAAGGGGAAGGAATAGCGGCTGTATCCATAGCTGTATTTCGAGACGAACAGATAGTCGCCGACCATCAGCGTCGGGTACATCGAGCCCGACGGGATATTGAAGGGCTGGAACGCGACGATGCGCACGACGAGCGCGATCAGAACCGCGTAGAAGACGGTCTGGACCGTCTCGTTCCACAGCCATCGGCGCAACGGGCCATGTTCCGCCGCCGCCGGCGCGCTGCCCGGTGCGGCGGCGGCAGGTTTGTTTGTTTCGGTCTCGCTGTTCTCTGTTGTCATAAAATTCCGTGCATTTCTCGACCGTTTCGTGAGCGGCGGTGATAGGCGTTGCCGACGGTCCCTGTCAAGGCGTTGACGGCACGGCCGGGGCGCCGCGGCCGGTTACTCGACGCCATGGAAGATCCGGTCGAACCGGATGTCGAACCCGTTCCGGGAAAAGAACAGGACCTCGGCACGGCCGATCAGATTCTCGGCGGGAACCGGTCCGATGACGCGGCTGTCCGCCGAGTTGTCCCGGTTGTCGCCCATGGCGAAGTAATGTCCCGGGGGAACGGTATATTCCCGTGTACGGTCGAATCCGGAGGTATCTCCCTGCGTCTCGATAATCCGGTGCACCCGTCCATTCGGGAGGGTTTCGAGGTACTGCGGGACCATGCGGCCCGGCGAGAGTTCGTAATCCTCGATCCGCTCCCGTTCGACCGGCGCGCCGTTGATGTGAAGGATCCCCTTGGCGACCTGAATCCGGTCGCCCGGCAGGCCGACGATCCGCTTGATATAGTCCTCCGAAAGTTCGGTCGGGTTCCGGAATACCGCAACGTCGCCCCGTTCGACGGGGCTCTCCCAGACCCGGCCCTCGAACCGGACCAGCCCGAAGGGGAAGGAATGGCGGCTGTATCCGTAGCTGTATTTCGAGACGAACAGATAGTCGCCGACCATCAGCGTCGGGTACATGGACGACGATGGAATACTGAATGGTTGGAACGCCACGAACCTTAAACCAATGACGGCCAAGCCGATCAGGGCGAGCAATAGGATCGCGGCACGCCCCGGCCACCTGCGCCGTCCGCCGGCGGCCGCAAACGTGTCCGTCCGCGCCTGCGTGGAGTCCCGTACCGCCGCCTTTGCATCTTCCATCGAATGAGGTTCCCGGTTATTTCGAGTGCCGCTCCGTCAGGCGCCGGCACCATCGACGGCGGAAATAATGACGATCGCCTGGGCAAGCGGAAAATCGTCGGTGATGGTGAGGTCGATCTGCGCCGTCATGCCGGCGGGCGTCATCTCCCGAAGCCGCACCAGCGCACCACCGGTCAGCGCCATGGTCGGCTTTCCCGACGGCAGGTTCACGACGCCGAGATCGCGCCAGAACACGCCCCTGCGGAAACCGGTCCCCAGCGCCTTCGAACACGCCTCCTTCGCGGCGAAGCGCTTGGCGTAGCTCGCCGCCCGATTGGCCCGCCGGTCCGATTTCCGGCGCTCGATCTCGGTAAAAATGCGGTCCTCGAAGCGTGCCCCGAACCGCTCGAGCGTCGCCTCGACCCGGCGAATATCGATGAGATCGTTGCCAATCCCCAGGATCATCACGCGCTCTGCTCGCCCTGGGCGTTGGCGCGGGCCTTGTCCATGAGTGCACGCATCCGTTTGATGGTGCTGTCGAGCCCGCCGAAGATCGCCTCACCGATCAGGAAATGGCCGATATTGAGCTCGACGACCTGCGGAATCGACGCGACCGGAACCACGTTGTCGAAGGTCAGCCCGTGACCGGCATGGCATTCCAGCCCCAGCCCGTCGCAGTGTGCCGCGGCGGCGCGCAGCCGGCCGAGTTCCGCCTCGCGCGCCCGGCCCTTGAGATTGGCGTAACTGCCGGTGTGCAGTTCGACCACCGGGGCGCCCAGCCGCACCGCGGCGTCGAGCTGCGCCGGGTCGGGCTCGACGAACAGCGACACGCGAATCCCGGCGTCTCCAAGGCGATCTGCAAAGGGTTTGAGCTTGTCGAATCCGCCGGCAACGTTCAGCCCGCCCTCGGTCGTCCGTTCCTCGCGCTTCTCGGGCACCAGGCAGGCGGCGTGGGGGTTGTGGCGCAGCGCGATCGCCAGCATCTCGTCGGTTGCCGCCATCTCGAAATTCAGCGGCAGGTCGATTTCGCCCGTCAGCCTGGTGATATCGTTATCGGTAATGTGGCGCCTGTCCTCGCGCAGATGCGCAGTGATCCCGTCTGCCCCGGCCCGCGCCGCAAGGCTGGCCGCGCGGACGGGATCCGGGTCCGGGCCGCCGCGCGCGTTGCGTATGGTCGCGACGTGGTCGATGTTGACGCCGAGCCGCAAAATCCGTTTCATCGATCCTCTCCTTCCATTACGGCGGTTTTCCTGTCCTCCAGAGCCGATCCTTGAAACCACCCGCCTGGAAAGTCTCGGCCGGTCAGCCGCTGGACTCCCGGTTCACCGGCATGCTCTCGGCCAAGGGGGCATCTTCGCGTACCGGCAGCGTCGTGACCTCCGGGCTTTCGGCGTCGGCGAGAGCCTTGGCCTCGCGTGCCTTCTTCAACTTCCGCCGGCGGCGCGCGATGCGCCGGGCCTGATAGGCCGTCACAAGGGGTTTCAACATCAGGTAAGCGACCATCCAGACGACGATGAAGGTGGGCACGCTGCCAACCATCATGGGCCAGATGATCGTCCAGACATTCTCGAAATATGCCGAGTCCAGCTGGAACTTCACGACCGCCTTTCCCAGCACGCCGAACAGGTCGGTAAAGATCCTCAGGAAGTCCGGCTGGCGTCCGTGCAGCGCGGAACCCGCCCCCATCTTGGTGCCCAGCGTATAGGTCCACCACCAGATGAACGGAAACGTCCAGGGGTTTCCCACCCCGGTGCCGATCAGCCCGGCGATGACGTTGCCGCGCGATAACAGGGACATCAGCGCCGCCAGGATGAAATGCACGCCGAGGAACGGCGTGCAGGAAATCGCCGCGCCGGACGCGAAACCCGCGGCGATGCTGTGCGGCGTGCCGTGCAGCCGCCCGACCCGGTGCCACAGATACATGACCACCCGGCCCCACCCCATGCGGGGCCAGATCAGGTTGCTGACCCGGTGGTGAACCGGCTGCTGGGCGCGGCGTCTGAACATCATTGGCAGAATATACCGTCGTGCACCGACTGACACGGTGGAATTTCGATACGGAATTGCGGCGGACGTCAGCCCCTGGCGCGATCGACCGTGTTTACGACCCGCGTCGCGCGAAGCGCCGCCATAATGTCCGTCAACTGCCTGAGGTCCGCAACCTCTATATCGATCAGCATTTCGAAAAAATCCACCGACCGATGAACGATCTTGAGGTTGGTGATGTTGCCGCTGTCACGCCCGATGACCGTGGATATCGTGCCCAGCGCGCCCGGTTCATTGTTCACGACGACATGAATCCGGCCGACATGCATGGCCTGTTCCGCATTCTCGACATCCCAGGAAACGTCGAGCCAGCGCTCCGGCATGTCGGCGAAGCCCTCCAGGGCGTCGCAATCGATGGTGTGTATGGTGACACCCTTGCCGGTGGTCACGATGCCGACGATTCGATCCCCCGGCAGCGCGTGGCAGCAACCCGCGAAATGAACCGCCATGCCCGCGATCAGGCCGCGAATCGGGATGGCATGGCTTTTTTCGGTGCGCGCGCGGCGGGCGATCGGGACGACTTTCCGCGAGCGTGCCTTCTTGGCGCCCGGGAATACGGCCCAAAGGACTTCGCGCCCGGTATGCTGGCCCTCGCCCACCACGGCATAAAGATCCTCGACGTTGTGGCAGTCGAAGGTCTTGAGCACACCCTTGAGCGCCTTCTCGGTCAGCTCATAGCCTTCCTGACGGAAGGTCTTGGCGACGATCTCGCGGCCGAGGCTGACATACTGCGAACGTTGCTGGCTGCGCACAAAACGGCGGATGCAGGCGCGCGCCTTGCCGGTGACGACGAAGCTCTCCCATGTCGGAGACGGCGTCTGCGCCCGCGACGTGATGATCTCGACCTGGTCGCCATTGCGCAGTTGCGAGCGGAGCGGGACGATCCGTCCGTTGATCTTCGCGCCGACGCACGTGTTGCCGACCTCCGAATGCACCGCGTAGGCGAAATCGACCGGGGTCGCACCGTGCGGCAAGGCGTACAGGTCGCCCTTGGGCGAAAAGCAGAACACCTGGTCGGAAAACATTTCGAGCTTGGTGTGCTCGAGGAATTCCTCGGGCTCGGAGGCGTGTTCGAGAATTTCCAGCAACTGCCGCAGCCAGCGGTACTGTGTGCCCTCGGTCTGCGGCTTGCCCTCCTTGTAGAGCCAGTGCGCCGCGACGCCCATTTCCGCGATCTCGTGCATTTCGCGGGTCCGGATCTGGATTTCGATCCGCTGGTTTTCGGGCCCGATCACGCCGGTATGGATCGAGCGGTAGCCGTTCGGCTTGGAAATCGACACGTAGTCCTTGAAGCGGCCCGGCACCACGCGGTACGTGTTGTGAATCACACCCAGCGCGCGGTAACAGTCGTCGACCGATTCGACGATGATGCGGAACGCCATGATGTCCGACAGCTGCTCGAACGCGACATCCTTGCGCTGCATCTTGCGCCAGATCGAATGCGGTGTTTTCTCGCGCCCCGAAACTTCCGCCGAAATGTCCGCTTCCGCGAGTGTTTCGCGCAGTTCCGCGATAACGCGACCGATCACGTCGCCACCGCGCGACCGCAGGAAATCCAGGCGCTTGGCCACCGAATCATGGGCGTCGGTGTTCAGCTCCTGGAACGCCAGGTTCTCCAGTTCGTCCTTCCAGTCACGGATGCCGATGCGCTCCGCCAGCGGGACGTAGATTTCCATCGTTTCCCGGGCGACACGCTTGCGTTTTTCTTCGCTCTTGACGTGGTGGAGCGTCCGCATGTTGTGCAGCCGGTCCGCCAATTTGACCAGCAACACCCTGATATCCTCCGACATCGCCAGCAGTAGCTTGCGGAAGTTCTCCGCCTGCCGCGCCTTGTCGGATTGCAATTCGATCTGGCTGAGCTTGGTGACGCCGTCGACCAGCCGCGCGATCTCGTCGCCGAACAGCTCGTTGATGTCTTTGAGCGTCGCGACGGTGTCTTCGACCGTATCGTGCAGAAGGCCGGTGATGATCGACGCAGAGTCCAGCTTCATGCTGGCCAGGATGCCGGCGACTTCGACGGGGTGCGAGAAATACGGATCGCCAGATGCGCGCAGCTGCGAGCCGTGCACCTTCATCGAAAAGACATAGGCGCGGTTGAGGGTCTCCTCATCCGCGCCCGGATCGTAACTCTTTACCCGCTCGACCAGTTCATATTGCCGCATCATTCGGCGCTATTCCCAAATTCGCGGCAATTTCAGTTGCGGTGAACGGGGCGTCGACTCACTCCGTCGGCGCCGGTTCCAGCGTCTCGTTACCGCCCTCTTCCTCGCCGGCGCCGATTTCCTCGCTGTTCTGCTCGACCAGTTCGCCTTCCTTCAGATACTGGGCCGGGTCGGCCTCGTCGCCGGCCATGATCGCGCCGGCCATGAGCTCGAGGGTATCCTCTTCCTCGGGCTCGTCGACCTCGACGTGGCGCTGCAAGCTGCGGATCAGCGAATCCCTTGTCTCGACCAGGCCGATCGTTTCGTCCGCGATCTCCCGCAGCGCGACCACCGGGTTCTTGTCGTTGTCGCGATCGATGGTCAATGCCGCGCCGGCCGAAACGGCACGGCTGCGATGCGCCGCCAGCATCACGAGGTCAAAGCGGTTGGGTATTTTGAGGACGCAGTCCTCGACTGTTACACGCGCCATCTGGTCCGGTTCCGTAAATTGCCTGAAAATCGGCTTGGAATATAGGGTCGCTACCGCGGCCTTGCAAGCGATTTGGCGGATACCGGGACGGCGGATCCGCTGGCCGGTTGCCTTCAAATTGACATATTTTTCCAGAATTCGGGTCGCAACCCTTGCCGGATGTCTCCGCAAAGGGTAAATATTTGGTATAGATGCAAATCGGTTTCGTATTACTGCTGTGCATCTTTGGGTGGCAGGCTGCCCTTCGACAGTACGGGTCAGGGTAATTGACGGATCCGGCTGTAGTAATCGGGCATCCTTGCTTTGAGAATTTTTTTTGGGATCTTAACGCCATGCCTATGAATTTCTATCCCGGTGAACGGATCGCACTGTTCGTCGATGGCGCGAATCTGTATGCCGCCGCCAGGGCACTCGGATTCGACATCGATTACAAACGGTTGCTGGCCCTGTTCAAGAAGCAGGGCCGCCTGGTCCGGGCCTTCTACTACACAGCCCTTATCGACGATCAGGAGTATTCGCCTATTCGCCCGCTGGTCGACTGGCTCGACTACAACGGCTACACGATGGTCACCAAGCCGACCAAGGAGTTCACGGATGCGTCCGGGCGTCGGAAGATAAAGGGCAACATGGATATCGAGTTGGCCACCGACGTGATGGAAATGGCGGAGCGCCTGGACCACGTGGTGCTGTTTTCCGGAGACGGTGATTTCCGGTGTCTGGTCGAGGCCACCCAGCGCAAGGGGGTTCGCGTCACGGTGGTCAGCACGGTCAAGTCCTCGCCGCCGATGGTGGCAGACGAACTGCGGCGGCAGGCCGACAATTTCATCGAGCTGCAGGATATCGCCGACGAGATCTCCAGGGCGCACGCGCCTCGTGAACCCGGCGAGCCAGTTGATCTGGCCGAGGACGAGGAAGAGCCAGCGTACGATCTCGCCACGTGACCCCGCAAGGGGCGGGCGTGGCGGCCACAGTATAGAATGGGTTTCGCAGGTCCGGCTGCGGATTGCGGGCTGTGCTCGAGACTCGTCCAGTTTCGCTGCGCCAATACGGCCGCCTTTCCGGACTGGCACAATGCGCCGGTTCCCAGCTTCGGCGCCTGCGACGCGCGGCTCCTGATCGTCGGGCTCGCGCCGGGTCTGCGGGGCGCCAATCGTACGGGACGCCCGTTCACGGGCGATTTCGCCGGCGATCTGCTCTATCCCACCATCAAGGCCTTCGGCTTCGGTACCGGGCCTTACGACGCGCGGCCGGATGACGGGTTCCGGATGGCCGGCACGCGCGTGACCAACGCCGTGCGGTGCGTACCGCCGGAAAACAAGCCGACCACGCCCGAGATCAAGGCCTGCAACCGGTTCCTCAAGGCGGAAATCGCGGCCATGCCGGAACTCCGGGTGGTCCTGGCGCTGGGGCTTGTGGCGCATAAGGCGATCTTGCGGGCGCTCGGCCTGGTCGCCGCCCGCTATCCGTTCGCCCACGGGGCGATGCACGCACTACCGACAGGCCTGATGCTGGCCGACAGCTACCACTGCTCGCGTTACAACACCAACACCGGCCGCCTGACCGAAGACATGTTCCGCGCCGTGTTCGCCGAACTGAGCGAACGGCTGAACGCCTGACAGGCCGTCGCGAAACCCGGGTTAACCCTTCTCGCGCATCAGGCGGGCCTGCTGGCGCTTCCAGTCGCGGTCCTTGTCGGCCTGCCGCTTGTCGTGCTGCTTCTTGCCCTTGGCCAGCCCCAGCAACAGCTTGGCGATGCCGCGCTCGTTGAAATAGATCTTCAGCGGAACGAGGGCCACGCCCTTCTGCCTCACCGCCGCCAGCAACCGCTCCATCTCCTTTTTGCGCAGCAGCAGCTTGCGCGGGCGCTTGGCTTCGTGGTTCTCGGGGCCTGCCTGCTGGTAGGGCGGGATATGGCAGTTAAGCAACCAGATCGCGCCGTCCTTGGGTCCGGCGTAGGATTCCGCGAGGCTGGCATGGCCCGCGCGCAGCGACTTGACCTCGCTGCCCATCAGCACCATGCCGGCCTCGACCGTGTCCTCGATAAGGTAGTCATGGCGGGCCCGCCGGTTTTCGGCGGCGGCGCGCCCACCCTTCTTCGCAGCCATGGGATCAGTTCAACAGCCCAACGGACCGCATCGTCTCCTCGACCCGGCTGCGACTGGCCTCAGCGATCGGCGCAATCGGCAGTCTCGTCTCGTCGGTACACTTGCCGAGCAGGCTGGCGGCGTACTTCACCGGGCCGGGGCTGGACTCGCAGAACAGCGCCGCGTGCAGCGGCATGAGCCGGTCGCGGATCTCGCCGAACCTGTCGAAATCCCTCGCCTGCCATGCCTTGTGCAGGTCCGAGCAAAGCCGCGGCGCAACGTTGGACGTCACCGAGATGCAGCCGTGTCCCCCCTGCCCCAGGAACGCGGCGATGGTCGCGTCCTCACCCGAAAGCTGGCAGAAATCCGGCCCGATCGTCGTGCGGGTGGCGAGCGGCCGCGCAAGATCGGCCGTCGCGTCCTTGACTCCGACGATGTTCGGCAGCCTGGCAAGCCGCGCCATGGTGTCGACCGACATGTCGACGACGCTGCGGCCCGGGATATTGTAGATGATGATCGGAATATCGACCGCGGTGGCAATCGCCTCGTAATGGCGGTAGAGGCCTTCCTGCGTCGGCTTGTTGTAGTAGGGCGTTACGATCAGCGCCGCATCGGCGCCGGCCTCCCTGGCGTGGCGGGTCAGGTCGATGGCCTCCGCCGTGGAGTTCGAGCCGGCGCCCGCGATGACCGGCACTTTGTCCTTCGCAACGTCGAGGCATAGCGCGACCACGCGTTTATGCTCATCGTGACTGAGCGTCGGCGACTCGCCGGTCGTCCCCACCGGCACGACGCCGTCCGATCCCTCGTGGATCTGCCAGTCGACGAATTCCTGGAACGCCTTCTCATCCACCTTGCCGTCGCGGAACGGGGTAATCAGCGCGGTGATTGAGCCGCTGAACATCTTTTTCTCCTCGATATCTCTCTGCGAGCGCCGGTTCTTGACGGGCGATCGTGCGAACGGACGCGTTTGGCGCGACCATACCGTCCCCGATCAGACACGGCAAGCGCGCATGATCACGTCATTGTGCCCCACTCTTTACAGTTTTTTGGTAGTATGATTGATACGATAGACTCGGTCAGGCAAGATCGAGTCCGGAGAGGCGGCAGAATGCAGAGTTGGGGCAGATCGGGCCGGACCGGACGTAAGGCCAAATCGTGCGCCTTCGCTTTATCGTGCGGCGTCGTTTTCGCGCTGGCAGTCTGGTTCAGCCCACCGGCGATCTCCCTGTCCCTCGCGGCCGAGGGACAGGACATCATGCTCGCGCGCGCGGTGGAGCCGGACGAAATCCAGGACCGGGCCAACCTCGCACCCTGGGGGGCCATTTCACCCCGGATCGAGACGCCGGAAATCGAGCCGAAGACCGGGGCGCTGCCGGAACCCGGCGCCGGAATTCCCGTCCATGCGACCGACGATCGCCTGGTCGAAATGCTCGCCGAATGGGTGCTGCTGATCGACCGCAGCGAGTCTCAGTCGTTTGGCGAGATCACCGGTTTCATCAGGGCCAACCCCGGCTGGCCGAGACTGGGCGCGCTCCGCAACAAGGCGGAACGGGCCATCACGCGGGACGACAGCGACGGTTCCATCCTGGCGTGGTTCCGCGCCTATCCGCCCCGCACGGTCGAGGGCGCCTCGGCTTACGCCGCGGCGCTCGACCGCAACGGCGAGAAGGACGAGGCGGTCGGCGTGATCCGTCGCGCATGGATCGATTTCGACATGAAGGCCGCCGACGAGAAGGCCTTCCTGTCGCGCTTCGCCGGAGATCTGGCGGCCGAACACCACTGGGCACGTCTCGACAGGCTGCTCTGGGACAACCGCAGATCCGCCGCGACCCGCCAGATGAAACGTGTCGGCGGGGAATACCGTGCGCTGGCCGAGGCACGCCTGCGCCTGATGCGCCGCAAG
The DNA here is from genome assembly GCA_947259105.1 of uncultured Alphaproteobacteria bacterium. Lineage (GTDB taxonomy): Bacteria > Pseudomonadota > Alphaproteobacteria > UBA8366 > JADFVY01. The sequence goes on from CAMYKU010000032.1 coordinate 51,643, forward strand.
AAGAATGCCAAGGCGGCGGTGGAGACCGTCCCGGCGTGGCTGGCGAAAGACCAGGGCCTGATATACGAATTGGTGCGGTGGAACCGCCGCAAGGAAAACAACGACGTCGCCATTGCGGCTCTGCTGGCGTTCAAGGGCGATCTCGATCATCCGAAGCAATTGTGGACGGAACGGCAGTTGCTGGCGCGTCGCGCGCTTCTCGACGGCGACGCGAAGACGGCTTACCGGTTGATTAGCGATCACGGGCTGGACAGCGGCGTCGCGCGCGCCGACGCGGAATTCCTGGCCGGTTGGATCGCGCTGCGCTTTCTCGGCAAACCTCGCGCCGCGTTCGATCATTTTTCGGGTCTTTACGAGACCGTCCGCTATCCGATCAGCCTTGCCCGCGCGGCGTACTGGTCGGGCCGTGCCGCCGAGGCCGCCGGCGAGAAGCAGATCGCGCGGCAATGGTTTCACACCGCCGCACGCAACACGACGACCTTCTATGGGCAGCTTGCGGCGCGGCGGATCGGCATTGCCGCAACGCCCTTCGCGTCGCAGGAGCCCGAAATTTCACGGGTCGCCCGGGCCGAGTTCGACCGGGGCGAACTGGTGCGGGCGGTGCGGATCCTCGTCGCGCTGCGGGACGCGCCACGCGCGCAGGCCAGGGGCAAGCCCGACCCGCGCGACGATCCCAGGGGGTTTCTCGCGAGTCTGAACAATGACGACATGCTGAGGCAGTTTCTGCGGCATATCGCGCGGCAATCCGAGACCGCCGAAGACTGGACGCTGGCAGCGCAGCTCGCCCGTGATTCCGGCCGCATCGACGTTGCGGTCTATATCGCCCGCAAGGCGGCGCGGGACAGCGTGGTGCTCGGCGAACACGGTTATCCGACGATGGTTCTGGCCGACGATATTCCACCCGAGCCGGCGCTGCTCCACGCCGTGATCCGGCAAGAGAGCGCATTCGACGTGCACGCACGCAGCCGCGCCGGCGCCCGCGGACTGATGCAGCTGATGCCGGCGACGGCAAAGAACGTCGCCCGCAAACTCAAGGTCAAGGGTCATTCGACGGCGCGCCTGACCAGCGATCCCAACCACAACGTCGCACTGGGCAGCGCCTACCTGGAATCGATGCTCGGCCGCTATGAAGGCTCTATGATCATGGCCCTCGCCGCATACAATGCGGGACCCCATCGGGTCGACAAGTGGCTCGTCGATTATGGCGACCCCAGGGGGTCGCTGGACGATGCCATCGACTGGATCGAGTCGATCCCGTTTTCCGAGACCCGCAATTACGTGCAGCGGATCATGGAAGCGCTGCCGATCTACCGCCAGAAACTGACCGGGGCGCAGGTCGCAGCACTGAGGGCCGAGGATATCGCGGGCCGACTGCCCGGATACGAGGCGCCCACAGCGCCCTGACCGCATCGAGAGGCGCGCGCCCGAGTTGGAGCTTTACCTGGTTTCCGCCATGCTGTAGTGCAGACTGGCGACGGACAGCCGCGTCAACTAGGCTGTCCGACAATTTACCCGAGGCGTGAAACGGCCGCCGCACCGCGAAGGACCGGGGCGAATATGCACCGGCGACATCCCTTGAATGAAGGAGGACCCGATGCCCAATCCCGAAATTCCCGGCATTCGGGCCTGTGTCTTCGATGCATACGGCACCCTGTTCGACGTGCATTCGGCGGCGGCGCGGTGCCGCGACGACCTTGGCGGCAAGGCGGATGCGCTTTCGGACACCTGGCGACAGAAACAGCTGCAATACACCTGGCTGCGGAGCCTGATGAGGACCCATGCGGACTTCTGGCAGGTCACCGGCGACGCGCTTGATTTCGCACTGGCCGCCGTCGGCCTGGACGACCCGGCGATGCGGCAGCGCCTGATGGATCTCTACCTCGAGCTCGATCCATACCCGGAAGTGCCGGCGATGCTTGGCCGCCTCAAGGCCGGCGGCATCGCGACCGCAATCCTGTCCAACGGCGCCCCGGCGATGCTGGATGCGGCGGTCGAATCGGCCGGACTCGCAGACACGCTGGACCATGTCTTTTCGGTCGAGGATGTCGGTATCTTCAAGCCGGACCCCCGGGTCTACGGGTTGGCGGCCGACCGGCTGGGCGCCGCGGCGCACGAAATCTGCTTCCAGTCTTCCAACGCGTGGGACGCCTATGCGGCCTCGCATTTCGGATTCCGCGTGGTCTGGATCAACCGCTTCAACCAGCCGCCCGAACGCATTCCGGGTGCGCCCGACCGGCAGTTGAGCGACCTTTCGGCGCTGCCCGAACTGGTCGGCGTGGCCTGACGCATGGCGGCATTCCGGGAATGCCGCTTCCTGTCCCAGGACGGGCGGTCGCTTTACTACCGCGACTACGGCGATCCGCTGGCCGCCGCGCCGCCCGTGCTCTGCCTGCCGGGACTGACGCGGAACTCGAAGGACTTCCACACGCTCGCGGGCCGGCTTGCCGCATCGCGGCGGGTGGTCTGCCCCGACTATCGCGGACGCGGCCGGTCGGACTACGATCGCGACCCCCGCAACTACCATCCCGCCGTGCACGTCAACGACACGCGCCATCTGATGACGGTCGCCGGCCTGGACGACGCGGTCGTGGTCGGCACCTCGTTCGGCGGGTTCATGGCCATGGGCCTTGCGATCATGGTGCCGGCGAGCCTCCGCGCCATCGTCCTGAACGATGTCGGCCCCGCGGTTTCCGATACCGGGCTGCGGCGGATCATGGACTATATCGGCAAGGACAGCCCGCAACCCGACTGGGACGCGGCGATCGCCGAACTGCAGCGCATGTTCCCGGCGCTGTCCGGCGAATCCCGCGCGGCGTTGCTGGAGGAGGCCCGGGCCACGTGGCGCGAGGGCGAAGACGGTATGCTGCATTTCGACTGGGATACGCGACTGGCGGAGGCGGTCGCCAGGTCACGGGCCGAAACCGATCCGTGGGTGTTGTTCCGGGCGCTGTCCGGGTTTCCGGTTCTCGCCCTGCGCGGCGCGCTATCGGACGTCCTCAGCGCCGAGACCTTCGATCGCATGGCGCAGGCGCACCCGGACCTGACCGCGGTGACCGTCCCGAAGCGGGGTCATCCCCTGACCCTCAACGAACCCGAGGTCACGGAGGCGCTCGATGGGTTCCTTGCGCGGATCTGACGGCTACGCGGTCACCTGGGCGGACATCGAAGCCGCAGCGGCGCGTCTTGCCGGCGTCGCGGTCCGCACGCCGCTCCTGGAGTCGCCCCTGCTGAACGAACAACTCGGGTTCCGCCTGCTGGTCAAGGCCGAGCCGCTGCAGCTTACGGGGTCGTTCAAGTTCCGCGGCGCCTACAACGCGATCGCGCAGTTCGACAGCGCGGCGCGCAAGGCAGGCGTAATTGCGTATTCCTCCGGTAACCATGCACAAGGGGTGGCCGCCGCGGCATCATTGCTGGGTGTCCCGGCGACCATCGTCATGCCGGCCGACGCACCACGCATCAAGATCGACAATACCCGGGCCTGGGGCGCCGAAATCGTGCTGTACGACCGCGCCGGCGAAGACCGCGAGGCGATCGGGGCGCAGATCGCAAGCGACACCGGCGCCACTCTGGTCAGGCCCTATGACGAGCCGCAGGTGATCGCCGGGCAGGCGACGATCGGCCTGGAAATCGTGCAACAGGCCGGCGATGCGGGAGTCGGCCCGGCCGCCGTCGTCATCCCCTGCGGCGGTGGCGGGCTCAGTTCCGGTGTTGCGTTCGCGCTATCCGACGCCTGGCCGGACACGCGGGTCTGGACCGCGGAGCCGGAGGGGTGTGACGACACTGCCCGCTCGCTCGCGGCCGGGCATCGTGTGGAAGCGCAGCCCGGCGCAACCTCGATCTGCGACGCCCTGCTCGCGCCGATGCCGGGGGAACTGACCTTCCCGATCCTCAAAGGGCTCGGCGTGCGCGGGCTCGCCGTCAGCGAAGATTCGGTACGGCACGCGATTGGCCAGGCGTTCCGGCATTTCAAGCTGGTCGTCGAACCGGGCGGGGCGGCGGCGCTGGCGGCGGTGCTCGACGGCAAGTCCGGCTGGGGGGATGCGCCTGTGCTGTGCATCTGTTCGGGCGGCAATGTCGACCCGGTGCTGTACGCCGATATCCTGAAGGGTTGGGCAGAACGAAATCCGGCCGGACGCGATGTCCGGCCGGTCATTAACGGTTGAACCGGCGTCTTTCGCCGGGGAAGCGTCAGTTCGGCAGACTCTTCGCCGACTCGCCGCCCTTCTTTTCCATCTTGTCCATCTTGTCCATCTTGTCCATTTCGGGCGCCACCAGGGCCGGCTTCGCCTGACCCGCGCCGTTGGATGCGGGTTTCAGCTTCTGCTCGTCCACATGGCTCATCTGGCCCTGGACGAAGGCGCCGGGCTCGATGGCGAGACTGAAATGGTTGATGTCGCCGGTGATCCGTGCGCTACGACCCAGTTCGACGACGCGGGCGGTAATCGATCCGTTGACCGTCCCGGAGATCCGGGCCATGTCGGCCATGATCGCGCCGTTGACCACACCGGATTCGCCGAGCGTGATCGCCTTGCTGTTTACGTCGCCGTCGATCTCTCCGTCGATCTGCACATCGCCATCGGTGTTAAGATTGCCGGTAACCTTCAGGTTGTTGCTGATGATCGAGGGCGCGCTCGACTTGCCGCCGCGTTCGGGAGAAGCTGTGGGAGTCACGGTGGGTACATCCTTCTCAGTTTTTGAAAACATATCGTCCAGCCTTTATGAATTTCATGGGGTCCAAGGGTTTTCCATCATAAAGAACCTCGTAATGCAGGTGCGGACCCGTGCTTCTGCCGGTGCTGCCCAGAAGGGCGATGCGCTGACGGTGGCCGACGACCTCGCCAACCTCCACGAGGGTCTTGTTGAGGTGAGCGTAGCGGGTCTTTATGCCGAAACCATGGTCAATTTCGACAACATTGCCATATCTCCCCTTCGGACCCGAATGGACGACGGTTCCGGGCGCCGCGGCCCAGATCGGCGTGTTCGTCCACCCACCCATGTCAAGACCGTTATGCTGCGAGCGCCGCTTCTTGACCGGGTCGATGCGCGGACCGAACGTGCTGGTCAGGTGGTAGGTATCGACCGGCAGAGCCAGCGGCATTACCCGCAGAATTTCCGTAAGCGATTCCCACCGCGTCATATTGCTGTCGAGCGACAGCATGGTCTCGCCGAGTTGCTCGTCTGACGGAATTTCCCCCGCCGCGATGAACGGACCGCCCTGTCCGAGCTGACCCTGGCGCGCCTTGGCGAGCAAGCGGTCCGCGTCGAGACCGGTCATGGCCACGATCTTCTCGACCTCCTGAATACTGCTGGCGGCCCGCTCCGTGGCGCGCTGCAGCACGACTTCCTCGACCGCCTGCCGGTTGGTCAGATCCGCCACGAGGTTGTCGATCTGCGTGCGCAACTGCCGCGGGCTGCCTTCCAGTTCGGTGGCGTCTCCGGTAACCTCCTGCAGGCTCTGCGCCACGCCACGAAGATCATCCCAGATCACGTCCTGCTGGGCGCGGGTCAGCATCAACTCGCCGTCCGCCGCGGCCAGCAGCTCCTGCAGGCCCTCGCGCTCGTTTGCCAGATTTGCCGCCAGCGAATTCGTTGCGCTCAGATCATCGGACAGGCCGGCATTCTGCTTCTCGAGGCGGTCGCGTTCATGCTGCAACGCCGCGATCTGGCTGTCGAGGTTATCGATCGTGCCGCGCAGCTTCTGGCGCTGCTTCAAGAGTCCGTCACGCTCGGCTGACGTGACCTGAAGATTGGAGGTCAGGGCGGCATTCCGCTCCTGCATCTTCTGGTTCGTGCCGACCACCGTTGCAAGCCTGTGTTCCAGACCCTCGGCCCGCTCCTTCAAGCGGGTCCGCGCGTTCTCAACCAGGGCCCGGCCTTTGTCGCTCGCCGCCAGATCCGCGCGGATCTTGGCGATCATGCTCTCGAGCTCCTCGCCGTCGTTGGCGACCCCGGTCAGCGCCCCGTTCACCTTGTCCAGATGCTGCTGCAGGGCCTCCCGCGACTGCGCTACGGCGGCCCGCGGGCCGGCCTGGGCGTCCCCCGCCTCGGCGAGCTGGCGCTCGAACTCTCCGGCCTGGGCGAGCTGTGTTTCGAGTTCCACCTTGCTGGCCCGCAACTCGGCGGTGACCTGGTCCACCGTGTCCCGGTATTCGATAATCTCGTCCAGCAGGTCCTCGTATGCCAGCTTGGCCTCGAAGATCTGGGATTCATTGGTGGAGATTGTCAGCCCTTGCATGACAGCGACCGGCAACGCGGTCGCCGCCCAGATCGTGCCGCCGACGAGCACGCCGGCCACAGCCATCTGGAAGCGCGGCCCGAAACGCAGGAACTTGACCTCTCCGTCACTGCGAATGAGAAGTTCGCGTTCACGGAAGATCCTGGCAAGAACCCGGCGGATACCTGTTTCGTCTGCGTCGAAGTTGAAAGGCGAAGTCGCCTCCTTTTTCTTCCAGGGTAACATCATTCACCCCCGAAAGAAATAGCCGCAACGCATTTTAATATAAGCGAAAATCCACTGAATGTCATTTTCTTAACGTGCCCGGCGGTTGTTGAACGGCATTGTCGTCACACTATTCTCACGTTTCCCCGCTATGCCGAGCCACCCTGACGCCAACTCGATTATCTAGCGCATCGAACTTTGCCGATGCAAGAGACCATCCCAGCACAAACGTTATTATTGGGAGCAAGCTGGCCCTCTGACCCAATCGGACCGAACACGTTCCTGGTTAACGAACGCAGATTATCGCGCCACACCTTTAGATTTCGTAAACGATAGACAGTCACGTGCAGCGCATTTCTCGCCGATGATTATGGCGGGAGTTAGGCAGTCGCGTGGCGCCGCCGTCGGCAATCCGGGCAGCGTTGCGCGGGCCCGCCCGCGTCTACTGCGATTGCCGTGTGATCTGCTCTTGCCGCCGGCGGATCTCGGGCGGCCAGTGCGACTTGATGAAGGCGATCGACGCCGAGATTTCCCGGTCCGTCAGGGTGCCGGCAAATCCTGGCATACCGGACTCGTACCCCGCAGGCGCCACCGCCTGACCACCCGACCTGGTAATCACGAACAGCATTCCGTCGGGATGGTGCCAGGTATGGCCGGATTCGTCATGGGGCGGCGCGGGCAACGTGCCGTCCTCCTTGCGCGAGCGCCAGTCCGGCTCGCCCTCCCGCCCGGCGCCGTGACACGCGGCACAGTTCGCCGCATAGACCTTGCGGCCCAGCGCGACAAGTGCGGCATCGCCCGCATCGATACGGACGGCGCCGCCGGCCGGCCCTGCACCCGTGCCGGCGTACCGCCACAGCACCACCGCGGCGATGGCCAGCACAACAAGTCCCGCCGCCAGAACAACGATCGAGAGACCCTTGCGAACTCCCGCCTTCCCGTCTTCGCCTGCCATGTGCCGGCTCATCCTCCTTCGGCCCGGATCGATAAGACCCGTCTGCCTATCCCCTCCAGCCGCTGGAAGGTCAAGCCGGACGCGCCGCCGCCCACGCCGCCGCCATGTACAACCATCCCGAATTTACGTTAGACTCGCGGCACTCGAATTCCAGCCGGACAGACAGGCCGGGGAAAGATTCCGGAATGCGTTCGATCATTGCCACGGTGATGGCCGTGCTCGCCCTGGCGGGCGCTGGGGGCGCCGCAACAGCCTCCGAGAAGATAACGTTCTTCCGCATCGCCACCGGCGGCGTGGGCGGCACCTATTACCCGGTCGGCGGACTGATCGCCCAGGCGATCAGTAACCCGCCGGGATCGCGTCCGTGCGACAAGGGCGGCAGCTGCGGCGTACCGGGGCTGGTCGCCGTGGCGCAGTCGGCCCACGGGTCGGTTGCCAATATCGCCGCCGTGGCGGCCGGCGAGGTCGAGTCCGCGTTCGCGCAGTCGGACGTCGCCTACTGGGCGCACACGGGCACCGGCATCTATCTGGAGTCCGGCAAGGTCGAGGGGATCCGGGTGATCGCCGCCCTGTATCCCGAAAGCATCCATCTCGTCGCCCGCAAGGGCTCGGGCATCCGCTCGGTGCTGGACCTGGCCGGGCGGCGCGTCTCGCTCGACGAGGAGGGCTCCGGCACGCTGGTCGACGCGCGGCTCATCCTGTCGGCCTTCGGGTTGGCCGAAACCGGCCTGCAGGCGGAATACCTCAAACCCGTCCCGGCGATCGAGAAGATCAAGGCGGGCGAGCTCGACGCCTTCTTCATCGTCGCCGGCTATCCGGCGAGCGCAGTGGTGGAGCTGGCCGAAACCACCGGCGCGGAGCTGGTGCCCATCGAGGGGCCGGAGGTCGACCTGCTGGCCGAGAAGTACGGGTTCTTCACGCGGGTGACCATCCCGGCCGGGAACTACAAGGGCGTCAGCACCGTGCGGACGCTGAGCGTCGGTGCCCAGTGGATCGTCGGCGCGGCGGTGGACGAGGAACTCGTTTACCAGATCACCAAGGCGCTGTGGCACGACAGCACACGGCCGCTGCTACAGGCGCGACACCCGCAGGCGAGTGCGATCACCCGCAAGACCGCGCTCGACGGCGTCGCCATCCCGCTCCACCCGGGCGCCGAGCGTTACTATCGCGAAGTCGGGATGATCGAGTAGCGAGACGGAACACGACACCGCGCCGATAGGCCGAGGCGCAAATGATCGTATCGTCGCGGGGCGCGCGGCGGTGAATCACTATTGGACCACCGGACAGCTCCATTTGGTCGGTTATTCATCGTCCAGTGGTCGAATCGGGGGTCGACTACGAAGACTACGGAAATATTCCGCCGAATTATGATCGGACCCCCACCCAACCTCGTTTTCAAAGTCTTTGCCTTTGAAGTGCCTCTTGAAGTATTTGATGTATACAATGGTGGCCCGGATTTCACCGTCTGTCAGGGTTTTCTCAAATCCGGGCATATTGGACTCAACGGGCGCGGTTCTCGCTTGAACTGATCGTCCACCTTGGCTGATGATCCGAAACATCCAATCGTCGGAGCGATGCGGCGTCGTATCGTCGTGCAGCGGCGGTCCGAATGACACATCCCTCGGGTGACCCGTCAAATCGGGATCATGGCAGTGCGCGCAGTGAGTGCGGTACACGGAACCGCCAAGCCGGAGATCGGCACCCAAGTCATAAACCCGCGTAATGCTCGACGACGATTCCCCTTGATCCGCGTACCATACAACCAGACCACCCGCCAGGAAGACCGATGCCACCACTGCCGTTGCGGCGAGCCGCCGCCGGAATTCCCCGGCGGCCCGATTATTCGGCGAATTAGGGTACGCCATTACAAGAACTCCCGGGCAAATTCGTGCGACCCTACCGGGGCAATCCCTTCCAGACTGTAAACGAGTCCCGTCGGCCGGCCGTTCAGCCTTCGAGCCGCGCCTTTAGATACTTCTGATTGCTGCGCGCCAGCCGCGCGCCGACCTGCATCTGCAGCAAGTCCAGAAGCGGCCGCGGGGCCCGATCCCAGTCGCCGCGGCGGATCTCAACGGCAAGGCGGCGGTTGAGGCCGGCGATCCGGGCCTCATCGTCGGCCCCTGCAGCTTCGACGATCACCGCATCCCACAACTCCGCGAACTGGCGCAACTCTCGGGCACGGTCGGCGGCGGCATATTCCCGGTCGTACGCGGCAATCGAGAGCGCCTTTGCGGCCAGGCGCTGTTCGTAGCTGCGCGCCTTCGGGTCGTCCGGCAGCGGGTCGTTGCCCAGGATCGCGGCGGCGAGCCGCTCCAGCTCGTCGGGGCCCGGGCATTGCCTCATGCCGCGCCCCGCGCCTCGATGGCGGCGATGTCGAGCAGGGCGTCCAGTTCCATCTCGGGCGCCCTGAGGCCGGTGAGCGCGAGTTCGAGCGACTCCTCGCCGCCGGTCAGATGGCGCTCGCCCTGCTGCAGCGCGATCACGGCCCAGCGCACGGCGGCCATGACCTCCCAGTAGGGAATGGCTCCCCGGTCGACCGCGCGGCCGGACCCGGCCTCGTAGCCGCGGTAGAAGGCCTCGCGGGAGCCGATCCCGCCGGCCTCCCGATCCCAGGCGCCGAATCGCCAGCAGCGCGCGCAGAACCAGGCGACGTCCTCCATCGGGTCGCTCCAGCAGGCGAACTCCCAATCGAGGATACCGGTGATCCGGGCGCCGTCGATCATGATGTTGCCGGTGCGGAAGTCGCTGTGGCAGAGGGTGATCTCGCGGCTCTCCGGCGCGCGACGCTCGAGCCAGCGCAAGGCGTATTCCAGCGGCGGGTTCGGATCCGGCATCTCGTCCAGATAGCGGCGATATGCCGCAACCCGCGACAGCGCCGGCGCACCGTCCGGCAGCGTAAGGAATCCCAAATCGTGCCGCGGCGGCCGGATCGCATGGATGCGCGCAAGCTCACGGCCGAGACGTTCGACCAGCGCGTCGCCCGCCTCCGCGACGGCCGCATCGCGCACCAGGACATGCCCCTCGGCGCGGCCGGTAACGCGGGCCATCACGTAGAACGGCTTGCCGAACACCGATGCGTCCTCGCACAGGAACAGCGGCTCCGGCACCGTCACGCCGGCCTCGTGCGCCGCCTTGAGGAGGGCGAATTCCTGCGCGCGGCTGTGGCTGGTGGCGACGCCGGACGGCGCGTCGGTGCGCAGCACCCAGTCCCGCGCGGCGGCGCCGATTTCGACCGTCAGCCCCCAGTTCTCCTGGATCGCCCCGCCGGACAGCTTGTCGAGCGCCACGATCCGCAGGTCGTCGACCCCCGCCGCCGCGCCGAGCCAGCGGGCCAGCGCCGCCCGGCCCGCTTCGCCCATCACACGCCCCAGCGCCAGAAATCCGTGCCTTCCTGCATGTAGAAGCGGGCCAGCACCATCATGTGCACCTCGGACGCGCCGTCGACGAGCCGCGCCTGGCGGGCGTAGCGGTACATCCATTCCAGGGGCGTGTCGCCGGAATAGCCGCGCGCGCCGCAGAGCTGGATCGCCGTGTCCACCGCCTTGTGCAACGTGTCGGCGACATGGACCTTGGCCATCGAGACCTCCTTGCGGGCGAAATCGCCCTGGTCGAGCGTCCAGGCCGCGTTCATCACCAGCAGCCGGCCGATCTGGATCTCCTTGGCGACCGCGCCCATCTGGATCTGAATGCCCTCGCGCTCGGCCAGTTTGACGCCGAAACTCTCGCGCTCGGCAACGTAGGCCCCGGCGATCTCCATCGCCCGCCTGGCGAGGCCGAGCCAGCGCATGCAGTGCGTCAGCCGCGCGGTGCCGAGGCGGATCTGCGTTACCTTCAGCCCGTCGCCGACCTCCAGCAGGCGGTTCTCGTCCGGGATCTCCAGCCCGTCGAACTCGAGCTCGCAATGGCCGCCATGCTCCTCCGGCCCCATGACCGGGATGCGCCGCAGCACCCGCCAGCCCGGCTGGTCCTTGTGGAACAGGAAGGCGGTCAGCCCCTTGCGCGGATCGTCCGAGGTCTTGGCGATCAGGATGAAATGCGCCGCGCCGTCGGCCCCGGTGATGAACCATTTGCGGCCGTGGACGACCCAGTTGTCACCCTGTTTCCCGGCCGTGGTCAGCATCATCGCCGGGTCCGAGCCCGCGCCCGGATGCGGCTCGGTCATGGCGAACGCCGAGCGCACCTCGCCGTTGACGATCGGCTGCAGCCATTTCGCCTTCTGCGCGTCGGTGCCGATCTTCTCCAGCGCCGTCATGTTGCCGTCGTCCGGGGCGGCGCAGTGCAGCGCGACCGGCCCGAAGATCGAGCGGTTGGCCTCCTCGTAGAACACCGCCCGCTCGGCCACCGACAGGCCCAGCCCGCCGCGCGCCTCCGAGACCTGTGGCGCCCACAGCCCGGCCGCCCGCGCCTTGCCGCGCAGCGTCTCCAGGATGGGCTCGTCGATATTGCCGTGCTGGTCGTAGTTCGCGTGCTCGGCTTCCAGCGGGATGATCTCGGCATCGACGAACGCGCGCACCCTGGCGCGGTAATCCTCAGCCCTGGGTGAAAGCGTGAAATCCATCGGACCTCCTAGTCCTCGTCAGGGAATGACCTGGCTGTGGCCGCCGTCGACCGTGACCACGCTGCCGGTCGTGTAGGACCCGCCCGCCCCCGCCAGCATCAGCAGCGCCGCGTCGAGCTCTTCCGGCCCGGCGGCGCGGCGCATGGGAACCCGCTTGAGCATCTCGTGCGCGGGTTCCGTCTTGAAGTACGCGTCGTTCATCTCGGTTTCGAAATACCCCGGCGCGAGGGCGTTGACGCGGATGTTATGGCGCGCCAGCTCCAGCGCCAAGCTGCGCGTCAACTGGATGACCCCGGCCTTCGAGGCGCAATAGGCGGCGCCGCCCTTCATGGCCCGCTCGCCGAGGATCGAGGCGATATTGACGATCGCACCGCCCGCCCCTTGCGCGATCATCCGCCGGGCGCCCTCGCGCGCAACCAGGAAGACCGCGCGCAGGTTGACGTCGATGACCGCGTCCCAGTCCTCGATGGGAATGTCGACGACGGTGCCCATATGCGCGACGCCGGCATTGTTGACCAGCAGGTCGACCGGCCCGAACGCCGCCTCCGCCGCGTCGAACGCCTCGCCGACCGCGACCGCGTCGGTGACGTCGAGCGTGACCGCCGCGGCCTTGCCGCCATCCACCGCGATCGCGTCGACCTGTGCCTGCAGCCGGTCGTCGCGCCGGGCCGCCAGCAGCACCGAAGCCCCGGCCTTCGCCAGCGTCCGCGCGAAGCGCGCGCCGAGTCCGCTCGACGCCCCGGTGACCAGCGCCACCCTGCCGTCCAGCCCGAACAGCGATTCGAGGAAATTCGTATCGGCCATGAAGCCCCCGTGTTGCCGCCGTCCTGACTAGCGCAGGGCGGCGGCGCGATCAAGGATAGCCGTCGGCTCTCTTGAGGAACAACCCCATGCACCGGCGTTTTCTGCGGGTTTCAGGAGGGGAGTTATGGAAAATCCGGGCAGGCGCGGCCTGGTTCGGCGCGTTCTCTTAAATCCATTCTCGCTATCCAACCGGGATATCCGTGCGGAACATGATGATCACCGCGATGACACCACCCAACATGCAGAGGCCCCAAAAGGCCTTGATCAACTGAGGCGATTTGATGTGGGGCTGCAACAGGCCCGGATGCCGGGCCATCATTTCGGCCCCGCCACGCGCGAACAGCCACCACGAGCCAAGGATCCACAACAGAACGATACTGCCAAGAAAAGCCAAGACGTAGGGGTTCATATCCTGCGGTCGGAAATAGGATCTAACTGACGGAACACCGCCGAACACGACCCCCACGCCCATGACGATCCAGGGAATATTGCCATACAGGGCCATGCCTCGGGTGAGGTCCCGGTAACCGTCGGCCAGGGACGGGTCCCGGGCGATGTGGGGCCGGCTGCGCCACTGCCAGATGGCGGCGTTCAACACCGTAACCACCATGCAGGCCAGCCAGAAATGCTTGAAGATCAGTTCCAATATCGTTGCGCTTTCCGATTTGCCCAGGCGGGCGGTTTCGCTGTGGAAGCGTATAGGCCCGCAACCCCGTAGAGGCGATCCGGAGCATGGCGCCGCCCCTAAACGAACGCCGTTGTTTCCACGGCCCTCCGCGTATCCTTTGCGGCAGCTTACCCCAATCTTTGGAAGATGCCGATCACAGTGGCTTCCGCTCGCCGTCGGCGAACACCTGCGTCCATTCGAGAATCCGCACCGACTTGCGCAGGCCGGTCGGCCAGAACGGATCGGTTTCGATCAGCCTTCGAACGGCCTCGGGCTCGTCCGCCTCGACCAGCCACAACCCGCCCGCGGGACTGCCGTCCGCGGTGTCGGCGAGCGGGCCGGCGGCCTGGATCAGGCTCGCATTGCGCTCAAGGAACGCAAGGTGGTCGGCCATGAACTGGGCGCGCTTGTCGGCATGGGCATCGTCGTCTTCGAACAGAACCGCAAAGAACATGATCACATCCCCCGGGGAGTATCCTGCCGCTTGGTGGCAGAAATCCATCGGCCGCATTGTTGCACACCGCTCAACGAAGCTAGAGACTCAAATCGCCTATTCGGTCATCTCACGGACCCGATCCGTGCCCGTCTTGCGCAGGGCAATGATCAACTCGACGTCCACGCTCCTGTTCTCGGGCAACGGGGTTGCGCCGGTCTTTTCGCCAAGCTCGGCGACGCTCAGCACCTGCTTGAGTTTTTCGGACCCGTCGAGCGCCTTCGCATCGCCGCCGTAATAGTCGAACCAAGGCAGTCCGGCCTTCGTGTATCGTTCCGCAGTTGGCGGTTTTGTCGGCGGACGCTCGCCGGTCAAGGAGGCCCAGGACAGCGAACTGGCGACGGTCACGAAGCAGCGGCTCGAGTGGTTCAGATCCCAGGCATCGGGGCCAAAGGGATCGTCGTAAATCTCCTGCCGCATCCGGCCACCCGGTGCCATGCCCATACCCGCTGCACCAACTGCCAGACCCATCCCGAACATGATCGGCCCCGTTCCGAGCGTCTGTCCTCTTTTGGGCCGCATAAGGGCCTCGTATCGCTCCGCCTTCATCGGATACACGGCAATCTGCAAGCCGCCATGCTCGGCAGTGCCGGAGATCTGTTCTTCGACCGAGTAACCCGCCCCCAGCGGCATGGCGACGAACTGCCGGATCACGCCTTTCTCCACGCAATAGCCGTCGAGCCAGGGCTGTGCCGGCAGCACGACGTAGTTCTGCGGGGCGTGGCTGAGCCCCTCGGACCAGGACGCGCCGGTGATCGCGCAGATCTTGCCGGTGGCAATCCGGGCGGCGCAGGGATAAGCGTCCCACCCGCCGCCGCCGAACCCGAGCCACAACGCCTCTGCCTGGTGCATCGGCATGATCACACCGCCGCGCGCGAGCCAGTTCTCCGGGATGCGCCGCGCGTAATCGTCGAGATGGCGCAGCGGGAACGGCCCGAGCCCCGGCGGCAGCGGATACTCCCCGCCGTCGTCTGGAATGCGCAGCGTGCGCTGGAAACGTATCTCGCAGCACGCGGCCTCGTGCACTTCGGGGAACCGAAAGATAAGCCGGTTATTTTCAAGCGTAATCAACCTTTGTCTCCTCGTGTCACCACTCGCCCTCCCGCACCTCGCGTACGACCCGCAGGACCGCATGGTCGGGCGCCAGTTTCAGTTGCCGTATCAACTCGGCGAAGACCTGCGGCCGCTTGCGGATGATCGCCTGCAGATCGCTCGAGACCTTGCCGGCCATCGCCAGCAGGACGTCCGCGTCCTGATCGAGTTCGTGTGCCAGTTTGACCGTCGTCGCCTCCGACGGCGGCGCCACCTCGCCCCGCTCAACCTTCGAGAGATAGGCGGGCTCGACACCGATCCGCGCCGCCACCTGCCGCAGCGAATAGCGGCGATCCTGCTTTCGCAAGGTCTCGCGCAGATTGCGGACATGCGGGCCAAAATGTTTCATGTGTCGTATATAGTATACATATCGAGCCCGCGCAAGATTGATTTTCCGGCCGTTCACCGGTCAAGCCCCCGCACGCCTCTCGCACATGAAGTCGGCAACCCCACTTCCCGCCCGCTCGTTGAGCTGGACGCCGCCGCTGTGGCATGCTCGCCTCCATGCCCGAACTGCCGGACATCGCGGTCTATATCGAGGCGCTGGAGGCGCGCGTCCTCGGCCGGCCGCTCGTGCGCGTGCGCATCGCCCATCCGTTCCTCTTGCGCACGGCCGACCCGCCGATCGGAAGCGTCGAGGGCAGACAAGTCCGCGAGCTGCGCCGGCTCGGCAAGCGCATCGCCATCGGCCTCGCGGACGAGCTCTGGCTGGTGCTGCACCTGATGATCGCCGGGCGCCTGCACTGGGTGGCGCCGGGCGCCGCGCTGCCCGGCAAGCGTGGCCTCGCCGCCTTCGATTTCCCGGAGGGCACGCTGACCCTGACCGAAGCCGGGACCAAACGGCGGGCGGCGCTGCATCTGTTAAGCGGCGACGCGGCGCTGGCCGCGCACGACCCCGGCGGCCTCGAGGTTCTGGAGGCCGATCCCGCGGCGTTCGGCGCGGCGCTCGTCGCCGGCGGCAACCACACGCTGAAGCGGGCGCTAACAGACCCAAGGCGGTTCTCCGGCATCGGCAACGCCTATTCCGACGAGATCCTGCACCGCGCCCGCCTCTCGCCCGTGGCGATGACGCAGAAGCTCTCGGGGGAGGAAACCGCCCGGCTTTTCCGTGCCGCGCGCGACGCGCTGGGCGACTGGACCGACCGCCTGCGCGCCGAGGCCGGGTCGGACTTCCCCGAGAAGGTCACCGCGTTCCGCGACGGCATGGCGGTGCACGGCCGCTACGGCAAGCCCTGCCCCGATTGCGGCACGGCGGTGCAGCGGATCCGCTATGCCAGCAACGAGACCAATTACTGCCCGCGCTGCCAGACCGGCGGCAGGATCCTCGCCGACCGCGCGCTCTCGCGGCTGCTGAAGAAGGACTGGCCGCGAACCATCGAGGAGATGGAGGGGCTGGGCAATCAGCCGTGAAGGCCGGGCAGGCCATGCAAGCGCCGGCCGGTTCATCCCGTTCGGCCGCCGACCCGCCCGCCGCTGCCGGGTGTTTCAGACAAAAACCGGCTGGAAATATCGGCGGCGCGGTGTATGGTTCGCGCGCAGGACTTCGCGTAAGAACAAAACCGGGCCGAACCGAACCGGCCCCACAAACCGACAGGGAGACATTCGACATGAGTGAATTCGCCAGCCGCCGTCTTTTCATCGGCGCCGCCGCCGCACTGCTGGCCGGCGCGTCGATGCTTTCCGCGCCGCAAGCGGGCGCGGAGGAAAAGATCACGTTGCGCTTTTCGACACCCGCCTCGGCGACCGACAACCGGTCCAAGGGGCTGGAGGCGATCTTCGCCGACGGCATCAAGGATTTCGCCGTCTTCGAGCCGCATTACAACGCCACCCTGTTCAAGCAGGGAACGGAGCTGGCGGCGATCCAGCGCGGCAACCTGGAAATGTGCATCACCTCGGCGCAGGAGCTGGCCAAGCAGATTCCCGAATGGTCGATCTTCACCGCCGGCTACCTGCTGCGCGACGCCGAGCATCAGCAGAAGGTCTTCAACAGCGATATCGGCGCCGAAATGTACAAGATGGTCGAGGACCAGCTCGGCGTGAAAATCCTGAAGGTCATGTATTTCGGCACAAGGCAGCTGAACCTGCGGACCGACAAGAAGATCATGACCCCGGAAGACCTGGCGGGCGTCAAGCTGCGCATGCCCGGCACCGACGCCTGGCAGTTCCTCGGCAAGGCGCTGGGCGCCAACCCGACGCCGATGGCCTTCACCGAGGTCTATACCGGCCTGCAGACCGGCGCCATCGACGGCCAGGACAATCCCCTGCCGACCGACAAGGACAAGAAGTTCTATGAAGTCACCAAGCAGATCGTGCTGACCGGGCATCTGGCCGACATGAACTTCCTGGCGTTGCGCAAGTCGGTCTGGGACGGGCTGACGGCGGACCAGCAGAAGACCATGATGGACGCGGCCCAGGCCGCGGTCGAGGAGATCGGCCGGAACCAGCTTTCGGAAGAGGCCCAACTGGTCGATTTCTTCAAGAGCCAGGGCCTGCAGGTCTATACGCCTGACGTCGAGGCCTTCCGGACTCGGGTCCAGAAAATGTACCTGGAGTCCGAATTCTCGAAGGACTGGCCCAAGGGCATGGTCACGCGGATCAACGCCGTCCAGTAATCCGCCGGCATTTTGCCATGAGGGCCGCTCTCGGATGGTTGCAGCGGCGGGCCGATAACGTGGCGGTGGGGCTTCTCACCGCCATGTTTCTTTCTTTCGTCCTGCAGATCTTCTTCCGCTATGTGCTCAACCATCCGCTTGGCTGGACACTCGAGGCCTGCCTGATCACCTGGCTGTGGGTGGTCTTCTGGGGCTCTGCCTTCCTCGTCGACGACCGCGACCACGTGAAGTTCGATATCCTCTATCTCAGCGCGCGCCCGGGCCTGCGCCGGATCCTCGCGCTGCTGTCGGCGCTCGCCATTCTGGTTGGATTCGCCGCCTCGTTCCCGGCCACGGTCGACTACATCACCTTCATGAAGATCGAGAAGAGTTCCACCCTGGGAATCAGGCTGGACTACGTGTTCAGCGTCTACGCGATCTTTGCCGCGGCGATCGTCGTCCGGTACGCCGCCAGGACGGTGCGGATCCTTCGCGGCGGCGACGGGGACGGACGGGCCGGCCACGCCCAGGGCGTCGGCCCCTATGAGTAGCGAGTTCCTGCTCTGCCTGGCGATCCTGTTCGGGCTCGCCGCGATCGGCACGCCGATCGCGCTGTCGATGATGGTCGCCGCGGTCGCATATCTCGCGGCCAGGGGCCAGGATCTCGGCCTCGTTTCGGAACAGATCATCCAGGGGCTATACGACAGCTTCATCCTGCTCGCCGTGCCGCTGTTCATCGTCGCGGCGAACATCATGAACGCCGGCACGATCAGCGACCGGCTGCTGAAATTCTGCATCTCCCTCGTCGGCCGGTATCGCGGCGGCCTTGGCTACGTCAATGTCGTCGCCAGCCTGATCTTTTCGGGAATGTCGGGGTCGGCGATCGCCGATGCCGCCGGCATCGGCAAGATCGTCATCGAGATGATGACCAGGAACGGCCGCTATTCGCCCGGCTTCGCCGCCGCCATCACCGCCGCCTCGGCCACGATCGGCCCGATCATCCCGCCGTCGATCCCGATGGTGATCTATGCGCTCGTCTCGGACGCCTCCGTCGGCTACCTGTTCCTCGGTGGCGTCGTTCCGGGTCTCCTGATGGCGCTGGCGCTGATGGCGATGATCTTCTATCTCGCCCGCGCGCGCGGCTTCGCCGTCGAGGAGTCGGTGCCGCTGTCGCGGATTCCCCGGATCACCTTCAACGCGTTTCCGGCGCTGATGCTGCCGGTCATTCTGCTGTTCGGGATCTATGGCGGGGCGACGACTCCGACCGAGGCGGCCGCCGTGGCGGCGGCCTATGCGCTGCTGCTGGCAGCCCTGTTCTACCGCGCCCTGAGCGTCCGTTCGCTGTACGATATCCTCTCGCAGAGCGCGCGGTCCTCGGCGGCGGTCGGGCTGATCATCGGCAGCGCGATGATCATGAACTATATCGTGGCCAGCGAGAATATCCCCGCGGCCGTCGCCGGCGCCCTGCACAATATCGACGTATCGGCGCTGACTTTCCTGCTCGCCATCAACATCCTGCTGCTGGCGCTGGGTTGCGTCCTCGACGCGACGACGATCATTCTGGTCGTCGTTCCGCTGTTCATCCCCGCCTGCCGGGAGCTTGGCATCGATCTCGTTCATTTCGGCGTGGTGGTCGTCGTCAATACGATGATCGGCCTGATTACGCCGCCGTACGGCATACTGCTGTTCGTCATCAACGGGACCACCGGGATCCCGCTCCGCGACATCATCCGCGAGGTGTTGCCGTTCCTCGCCGTTCTGCTGGTCGCGCTGGTGGCCGTTGTGCTGGTGCCGGACATCGCCCTGTGGCTGCCCCGGCAGTTCGGATATCACGGATGAGCGCCGCCACCCGGGTCAGGCTGGGGCTGATCGGCGACAATATCGCAGCCTCGCGATCGCCCGAATTGCATCGAATCGCCGGCCGGCTGTGCGGGCTGGAGGTCAGCTACGAGCTGCTGATACCGCGCGAGATGGGGATGGACTTCGAAACCCTGTTCCGGTCCTGCGCCGGCGGTTCGTTTCGCGGCGTGAACGTCACCTATCCCTACAAGGAGGCGGCGGCCGGCCTGGTCGACATCCGCGACCCCCTGGTGCGCCGCGTCGGCGCGGTGAACACGGTGGTGTTCGAGAATGCGGGACCCGCCGGGCACAACACGGATTATTCCGGCTTCATCGCGGCATGGCGTGCGCGTTTCGGCGATACGAAGCCCGGAACGGTGGCGATCATCGGCGCCGGCGGGGTCGGGCGCGCCATCGCCTTCGCGCTGGCCACGCTGGGCGCCGCCGAACTGCGGCTCGTCGACCTCGACGATGCGAAGGCCGGGCGACTTGCGGCGCAATTGCGGGGGGCCGGAACAGAAGCCGCCGCCTTGGCGGATGCCGCCGCCGCCGCGCGCGACGCCGACGGCGTCGTCAACGCTACCCAGCTCGGCATGACGGGACATCCCGGAACGCCGATCGACCGCGCGGCGCTGGGCCGCCAGCGCTGGGCCTTCGATGCCGTCTATACCCCGGTGGACACGCGCTTCGGCGCCGACGCGAAGGCCGCCGGCCTGGACCTGATGAGCGGTTACGAGCTCTACTTCCACCAGGGCGTCCAGGCCTTCCGCATCTTCACCGGCATGGCGCCCGACCTCGACCGGCTGCGCCGGCTCCTGCATGCTGGCGAAAGCGAATCCGCCTGACCGGCAATGCCGGCGGCAGCGGTCGGCTCAGCGCGCACACGCCGCCCGGTACTCCGCCTCCAGCCTGTCCACCAGCTCGGCCACCGCCGGCACGTCGTCGATGACCGAGACGCCGTGGCCGGCGCTCCAGAGATCCCGCCAGGCCTTGACCGAATTCTCGACCCCGGCGGCGTCGGGCAGAGCGCCGGCGCGAAGCTTTTCGACGTCGATGCCGGCGGCCTCGAGGCTGGGAACCATGTAGTTGGCGGCAAGGCCGGTGAGGTGGTTTTCGGTGAGGATGTCGGTCGCCTTGCAGTCGACGATCATCTGCTTCATCGCGTCCGGCGCCAGCGATTCCGCCGTCGCGGTAAACCGCGTGCCCATATAGGCGAGGTCCGCGCCCAGCACCTCGGCGGCGCGCACCGCATACCCATCGGAGATGGCGCCGGCGAGAATCAGGCAGCCGTCCCAGAACCGGCGGATCTCGCGCACCAGCGAGAACGGGTTCTGCCAGCCGGTGTGGCCCCCTGCCCCGCCGGAGAGCGCGATGATGCCGTCGACCCCGGCAGCCATGGCGTTGCGGGCGTGGCGTTCGGTCGCCGCGTCGTGCAGCACGATGCCGCCATAGCCGTGCACTGCTTCCACGACGCGGTCGGGCTTGCCGAGGATGGTGATGACCACCGGGATCCGGTGGCGCACGCAGATGTCGAGGTCTTCCTCGAGCCGCTCGTTGCCGCGGCGCACCGAGATGTTGGCGCCCCATGGTGCGAAGTGTGGCGCGGCGTCCGGTGCGCCGGCCAGCGCCGCCTCGATCTGCTCGACCCAGGCCTCGAAGGCGGCCGGCGGGCGGGCGTTGGCGGCCGGCACCGTGCCGACGATTCCCGCCTTGCAGCAGGCGATCACCAGATCCGGCCCCGAGACCAGGAACATCGGCGCGGCGATGACGGGAAGGCGCAACCGTCCTTCAAGTATGCTCGGCAGCGGCATTGCGGGGATACCTCTTGGCGGCTCGTATGGCCCGGCCACGTTAGGACGCAGACGACGCGGCGACAAGGGGCTGGACGGGGCGGCGAGCGACCTCATACTTCGAGACGGTTGCTTCGCAACCTCCTCAGCATGAGGACATAAACAGTGGAGCCTCATGCTGAGGAGCGGCGGAGCCGCGTCTCGAAGTATGAGGTCGCGCCGCTGTTGGGGTAACGAATGCGAATTGGCTAGACGCCGGACCGCACGCGGCGTTATCCCTGCCGGACACCGACGACAGCGAGGACGCACAGGATGGCGAGCGACACGGAATTCAAGGGCCTGTTTCCCCCGATGCAGGACGACACCCCCTACCGGAAGCTGACGGATGGCCACGTCTCGGTCGCCTCCTTCGAGGGCGAGGACGTGCTGAAGGTCGAGGCCGAAGGGCTGCGGCAGCTCTCGGAACAGGCCTTCATGGACATCAACCACTTCCTGCGGCCCGGCCACCTGCAGCAGCTTGCCAATATCCTGGACGATCCGGACGCCTCGCCGAACGACCGCTTCGTTGCCTACGACATGCTGAAGAACGCCAACATCTCGGCCGGCGGCGTGCTGCCGATGTGCCAGGACACCGGCACCGCGATCATTAGCGCCAAGAAGGGACGGCGGGTGTGGACCGCGGGCGGCGACGAGGCCGCGCTGTCGGCCGGCGCGGGCGATGCGTACTTCAAGAAGAACCTGCGCTACAGCCAGCTCGCGCCTGTCTCGATGTTCGAGGAGAAGAACACCGGCGACAACCTGCCGGCGCAGGTCGAGATCTACGCCGAGGGGGACGACGCCTACAAGTTCCTGTTCATCGCCAAGGGCGGCGGCTCGGCCAACAAGAGCTTTCTGTTCCAGGCAACGCCCGCGGTGCTGACCGAGGACCGCATGCTGGCGTTCCTCGACGAGAAGATGCGCACGCTCGGCACCGCGGCCTGCCCGCCCTATCACCTCGCCGTGGTGATCGGCGGCACCAGCGCCGAGCTGACCATGAAGACGGTGAAGCTCGCCTCGACCCGCTATCTCGACGGGCTGCCGACGCAGGGCTCGGAGGCCGGCCACGCCTTCCGCGACGTCGGGATGGAGGCGAAGGTGCATGTGCTGGCGCAGCAGCTCGGCATCGGCGCGCAGTTCGGCGGCAAGTATTTCTGCCACGACGTGCGGGTGATCCGCCTGCCCCGGCACGGCGCCAGCCTGCCGATCGGCATCGGCGTCTCGTGCTCGGCCGACCGCCAGGCCGTCGGCAAGATCACCCGCGACGGCATCTTCCTCGAGCAGCTGGAGACCAACCCGGCGAAATACATGCCCGAGGTCGACGAGGCGAGCCTCGGCGGCGACGTCGTGAAGATCGACCTCAACCGGCCGATGACGGATGTCCTCGCCGAGCTCTCGAAGCATCCGGTCAAGACCCGGCTGTCGCTCACCGGCCCGGTGGTGGTCGCCCGCGACCTCGCCCACGCCAGGCTGCGCGCCCGGCTGGAGGCCGGCGAGGCGCTGCCCGACTACTTCAAGGAGTGCCCGGTCTACTACGCGGGGCCGGCCAAGAAGCCGGAAGGCTATGCCTCGGGCTCGTTCGGGCCGACCACGGCCGGGCGCATGGACAGCTTCGTCGACCAGTTCCAGGCGGCAGGCGGCTCGATGGTCATGCTGGCCAAGGGCAACCGCTCAGGCCAGGTCCGCGAGGCCTGCCAGAAGCATGGCGGCTTCTATCTCGGCTCGATCGGCGGCCCGGCCGCGCGCCTCGCCCAGGACTGCATCAAAAAGGTCGAGTGCATCGAGTACCCCGAGCTCGGCATGGAGGCGATCTGGCGCATCGAGGTCGAGGACTTCCCGGCCTTCATCGTCATCGACGACAAGGGCAACGATTTCTTCGCCGAGCTGAACATCGGGTGAGCGGGGCGAGTGGCGCATCGTCCGACCGCATACGAACTGATCCGTACTTGAGATGGCGGCGCGACCTCACCCTTCGAGACGGGCCTGTCGGCCCTCCTCAGGATGAGGGCATAAACGCTAGAGCCTCATGCTGAGGAGCGGCGAAGCCGCGTCTCGAAGTATGAGGTCGCTCGGAGCCGGCCGCGTTTTTTTCCGTCCCGACGTTACAATGGCGCAAGAAACTATCTAATGGCATGTTTCGTTTATGTGCTGGGCAGCGCCGACGGCAAGACCGGTTACCGGACCTATGTCGGCTGGACCACCGACCTCGACGCCCGTCTCACCCGCCACAACGCCGGCACCGGCGCGCGCTCGACGCGGGGGCGCCGCTGGGTCCTGCTCTATGCGGAGCGCTACGAGACCCGCGGCGAGGCGATGAGCCGCGAATGGCACCTCAAACGCGACCGCCGGTTCCGCAGGAAGGTGGGACGGTAGGCCATGAAAATCGAACTGATCACATCCGTGGATCGCCTGCAGGGATCCAGCTATTTCGAGTTTTTCCCCGGCGCATACCGGGGAGACAATTGGCGCCGGGAATCAGTCTATCTCCACATGTATGTCTTCGATCTCGTCGCACGCGTTTTCGGCACTCAGATACCCGAATTCGCCTGTTTCGGCCCGACCACGATATCCGGGCGCCGCATCGAAATACTCGCCAAAGCTCTCGACGAATTCGCCGCAGTGGTAAATGAAGCCGAGACGCCGGACGCCATTTGGCATCCGATCAAGGGAACGTTCATCGAGGACTTGTCGGAGGAACTGGACGCCTGGACCATGGCCAAACGGCAGGTGAGCATCTTGCTGCGCGACCTCAGCCGATGGCTGCGCGGCGTCGCGGCCCGCAGCGAGCCGGTCACCATATTGGGGATATAGCGGCTCGAGGCGGAACCAGCGGCGATTCGCCCTTCGTGCAGGACGGAGACCGAGCCGAGCATCCCCCCACTCAACCCCCTCCCCGCCCTCCCCCTTCAGTGGGGAGGGCTGTTTTTCGAGGAGGACGCCTTCATGTGCCTATTTCATGCCCATGCAGCTGGCGTAGTAGGTCACCGTCGCGGGCCAGTCGGAGAACACGCCGAGGACGCCGACGTCCCGGGCCAGCACGTCGAGCACGGTCAGCATGTCGCCGTCATTGTCGATCACGTCGCTGATCGACTGGTAGTAGAAGCCGCCGCCGGTGGCCAGCGGGCCGGACCGTTCCAGCGTCCAGGTGATGATGCCGAGGCCCGCCGCCTTCGCCGCCGTGGTATAGGCCGACGGGACAATGCGGTCGGCGGCGTCGAGCGTCAGCAGCATCCACATCGGCGGCGCGATGATCCGCACGCCGTACGCCGCCAGTTCGGCCATGCCCGGCACGAATGTCGACGGATCGTTGGGATCGATCGGCGGCGTGCTGCCGTAGCGGCCGTCGAGGAACACGGCCTGCTCGCCGAACGCGGGCTCGCTGGCAATCCAGTACAACACGTCACCGAGGTTGAAGGACTGGGCCCAGACGTCTTCCGGCGGAACACCGACCGCCTTGTACTCGTCGATCATCTGCTGGGCATAGTCCTCTTGCGTATAGTCGCCCCCGAACGGCATCGCCACGCTGGGCGATTTCAGTTCCGGCGTGAATTTGACGCCCAGCTCCTGGAACAGCTCGATGCTCTGGGCATGGGTCATCAGGGTGCCGCGAGTGGCGTAAAGGTCGGTACGATAGGGCGCCGTGCCGCCGAGGAATTCCGCCGGTGTGAGCGCATTCGGATCGCTGGCGTCCATCTTGCCCTTGAGCGAGAGGAACTCCTCGGCCGTGATCTCGCTGGTGCGGCAGGTCGCCGAGGCGCGCTTGGTGCGGTTGCCGTCGGCATCGAAATCGGCCGGGGTGAAGGGCTCGATGCAGGTCGAGGCGAGATCGGTGACGAGGATATTCGTCGTGGTGGCAAGATCGGCCTGGGAATGGCGGCACACCAACACCCGGTCCTTGGTGAAGGTCACGTCGCATTCGACGATGCCGGCGCCCATCCGCGCCGCCGCGACGTAGGATTCCTTCGTGTGCTCGGGAAACTGCAACGCGGCGCCGCGATGGCCGATCGAGAAATCGCTCTTCTTGAACGGACCCTTGGCGCATTGCTGGAGCGCGGTCTTGAGCTCGCCGTCGTCCATATCCTCAACGAGGAAATACGGCCGCGGGCCGATCTGCACGCTGTGCCCGGTGCCGAAGGACTTTTCCGTTACAGATTGATCGGCCGACGCGGCCGTCGCCGGGACCAGCAATGCCGCTGCAATCACTAAAGTGGTGAACGTCGATAATACCTGTCGCATGGAAGCCTCTCTGACGGTTTGGGAACTGAAGATTTTTATTTATTCTTAACCACGATATCGCCTGCAATTGTGTCTGTCCAATGCCGGATTTGTTACATGTCGACGACGAAAGGCGATTCGCGCCGCGCCCCTGCCCTTCCACCGGGGCTGGCCAGGCGCCGCCGGCCGGGCCATGCTGCCGGCAGCGGGGCGCATTACAGGGACGGGGAAACCGACGATTGATGGATCTCGCCGACTGGATCACGCGGCATGCCGGCGCCACGCCGGACAAGACGGCAGTCCGCTTCGCGGGTGCGGACATCAGCTATCGCGCGCTGGCGGGGCGCATCGGGGCGGCGGCCCGGGTGCTGGCGCAGGAATTCATGATCGAGCGCGGCGACAGGGTGGCCCATCTCGGGTTGAACCATCCGGACGTGCTGGTCCTGCTGTTCGCCTGCGCCCGCCTCGGCGCGATCTTCGTGCCGCTCAACTGGCGGCTCGCCCCGCCCGAGCATGACTTCATCCTGCAAAATTCCGCACCGAAGCTGTTGATCGCGGCGCCGGACTTCGCGGCGCAGGTCGCTGCTGTCGGCGCCGGCGCGGCGGACATGCCGAAGGCCGGCCTGGGCGGGACCGCGGACGGCTGGCCGTCATGGGATGCGCTGGTCGCGGGCGCGGACGGATGCGAGTCGGGCGGCGCCTCCGGCGAAGACCCGGTGCTGCTGGTCTATACCTCCGGCACCACGGGACGGCCGAAGGGCGCACTGCTGACCCAGGACAATATCCGCTGGAACGCGGCCAACAGCATCCATATGCACGGGCTGACCGGCGACGACCACGTGCTGACCACGATCCCGATGTTCCATGTCGGCGGCCTCAAC
>CAMYKU010000032.1:78023-81330 GCA_947259105.1 uncultured Alphaproteobacteria bacterium
CCGCGGACCTCTCGTCGCTGCGGCTGGTCACCACCGGCTCGACGATCGTGCCGGTGCCGCCGATCCGGCGGCTGCACGAGCGCGGCGTGAAAGTGATCCAGGTCTACGGTTCGACCGAAACGGCGCCGGTCGTCGTGTACCAGACAGGCGACGACGCCGAGCGCAGGATCGGCTCCGCCGGCCGCGCGGGGCTGCACAGCGAGATGCGGCTGGTCGACGAGGCGGGCAATGAGGTGCCCCCGGGCGAGCGGGGCGAAATCCTGATCCGCGGGCCCCAGGTGATGCGTGAGTACTGGGGCGACCCGAACGGCACCGCGGCGGCGCTGCGGGACGGCTGGTTCCACAGCGGCGATGTCGGCCACCTGGACGGGGATGGCTGGCTCTATGTGGACGAGCGCAAGAAGGACGTGATCATCTCCGGCGGCGAGAACATCTACCCGGCGGAGCTCGAGGCGGTGCTGGCCGAGTGCGATGCCATCGCCGAGAACGCGGTGGTCGCGCGGCGGGACGGCAAATGGGGCGAGACTCCCGTCGCCGCGGTGGTCCTGCGCCGGGACGGCGAACTGGACCGGGATGCCGTGCTGGCCCTGTTCGAGGGACGGATCGCGCGTTACAAGCATCCACGGGACGTGGTGTTCATGCCGGCGCTGCCGCGCAACGCCATGGGCAAGGTGCAGAAATTCCGGCTGCGCGAGATCGTGGCCGAAAGCGGGGACGGATGAGGCAGGCGCAACACAGGCTCGGCGTGCGGACCCGGGGCCAGGGCCTCTACGAGGTCACGGGCGAACTCGCGGACTGGATCTCGCAGCAGGACATTGCCGAGGGCCTTCTGACGGTGTTCTGCCGCCATACCTCGGCCTCGCTGACGATCCAGGAGAATGCGGACCCCGACGTGCAGCGGGACATAGAGGCGTTCTTCAAGAGGCTGGTGCCCGAGGACTCGCGGCTCTACCGCCACACCATCGAGGGGCCGGACGACATGCCCGCCCATATCAAGAGCGCCCTGACCGCAACCCAGCTGTCTATTCCGGTCGCGGGCAGCCGCATGGCGCTCGGCACCTGGCAGGGCGTCTACCTGTTCGAGCACCGCACAAGGCCGCACGACCGCGAACTGGCGCTGCATCTGATCGGGGAATAGGGCCGCAGGGCCCGGACGTCACTTGTTCAGGCGCGCAAACTCGTCCCAGAGCTGCCCCTCTTCCGCCTTCAGGGCAAGATACTGATTCTTCAGCTGTTCTTTGCGATCCCGGTCGCCCGTGCTGGCGGCGTCGGCCAGCGCGGCTTTGGTTTCCGCCAGTTCGTAACAGATATCGATCAGTTCCGATACGACCCACTGCTGCCGGTATTCCAGCTCCCGCCATTCGCCTTCGAGAGTGTTGGCCTTCCAGTGGTAGGCCTCGACGTTGCGAAGTTTTAGGACCTTGGTTTCGTGGTAGGAATCGCCATCATCCGCGACCGCCAATGATGGCGCGGACAGGAAAAACGCCGCCAACAGCACAGCCGTCATCCGTTTCATGGTGAGCTCCTTGTCGCGGTGCTACGCGGCCCGTGATCGCGGCGCGTAGCGGCCTGCTTCCCGTCACGGTTTCGATTGAAATCCATTGTATTCGGCACTTCCAAAGAAAAGATTAACGGGACGCTAAAATCGGGGTCGGCCGGCGGGCGATGAGGTTCGCCGCCTTGGGGCGCCCCGAGGACCGGGAATTTCCGCGCCCCCGGGCGGGACGACCACGCGCGCCCCATTTCTACCGGGACGGGCCCCGATCCGGAAGAATTCGCATCTCGCGAGAGGCCAGGCGTACGCGGCTTGGCCGGCGTGGGCCCTTGGCGCGCGATACAGTCACTGCGAATAATTCTTGATCGCAATAACGAAAGAGTAGAGAGTGGAAGGTGAGATGCTGGCATAGGCTGTGCCGGATCCGGAGCAACTTCGTTGCCGTGCGCCGTCGGTCCCGCGCGGGGCGTCGCCAAGAAACGCATTCAAGAAATGTCCGTTCGGAGGCTGTTCTGGGGAAAGTATTCTTACCTCAATGAAATTAGATATACTGTCCTCCTAACTACAAATACTCCAATATGCGATTATCATTAATTGGGAGTGCTAAATTGGAATGTCCAAAGTGCAAATCTCCTGATTTCGGCCCAGGAATGAACTGTATTCATTGCGGATACCCGCCTTGCCCGTCGTGCGAGTTGTCCGGCTACCGTCCGGGGATTTTACACGGCTACCGTCTGGGGAGTATATGCCCGAAATGCCAATATCGGGAGTCTGTCCCCCAAGGAGTTATGACCGCTCCGCCGCCACCTGGAAATGCTTTGCGCGCGCCACCGCCGCGGTTGCGACATCATGGCAGACCAGTTCCAGTCCCGCCACCGCCGTCACAGCACCCCCCGCCACCGCCGCCCGCACAGTCGGCCAACCGCCCGCCGCCGCCGGCCAGGGCGCGTCATGTAGCGCCGCCCGCTCCACAACAGCAGCGGAGAGTGTCTATGGCGCTGGCGCCCGGTGGAGACTGGAAAAAAACTCTCATCCCGTTGGCGGTGCCTCCGGTCACGGTGTGGGTCCTGCAACAGCCGCAAAAGGCCAATTGCGGCCCAGCAAGTGTGTGCATGGTTGTATATCAAGGCCTCAACGATCGTATCAACGTCGCTACGATGGGAAAGAGGATCCGGGAGTTCGGGGCGCCGCAAGAGAAGCCGGTGAAGGTGTCGGGTGAGAAGAAGGTGTTGAGTGAGAAGGAGGCTGTAAATAAGGCTTTGGGGGACGTTATCATGGAGGCTATCAATTACAAGGAGGGATCAAAAATGGACGCGCTGCTAAGTGTGATGAGGAAATATCACCCGCAGCTCAACCCCTACGCGTCCTGGGAGGAGAAGCACACTGATGCAGGATCCACGCTTTCCGCTTCCCTTGCGGATGCAAATATCTGTAACGCCAACAGACCCGCGCTCTGCCACATAGACTGGGGGGGAGAGGAAGGCCACTTTGCGGTATGCCTCGGAAGCTACGGTCAAAGATTCCATTTCGCCGATCCGTTCTACGGAGCGGTCGCGTCGTGGAGGCCCTGGGTCGACAGCGACTCCTTCGACTACTACACGGAGGGGAATTCCTTCAAAGAGATGTCTTGTACAGGAAAAATCGCGTGGGCCATCTTTACAGAACGATAACGCCGGCAAATGATTTAAATACGCGTTGATATAGATGATGCCGAGTTCTGGTGACAGTATTGGACTGCACCCCTCGGATGAGACAGTAAATCAGGGACAGGCTGCGTCTGGAGCCATGGGCCGCCATACGGCGGCCCAGTAT
>CAMYKU010000033.1 GCA_947259105.1 uncultured Alphaproteobacteria bacterium
GCGCCGTGGAACTACCCGTACCTGACCTCGGTCAACGCCGTCGTGCCGGCGCTGATGGCCGGCAACGCGGTGATCCTCAAGCATTCCTCGCAGACGCCGCTGTGCGCCGAACGCTACGGCGCGATCATGGCGGCGGCCGGCCTGCCCGACGGCGTGTTCCAGTACCTGCACATGGGCCACGCGGCGACCGAGCGGCTGGTCCGGGACGAGCGCATCGGGTTCGTCGCCTTCACCGGCTCGGTGCCCGGCGGCCACGCCATCAGCCAGGCGATCGCCGGCCGCTTCATCGGCGCGGGGCTGGAACTCGGCGGCAAGGACCCGGCCTGGGTGCGGGCCGACGCCGACCTTACCTTCGCGGTCGAGAACCTGGTGGACGGCGCGTTCTTCAACTCCGGCCAGTCGTGCTGCGGCATCGAGCGCATCTACGTGCACGAGGATCTGTACGACGGCTTCGTCGCGGGCTTCGTGGACCTGGCCCGCAAGTACCGGCTCGGCAACCCGCTGGAGGCGGACACTACGCTCGGGCCGATGGTGCGGGCGCCGGCCGCCGATTTCGTGCGCGGCCAGATCGCCGATGCGGTGAAGGCCGGCGCGCGGGCGCTGATCGACCCGGCGGCGTTCCCCGCCGACAGGCCGGGCACGCCCTACATGGCGCCGCAGGTGCTGGTCGACGTCGACCACTCGATGCGGGTGATGACCGAAGAGAGCTTCGGCCCGGTGATCGGCATCATGAAGGTCGCGTCCGACGACGACGCGGTGCAGCTGATGAACGACAGCGCGTTCGGGCTGACGGCCTCGGTGTGGACGCGCGACGCCGACGCCGCCATCGCCGTCGGCGACCGGGTCGAGACCGGCACCTGGTTCATGAACCGCTGCGACTACCTCGACCCGGCGCTGGCCTGGACCGGGGTGAAGAACTCCGGCCGCGGCTGCACCCTCTCGACCGTCGGCTACGAGCACCTGACAAGGCCGAAGAGCTATCACCTCAGGATGGCGGTGTGAGCGTGGGACACCGAGCGACCTCATACTTCGAGACGCGGCTCTTTTCGCGGCTCGCACACGCCGCCTTCCGGCGGCTGCTCGGCGCGATGCCGCTCCTCAGCATGAGGGCATAAACGTTGGAGCCTCATGCTGAGGAGGGCCGAAGGCCCGTCTCGAAGTATGAGGTCGCGCCGAAGTTCGAACGGGTTGCCCAACAGCGATCAGCAGGGAGCACACAATGAGTTTCGACCCCGCCGCCGTCACCGGCAACTGGAACTACCCCACGAAGATGATCGTCGGCCCCGGGCGTATCGCCAGGCTGGCCGACGCCTGCAAGTCGCTGGGCATGACGCGGCCGCTGCTGGTCACCGATCCCGGCGTCGCGGCGCTGCCGATGGTGGTCGACGCGATCGCGCTGTGCGAGCACGCCGGGCTGTCCTGCGGCCTGTTCAGCGACGTCAAGGGCAACCCGGTCGGCCGCAATGTCGAGGACGGGGTGCATTTCTATCGCGAAGGCGGCCATGACGGGGTCATCGCGTTCGGCGGCGGCAGCGCGCTGGACGCCGCCAAGGCGGTGGCGCTGATGGCCGGGCAGGACCGGCCGATCTGGGATTTCGAGGATGTCGGCGACAACTGGAAACGGGTCAGGGAGGCCGGCGTCGCGCCCATCCTTGCGGTGCCGACCACCGCCGGCACCGGCTCCGAGGTCGGGCGCGCCAGCGTCATCACCAACGAGCAGACGCACGAGAAGAAGATCATCTTCCACCCGCTGATGCTGCCCGGCGTGGTGATCTCGGACCCCGAGCTGACCGTCGGCCTGCCCGCCCACATCACCGCGGCGACCGGGATCGACGCCTTCGTGCATTGCTTCGAGGCGTACTGCGCGCCGTTCTACCACCCGATGGCCGAGGGCATCGCGCTGGAGGGCATGCGGCTGATCGGGGACTTCCTGCCGCGCGCCTATGAGAACGGCGCCGACATCGAGGCCCGCGCGCAGATGCTGGTGGCGGCGTCGATGGGCGCGACGGCGTTCCAGAAGGGCCTCGGCGGCGTGCATTCGATCGCCCACGCGGTGGGCGCGATGTACGACACCCATCACGGCCTCACCAACGCCGTGCTGCTGCCCTATGTGATGCAGTTCAACCGCCCGGCGATCGAGGACCGGATGGGGCTGCTGGCCCGGGTGATGGGCCTCGACGGCGGCGGCTACGACGCGGTGCTCGAATGGGTCCTGGGCTTCCGCCGGCTGCTCGGCATTCCAGAGGCGCTCAAGGAGATGGAGGTGCCGGACGACGACGCCGAGGCGGTCGGCCGGCTCGCCGAAGCCGACCCGTCGACCGGCGGCAACCCGCGCCCGATGACTGCGGCGGACATGACGGCGGTATTCCTTGCCGCCCACGCCGGCAATCTGCGATAGTCTGCGGGTGGAGGCGGCAGGCCATGCCGCGCGCTGGCAACAGGGAACCGGTCGATGTCATGGCGGGAGGGTAAGGCGGTGCGCGCTCTGCGCGGGCTGGGTGCGGCGCTCCTTGCCTGCGCTTCGGTGCAGGCGGCGGCCGCCGAGGACACCGATCTGCTTTGGGCGGTGACCGGCTGGGCCCACTGGGGCACGAATGGCGACGTCACCAACGTGCCCGGCGTCACCTCCGAGTTCGAGCGGACCTGGATCGTCGGGGCGAGCCTGGCGCGGCAGTTCGCCCGGACCGGCGAGGACTTCGCCTGGGAGCTCGAGGCGGGGGTGTACAAGCATTTCGGCTGGCAGGATCACTGGGAGGGCGACCTCGCCGTCGGACTGCGGTGGGACGGTTATTCCTGGCCGAAGAGCCTGGACAGCAGCGCGGCCTTCGCGACCGGTGTGTCCTATGCCTCCAGCTTGCCGGTGTTTGAAGAGGAAATCGATCCGGAGACGCGGAAATGGCTGCAGTTCATGGCCGTCGAGATCGACTTCGCCCGGCCCGAACGGCCGGAATGGGCGCTTGTCTTCAGGCTGCATCACCGGTCGGCCGCCTGGGGCCTGTGGGATACCGACGACGGCGGTTCGAACTTCTTTGGGCTTGGATTGCGCAGGCGGTTCTGAACGGGCGGAGTTCACTCGCCGCGGGCCACCTCCACCACGACGCCGGCCTCGTCGAGTTTCCGGGCCAGGTCCGGCGGCGGTGCGGCGTCGGTGATCAGCACGTCGATGCGGTCGATCGCAAAGGCGCGGACCAGGGCGCGCTTGCCGAATTTCGTGTGATCGGCAACCACGAACACCCGTTCCGCCGCCTCGATCAGCGCCCGGCTGAATTCCGCTTCGGCCATGTCGAAGTCGGTCAGCCCGTCCACCGCGTCGATGGCGCCGGCCGACAGGAAGGCGGTGCGCACGCGAAACTGGCCGACGAACGCCGCTGCCGACGCGCCCAGCGCACAGCCCAGTTCCGCGTTCAGCTCGCCGCCGGCCATGAACACCCGGTTGCCGCCCGGTCCGCCGGTCCCGGCCAGGGTGCGGCCGATGTCCAGCGAGTTGGTGACGACCACAAGGTCGCGCCGTCCGGCCAGCGCCCGCGCCACATAGGCGGTCGTGGTGCCGGTATCGAAGGCCAGGGTTTCCCCGTCGGCGATATGGGCGGCGGCGGCCCCGGCGATCGCCTCCTTGGCGGCGGCGTTCTGGCCCATGCGCTGGGCGAAGCTGGCCTCGTGCATCGGCGCCGGCAGCGTCGCGCCGCCATGCACCTTGCGCAGGAGGCCTTGCGATGCCAAGCGCTTGATGTCGCGCCGGATCGTCTCGCCGGATACGTCCAGGCGGCTGGCCAGGCCGGCGACCGTGCACGAGCCGGTATTGCCGATCTCGTTCAGGATGGCGTCATGACGGGCGGCGCGATGCATGGCCGGAATTCCTTCGCGTTGGGTTTTGTGGTTTTGCGGCGGAATATTATGGTTCCTTGTGGAGTTTTGACAGTTTCTTCTTGAACTGGGCGTCGCATGAGGTTTCAATCCGTTCCTGCGGTGCGCCCGCAGCACGGGAGGCGCTGCGGAAAAAAAGCCGGGTCCCTGCGAAGGGGCCGCGATAAGGGCACAAACAGGGAGACGATAGATGTTCGACCGCATGAAGACTGCGGCGATCGGTGGCGTGGCGGCGGTTTCGCTGGCGCTCTCGGCCACCGCGTTCGCCGACGTCGAATCGAAGGATCCGATCAAGCTTACCCTGCATGACTGGACCGGCCAACTGCTCACCACCAAGATCATGGGCGAGGTCCTGAAGAAGGCCGGTTACAACATCGAATACGTGCAGGCCGACTATATCGCGCAGTTCGCCGGGCTGGAGTCGGGCGACCTGCATATCGCCATGGAGATGTGGGAGACCACCGGCAAGCAGTCCATGGATGCGAGCCTGGCGACCGGCAAGACCATCGATCTGGGCGAAACCGGCATGGATGCCAAGGAAGAGTGGTGGTATCCGATGTACATGAAGGAGAAGTGCCCGGGCCTGCCGGACTGGACGGCGCTGAACAGGTGCGCCGAGGCGTTCGCCACGGCGGAAACGGCTCCCAAGGGCCGCTATCTGGGCGGGCCGGTGACCTGGGCCGGGTTCGATGAGGAGCGCGTCGAGGCGCTGGATCTGAATTACGAGGTGGTCCACGCCGGCACCGATGCAGCGCTGTTCGCCGAGCTGGAATCGGCCTACCAGCGCAAGGCGCCGATCCTGTTGTGGGTCTATGCGCCGCACTGGGCGGTGGCGAAGTTCGAGGGCGAATGGGTCGAGTTCCCCGAGTATACGGATACCTGCTACGAGGACCCGAAATGGGGGATCAACCCCGATATGGCCTACGATTGCGGCAAGCCCTTCGGATGGATCAAGAAGGTCGGCTGGAAGGCCGGCGAGAAGAAATGGCCGGGCGCCTACAAGGCGGTCCGCAATTTCCATATCGAGAATCCCGAGATGAGCCAGTTGATCGTTGAGGTCGACCTCGATGGCAAGGATCTCGATGGCGTCGTCGCGGCCTGGATGGACAGGAACAAGTCGCGCTGGCAAGGCTGGATCAAGAATTAAGTCGGGGCGTCGGTGCGGGACGGCCCGTCGGGGGCGGCCGTCCCGTCCGATCGTTCGCATCACCCCCGTTTCGTGAGGGCCTCGTGAAGGGCAGCTCGGTCAAGCTATCTTGCCGCGGCGTATGGAAGCTCTTCGGCCCCGATCCCGAAGTGTTTCTCGCCCGTCACGGTCACGAGCCCGACAATGAATCGATCGCCGAGGCCGGCCTGATCGGCGCGGTGTGCGCCGCCAACATCGAGGTCCGCGAAGGCGAGATATTCGTCATCATGGGCCTTTCGGGCTCCGGCAAATCGACGCTCGTGCGTTGCCTTTCGCGGCTGGTCGACCCGACCGCAGGCGAGGTCATCTTCGATGGCCAGGACCTGCTGCGCGCCAGCGAGGCGGAGATGATCGAAATCCGCCGCCACAAGATGGGCATGGTGTTCCAACACTTCGCCCTGCTGCCGCATCTGACCGTCCTCGGCAATGTCGCCTTCCCCCTGGAGGTCCAGGGCATTGCCCGCGCGGCCCGCGAGGCCCGCGCGCTGGAGGTCATCGATCTCGTCGGGTTGAAGGGGCGCGAGAGCTACTATCCGCGGGAGCTTTCGGGCGGCCAGCAGCAGCGCGTCGGCATTGCACGCAGCCTGGCGGTGGAGCCGCAAATCTGGTTCCTCGACGAACCCTTCTCCGCCCTCGACCCGCTGATCCGGCGCGAGATGCAGGACGAGTTCATGCGCCTGCAGAACATGCTGCACAAGACCATCGTGTTCATCACCCACGATTTCGACGAGGCGATCCGGCTGGCCGACCGCATCGCCATCATGAAGGATGGCTGGATCATCCAGATTGGAACGCCGGAAAACCTGGTGACCGCGCCGGCCACCGGTTACGTCGCCGAATTCACCAAGGACGTCCCGCGCGCCAAGGTGCTCTCCGCCGCCTCGGTGATGGAGCCGGCCGGCGGAGATTACGCAGGCGAGGTCGCTACCGGGGACAAGGTCGCGGATATCGCGGCGCGGGTCGAGGCGGCCGACAGGCCTTACGCCGTGGTCGACGATTCGGGCGAAGTCGTCGGCCGCATAACCCGGCAGGCCGTGATCGACGTCCTGGTGGGGCGCGATTCCGGTAACGGGGTGAAACCGTGACGGCCGGGACCGGCGGGATCGATTTCGCCCGGCAGCTTGCGCGGCAGCCGCTGGCCGTCTGGCTGCTGGCGCTGACCGCCGCGGTGCTGTTCTCCGCGACCACCGAGGACCTGTTGCCCTGGGCGCACAAATACCCGCGCGACTGGGTCCTGCCGATTCGCTTCGCGATCACCGATTTCATGAAATGGCTGATCAACGACGCGACGTTCGGCCTGTTCACCTTCAAGGAGATGACCCGGTCGGTCTCCTGGCTGCTCGACTGGCCGCTGACCGCGGCGACCAGCCTGCTCAGCACCGGCCTGATGCGCGGCCAGGGCTCCGACGCGGTGCAGCTGACGCCGCCGCTCGCGTGGCTCGCCGTGCTGGGCGTACTGGCTGCGATGGGCCATTACGCGCGTGACTGGAAACTGGCGGCGCTGGTCGGCGGATGTTTCCTTTATCTGGCGATGTTCGGGCAGTGGGACAGCGCCATGATCACACTGTCCTCGATCGTCGTTGCGGTGCCGATTGGGATCGTGTTGGGGTTGCTGCTGGGCGTGCTGGCCTATCGCAGCCGCTGGTTCGGACTGGCGATCCGGCCGGTGCTCGACCTGATGCAGACGGTGCCGATCTTCGCCTATCTGGTGCCGATCCTGTTCCTGTTCGGCTTCGGGCCCGTCGCCGCGATGACCGCGACCATCATCTACGCGATGCCGCCGATGGTGCGCGTCACCATGCTGGCGCTGCGCCAGGTCGCCGACGAGATCGTCGATTTCGGCCGCATGGTGGGCTGCACGCGCCGGCAGATGACCTGGAAGGTCCTGGTGCCCTCGGCGATGCCCTCGCTGATGGTCGGCGTCAACCAGGTCATCATGCTGTCGCTGAACATGGTGATCATCGCCTCGATGATCGGCGCCGGCGGGCTCGGCTTCGACGTGCTCAGCTCGCTCAGAAGGCTGCAGATCGGCGCCGGGCTGGAGGCCGGCATCGCCATCGTCGTGCTGGCCATTGCGCTGGACCGCCTGAGCCAGGCCTTCGCGACCCGCTCGCAACAGATGCATCACGAGCGGCCGGGCAATTGGGTGCTGCGCCATCCATGGCTTTCCTTCGCTCTCGCCTGGACCGCGGTTACCGGGCTCGTCGGCCTGTTCCTTGCGCCGGTTCAGACCTATCCCGAGGCGCTGCAGATCACGACGGGGTCGTTCTGGGCGGAACTGGTCAAGTATATCAACGTCAATTTTTTCGATGTCCTGGAAGGCATCAAGAACTTCTTCCTGCTGAACCTGATGATCCCGTTCAAGCGGTTCCTGCTCGACATCCCCTGGGTCATGGTGGTCGGGCTGGTCACGCTGGCCGGCTGGCGGCTCGGCGGCCGGACGCTGGCGCTGCTCACGTTTACGCTGTCCATGTTCATTGCCGTGACCGGGCAGTGGGAAAAGGCCATGGTCACCATCTATCTGTGCGGCACCTCCGTTCTGATCGCCTCGCTGATCGGCATTCCCATCGGCATCGCCGCGGCGCAGAACCGGCGCGTCGGCCGTGTCGTGCAGGTCGTCATCGACACGCTGCAGACGCTGCCCAGCTTCGTCTATCTGATGCCGGTGGTGATGCTTTTCCGGGTCGGCGATTTCGCCGCCATGATCGCGGTCGTCGCCTATGCGCTGGCGCCGGCGATCCGCTATACTGCCCACGGCGTGAGGCAGATCGATCCCAATCTGGTCGAGGCCGGCGTCGCCGCCGGCTGCACCCGGCGGCAGGTCCTGTGGAAGATCAAGCTGCCGCTGGCATTGCCGGAGATCATGCTGGGCATCAACCAGACCATCATGCTGGCCCTGTCGATGCTGGTGATCACCGCGCTCGTCGGCACCCGCGACCTGGGCCAGGAGGTCTACATCGCCCTGACTAAGGCGGATACCGGGCGCGGCATCGTCGCCGGACTGTCGGTCGCATTCATCGCCATCGTCGCCGACCGGCTGATCGCGGCCGGCAGCGGCCGCATGCGCAGCCGTCTGGGACTTGGGCAAGAGGCAGGTGCGCGATGAGCGACGCGGCGAGGAAAAAGGTGATCGGCCTGTCCTGCTGGAAGGGCGCGGTGGACCCGCAGCCATTGCACGGCGGGATCACCAATGTGAACTTCGTCGTGGCGGACGGGAATGAGAAGTTCGTCGTGCGGGTCGGCGGCGATATCCCGCTGCACCAGGTGATGCGCTTCAACGAGCTTGCCGCCAGCCGCGCCGCCCATGCCGCCGGAATCTCGCCGGAGGTGACGCACTGGGAACCAGGCGCACTGGTGCTGCGCTTCATCGAGGGCAAGACCTTCGGGGCGGAGGATGTGCGGCAGCCCGAAAACCTGGAACGGATCGTCGAGCTGATCCGCCGCGTCCATCACGATCTGCCGAAGTTCCTGCGTGGCCCGGCGCTGGTGTTCTGGGTGTTCCATTTGCTGCGCGACTACGCGGGAACGCTGCGCGACGGTAGCAGCCGCATGGTGCCGGAATTGCCGCGGCTGATGGAGATCGCACAAACGCTGGAAGCCGGGGTCGGGCCGATCGACCTGGTATACGGGCACAACGATCTGCTGGCCGCGAACCTGATCGACGACGGCACCCGGCTGTGGCTGGTCGACTGGGACTACGCCGGTTTCAACAGCCCGCTGTTCGATCTTTCCAATCTCGCCTCGAACAACGAGTTTACGCCGGAGATGGAGAGCGGGCTGCTGCAGGCGTATTTCGGGCAGCCGGGCACCGGCGCGCTGTATCGGAGGTTTGCCGCAATGAAGTGCGCCTCGCTGCTGCGCGAGGCCATGTGGAGCATGGTCCAGGAACTGAATTCTGATCTCGATTTCGACTTCGTCGGATACACCACCGAGAACCTCGGCCGGTTCGAGCGGGCCTACCGCGAGTACCGGGCGATGTGAGAGCAGCGATGGCGGGACTCCCGACTCACGCAAGGGCGGTGGTTATCGGCGGCGGAATCGTCGGCTGCTCGACCGCCTATCATCTGGCACGGGAGGGCTGGACCGACACGGTGCTGATCGAATCGGGGCAGCTGTCCAGCGGCTCCACCTGGCACGCGGCCGGGCTGGTCGGTCAGCTGCGCACCAATGCCAACATCACCCAGCTGCTCGGTCAGTCCGTCGCCCTCTACGACAAGCTGGAAGCGGAAACCGGCCAGGCGACCGGTTGGAAGATGAATGGCGGCCTGAGGCTCGCCTGCACGCAAGAGCGCTGGACCGAGGTCAGGCGCCAGGCGACCATGGCCCGCAGTTTCGGGCTGGAGATGGAGCTGCTGTCGCCGGAAGAGGCGCGGGCGCTGTGGCCGATCATGGACGTGCATGACGTGGTCGGCGCCGCCTTCCTGCCGACCGACGGCCAGGCGAACCCGTCCGACATCACCCAGGCGCTGGCCAGGGGCGCGCGCAGCGGCGGCGTGCGCATATTCGAGGACACCAGGGTCACCGGCTTCGAGACAAGGGATGGCCGGGTCAGCGCGGTGGTCACCGACAATGGCCGCATCGCGTGCGAGGTGGCCGTCAATTGCGCCGGGCAGTGGGCCAACGAGATCGGGCAGATGGTCGGGG
Source organism: uncultured Alphaproteobacteria bacterium (assembly GCA_947259105.1). Lineage (GTDB taxonomy): Bacteria > Pseudomonadota > Alphaproteobacteria > UBA8366 > JADFVY01. The sequence continues at coordinate 9,695 of CAMYKU010000033.1, forward strand.
TGACGGTGCCGCTGGTCTCGGTGCAGCATCAGTATCTGATCACCGAGGCGATCGACGGCATTCCGCGCGACCTGCCCACCCTGCGCGACCCGGACCGTCTGACCTACTACAAGGAGGAGGTCGGCGGGCTGGTCATGGGCGGCTACGAGCCGAACCCGATCCCGTGGGCGGAACACGGCATTCCCGACAAGTTCCATTTCTCGCTGCTGGACGAGAACTGGGACCATTTCGAGCCGATGATGGAGCTGGCGCTGGGCCGCGTGCCGGCGCTGCAGACCGCCGGCGTCAAGCAGCTGGTCAACGGGCCGGAAAGCTTCACCCCGGACGGCAATTTCATCCTCGGCGAGGCGCCGGGTTGCGGCGGCTTTTTCGTCGGCGCCGGCTTCAACGCATTCGGCATCGCGGCCGGCGGCGGCGCCGGCAAGGCGCTGGCGGAATGGATTGCCGGCGGGGCGCCGCCGTATGATCTATGGGCCGCCGATATCCGCCGCTTCGGCCGGCCGCATGACGACATCAAGTGGGTACGTACGCGTACGATGGAGATGTACGGCAAGCACTATACTGTCGCCTGGCCTCTCGAGGAGCATGAGAGCGGCCGGCCGTTGCGCTGCTCGCCTCTCTACGCGCGGCTGCGCGACCAGGGCGCCTGCTTCGGCGAGAAGCTGGGATGGGAGCGGCCCAACTGGTTCGCGCCCACGGGCGTGGCGGCGCGGGACGAATACTCCTTCGGGCGGCAGAACTGGTTTCCCCATGTCGGCGTGGAACACCGGGCGGTGCGCGAACGGGTCGGCCTCATCGACCAGACGTCCTTCGCGAAGTTCCAGCTGGTCGGCAGTGACGCGGAAGCCGCGCTGAGCTGGATCTGCGCCAACAATATCGCACGGCCGCCGGGGCGGCTGACCTACACCCAGATGCTGAACGGACAAGGCGGGATCGAGTGCGACCTGACGGTCGCGCGGCTCGCCCAGGACCAGTACTACATCGTCACCGGCACGGGTTTCGCGACGCATGACTTCGCCTGGATCAAGGCGAACATCCCCGCGGGCCTCGATGTGCGCCTTTCCGATGTAACGGAAGCGAACAGCGTGCTGTCGTTGATGGGGCCCGCCGCCCGCGCCGTGCTGTCGGAGGTGACCGAGGACGAGCTGTCGAACGAGGCGTTTCCCTTCGGTGCGGTGCGCCAGATCGATATCGCCGGGGCGCCGGTCACGGCGCTTCGCGTGACCTATGTCGGCGAACTCGGATGGGAGCTGCACATGCCGGTCGCAAGCGCGCCGCGTGTCTATGACCTGCTGATGAAGGCCGGCGCCGCGCACGGCATCGTCAACGCGGGCTATCGGGCCATCGAAAGCCTGCGGCTGGAGAAGGGCTACCGCGCCTGGGGCGCGGATATCGGGCCCGACTACACGCCGGTCGAAGCGGGGCTGGGCTGGGCCGTGAAACTGAAATCCAACGTGCCGTTCCTCGGCCGCGAGGCGATCCGGGCCCAGCGCGAGAGGGGCGTCGACAAGATGCTGGCGGGGTTCACCGTTGCCGACCCGGACGTGGTGCTGCTGGGCCGTGAGACCATCTATCGCAACGGCAAGCGCGTCGGCTGGCTGACCAGCGGCGGCTGGGGCTACACGGTGGAACGGAACATCGGTTACGGCTATGTGCGCGATAGGGCGGGCGTCGATGCGGACCACGTGATGGCCGGCGCATACGAACTGGAAGTCGCCACCGAACGTGTCCCCTGCGAAGTTTTCATGGCGCCGCTCTACGATTCGAAGTTGGAGCGGATCAAGAGCTGACCGGCCCGAGGAATGGGCAAGGAAAACGGCGGCGCTTACGGTCTTGCTGGCAGTTATGGCGCCGGGCGCGACGGGGCGTTCGGCCGCAGGATTCGGCCTTCGGACGTCGGTCTCTTCCAGCATAGCGTGCAAACTTCGCTTGCCAGACGACCGGATTCCCTGCTGCAATGGCGGCCGTGGGAACGGATACGGGGGGCACTATGGGCGATTTCGAGGGCAGGGTTGCCGTTGTGACCGGCGCGGCCGGGGGTATGGGCTACGAGACGGCTGCGATTCTGGTGGCCGAGGGCGCCGAAGTCGTGATGATCGATCTGAAGAAACCGTCGACGCTGCCGGAAGGGTCAGGTCGGGCGCAATTCGCACAGGGCGATGTCACCGATTGGCCATTCATACAGGACGTCTTCGACGGATTGAAACGGCTCGACCATCTGGTCAACGCCGCCGGTGTGCTGCTGTTTGGCGAGGATGTCAGCGCGATCGACATCGACCTGAAGGTCTGGGACCGGGTGATGGATGTCAACCTGAAGGCCATGGTCCTCACCATGAAGGCAGCGGTGCCGATGATGCAGGGCAATCGCGGCGGCTCGATCGTCAACATCGCCTCGACCCAGTGCCTGCGCGGCGATCCCAAGCCGCAGGACGCCTACCAGGCGTCCAAGGCCGGCGTTATCGCGCTGACCAAGTCGATCGCCATCCAGTATGCACATGCCGGAATCCGGGCGAACTGCCTGCTGCCGGGCCAGACATTGACGCCGCTACAGGCCCGCTGGGACCGGGATCCGGCCGCCGCCAAGCGGGCCGCGGAGCACGTGCCGCTGGGCCGGGTCGGCCGCTCCGAGGACATGGCGGCGGCGGTTCTCTTTCTGCTGTCCGACAAGGCGTCCTTTATTACCGGCACGGAACTGATCGTCGACGGCGGAATAACGGCATTGCCGTGATGCGGCGGTCGGCGTAAACCTGATTCATGAAAGTCGACGGCATCGATTATCGCAGCATCTGGCGTCATGAAGACGGCCAGTCGGTGGAAATCATCGACCAGACGCGGCTGCCTTATGAATTCAAGGTATTGCGGCTGACGACGGTCGAGCACGCGGCCCACGCCATCCGCGCGATGCAGGTGCGGGGCGCGCCGCTGATCGGGGCGACGGCCTCCTGCGGCGTGGCGCTGGCGATGCAGCGCGATCCGTCCGATGCAAACCTGGTGGCGGCGGTAGAGATGCTCGGCGCGACCCGCCCGACCGCCGTGAACCTGCGCTGGGCGCTCAGCGGCATGCGCGGACTCCTCGAGCCCTTGCCCGCCGACGCCCGCGGCCAGGCGGCCTGGGCCCATGCTCGCGGCATCTGTGACGAGGACGTCGACATCAACAAGAAGATCGGCCAGCACGGCGTCGCCCTGATTCACGAGATTGCCGACCGCAAGCCGGGACGGCGGGTCAACGTGCTGACCCATTGCAACGCCGGCTGGCTGGCGACGGTCGACTGGGGTACGGCCACGGCCCCGATCTATATGGCCCACGCCGAGGGCGTCGACATCCACGTCTGGGTCGACGAAACGCGCCCGCGAAACCAGGGCGCCCTGACCGCCTGGGAACTGAGCCAGCAGGGGATCTCGCACCGCTACATTGCCGACAACGCGGGTGGACACCTGATGCAGCACGGCGAGGTCGATATCGTGATCACGGGTACCGACCGGGTGACGGCCGACGGCGACGTCGCCAACAAGATCGGCACCTATCTGAAAGCGCTGGCGGCGCACGACAACGGCATTCCCTTCTATGTGGCCCTGCCCTCGCCGACCATCGACTGGACGGTGAAGGACGGTTTGGCGGAGATACCGATCGAGGAGCGGGACGCCGCCGAAGTCGAGACCGTGACCGGGCGCACCGGCAACGGGGGTGTCGCCACCGTCACGGTGACGCCTTCGGGCAGCCACGCGGTAAATCCCGCCTTCGACGTGACCCCGGCGCGACTCGTCACCGGGTTCATAACCGATCACGGTATCGCGTCGGCCACCAGAGGGGGGTTGCGCGCCCTGTTCCCGGACAAGGGCGGGTGACGGCCGTTCAAGGGGTGCAATCCGCGCCGGGTACCGTTATGGTGCCGCCTGACAATTCCAAGACATGAACCGACAGGAGGCTTGACCCTTGAACAAATGGCTGACCGTTGACCTGGGTAAGAAGCGCAGCCCGGCAGATGCCGGGGCCGGCGGCGGCGTGGACCCGGAGAACACCCTCTATCTGGAACTCAGGGATGGCCGGGTCGTCATTCAGCTGTTCCCGGACCTGGCGCCGAACCATGTGGCGCGGATCAAGGAGCTGGCGCGCCAGGGGTTCTATGACGGGATCGTCTTCCATCGGGTGATCGAGGGTTTCATGGCGCAGACCGGCGATCCGACCGGCACCGGGACCGGCGGTTCGGGCCAGCGCCTGGCCGCGGAATTCAACAACATGCGGCATGAGCGGGGCACCTGCTCGATGGCCCGCGCCCAGAGTCCCGACAGCGCCGACAGCCAGTTCTTTATCGTATTCCAGCGGGCATCGCATCTGGACGGCCAGTACACCGCCTGGGGCCAGGTCGTATCGGGCATGGAAAATATCGATGCGATCAAGAAGGGCGGCGGCAGCGACGGTATGGTCAGCGATCCCGACAAGATCGTTTGCCTGCGCGTCGCTGCGGACGCTTGATGCGGGCCGGTTCATCGCCGGTTCACGAAAATTGTGCACACTCGTACCGTCGTCCCGGCCCGCAGGGTTTGGGGCGACCCGTTCACCGACAGCAAGAGGCTCTGATACGATGAAACCGAAAAGCTGGCTGATGGGGATCGCCGTTCTGCTGCTCGGCGCAGCGGTCGCGACAGCCACCCAGGCCGCGGAACCCGATCCGGAAAACACGATCTATATGGAACTGAAAAGCGGGCGTGTGGTGATCCGCATGCTGCCCGACGTCGCGCCCGGCCATGTCGCGCGAATCAAGGAACTGACCCGTCAGGGTTTCTACGATGGGGTCGTGTTCCACCGGGTGATCGAGGGCTTCATGGCCCAGACCGGCGATCCCACCGGCACCGGCCGGGGCGGCTCAGGCCAGAACCTGAAGGCGGAATTCTCCAAGACACCGCATCTGCGGGGCACGGTCTCGATGGCCCGCGCCCAGAGTCCGGACAGCGCCGACAGCCAGTTCTTCATCGTGTTCGAGACGGCGCCGCACCTGAACGGACAGTACACGGTCTGGGGCCAGGTGATCTCCGGCATGGAGCATGTGGACGCGATCAAGAAGGGACCGGCGGGGCGCAACGGGGCGGTCGAGGATCCCGACAAGGTCATCCGCATGCGCGTCATGGCCGATGTGAAGGAATAGCCGGCCGGCGCGGGCTGGCATCTGGCCGGCGATACCTAACCACCCATCAGGGAACGCAGCAGGCGTTCGTCACCGGCAATCGCCTTTGCCGTTCCGGAGGCCTCGATCCTGCCGAGGCGCATCAGGACGGCCCGATCTGCCGTGGCAAGCGCTGCCCGGGCATTCTGTTCGGCCAGCAGGACCGCAGCCCCGCTCGCCGCAATGCCGCGCAGCACGCGGATTACGGATTGTGCGGTGGCCGGCGCGAGGCCCAGGGTCGGCTCGTCCACCAGCAACAGGCGGGGGCGGGTCATCAGTGCGCGGGCGACCGCGAGCATCTGCTGTTCGCCGCCGGACAGCTGCCAGGCCGGCGCATGGCGCCGTACGGCCAACTGCGGAAACAGGGCGTACATCTCTGCCGTACGTACGGTGCGGGCGGCAGAGTCCTCGCGGCTTGCGACCAGCAGGTTTTCCTCCGCCGTCATCCCGGGAAACACGCGGCGGCCTTCCGGTACATAGCCGATGCCCAGCCTTGCGCGCCGCAACGGCGACAGGCCCGCAAGATCCGATCCGGCGAAAGTAATATTCCCCTGTACGCGGGCCTCGAGGCCCATCAGCCCCTTCAGGAGCGACGATTTTCCGGCGCCATTGGCGCCGATCAGCGCCACCACCTCGCCCGCCGATACGTTGAGATCGACGCCCTCCACGGCCCGTACGTCCGCATAGGCCACCGTCAGGCCCGCTACGGTCAGGAGCGCCTCAGCCATGGCCGCCTCCTTCGTCCAGGGGCTGGCCGAGCCATGCGGCGACCACCCCGGGATCGGCACGTACGTCCGCCGGCGCCCCGTCGGCGATGATCCGTCCCTGGTCGAGACAGACGATTCGGGCGACGAATTTCTCGAGGAAGGCGAGGTCGTGTTCGACCACGACCACCGTCGTGCCGTCATTGTTGAGCGCGGCCAGCGTCCCGGCTAGGGAGTCCCGCTCGGCCGCGGTAAGGCCGGCCGCCGGCTCGTCGAGCAGCAGCAGCGCGGGGCCGCCGATCAGCGCACGGGCGATCTCAACGCGCCGGCGCAGACCGGGCGGCAGGGCACCGCAAGGCTTCCAGGCCGTCTCCGCGAGGTCCAGCTTCTGCAGCAGCGCCATCGCCGCCGCCCTTGCGGCATCGCGGCCCGGCCCACCGAATTCGTGCCAGGAAGCGGCCGCGACGTTGTCCAGGGCCGTCGTCCCGTCGACCAGTTTCAACGTCTGGAAGGTGCGCGCGATACCGGCCCGGGCAATACGGTATGGCGGCAGGCCCGCGATGTCGGCTTGAGCCCAGCCGATGCGGCCGGAATCGGGTTTCTCCGCGCCAGCGATCATGTTGAGCAATGTCGTCTTGCCGGAGCCGTTCGCGCCGACGATACCGACCGATTCCCCCGGCGTGACGACCAGGTCGATCCCGTCCACCGCACGGATTCCGCCGAAACGGCGCGTCAGGCCGGTGATCTCAAGCCGGGCCGGCGGGCGGCCCACCGGCATGGGCCCGGCCACCGGCGGCGGCGGTTCCGGCTCCGGCAGCCAGCGCTGCCGGACGTGGCGAAGCAAACCTATGAGACCCCAGGGGGCGGCGACGATCATCGCCAGCAGGGCCAGGCCATAGGCCATCAGATAATACCGCTCCAGCGGCCGGAACCATTCGGGAAGATGAACCAGCAGGACGGCGCCGAGGATTGCGCCGGCGACGCTGGTGCGCCCGCCGATGACGGCGATGGCGAGCAGCATCACCATCACCGGAAATTCGAGCACCTCCGGCGACACCACGCGGACGGTGTGGACCTGCAGGGCGCCGGCGGCGCCGCCATAGAGCGCGCTCAACAGGAAGGCGGCGAACCGGACGCCGCGAATGTCGATGCCTGCCGCTTCCGCCGCCATCGGCTGCTCGCGCATCAGACGTAATGCCGCGCCGGTGAGCCCGCCGGTCAGGCGCCGGGCGATCAGCGCGCCGATGGCGACGAGGCTCCAGACCAGCAGCAGCATTGGCCAGCCGCGGCCGACAGTTGCGCCGAGCAGGGACAGCGCGGGCACGTTGGGGATGCCGTTCGCGCCGCCGGTGACGCTTTCCCAGTTGACGGCGACCAACAGGACAACCTGTCCGATCCCGAGCGTGGCCAGTGCGAAATAGTGCGACTGCAATCGCAGCACCGGAAGCGCCACCAGCGCGGCGAGCACCGTGGAGGCGGCGATGGCGGCCGGGAAGGTCACCTCGAACCCGGCGCCCATCCGCACCGACAGAATCCCCGCAACATAGGCGCCGAACCCGAAGAATGCGCCCTGGGCGAGCGAGAGCGCGCCGGCATGACCGAATACGAACTGGTAGCCGATGGCGGCCAGCGCATAGATCCCTGCCACGGTCAACAGCCGCAGGGAATAGGCGTCGCCGGCAAAAAACGGCCACGCCGCCAGGCCGATCGCACCGGCCAGCAACAGCACGTTTATGTCACGGCCGAGCCAGGCGCGGACCGGGTTCCGCGCCGTCATGCCCGCCGGCCCTCCGCCTCGCCGAACAGGCCCTGCGGCCGGAAAACGAGGATCGTCAACAACGCCGCGTACAGCAGCCCGGTGGCCACGGCGTAGTCGGTCCAGGCCGCCACCACGGTCTCGAACAACGCAACCAGCATGGCGCCCGCCAGCGCGCCGCCGACCCGTCCCCAGCCGCCGATCACGACCGCGATATAGGCCTTTACGATGAAATCGGTCCCGTGTGTCGGCGTGATGAAAAACTGGTTCGCCAGCAGCAACCCGGCGACGCCCGCCAGCGCTGCCGCGAGCGCGAATGTCAGTGCGACCATCGCGCCGACCGGCACGCCGAGCGCCGCGGCGACCTCCCGGTCCTGGGCGGTGGCGCGCAGGCGGCGGCCGAGCTGGGTGTGTTTGAGGAGCAACTGCACCCCACCGATCAGCAGCGCGGCAACGCCCATGATGGCAAGCGACTGGCGTGCGATCACGAGACCGAAGAATTCAAGGTGGCCGCCAGAGAACAGCGGCGGCGCGGCGCGCGGTTCCGCGCCGAAGAGTCCGTTGAGCCCGTTCTGGATCACGATTCCGAGCGCAATGGTGCTGATGAAGACGGCCACCGGGGGCCGGTCGCGCAGCGGCCAGTAGGCGGCGGCAGAAACCGCCAGCCCCAGCCCGGCCATCAGGATGACCACGAGAGGCAGCAGCAGGAGTCCCGGCACGGGCAGGAAACCCGCCAGCGCCACGGCGAGGAATCCGCCGGCCGCGACAAGGTCGCCCTGGGCGAAATTGACCGCACCGGTGGCGTTCAGGATCAGCACGAAGCCCAGCGCAACCAGCGCGTAAGCCGCGCCCAGCGCAATGCCGTTGATTGCCAGCTGGAGGAATTCCAAGGCGGCCTCGCCAGAGTCGAGTGGCGCTATCGGGCCAGGTCGACCCCTTTGTAGCGCATTGCGATGTGCGGCGTTCGGGTGGAGCCGTCATAGCAGACGATCACCGCATCATGCGCCATGTTGCCCTTGCCGTCGGACTTGTATGTCATGGCAAGGCCCCTGAACTCATGGCTGGCCAGCCAGTCGCGCAGCGGCGCGCCGCCGGTCGGTCCGGTATGGCGGGCAACCAGCAGCATGCGCGTCGCGTCGTACTGGGCAAGCGCGAAGGCGTCGGGATCGCTGCCGAATTTCTCACGGTAGTCGGCCGTAAAGCGCTCCATCTCGGGCGAACCCCCGGAGATCGGTGAGGAACCCGTCTCGGCGCAGACATCCCTCAGTTCCGAAGGCTCCAGCAGCGCCGCAGTGGTCGGCTGGTGCATTGCCGAGCCGGCGACAATGGGCAGGTCGATCCCTTGTGCCCGGGCCTGCCGGACAAGCAGGGCGGTCGGTCCCGAATGCAGGTGCAGCACCAGTACGTCGGGTTTCGCCGCCATGGCCTTGGCCAGCGCCGCGGTCACGTCCCTGACCGAGACGTCCAGCCCTTCCTGGTACACCGGCACGGCGCCCAGAGACCGGAAGGTTGTCTCCAAATGTCCACGACCGCTCTGCCCGTAGGCGGTGGTCTGGTAGAGGATCGCCGGCCGCCTGCGGCCCAACTCCTCGACCGCGTAGCGGGCGTGGGCGACCTTGGTGACGGCGTCGCCAGGAAAGAAACGGAATATCCAGGGGTTGCCCATCTCGGTCAGCTTCGCGGTGCCGGAAATGGTGACCAGCGGAACCTGGTACTCTTCGGCCAGCGGCAGCATGGCCAGCATCTGGGTGCCAAGGATCGGGCCGATGATGACGCCGGTATGTATTCTGTCCCTGAGGGCGCGCTCCATGGCGTTGACGGCGACCTCCGGCGAGGTGGCCGTATCGAAGACGCCGTATGCGACCGACTTGTCCTCGTCCAGCGCCATCACGGCGCCGTTGCGCTGGGATGTTCCTTCGAGCGACAGGAATCCGGTGAGCGGCACTAGGACCGGGAAGTTCGGGACTTCGGCCAACGCGTCGCCCTGCAATAGCATCAGCGACAGGAACGCGGCGAATGCGGTGATGAAGATTCGCAGTTTCATGACGTACCTCCCTTCGCTGGCATGATCCAGAGCAGGTTCGACGGGTTTGATCTCAGCCCCCGGCCCGTAGCGCGGAGACACCCCGGTTCTATGATCGCTTCGAAGATGGTCCGCCCGCGCTTTGTTGTCAACGCCTCGTCACCGGGGTATTGAGGCGCATCGCCGGAAGGGAACTGCTTGCGTATGGACACCGCCGCGACAAAACGCTGGATCGGCTTCGGGTTGAAGGCCGCGGTGACGGCGGCGCTGGTTTGGCTGGTGCTGCGCGGCGTGGACCTCGGCGCCGCGCTGGAACGGATGGCCGGCCTGTCGCCGGGTGCGGCGGCGCTGGCTGTCGGATTGCTGCTGTCACATTGTTTCGTTGCCGGCTGGCGCTGGCGCATGGTGATGCGCCTGTTCGGCCCGGTGCTGCCGGTCGGCGCTTCGATCCGGCTTTTTATGGAAGGCTATTTTTTCAACAACGCGCTGCCGTCCACGATCGGCGGCGACGGAGTGCGCATCTGGCGGGCCGCCAGCCTGGGCCTGCCGCTTGGCGCCAGTATCAACGGCGTACTGCTGGACCGCGTGACCGGCCTGACGGGCCTGTTCATCCTGGTCGCGGCAGGCCAGCCGCTGCTCTATGCCCGGATCGAAGACCCGGCGACGCGGCTCGCCTTCGCGGCAATCCTGCTGGCGGGCGCCGCCGGCATTGCGCTGCTGATTATGGCCCGCTTCATTCCCAAGCAGCTGGTCCCGTCGGCGTTGCACGACGGCATCGACAAGCTGTCAGAGGCGACCCATGCGGCCTACCTGCATCCGGCAATATCGCTGCCGGTCCTTGGGCTGTCGGTGGTCGTGCACGGACTAATCGTGCTGTCAGTGTATGTCATCGCGATCGGGCTTGGCCTCGATGTCGGCCTGTTCGAATGTCTGGTGCTGGTGCCGGCTGTGATCCTGCTGTCCACGTTGCCGATTTCGATCGGTGGCTGGGGCTTACGCGAGGGCTTGATGGTGGTCGCCCTTGGCCTTGCGGGCGTAGCCGCCGACGCGGCGCTCACCGTCTCCATCCTGTTCGGCCTCGCCCAGATTGCAGCGGGGCTGCCTGGCGGCGCCCTGTGGCTGATGGCTGGTGGCCGCGCCATGAGGCGAACCGACTGAAATGGTCCTGGGGCATGCAGCAAAATGCCGGGCACATATGATGTGGCCCGGCAGTTTGGGATCGAGGTGACGGGGTCGTTACCGAACGGTCACCGACGTTTCGATACTTTGCGGCAGCGGCTTGGCCGCGCCATCCCGAACGGGGATCAGAGCTGTTCCAGCGCGAGGTCGAGCGAGGCGAAGGCAGCACCGGCAATCACCGCACGGTCGGTCATACGCTGCAGTGCGGCATCGAAGACGGTGGGGCTCATTCCCGGGCGAACGTCCTCGACGATTTCGTGCCGAACGGCCGCGGCAAATCCGTGCAGGGCTTCCTGCGCACGGCGGGTAAGCAGCCCCGGATCCGTCGTGAAGACGCCGTTCTCAAGACTGTCCAGAATGCCCATCTGGTCGTCCAGCATTTCCTCGAAACGCCGCAGGTGGGGGCTCTGCTCGCGTCCCAAACGAAGGTCGAAGGCTCCCTCGATCGCCAGGCCCAGCATTTCTCGCACTGCGGCTAGCATGGTCGTATGCGAGTTGGCCGCTGCCGGCGGTGTTTCGCCCGCCGCGTCATGGCGGGTGTGGTTGACCGCGCTGCGCGGCGATCGATTCAGGGTATCCTGCAACTGCTCTTCGCGAATTTCTTTTTTCTCAATCATGATCGTCACCTTATGTCCTTTAAATTTGCCCATGAATTGGGGCTGTCGTGGTTGCCTGCAAAATCACGCTTTCCGGTCTTTGCGCTACCTCTGCGCTACCGGCTTATCTCTCCGCAAATTTGCGGGTGTGGGTCATCGTTTCGCTGCGGTGCCGAATTAAGCGGCCAATACTGCGTTATCGCCTGCCCGACCGATTTCAGACTTTCGTCCGCCAGAACCGAGCGGCCGGTCATCTTGTTCAGCGCCAGGTCATATGCGGCATCGTCGGTCGCGCAATCGATGGCGCCGATAATTTCACGCCGGACCGTTTCGCGAAACGCAACAAAAGACGCGCGGGCGCGGTGGACAAGTGCGCCAAAGCGCCCATCTTCCGTGCTGATCGGGAATCGTGCGAGGACGCGAACCTGCTCCATTGAAACCGACTCGAATTGTTCCAGATTCCTGCTCCACGTCAGGCCGTCCCGCAGGTCGCGGGCGCCATTCGCGGCATGGGTCAGGATGCGGTCGAGCGCTTCCCGAACTTCGTTACAGATCGCGCGCGCCGCCAAGAGCTCGCTCCCGTCCTGCGGCGCCGTCGGGATCGTCGTTTTAGCGATATTCTCTTTCTGCGAAACCGTTAACATAATTGTCCTCATGTCCGTGTTTGGCCAGTATCCTGCAATCGTCGTGCCAGATTGCCGCGTTGTTGCCTTTCCGGCGCCGCGCGTGGTTCCATATCGCGGAATTCGACGGGCGGTTCCGGCGCTGAACGCCGGACCGGCCCGGCATCAAGGGATCGCGCAATGCTGGAACTCACAGTCCGCCATGAAAGCTGGCCGCTCGCGAAGGCGTTCGCGATCTCGCGTGGCGCGAAAACCACCGCCGATACCGTCGTCGCAACACTGGCCGGCAACGGCGCGGTGGGACGGGGCGAATGTGTGCCCTATACCCATTACGGAGAGAGCGTCGCGGACGTCGTGACGGCCCTGAAGGCGCAGGCGCCCGCGTTCGCCGCCGACCGCATGGATCGGCTGGCGCTGCAGAAAGCGCTTCCCGCGGGGGCGGCCCGCAATGCGCTCGACTGCGCGCTGTGGGATTTCGAGGCGAAGCGGAGTGGTGTTCCGGTCTGGCGGCTTGCCGGATTGGAAGAGCCCGGTGCCGTGACCACGGCCTACACCCTGGGCCTCGATACGCCCGCAGCCATGGGTCGCGCGGCGCGGGCCGAATCGCACCGCCCCTTGATCAAGTTGAAGCTTGCCGGCGACGGTGACCTCGATCGCGTTGTGGCGGTGCGCGGGAGCGCGCCGGCCTCGCGCCTGATCGTCGATGCCAACGAGGGCTGGGCGCCGGACCAGGTCGAGCCCTTCGCCATTGCGCTGGCGCGCCTCGGCGTCGAGATGATCGAGCAGCCTTTGCCGGCCGGCCGCGATGCGATGCTTTCGGAGATTGCGCATCCGGTGCCCTTCTGCGCCGACGAATCGTGTCACGACAGGGGAAGTCTCGATTCTCTTTCGGGCCGCTACGATGTCGTCAACATCAAGCTCGACAAGACCGGCGGCCTGACCGAGGCGCTGGCGCTCAGGCGGGCCGCGGAAGCCATGGGACTGCGGGTCATGGTCGGATGCATGGTCGCAACGTCGCTGGCGATGGCGCCGGCAATCCTGCTGGCGCAGGGCGTGGATGTCGTCGACCTTGATGGCCCGCTGCTGTTGGCCCGCGACCGCGAGAACGGCCTGGCATTCAAGGCAAGTACGGTGTCTCCGCCGGTTGCGGCGCTGTGGGGATGAACGCTCGATACGCAGTTTGCGACACCCTGCCGCGCTATGGTTAACGTATTGATCGCACGGCGTTTACTGTTTGGCAATCGGTCGTGTGAATAATGGGTGCCAACAAGACGAACCACGCCAGCACAGGCGTATTTGGGGAAATATCCGGTAGGGATCTATTTGTATGGCACGAATTCTGGTTGCCGAAGACGACGACGCGATGCGGCAATTTCTGGCCGTTGCCCTGGCGCGGTCAGGGCACGACGTCGTTGCGGTGGGAGACGGTGACTCCGCTTCACGAAACATCGAGCAGGATGACTACGATCTGCTGCTGGCCGACATTCGAATGCCCGGGGTGGACGGGCTGGCGCTGGCGCGCGCGGCGCGCATTCGCATGCCCCGGTTGCCGATCTTGCTGATCACCGGTTATGCGGCCGAAGCGCTTGGTGCCCGCGACCTGATCGAGCAGGACGTCCGGGTATTCTCCAAGCCCTTTCACCTGCATGAGATCGTACGGCAGGTGACACACCTTCTCTCGGCCGCGCCCGAACCCATATAGGGTTACCCAAGGGTCTTGCCCCAGCGCATCATTGGTGGTAATTCCCCGTCCGCATCGGGCGCGTAGCTCAGCGGGAGAGCACTACGTTGACATCGTAGGGGTCGCTGGTTCAATCCCAGCCGCGCCCACCATTATTTCGCAGCAATAGCATGCTGCCACCGATGCAGAGTACGATCGGGCAGCCTCTGCCGTTGTAGCTGGCACCCGTCTATTCGACGTCCGACAGCGTTCGTCTGACCGCGTCCTTCCAGCCCGCGTATTTCCGTTCGCGCTCGTCCGATGTCATATCGGGCAGAAACCGCCTGTCGAGCGCCCAGCCCTTGGCGAATTCGCCGGGAGCCGGGTAAATGCTGCAATGCATGCCCGCGAGGTAGGCGGCGCCGAGCGCCGTCGTCTCAAGCACCCGCGGCCGGTCGACCGCAGCGTCCAGGACGTCGGCGAGGCGCTGCATCGTCCAGTCCGAGGCGACCATGCCGCCATCGACGCGCATTACGGTGTCCTGCGCCGCATCCCAGTCGCCCCGCATGGCCTCGAGCAGGTCGCGGGTCTGGTAGCACACGGCCTCCAGCGCGGCGCGGGCCAGTTCCTTCGGGCCGGTTCCCCGCGTCAGGCCGTAAATGGCGCCACGGCATTCCGCGTCCCAATAGGGGGCGCCGAGACCGACGAATGCGGGAACGAGGTAGACGTCCTGGCCGGCGTCGGCGGCGCTTGCCAACTTACCGGATTCGTCGGCGCTGCGGATGATGCCAAGACCGTCGCGCAGCCACTGCACCGCGGCGCCGGCGACGAAGATCGAACCCTCGAGCGCATAGACCGGCTTGCCATCCAGCTGATAGGCGATCGTCGTCAGCAGCCGGTTCCTGGAACGCACCGCATCGGCGCCCGTGTTCAACACGGCGAAACATCCGGTGCCGTATGTCGATTTAATCATGCCCGGCTCGAAACACGCCTGGCCCACGGTGGCGGCCTGCTGGTCGCCGGCAATGCCGGCGATGCGAATCGGCGCGCCGAATATCCCGGCTTCGGTCGCCCCGAAATCGGCGGCGGAATCCATCACCTGCGGCAACATCTGGTGCGGCACGTGCAGCCGGTCCAGAAGGTCTTCGCTCCAGCGCCCTTCGTGGATGTCGTAGAGCAGCGTCCGGCTGGCGTTGGTCGCGTCGGTGGCATGCACCGCCCCGCCGGTGAGCCGCCACAACAGGAAACTGTCGACGGTGCCGAAGGCCAGCCGGCCCTGTTCCGCGGCCACGCGCGCGCCGTCGACATGGTCGAGGATCCAGGCGAGTTTCGTGCCCGAGAAATAGGGATCCAGCAGCAGCCCCGTGCGTTTCGCGATCTCCTCCTCGTGGCCGGCGCGCTTCAGGGCCGCACAGGTTTCCGCCGTCCGCCTGTCCTGCCAGACGATCGCGCGGTGGATGGCCTTGCCGGTTTCCCGGTCCCAGACGACGACCGTCTCCCGCTGGTTGGTGATGCCGATCGCCGCTATGTCTTTCGGCCCGGCGCCGGCCCTTTCGATCGCCTCGCGGCACACCGCCAGGGTCGACGTCCAGAGGTCTTCCGGTTCATGCTCGACCCAGCCGGAGCGCGGGAAATGCTGCTCGAATTCCTGCTGGGCGATGGCCGCGACACGGCAGGCCCGGTCGAACAGGATGGCGCGCGACGATGTCGTCCCCTGATCGATCGCAAGTACGTAGTCGGACATATCGCCTCTCAAACCCGATGCGGGGTCAGGCTGCCGAACTGACGACGGAGCTGAAGTTGTCCTTGATCCATTCCCCGAGACTGTCGGCTTCCGTGGTGGTCAGCCGAAGGCCCAGTTTCGATCGCCGCCACAGTATGTCGTCGGCCGTCATCGCCCATTCGTTTCGAATTAAATATTCCACTTCCCGCTGGTAGAGACCAGCGCCGAAGTGAACGCCGAGATCGCCGATGTCCCGAACGCCGACCAGCATGGCCCGCACGCGCGTGCCGTAGGACCGCGCAAGCCGCCGCATCACCACGCCATCGATCACCGGATACTCGCGTTCCAGATCATCGACCAGGGCTTCGAATCCGCTGACGTCGAAATCGCCGCCCGGCAGGACGGCGCCGCGTGTCCACGGGCGTCCCATCGCGGGGAGACGGTCTTCCAGCTTTTTTAGCGCCTCCTCGGCGAGGTGCCGGTATGTGGTGATCTTGCCGCCGAAAATATTGAGCAGCGCCGGCTCGCCTTTTCCTCCCTGCAGATCGAGCACGTAATCCCGTGACGTTTCCTGTGCCGATGTGTGACCGTCGTCGTACAGCGGACGGACACCCGCGTAGGACCACACGACGGTGTCGGGTTCGATGGGCGTCGCAAAATACTCGCTCGCCGCCGCACACAAATAGGTGATTTCGTCCGCCGAGGTTGCGACCGAGCCGGGGTCGCCATCGTAATCGATGTCGGTTGTGCCGATCAGCGTAAAGTCCTGCTCATAGGGAATCGCGAAAATGATCCGGCGATCCGCATTCTGAAAGATGTATGCCCGTGCATGCTTGAACAGTTTCGGCACGACGATATGACTGCCCTTGACGAGCCGCGTGCGCGCTTGCGCACTGCCGCCGATACGCTGCCCGATCACCTCGGAAATCCAGGGCCCCGACGCATTTATGAGCGCCCGCGAACGGACCGTTTCCGTCCGGCCCGTCAGGTTGTCCCTGGTCTCCAGCTTCCAGGAATCGTGCTCCCGGACAGCCGAAACGACTTCGGTGCGGACCCGGACATCCGCGCCGCGCCGCGCCGCATCGACGGCGTTGAGTATGACGAGCCGTGCGTCGTCGACCCAGCAGTCGGAATACTCGAAACCTTTTGTGAATAACGGTTTCAGCGGCTCTCCCGCGGGATCCCGGCGAAAATCGACAAGCCTCGAGGCCGGCAGAAGCTTGCGGCCGCCGAGGTGGTCGTACAGGAACAGTCCCAGCCGGATGAGCCAGACCGGACGCAAGCCTTCCTGGTGCGGCAGGACGAAACGGAGCGGCCATATGATGTGCGGCGCCATGGACAGCAGCACTTCGCGCTCTATGAGCGATTCGCGGACCAGACGGAACGCATAATACTCCAGGTACCGCAATCCGCCGTGGATCAGCTTTGTCGATGCGGAGGACGTGGCGCCAGCGAGATCGTTCTTTTCGGCAAGATAAACCGACAACCCGCGACCGGCGGCGTCACGGGCAATGCCGCAACCATTCACGCCGCCGCCGATTACGGCGATGTCATAGAGGTTGCCGTCCACGTCCTGACCCCGACTTGTTCACGAGTGATGAGAAATCAAAACGAAACCCTAAATGAACGATATCGAACCTTCAACGAATATTCCCGAATATCATGCGGAATATCAGGGGACATCGGCTATTTCGATGGCAGTGTCGCTGTCGACGCAAATCTGGGCGATTTCCTTGGGCGGCGGCCGGTCGGTCACGAAACTGCCGAGTTGCGAGATGTGGCCGATGCGCACCGGTGCGGATCGTTCGTATTTCATACTGTCGGCGACGAGGATGGTGTGCCGCGCATTTTCGATGATCGCCTGCGCCACCTTCACCTCGCGGTAGTCGTAGTCGAGAAGGGAGCCGTCTTCGTCGATCGCCGACACGCCGATTATGGCGAAATCGACCTTGAACTGGCGCATGAAATCCACCGCCGTTTCGCCGACGACACCGCCATCCGCACGCCGCACGATACCACCGGCAACGATAACGTCGATCTCCGGATCTCCACGTAAGATATTGACAACATTAATACTGTTCGTAATGGCCAGGACGCCGTGCTTGCCGCGCAGGCCCGCCGCCACCTGCTCGGTCGTGGTGCCGATATTGATCAGGAGCGAACAGTTGTCGGGAATGAGCGCTGCCGCCTTGATCCCGATCCTGCGTTTTTCCTCGGCGGCCAGTTCCCGCCTTGCCTCGTAGCCGAAATTCGCGACGCCCGACGACAACACGGCGCCGCCGTGCACGCGCTGCAGGAGGCCGCGTTCGCTAAGCTCGTTCAGATCCTTCCGGATCGTCTGGGGCGTGACGTTGAATCGCTCGGCAAGCGCATCGACGCTGATGCGGCCCGATTTCCGGGCAAGCTCCAAGATATCCGACTTTCGCGGAACGATCGGTTCCTGCATTGCACGCCCTGAAATCACATTTCGTTACACCGATTATCGCACTCAACCGAAAATAGCCAGTTATAGTTTGCGGTTTCTGTTTTCGATTGACCATCATTTTGTTTCGTATGATAGTTCGAATGACTTCACATACAGGGAGATTTTCAATGAAAATACGACTGATGGCCGCTGTTGCAGGGGCGGCACTGGTGTCGTTTGCCGGCGCGAGCAACGCCGGCGTGGACGAGGCCAGGAAGTGGGTCGACTCAGAATTCCAACCCTCCACCCTCTCCAAGGCGGACCAGATGAAGGAGATGGAGTGGTTCATCAAGGCCGCCGAGCCGTTCCGGGGCATGGAGATCAACGTGCTGTCGGAAACGATTCCGACGCACGAGTACGAATCGAAGACCTTGACCAAGGCGTTTGAGGAAATCACCGGAATCAAGGTCAATCATCAGCTGCTGGGCGAGGGCGAAGTGGTCCAGGCGGTTCAGACGCAGATGCAGACAAAGCGTAATCTGTACGACGCCTACATCAACGATTCCGATCTGATCGGAACCCATTCGCGTCTGCAGCTGGCCGTCAACCTGACCGACTGGATGGCGGGCGAAGGCAAGGACGTCACCAACCCGATGCTCGATGTCGACGACTTCATGGGCAAGTCGTTCACCACGGGGCCGGACGGAAAGCTGTATCAGTTGCCCGACCAGCAGTTCGCGAATCTCTACTGGTTCCGCTACGACTGGTTCCAGCGGCCCGAACTGAAGAAGAAATTCAAGGATATCTATGGGTACGATCTGGGTGTTCCCGTCAACTGGTCGGCCTATGAGGACATTGCCGAATTCTTCAGCGTCCACGTGAAGGAGATCGACGGTGTCCGGGTCTATGGGCACATGGATTACGGCAAGCGCGCCCCCGACCTCGGCTGGCGGATGACCGACGCCTGGCTGTCGATGGCCGGCGCCGGCAGCAAGGGACTGCCGAACGGCGTTCCGGTCGACGAGTGGGGCATCCGCATGGAGCCGGGAACGTGTAACCCGGTCGGCGCATCGGTGTCGCGCGGCGGCGCGGCCAACGGACCCGCGGCCGTTTATGCGATCCGTAAATGGGACGAATGGCTGCGCAAATACGCACCTCCGGGCGCCGCCAGCTATGACTTCTATCAGTCGCTGCCGGCACTCTCGACCGGCAATGTCGCGCAGCAGATCTTCTGGTACACCGCCTTTACCTCATCGATGGTGGCCCCCAAGAGCGCCGGCAACAATACGGTCGATGATGGCGGCATGCCGCTGTGGCGCATGGCGCCTTCTCCGCATGGCCCCTATTGGGAAGAAGGCCAGAAGCTGGGCTATCAGGACGCCGGTTCCTGGACCCTGTTCAAGTCCACGCCGGTCGACCGCCGCAAGGCGGCCTGGCTCTATGCGCAGTTCGCGGTCTCCAAGACCGTGTCGCTGAAGAAGACCCATGTCGGTCTGACGCCGATCCGCGACAGCGACATCCGCCACGAATCCTTCTCCAAGCGGGCGCCGAAGCTGGGGGGCCTGGTGGAATTCTACCGCTCGCCGGATCGCGTCCGCTGGTCCCCGACCGGTATCAACGTCCCCGATTATCCGAAACTGGCACAGATCTGGTGGCAGCAGATCGGCGACGTGAATTCGGGCGCCTTCACGCCACAGCAGGCGATGGACAGGCTCGCCAGCGAGATGGACCAGGTCATGGCCCGCATGCAGGCGGCCGACGAGAAGGCCGGGACGTACGGTGGCTGCGGCCCCCGTCTGAATCCGGAGATCGACCCGGCGATCTGGCTCAGCAAGCCGGGCTCGCCGAAAGCCAAGCTCGCGAACGAGAAGCCCAAAGGCGAGACCATCGACTACGACGAACTCGTGAAGCGCTGGAAGAACTGAGGCGGGCATTATAGCGACGGCCAATGAACCCCGGGGAGTGCATCATGCACTCCCCGGATTTTGTGATGGCGGGAACCAGGCCTGTGATGCCGCTTGTGTTTGTTAATCTATTGTTCGACCCTGTTCCCGAATTCCGGTGATCAGTCGAGGTGAAAAATAACGTCATGAACAGGTCTGCAGGGCGCCCGCGCGAGGGAACGATCGCATGACCCTCGAACTCCGCCACGTGTCCAAGCGGGTCGGCGCCGAAATTCACATATACGAAACCAGCCTCGAATTCAGGGAGGACGGCTTCAATATCCTTCTGGGCACGACCCTGGCCGGCAAGACGTCGCTGATGCAATTGATGGCGGGGCTGGAGCGGCCGACCTCGGGCGAAATCTGGTTCGGCGGAAAGAACGTGACCGGCGTGTCGGTGCAGAAGCGCAACGTCTCGATGGTCCACCAGCAGTTCATCAATTACCCCAACTTTTCGGTCTTTGAGAACATCGCCTCTCCGCTGCGCGTGGCACGCCTGACTCGCGCAGAAATCGACCGGCGCGTCGGCGAGGTCTCGGAAATGCTGAGGTTGACGCCGATGCTTGGCCGCCGGCCCTCGGAACTCTCCGGTGGACAGCAGCAGCGCACCGCGCTGGCGCGGGCCCTGGCCAAGGATTCCGATCTTGTGTTCCTCGACGAGCCGCTGGCCAATCTCGATTACAAGCTGCGAGAGGAGTTACGCGACGAGCTTCCCAGATTGTTCCGGGACCGCGGCTGCACGGTGGTCTACGCGACGAGCGAACCGACCGAGGCGTTGCTGCTCGGCGGTTATACGGCGACGATGCACGAGGGACGGATAACGCAGTTCGGTGAAACGGCGACGGTATATCGCCAGCCGGCGGACCTGCTGTCGGCGCGCGTATTTTCGGACCCGCCGATCAACACCGCCACCGTCACGAAGAAGAACGGCCGATTCGTGCTGAGCGACGCGGTCAGCTGGCCCGCCACGGGAGACCGGGAGGCGCTGAAGGACGGACGCTATGCAGTGGCCATACGGCCCCACCACGTCACGCCGTTCGCGCAGGAGAAGAACGACGTGCGGATTGACGGCAGGGTGCTGGTTACCGAATTGAGCGGCTCCGAAAGCGTCGTTCATTTCGATCTGGGGGGGCAGACCTGGATCTCGCAGTCGCACGGCATCCATGCGTTCGAGGTCGGCGCCAGGGCATCGTTCTACGTCGACACCGGACAGTGCATGTATTTTGGCGAAGACAACGCGCTGCTGGCGGCGTGATGGCGCAATTGACGATGTCCATAGAGCGCCCACCGCGTTCCCTGTCCGCAAGAACTGGAGCGGTGCGGAAGACCATGGCGAGGCAGGCCTGATGTCCGAAATCAGTCTCAGGGAATTGCGGCACAGCTATCTCGAGACTCCGCAGACCGACGCGGATTGGGCTCTCAAGAAGATGAGCGTCGACTGGTCGGAAGGCGGGGCCTATGCCCTTCTTGGCCCATCGGGCTGCGGCAAGACCACGCTGCTCAATATCATCTCCGGCCTGCTGACCCCAACCGAGGGCGAGGTTTGGTTCGGCGACAGAAACGTTACGGATATTCCGCCGGACCAGCGCAATATCGCGCAGGTATTCCAGTTCCCGGTGGTGTACGACACCATGACCGTATACGAGAATCTCTGTTTTCCGCTGCGCAACAGAGGCATCCCCGCGGCGGATGTCGACCGCAAGGTGCGCGAGATCGCAACGATGCTGGATCTCGACGAGATGTTGCCACGGCGCGCATCGGGCCTCACCGCCGACGGCAAGCAGAAGATCTCCCTTGGCCGCGGCCTCGTTCGCTCGGATGTCAATGTGATCATGTTCGATGAGCCGCTGACGGTGATCGATCCGCACCTGAAATGGGTCCTGCGCTCCAAGCTGAAGGAACTCCACCAGCGCATCGGCACGACAATGATCTACGTCACGCACGACCAGACCGAAGCACTGACATTCGCCGACCAGGTCGTTGTCATGCACGAGGGTACCGTCGTGCAGATCGGCACGCCGGTCGACCTCTTCGAGCGGCCGCGCCACACCTTCGTCGGACACTTCATCGGGTCGCCGGGCATGAACGTGCTGCCCTGCGAGATCGAGAACGGTACGCCCTTCTTCGCTGGACGGCCGGTCCCCGTCGGACACTCCATTGCCTACCGGGACGGCACCGAGCGCCTCGAAATCGGTGTCCGCCCGGAATTCATCAGCTTCGCGGCGGACGGGATTCCGGTCGAGATCGTCAAAGTAAGCGACGCCGGGCGGTACAGCATCGTCGATGCCCGCCATGGCGCGCACGTGATCAAGCTTCTGGTTCCCGAGGGTGAGTCATTGCCCGCCGACGGTGCCCATATCCATTTCGACCCCGGCCACACGCAGGTTTATGCCGACGGCTGGATGGTCAACTGAGGTCCGCGCATGGCCACCAAGACCCAGAATCCCAAGGCCTGGCTGTTCGTTCTGCCGGTCGTTGCCCTCGTGGCGTTCAATGCGTTGATCCCGCTGATGACGGTGGTCAACTACTCGGTCCAGGAAACCTTCGGGGACAACGTCTTCTTCTGGGAGGGCGTCAAATGGTTCGAACAGGTGCTGCATTCGGAGCGGTTCCACGCCTCGCTGCTGCGCCAGTTGATGTTCACCTCGATCATCCTGACGATCGAGGTTCCGCTTGGCGTCGCCATCGCGCTTTCCATGCCGAAAAAGGGTGTCGGCGTTTCGGTCTGTCTGGTGCTGATGGCGCTGCCGTTGCTGATCCCGTGGAATGTCGTGGGCGCCATGTGGAACATCTTCGCGCTGCCCGATATCGGCCTTCTCGGCCGCATGATCAACGGGTTGGGGATCGATTACAACTTCACCCAGCAGCCGGGGGCGGCGTGGTTCACCACCGTCATGATGGACGTCTGGCACTGGACGTCGCTGGTCGTGCTGCTGGCCTATGCCGGTCTGCGATCGATCCCCGACGCCTACTACCAGGCCGCGAAGATCGACGGCGCCACGCCGTGGGCGGTGTTCCGGTTCATCCAGCTGCCGAAGATGAAGCGGGTGCTGACGATCGCCATCCTGCTCCGGTTCATGGACAGCTTCATGATCTATACGGAACCCTTCGTGCTGACCGGCGGCGGGCCCGGCAACACGACGACGTTCCTGTCCATCGACCTCGTGAAGATCGCGCTGGGACAATTCGATCTCGGCCCCGCCGCGGCGATGTCGCTGATCTACTTCCTGATCGTCCTGCTGCTGTGCTGGATCTTCTATACCCTGATGATGAGGCATGAGGCGCAATGATGAGACGGTTCACCTGGCTCGTGCCGACGCTCTACATCCTGTTCCTGATGCTGCCGATCTACTGGCTGCTGAACATGTCGTTCAAGACCACGAACGAGATTCTCGGCGTCTTCACGCTGTGGCCGCGGGAGTTCACCCTCGACAACTACCGGAAGATCTTTACCGATCCGACCTGGTACAACGGGTACCTGAACTCGCTGAGCTATGTGGTGATGAACACGGTGATCTCGGTCACCGCCGCGCTGCCGGCGGCCTATGCGTTCTCGCGCTACCGCTTCCTTGGCGACAAGCACCTGTTCTTCTGGCTGCTGACCAACCGCATGGCGCCGCCGGCGGTGTTCGCGCTGCCGTTCTTCCAGCTCTATTCGGCCGTCAACCTGTTCGACACGTATATCGCGGTGGCGCTGGCGCACTGCCTGTTCAACATTCCGCTCGCCGTCTGGATCCTCGAGGGCTTCATGTCCGGGGTGCCGAAAGAACTGGACGAAACCGCCTATGTGGACGGCTATCCGTTCTGGCGGTTCTTCGTGAAGATCTTCATTCCCACGATCGCCGCGGGGATCGGCGTCGCGGCGTTCTTCTGTTTCATGTTCTCGTGGGTCGAGCTGCTGCTGGCCAAGACCCTGACCTCGGTCGCCGCCAAGCCGATCGCGGCGACCATGACCCGGACCGCGAGCACGGCCGGCTACGAACTCGGGCTGCTCGCCGCCGCCGGAACGCTGACCATCGTTCCCGGCGCGTTCGTGATCTATTTCGTGCGCAATTACATCGCCAAGGGCTTCGCCCTCGGCAGAGTGTAAAGAGTGTAGGAGGAGGCATCGAAAATGGGATTGTCCTGGATGGCCTGGACCTGGCCGACCGCCGCCTTCTTCGTCTTCATTCTGCTCGCCCTCGTGGCGATGGCGATCTGGGAATGGCGGAGTCCCGGGGGCGGGCCGCGCCGGGGCATTCTCGGGCTGGACACCACCCGGGGCGACCGGCTGTTCATCTCGCTGCTCGGCAGCGCCTTCATCTTCCTCGCCTGGCTCGGCATCGTGGGCACGCCGCTGTGGGGCCCCCTGGTCATCGCCCTGGTCTACGGGGTCCTCGTGTTCCGCCTGGTGTAGAGCGCAACCCGATCTGGTTTGTTCGTGATTTGGAAACAGCGGCGCGACCTCACCCTTCGAGACGGGCCTTCGGCCCTCCTCAGGATGAGGGTCCAACGTTTGTTTCCTCATCCTGAGGAGCGGCGAAGCCGCGTCTCGAAGGGTGAGGTCGCTGGGTGCCGGCGCCGAACAATCTCCACAAGTTCCGGAGATCCGCAACCACGCCGCCGATGTCCTTCACTCGGCGCCGCTATTCCGCCGCGGCTAGCCTGCCGAGGAACGCCGCCATGCCGCGCTGCGCGGCGAGGGACGCCGCCTGCCGCCGGTAGAGCATGCATTCGCAGGCGAACAGACGGCGCAACTCGTCGACGCGCATGCGCCGGCCGGCGATGTGGTGCGGCAGGGCGCGCGCGGTCTTCCAGTCGCGGTGCAGCGCCCGGCACAACGCCCTCGTGGCGTCGGGATCGTGCGGTGAATTCAACGCAGCCATGACGGCGCCATGGCTGCCCGGGAAGGTCCAGTACATGAGAGTCCGGCTGTCCCGGACATAGCAGTCGGCCCGCCGGCGCAGCCCGGCCCGGCGCGCGTGCCGTCCCGCCGTCGCGGTCTCGTCGAGAATATGCTGGAGTTTCGCGCCCACGGACCGCGTCCCTTGCCACCCGGAAACCAGAACAATCTACAAGATAAATTGTAAATCTCCAAGAGCGTTGGGTGCAACGCGGGGTCAGTCGGCCCAGTAGGCGCCGAGGACGCGGTGCAGGCTCGCCAGGTCCCGCCGCTTGACGACGATCTCCTTGCGCGGGTTGAACTGCAGCAGCACGATCTCCTTCGCGTTCATGCGCAGCAACTGCTTGATCATCGCAAGATGTTCGCGGTTCTCCGAAACCTTGACGCACAGCACGTCGTTGCCGGGACGCACCGGCCGCCGCGGATGCACGAGCAGGAGATCGCCCTGGCGGTAGCGCGGCTCCATGCTGTCGTTGACCACGTACATGGCGAAAGCGTCCGGCACGTTCTCGAGGATCGACGGCCGTTCCCGCCATTCGATCGGGTCGTAGCTGAAGACCATGCTGCCGTCCGGCCCGCCCTGGGCGCTGGCGTATACCGGAAGGTCCTTGCGCCCGAGCTGCTCGTGCTGGATCCGGTAGCCGTCCCTGGCCGGCCCGGCGGCCCGGTCCCTGCCCAGTGCCGCGGGCGGCACCCCCAGCGTTTCGGCGAGCGCCACGATGTAGCGCGGATCGCGGACCTTGCCGTCCTCGAGCTGCTGGATCGCCTGCGGCGTCACGCCGACGCGCCGCGCCAGCCCGGATTGCGACAGGCCCAGCGCCTCACGCAACTGCCTGATTCTTTCGGGGTTCACGGCCATGCCCCTTCCATACCGCATCCGGCCTCGTCGGTCTACAAAAAAACTTGTTGATAGTTGGACATTCAAATTGTAATTTTCATTGTAAGGATGGGTTGCGGAACGTGGTCGGCGTTATCGCATTCCGTACAGACCTTCGTACCGGGGCTTCGGCTCCGTCCCCGCTTTCGGGACCGGACTCCGATTGCCGGCATTTGTGCCGAAGCACGGGCCGGCAGCAGCCGACGGCGGGGGAACGGGCGAACAAAATGGCAACAGGATGGACCGATGGCAGACGAGAACAGGTACCGCAGCTGGTCACGGATGGAGGAAGCCAGGCTGGCCGTGCTGGTCGCGTGCGACGTGCCCCGGGATGAGATCGCCGTCCGGCTGAAGCGGTCCTGCAGTGCCATCGGCGCACGGATCTCCCGCCTCGGCATTGCCGGCGATGTCCGCCGCCGCTTCAGCGAGTCCGAGGACCGCGCGATTCGGGGGGGCCGTGCCGGGGGCATGACCTATGCCGCCATCGCCCGCCGGCTCGGGCGCAGCGAGGGGGCGGTCAAGTGCCGGGCCCGCGGGCTCGGCATCGCGGTCCGCCGGCAGGCCGGCAATGGCGCAAGCAAGCCGGCGCCACGCAAGTGCCTGGTGCATGGCGGGCGGTTCCAGCCCGCGCACCGGCACGAATTCGTCTGCCTCGCCTGCAAGGAGAGCGAGGAATGGCAGGCTGGGGCCTGGATGGGCTGAACCGCAGGGAAAGGTGAGTCGATGAGCAAGAGTAGCCGCAAGCGCAGCAAACAGGCACAGCCGCCCGATACGTTCGACCATGGCCCGCGCGAGCGCTGGCAGCATGGCGACGAGACGCTCACGGAGGCGACCGAGGAGGCGGGAAGCCGCCGCGTCGTCGTGCTGACCCAGGACGCGCTGGACCGCTACTATCGCCGCGGCCATCTGGCGCCGGCGGCGGGCGAGAACCAGCGGCTCTACGATGCCGGGGTGCGGCTGCGCCGCGACTTCCACCGCGCGGGGCTGACGCAGAACCTGGTCTCCCGCTACAGCGACCTCGTCTCCGGCGGCTCGGTGCAGGGGTTCCTGGCCGTGCGCGAGGATGCCTACCGCGCCTGGCGCGCCGCGGTCCGGGCCGTCGGCCCGATCGCCGCCGACGAGGTCATCGCCGTCTGCTGCCAGGGTGAGCCGGCCGGCAAGGGCGCCCGCATGGAGATCCTGCGCCGCGGCCTCGCCGTGCTGGCGACGCATTACGGGTTTTGATCGCGGCGCTTGAAGGCAGACCCTGCAATCCGTAACATCGGTATTGTCGCAGTGTCGCGCCCGGCCCGAACCGCCGGGCGTTTTCGTTTGCGTGTCCGCGCCGCACGGCGGCGGGCCGCGGTCAATCCGGGAGGAATTCGCTGATCACCGACGTGTTGTTCAAACTGGAACGCGAGGCCGAGCGACGGGTCCATGAAGCGCGGGACCGGGAGACCGACCGGGGCGGCTCCGGCTCCGGGCGGCGCGCGTCTGAGGCGATGGACGCACCGATGCTGGAGGTCGCGGCGATCCGCAAGATGCGTCAGCGCTTCGGCGACCTACAGATGGCGATCGACCACCATAGCAACCTGTTGCGCAAGACGAAGCGGAACCCGGACCTGCCGCCGGACGTGACGCGTCACCGTATTGTCGAGGCCGAAACCAGGCTCGCCGGACTGGCCGCGGACTACAAAGACCTGGAGGCCGAGGCGGCGCAGAAATTCCTTCCGGCGCCCGCGCGGGTCGATGCGGACGGGCCAACACGCGCTGTCGGCGATCGGCGTCAGCAAGACACCGATGAAACGAATGCGCAACATGCCAAGCCTGCAGAGGGAATCCCGCTACTCGACGGCGGGAGCGCTGCAACGGGAAACCGCAACTCGACAAGCGCAAGCAGCGGGTTCACCTTTATCGGCCCTGGCGGCGAGGGGCAGCCGAACGAGAGGCCCGGGAAGCGAACACCGTCTGTGGCTGATGTTGGACCGCCGAGCTACGAGCCGGTCAATCCAGAGATAATGTACGGGAAATTCGGTTTCGATCCCGATGGCCCTGGTGAAGTCGCCAGGACGATAGAGCATCCCCTGAAAGCCTGGAAGGCCAATCAGATCTTCAAAGAGGCGGTGGCGGTTACCAGCAGAGAGGCAGCGAACGGGTCGTTCGTGATGGGCAGTCCGGAGTCGAATGCCTTTACGCACGCATACGGGAGCTACAGGATGACCCAGGAGCTGGGCCCTTTTCTGGCGAAACAGTTCGGCGACAGTCATGAAATCACTGTGGTCAATCCTGTAGGTCAAAGGCTGAAGGATCTGTACAACAACAATGCGGGCAGGCGGCTTGCGCTCGATCCTGACAATCAGGGCCGGTACGCAGAGCACGTGGCTCTTGATGCGCTCCGCGACGGGAAGCTGCAAATTCTGCCATTTCGTTTGCAATCTCCCGCCAGCCAAGGTAAAGCTAAAAGATGAAATAAACCTTCACGCCGCTACCTTAAAGGGACCGATGGAGCGGGCTGTGCCGAGGCGATCTAGGAAACTCATTCTATTGGTCCTAATCGCACTACCGATTGCCGGCCTTGTAGCGGGCATGATCACGACATACTCCTGCCAAACCGTCCCAGTGATTCTCACGAACCGCTCGGATGCCGCCGCCGAGCAACTCAGAGTCGAGTTGGTGGGCCAGGATGGCCGTGTGATCGAGATGTGGTCCGGCCCTCTGGGACCAAACGACTGGCGAATAATCCATGTGCCATTGCTAATCGATGGCTTTTACCATGAAGGACATCTTCGCTATCGCGGCTTGCGCCGAGACGGCGAGCCGATCCCCCAGACGATTGGCCCAGGCTACTTGACCGCGTTCCCGAACAACGTAGCGGCGATCTTCGTCCTCGGTAAAAATGAAACGACAGCGATGGCCATCGGCGAATGGGTTTTTCCAGAGCAGGGAAGTTCGGCACTACCGTTCGCCGGGTGGGTCACCGATCAGCTCGTGGTCGTGCTGTCCTGCTGGTTGCGATGGCTCGCTGGGCCGGTCGGGCTCGCAGTGATAGCCGGAATCTCCGTCCTCGCTGGCCTCGCCGCCCGGCGAGTATGGCGGCGGCGAGCAACGGCGGAGCAATAGCAAGGAAATGCCGGCCTGACTCTGCGGGCGCCGCTTGAAGGTAGGCCCTGCAATCCGTAACATCGGTATCGTAGCAAGGATGCGCCCGGCCCGAACCGCCGGGCGTTTTCGTTTTGGCGGCGCGGCCGGGCGGCGCGTCCACGATGCGCGCGGCCAGGCCCTCGAAGCCGGCGGCCCCGGCGCGTTGCCATACGTTGGTTCGCCTGCTCTTGCAGTCAAAGCGGGCGCCTCTGGTGCGCGGGCTGATTGTCCGCTGATGCCCCGGAGCAGACGTCCGGGTGGATGGTAAATGCCCCCTCCTTGACGTATTGACCTTCCAGCGTTTGGAACCCCGATAATAATGTTTGGCAATGCCAA
>CAMYKU010000034.1 GCA_947259105.1 uncultured Alphaproteobacteria bacterium
GTGTGCGCCAGCGCGCGTACGGCCTGACCCGGAGGCGTGAACGTGAACAACGGCTGGAACAGCATCGATACGGATCTCCTGGTGATCGGCGGCGGCGTGGCCGGCAGCCTCGCCGCGATTCCGGCGTTGGAGGCCGGCCTCAAGGTCGTGATCTGCGAAAAGGGCCGCCTGCTGGACCATTGCGGCAGCGTCGGCTGCGGTGTCGACCACTACCTGACGATCATGGAGAGCGGTCCGGAATGGGACACGCCGGAATTCCTGATCAAGCACGTCCCCGGCCTGACCGACGGGATCGTCGACATGGCGGTGACCAGCAAGGTCATCCATCAGATGCCGCGAATTCTGAGGAAAATCGAATCCTTCGGCGTCGACTTCAAGGATCCGCGGATCGGCGACTATTACCGCTTGCGCTCGTTCGGCCTGCCGGGGACCTACCACATCAATTTCGACGGCACGGATTTCAAGAAGCTGATTGGCCAGCAGGTGCGCCGCGGCCGAGCGACCGTTCTGATGCGCACCATGGGCGTGCAGCTGCTGATCGACGACAACCGCGCCTACGGCGCCCTGGCCTTCAACTTCAGGACCGGCGAATGGTTTGCTATCCGGGCCAAGGCGGTGATGCTGGCCGCGGGCGAAGTCAACCGCCTGTCGATGAACGCGTCGGGCCTCGCGTTCGACAGCTGGCACTTCCCGTACAATACCGGTGACGCACATGCCATGGGATACCGGGCCGGCGCGAAGCTCGCCAACATGGAGTTCATCGAGTCGACGCTCACGCCGAAAGGCTTCTCGGCACAAGGCCTCAACGCGCTGGTCAGCCTGGGCGCCTATTTCGTCAACAAGAGCGGCGAGCGCTTCATGTTCAAGTATGACGAAAACGGCGAGAACGCCCGGCGCGCGGTGCTCGCCGACGCGGTCGTCAACGAATTCCTGCTCGGCAACGGGCCGATCTATGTCGATCTTCGCCATTTGCCCAAGGACGAGCTGGACCATATGGAGGCGACGCTGCAGGTCGACCGCTATACGATGCCGGCCTTCTACGAGCAGAAGAAGCTGAATTTCCGCGAGGATCTGGTCGAGATTTCGGTGTCCGAGTTCAGCATCCGGCGCAGCGGCGTGTATTTCCGCGGCAGCGGTCTTGCGGTCGACACCAACGGCGAAACCTCGGTCGAGGGGCTGTTCGCGGCCGGAGACTGCGCCACGGTCAGCGGCGGCATCGCCGGCGCCGCGGTGCTCGGCCATATCGCCGGCGAAGGCGCGGTCCAGCGGATCGCCGCGACGCCGGCGAGCCTGCCCGACATCGACGCCGAGGCCGCTGAATCGATCCGGGCCGAAGCGACCGCGTGCCTTTCACGGCCGGACGGCACGCCGTGGCGGGAGTTCGAGGATCGGACGCGGCAGACGGTCACCGACTATGTCGGGGTGCGGCGCACCGACAAGGGGCTGAAGCTGGCGCTCGATACGCTGCGCGCGCTGGCCGCGAAGGAGCCCGAACTCCGGGCCGACGACCTGCACGGCCTGATGCGGGTCTATGAGTCCAGGAGTATCCGACTGAGCGCCGAGCTTATGGCGACGACGTCGCTGACGCGCAAGGAAACCCGCACCCGATCGGCGCACCGGCGTCTGGACTATCCCGAAACCGATGACCGGAACTGGCGCAAGTTCGTGATCGTCGAGCGCGGCCCCGACGGCCCGGCCGTCAGCACGCTGCCGACCGACCGTCCGCTGTCGGATGCGTTCGGCCGCACTCCGGAAAGGGACCGGGCCAATGTCGGCACGTGAACAGCCCGTCCACAATCCGATCCGGATCGATGATAGAAAATGTGTGCGCTGTGATTTCTGCGACTGGATATGCCCCGGTGACCTGATCTATCACGAAGACGGCAACAAGGAGAAACTCCCGGTCGTGCTGTACCCGGACGAGTGCTGGTACTGCGGGCTGTGTCAGTCGATCTGCCCGACCGACGCCATCACCATAATTTTCCCCGAGCAGATGATCCACAACGAGACCGATGTGGTCAGCCTGCTGGGCAAGGTCGTAAAATAGAAGCCGCCGGCAAAAATCAGGGGGACACGCTTACGGCCGGAACCTGACTCGGCGGGGCGCAGACGTATAAGAAGTACGGGAGGCTCCAGGAATGTTTGAAGCGATCGTCGGCGGTCTGACGATGCTGCTGACGCCACAGGCCATGCTGTTCATGCTCATCGGCGTGATCTACGGCCTGATGGTGGGCATCCTGCCGGGCCTCGGCGGGATCGTCGCAATGGCGCTGCTGCTGCCGTTCGCTTACGGCTACGAAACGGCGGCGATGCTCGCGCTCCTGCTCGGTGCGCATATCGCCACGATCTGGGGAAGCTCGGTCACCGGAATCCTGTTCAAGGTTCCCGGGGCGGCCAAGAGCCTCGCCCTCATCTTCGACGGCTATCCCCTGACGCAGCAGGGCCACGCCAGTCGCGCCCTGGGGGCGTCGGCCACCGCTGCATTGATGGGCGGCATACTCGGCGCAATCTTCCTGGCCGTCAGCATCCCCATCGTGCGCCCGATCATGCTGTTCCTGGGGCCAAGTGAATACCTCATGATGGCGCTCTGGGGTCTGACCATCATCGCGACCTTCAGCGAAGGCTCGCTTCTCAAAGGGCTCGTCGCCGCCTGCATCGGCGTGCTGATCGCCTTCATCGGCATGGACCCGGTGACCGCCACGCCGCGGTTTACCTTCGGCAGCATCTTCCTGCTGGACGGGATTTCGTTTCCGGTCGCCATGATCGGTCTGTTCGCCGTGGCCGAAATGATGAAGCTATTCGTGAAAGGCGGCTCGATCCTCGACCGCGACGTGACGGAGCAGCGCAGCACGGTTCTCGACGGCGTCAAGGATGCCTTCCGGCACTGGTGGCTGGTGGCGCGCTCGAGCCTGCTGGGCGTGTGGATCGGGGTCCTTCCCGGGATCGGCGCCAGTGTCGGGGGGATCGCCGCTTACGCCCAGGCGGTGCAGACCTCCAAGACCCCGGAGCGCTTCGGCAAAGGCGCAATTGAAGGCGTGATCGCGCCGGACGCCACGGTGGGCGCCAACGAAGGCGGCGGCCTGATGCCGACCCTGGCGTTCGGCATTCCGGGCGGGGAAAGCATGGCCATCCTGCTGATCGCCTTCATCAGCATGGGCGTTACCCCCGGGCCGCAGATGCTGACCAGCAATCTCGATCTGGTCTTCGCCATGATGTGGATCATCGTCCTCGCCAATGCGCTGACGACGCTGATCGGGCTCGCCGCTTCGCCCTATCTCGCGCGCCTGCCGGCGATGAACGCGAATATCATGGTCCCCCTCGTCCTGTCGGTGTGCTTCATCGGAGCCTTCGCGACCCGCGGCTATATCGAGGACGTGGTGGTCGCCGCCATATTCGGCGGCATCGGCTACATCATGGAAAAATACAATTACTCGCGGGCCAACCTGGTGATCGGGATGGTGCTGGCCGAGATGATCGAACGCAATCTCCATATTTCGCTCACGCTTTATGGCGATTCGTTCATCTTTACCCGGCCGATAACCCTGATGATGTTCATCTTCATCATCGTGACCACGGCGCTGCCGTTCTATCGCAACTGGCGGCGGAACCGGGCTGCGGCGCCTGCGGCAGGAGGCGGCCAATGAGCAGGCGAACGCAGGAGAATCTTCTCGCCGCTGCACTCCTCTGCTTTTTCATCGGGATTCTGGTGTTGAGCCTCGACTACGGGCCGAGGGCCAGACTCGTCCCGATACCGATTTCGGTGCTCGCCTTGATCCTGCTGGTATCGCAAATCGTCTGGCAGAACCTGCGGCCGGCGGACGAACTGCATGTGGACATGCTCGAGTTTCTTACCAGACGGGGCGTCAATCCGGGCGAGAGCGACCGTGCGGACAAGGAACCCGCCGCCGAGGCGGCCCCGGGAAAGCCTGCGGCGCCGGACATTGCCTCCGGCTTTGGGCGGGAGGCGTTCGCGTTTGCGAAGGTCGTGGTCTTTGTGGGCCTGTTTCTTGCGCTTGGCCCGTTCCCGGCGGCGTTCCTGTTCACGTTCGCGTATTTCTCCCTGAGCCGCCACTATCACTGGTCAAGGGCCCTGGTGTATACGACGGTTTTTACCGCGGTCGTCTACGTGCTGTTTGTGGAGGTTCTCGACATTCAACTCTACCATGGCCTTCTGGAGCCGCTGATGAACAACTTTTGAGTTACCGTTCCAGGGAACGCATATTCGTTAGCTGATATAGCGCCGAGAAGAACAACGTCCCATGCAAAACAGTGGAGGAAAACGTTATGAAGACAACATGGAAGACCGCATTGGCTGGTGCGCTGGCGCTCGCCGTGTCGGCAATGCTCATACCTTTCGAGGGCCAGGCTGCGTCGGACATCTATGACGGCAAGGTCATCACCCTGATCGTGCCGAACAGCCCGGGCGGGCGCATGACACGCTATGCCCGCCTGTATGCGCCCTACATCGCCAAATACTCCGGCGCAAAGGAAGTCAGGATCGTCAACAAGAAGGGCGGCGGCGGCGTCAAGGGCACCAACTATCTGTGGGTACAGAAACCCGACGGCATGACCATTGCCTTTACCAGCGTTCCCACGCTGATCCTGGCGCAGCTTTCCGGCAGCGAGGCGGTCCAGTTCGACGCGACCAAGTTCGTCTACCTGGGACGGGCCGCCACCGAGCCCCGGGTAATGGTGGTCGGCGGGACCAACGCGATCAAGTCGATCCAGGACGTGCAGAAGCTGGACCGCCCGTTCATCAACCCGTCGCAGGGAACAGACGAGGATTTCTATACCTTGGCCGTCCTCGCCGACGCGCTGGACTTCAAGCTCAAGATCGTCACCGGCTATGAAGGGCAGGCGGATACCGGCGTTGCCATAATCAAGGGCGACGGCGACGGCCTGCTGACCTCTTGGGCATACACGATCCCCTTGATCCAGAACGGCGACATGCGCCCGATTCTGACCATCTGGCACGAACGCCATCCGGATTACCCGGATGTGCCCAGCGCGCTGGAGCTGGTCAAGGGCGACGGTAAGGAATCCGTCCAGGCGATCGTGAACATGCTGGCGATGCATCGCGGCTTCTTCGGCCCGCCGGATATGGACCCGAAGGCGACCGCCGCCCTGCGTGACGCCATTTCCAGAGCGGCCGCCGATCCCGAGCTTCAGGCGGAAGGCAAGAAGCAGGGCCTGATCCTGCTGCCCTCCGACGGCGAGACCGAACAGGCCCGCATCGTTCAGATCACCAATGCGAGCCAGGGCCTCGTGCCGGTGCTCAAGGCCGCCCTGGCCTCGATCAAGTAGCCGGCGGCCAGACCGCTGGCCGTATGGGATTGCCCGCCGACGGGTTCGGCGGGCAGCCCCTTTCGCTACATTGCGCATTCCCGAATAGCTATGGCCAAGCCGGGTGCCCGCCGAATCCTGCTGCAGACTAGCTCGAAGGTCCGCTTTCGAGAAGCCGTAGCACTTCCTTTGCCGCCCGTCCGGCCTCCTCGCGCGTGATGCGCTCGGCATCGTCCGCGTTCCGGTCCTTTATCGCCTGCAACATGGCGCGCAGGTTCCTGACGCTTTCGCGTGAGCGGTCGCCGGAGCGTTTCGGGTGCGTCAGTCCCACCGCCCGCCAGCGCCAGATCCGCGCATGCAGCGTCATCAGGATAGAGGTGAGAGTCTCGCTCATGACCCCGTTATAGAGGATATCGTAGAAGCTGTTCTTCCTGCTCAGAACCTCCCGCGCATCGCCTTGCTCGTAGGCTTCGGCCACCTTGTCGAGCGCCTCTTCGAGCTGCGCGACCACCGCATCGTCCGCGTTCTCGACGAACAGCCGCGCGGCAAGCCCTTCAAGCAAGCTGCGGATATGGTAGACATCCTGCGCTTCGGCGGGGCTGAGCTCGCGGACTATGGGACCCTTGTTGGCGATCAGGGTCACAAGCCCTTCGGTCTCGAGCTGCCTTAGCGCCTCGCGGATCACGGTGCGCGAGACGTCCAGCATCCCCGTCAACTCGCGCTCGATAAGCCGTTGACCCGGTACAACCTGGCCGGTAATGATGGCCTCGCGCAGGCGGTCGAGAACCTGCTGGCGCAAGGGGGCCGCCATTCTCGTAATTTCGGGTACCGTCGTCTGCTCCATCGTCTGACCGTCTTGCCATATTACCATAATATTTTAGCCTTGTGGTGTTCTCGCGGCAACGCCGCTTATCCGCAATCGGGGCGCTGTGCTCGGACTTGCAGCCGCGTGATCGCAGCCACCGTGTGGTTGACCGCCCCGTAATACCGTAATATCATCACCTCGGCGTACATTATAGTGGTTCAAGAGGGAGGCATGCCCGATGACATCGAAGCCGGTTAAGGTTGGCATTGTCGGTCTTGGGCGGTGGGCCAAGGTCCTTACGCGCGCTGCACAGAAGTCCGATAGGCTGGAAATCGTTGCCGGCTATAGCCGATCCGAGGAAAAGCGCCAGGCTTATGCCGCGGAATTCGGCGTCGCGGCCGCGCCCGATATGGGCGCCCTGCTCGACGACCCGGACATCAAGGGCATCATCCTGACCGTTCCCAACGAGCAGCACCTGCCGGTTGCGGAAGAGGTCGCCAAGGCCGGCAAGCACGTCTACACCGAAAAGCCGATCGCCAATACGCTCGAGAACGGGTTGCGGCTGGAGGCGCTGTCGGAAAAGTATGGCGTCCGGGTAATGGTTGGCCACAGCGCGCGGCTGCTCAAGGGCACCCGCCGCATGAAGCAGGCAATCGACAGCGGTGAGATCGGCCGGCTGTCGTTTATCGAGGCGAATTTCTCGAACGAGCGTGCGCTCGAGCTGACGCCGGATACGTGGCGCTGGTACCGGGACAAGGCGCCGGGCGGCCCGTTGTCGCAACTCGCGATCCACCAGTTCGATTCCTTGCACTATCTGGGCGGCGAGATCGCGGAGGTGTCCTCCATGGCATCGAAGCTCTCGCCGGTCGGCGCAGAGGTGGACGACCAGTCGATGACCCTGTTGCGTTTCGCCGACGGCGCGGTGGGCTATGTCGGATCCTGCTGGACATCGCCCGGCATTTACCAGATCCGCGTGTTCGGCCAGAAGGGGCTCATCCACTACGAACTGGATTTCGGCACCTGGGACAATCCCGACGATCTTCACAAGACCTCGCTCCTGTATGTCCAGCGCGGCAAGGACGCCTTCGGCAAGCGGGAGGTTCTCGACCTCGCGCCAGGCAACATGTTCGTGGACGAGCTGGAAATCTTTGCGGAGGCGTGTGCGAGCGGACGTCTCGACGAATTGACCGCCCGTGACGGCGTGATCGCGCTGGCCGTGGTCAACGCGGCGCTCCGTTCGATCGACCGCAAGGGGCAGGCCGTCGAACTGAACGAAATTCTCGAGGAATCGCGCGGCAAGGTCGCCGCCGAAGGCCAGCACGCGGCCGAATAGCGGCGCGCTGCGGATGCAAAGGACGAGTCTGCGATGTCGAATGAGCTTCCCACGCGTTATTTCGCGGATTTGACCCAGCCGGAGATCGCGGCGCAGTTTTCCAGGAACCCGCTGGTTCTGCTGCCGGCCGGCAGCGTCGAACAGCACGGTCCGCATCTGCCGACCGGCACCGACATCTTCGCCGCCAACGTGATCTCGCACGCCGTGGCGGAACGCATGGACGGCCTCGTCCTGCCGGCGAGTCCGCTCGGCGTTACGCCGATGCATATGCCGTTCGAGGGGACCATAACGCTGACCCCCGACACCTACATGCGGGTGGTCAAGGAAACCTGCGTGTCGACGGCGCAGCACGGGGCGAAATACCTGCTGATCCTGAACTGGCATGAAGGCAACATCCCGTCGCTGGCGATCGCCGCGGAGTCCCTGCACCGGGATCACGGCATGACCGTGGTGACCGTGCAGGCCTGTTATGTCGCGGCCGAACTCTATGGCCACGAGTGCAACGGCCTCACGCACGGCGGCGAGATCGAGGCGCTTGCCGTGCTGGCCCACCGCCCCGACCTGGTGCATCTCGACCGGATCGATTATTCCTCGGATCACGAACTCGGCCGTTCGATGGACCGGCTGCGCCGCACCCGTTCCTATCAGCCCGTGCTGACCGACATACGTTCGATCGCGCCGACCGGCTGGTATGGCAGCCCCGAACACGCGACCGTGGAAAAGGGCGAACGTATGCTGAACGATATCGCCGACGCGATTGCCAAGGAAGCGGCGGAGATCTTCCGCCAGCTCGACGCCGTCCAGGGGGGCGTTGCCGAAGTCAAGCAGCTTCACGAAGCGGCCGGCGGATCGTGACATGACCGCACGTAACGCATAGGTAGTTGGCCATGGCGCGGGTCGTCACAGCAAACGAAGCGAAGAGCCTCGGGCTGCCGGGCCGCAAATCGCTGGAACTGGTTTCGGGCGAGACGGGCGCCAGGGCCGTGACGCTGCGCCTGGTCGAGATTCCGGTTCCCCGTGCCGGCGAGCAATTGCGGGGCCCGCATCGCCATGACGGTTTCGAGGAATGCATCTATGTGGTCTCCGGCCAGGGGGTCACCCACGCGGACAGCGGCGAGCATCCGCTCAAGGCCGGCGACGCGATCCTCATCCCGCCCGGCGAGTCGCACGTAACGCGCAATACCGGCGCCGAGCCGCTGGTCCTGCTCTGTTTCTTCCCGATCGCCGACGTCATGGCCGGCACCGCGAACGCAGGCGCCGCCGGATCATGACCTTCGACGTCGTTTGCCTCAGGCCGGAAGCCGATTTCCTGAAGGTGGAGGTCACGCCGCCGCCGGCGCTTTCGATCGCATACACCGCGCCCGATGATCCGCAGCTGGCCGGCCTGCTCAGGGACGCGCGGGCGCTCGTCATCCCGGCCGTCGGCCCGAAACTGGCCCCCGATCTGTTCGCGGGCAGCGCGGTGCGGCTTGTCCAGGTGACCGGCGCCGGCGTCGACCGGCTCGATGTCATTGCCATGAAGGAATTCGGCATTCCGGTCTGCAACGTCGTGGGCGGCTCGAACGAAGCGGTGGCGGAGTACGCACTGGCCAGCGCGCTCGTTCTGCTCCGGCGGTTCGCGTGGGCCGATTGCGAAATCCGTGCCGGCAACTACGCGGCGTTCCGGGCGCGCATGGTCGATGACAGTCTGCGCGGCGTGCAGGGCCTCACCGTCGGTATCGTCGGCTTCGGCAATATCGGCCTTTCGGTCGCCCGCGCGTTCCGGCACATGGGCGCCGCCATCGTGTACTGCGATCCGGCGCCGGCGGACCCGAAGGCCGCGGCCGGGCTGGACGCGAAGCCGCTGTCGCTCGACGATCTCCTCGCCACGGCGGACGTGGTGACGCTGCACGTGCCGCTGCTTCCCGAGACGAGGGGCCTGATCGGCAAGGCCGAACTCGCGCGGATGAAGCCCGACGCGATCCTCGTCAATGCCGCGCGCGGCGGCGTGGTCGACGAGGCGGCGCTGGCGGACGCGCTGGCCTCGGGCCGGCTGGGCGGGGCGGCCCTCGACGTCTATGAAAGCGAGCCGCCGCCGGACTCGAACCCGCTCTTGCTGCTGGAAGGCGAGGCGGCGCGCCGCGTGCTGTTCACGCCGCATATCGCCGGCGTCACGCGGCAGTCCTGGGCCAGGCTCTTTGGTCTGGCCTGGGAAAACGTCGAGCGTGTCGTACTGCACGGACTGGCCCCGCGGTATCGGGTTTACTGAACACAGCGGCGCCATGATCGGCTTTGCCGGACCCTGCCGGGGCTTCGCTGCATTGCCGGCGCTCAGATCGGGTACTGGCGGTGGCCGTTGGCGCTGGTGATCCAGCGGGTCTCGGTGAAGGCCTCGATCGCCCAGCGCCCGCCGTGGCGGCCGCTGCCGCTGTCCTTGGTGCCGCCGAACGGCGCGTGGAACTCGTCGTTGACCGGCGAGTCGTTGATATGCGCCATGCCGGTCTCCAGCCGGCTGGCGACCCGCATGCCGCGCTCGCGGTCGTCGGTGATGATGCCGGCGGACAGGCCGTATTCGGTATCGTTGGCGAGATCCACCATGGCCTGCTCGTCGTCGGCGACGATGATCGGCGCCACCGGGCCGAAGGTCTCGTCGCGCCACACCGACATCTGGGGCGTCACCCCGGTCAGCACGGTCGGCGGCACGAACAGCCCGTCGCGCCCGCCGCCCGCCGCGGCGACGGCGCCCTGCGCCAGCGCGTCCCTGATGTGGGCCTCGACCCGGTCGGCCTGGCGCGCATTGATCAGCGGGCCAATGACGTTGGCCTTATCGTCGGTCGGCCCTACTTTCAGGGTGCGGGCCTTGGCCGCGAGCTTCTCGGTAAAGTCTTCAGCGAGGTTGCGCGCGACGATGATGCGCTCGACCGCCATGCAGATCTGCCCGGAATGGAAGAACGCGCCGAACGCCGCCGCGCTCACCGCGTGGTCGACATTGGCGTCCTCCATCACGATCAGCGCGTCCTTGCCGCCCAGCTCGACGCAGCATTTCTTCAACAGGCTTCCGGCCTTGCCGGCGATCGCCTTGCCGACCGGCGTCGAGCCGGTGAAGCTGATGCCCCTGACGGCCGGGTTGGCGACCAGCTCGTCGCCGACCTCCGCGACGCCGTCGCGCCCGCAGGTGACGACGTTCACCACGCCCTCAGGCAACCCGGCCTCCTCGAAGACTTCCGCGAACAGAAGGCCGCCGCAGACCGGGCTTTCCTCCGACGGCTTCAGCACCACCGTGTTGCCGGCCGCCAGCGCGAAGGCAATGCCGCGCGATGAGAGGATCATCGGGAAGTTCCACGGCGAGATGACGGAAACGACGCCGACCGGGCTGCGCACCGCCATCGAGCCGCGGTCGTAGGCCGACGGCAGGATTTCGCCGGTGTTCCCGAAGGTCATCGCCGCCGCCGTCCGGTACACGCCGGGGGTGACCGTGGTCTCGTACATGCATTTGCCGAAGGTGCTGCCGGTCTCCGGCCCCATGACGGCGACGAAGTC
This sequence comes from uncultured Alphaproteobacteria bacterium, assembly GCA_947259105.1. GTDB lineage: Bacteria > Pseudomonadota > Alphaproteobacteria > UBA8366 > JADFVY01. Next base: position 10,941 of record CAMYKU010000034.1, read on the forward strand.
CTGCTGGCGCGCCTCCAGGATGGCGGCCGCCTTGTTCAGGAGCGCCGCCCGCTGCACAAAGGGCGTCGCGGCCCAGGCCGGGAACGCGGTATGCGCCGCCGCGATGGCCGCTGCGGCGTCGGCCCTTGTCGCGTTCGGAACGCTGGCCCAGACCTTGCCCGTCGACGGGTTGTAGTCGTCGAACGCGGCGCCCGACGCCGCCCGCCATTGCCCGCCGATGAACAGCCCCTTGGCTTCGTACGTCATTGTGTTTCTCCCTGAAGTCCGGCTTGCACCACACGCGGCGCAACAAATACCGCCGCAGGCCCGCCCGTCCGGATCGTCCGGCCTGCGCCGCCGAGCCCAAGGTCCATGATACGGATTGCAGCACCTATCTTGAAGCCCCGGATGCGCGTTCCCCGCTACCCGATGCCCCGAATCGGCGAAACAACCCCATGCACCGGTGTTTTCTGCGGGTTTGCGGAGCCTCTATTCAGGTCATAACACGATTGCGAGACGGTCGCCGGCCCGCGCCCTGGTCCGGGAGGCCTCCCGGACCAGGGCATCCGACTTCCAACGCCGGACAAGGCTTCTATACATTATCCCGAACAGACAATTGCGAGGCGGCGCAGCCGCCGCGGCAATCCAGAAGCGGTGAGGCACCTGGATCGCTTCGCCTGCGGCTCGCAACGACGGATCGATGCGAACCGGCGCGCGAGAGCGCCTATCGAGGCGTTCCTTGCGCCCTCCTGACCTGAAGCCTCCCCGCGCTCAGGCCAGCCCCTTCCGCGTCAGCGGCAGCTCCTCCGGCATCTCGCCGGTGGCCGCGAATATCGCGTTCGCCACCGCCGGGCCGATCGGCGGGACGCCGGGCTCGCCGACTCCCGTGGGCGCCTCGGCCGAGGGCACGATATGGACCTCGATGTCGGGCATCTCGTCGATGCGGAGCGGCTCATAAGAGTCGAAATTGTCCTGGTCGACCGTGCCGCCGGTCAGCGTGATCTCGTTGCGCAGGATGGCCCCCAACCCGTAGCCGATGCCGCCCTCCATCTGGGCGCGGATGTTGTCCGGGTTGACCGGCACGCCGCAATCGATGGCGCACCAGACCTTCTCCACCTTGAAGGTGCCGTTGGCGCGGCGCGAGACCTCGGCGATCTCGGCGACGTAAGAGTTGAACGACTTCTGCACCGCGATGCCGCGCCAGCGGCCGGCGGGCAGCGGCGCGCCCCAGTTCGCCTTTTCGGCGACCAGCTTCAGCACCCCGGTCTTGCGCGCATCGCCCGCCAGATGCTCGAGCCGGAAGTCCAGCGGGTCGCGCCCGGCGGCCTTCGCCGCGCGGTCGATCATCGTCTCCATGGCATAGGCCGTGTGGGTGTGGCCGACCGAGCGCCACCACAGCACCGGCACGCCGACATTGGTGTTGTGCACCTCGCCGCGGATGTTGGGAATCGCGTAGGTGGCGTCCTTTATCCCCTCCACCGAGGTCTCGTCGACGCCCTCGTGCACGGCGAAACCCTCGAACGCGGTGCCGATCATCAGCGACTGGCCGACGACGCGGTGATGCCAGGCGGTCAGCCGGCCGTTCGCATCGACGCCGGCCCGGATCTTGTGCACGTACATCGGCCGGTAATAGCCGCCCCGGATGTCGTCCTCCCTCGTATAGACCAGCTTGATCGGCTGCGGCTTGCCCCAGGCTTTCGCGATGGCAGCCGCCTCGCCGGCATAGTGGGCATCGTAGATCGCCCGCCGGCCGAACGAGCCGCCGGCCCACAGCGTATGGATGGCGACGTCCTGCGGCTCGATGCCGAGCACCGCCGCCGCCGTGCCCTGGTCCAGGGTCTGCAGCTGCGAGCCGGTCCACAGCGTCGCCTTGCCGTCCCTGAACAGGATGGTGATATCGAGCGGCTCCATCGGCGCATGGGCGAGATACGGGAAGCTGTAGGTTCCCTCGATCACCGTTGCGGCGCCGGAGAGCGCCGCCGCCGCGTCGCCATCGCTGCGGAAGGTTATTCCCTCACGGTCCGCCATCGCCTTGTACTCGGCCTCGAGCTGCCGGGTCGAGCGGCTCTCGGCATTCGAGAAATCCCACTCGATCTTCAGCTCTTCGCGGCCCCTTATCGCCGGCCAGGTCTTGTCAGCCAGCACCACGACGCCCTGCGGGATCTGGAGGATGTCCACGACCCCGCGCACCTCGCGCGCCGCCGACGCGTCGACCGATTTGACGGTGCCGCCCCATTTCGGCGCGCGCGCCAGCACCGCCACCAGCATGTCGTCCAGGTGGACGTCCATGCCGAAGGTGTCGGGTGCGCCGATCGTCTTGTTGTACGTGTCCAGTCGCGGGAATGTCTTGCCGATATGGACCCATTGGTCCGGCGTCTTCAGGGTGACGGTCTCGGGAACCGCGGTCTGCGCCGCGTGGTCGGCCAGCTCGCCGAAGGTCGCGGTCTTGCCGCTGGTGTGTTTGACGATGCCTTGCGAGACCGTGATCTCGGATTGAGGCGCGGCCCAGCGCTTGGACGCCGCCTGGATCAGCATGACCCGCGCGGTCGCCCCGGCGCGACGATACTGCTCGAAGGAGTTGGCGATCGCGGTGGACCCGCCGGTGCCCTGGATGCCGAACAGCAGGTTCTTGTAGAGCTCGGCGTTGGCCGGGGCGAACTCGACCCTTGTCTGCTCCCATGTCGCGTCGAGTTCCTCGGCGACCAGCGTCGCCAGCCCGGTCGCCGAGCCCTGGCCCTTGTCGAGATGCTTGGAGAGCACCGTCACCGTGCTGTCGGCGCCGATGCGGATGAACGGGGTGAAGTTGGGAGCCTCGCCCGCGGCGCGTGCGGCCCCGGCGCCGAGGCGCACGCCGATGACGAGGCCGGCGCCGGCAAGCGCCGTGAATTTCAGGAAATCGCGGCGGCTGGCCCGGGGCGCGGCGGAGGACTGCAGCTTCATCGGATACATGGGCTCAACCCTCCAGGATGTCGGCGGCGCGGTGGATCGCGGCGCGGATGCGGTGATAGGTGGCGCAGCGGCAGACATTGCCGCCCATGGCGACGTCGATGTCGTCGTCCGTCGGCTTCGGCGTGTCGGACAGCAGCGACGCCGCGCTCATCATCTGGCCCGACTGGCAGTAGCCGCATTGCGGCACGTCGAGTTCGCGCCAGGCCGCGCGGATGGCCTCCGCCTCCTTGCCGGCGAGGCCCTCGATCGTGGTGATGCTGGCCCCTTCGACATCCTCCGCGAAGGTCTGGCACGACCGGACGGGTTCGCCGTCCACATAGACCGTGCAGGCGCCGCAGCTGGCGATGCCGCAGCCGAACTTCGTTCCGGTCAGTTTCAGGTCGTCACGTAGAACCCACAGAAGCGGCGTGCCACCGTCGACGTCGACGGAACGCTGCGCGCCGTTCACTTTAAATCGGACCATTTGTTCGCTCTCCCGCTGGTGGCCTGTCCTGCCGATCAAGATAGGAGGAACATTTGTTTTGCACGCGGGCGTCGTCAAGGGGCGCCGTGATCACAACGCCACCCCGTTGCCGCGCATATGCGACACGGATTGCAGGACCTGCCCTGAAGCCCCCGACGGGCCGGATCTTCGGCCCGCGATGCCCGAATCGGTGGAACAACCCCATGCACCGGGGTTTTCTGCGGGTTTCAGGAGGGGTAAATACCCGATCCCGGTTCACAGACACGCCGCCGAACGAAAACGCCCGCGCCGACAAGGCGCCGGTACAATAATCTCTCTATATTGCCGGGCCGAGGAGTCAGGTGACGGATGTCATCTCCGCCGCCCGGATTCCGGTGTCGCCGGAAAACCGGACATCGCGCGCCAGAAAGACGCGCCTATTCGAGGACTTCTTCGGCCATTTTTCTCAAGGCCGCGAAATCCCGCACAATAAATTTCCTCGGAGATCGCTCGATCAGACCTGCGCGTGCCAGCCTGCTTATCTCCTTGGTGACCGCCACACGGTGCGCGTTAACCCGGCTTGCGATTTCGGCATGAGTCGGCGCGGGGGAAATGACCGCCGTGTTGCCTCTCACTTCCGTAAGACGGGCGAGACGGAGGATTTCGTTCTGGACACGGTTGTTTACGCTATGGGCACTGAAGTCGTAAACACGGGTCGACAAGTTGCGAACGAGGCCAGAGAGATATTTCAGTAATGCAGCATTCACGTCCGGAAATTCTTTAAGTAAAGCCCAAAATTGCGCGGGTGAGACACAGCAGAGTTGCGCCTCGGTTGTTGCCACGACATTTGCTGAGCGCGGTTGACCGTCGATGGCTGAAAGCTCCCCGAACATGGCGCCCGCTTCGAAATCCCGGAACGTCACTTCCTTTCCGGCGGCGGAATAGACGGCGATCCGCACGGTTCCGCCGAGTAAAAAATACACAGTCTTGTCTTCTTCGTATTGCCCTATTATCTGCTCGCCTCTTCCGTATTTCCTGACTCTCAACTGTAACGCAATATTTGCAAGATCATGATCGTCGATATCCCGGAAAATCAAAAACTTCCGCAGCTCATTGGGGACTGCAATCTTGCCCGGTGCATGAGGATTTTTCATCTTGGAATGCGTGTGTTGCTCGTTGCGCGCACAGCATAAACAACTACAAATCGGGGGACAATCCTTGTATTCCCAATTCATATTATTGATACCATTGGCGTAATGACAATCCGGAGACGCGATAAGCATCCAGCCAAGCCGAACAATGTTTGCCAAACTCGACCGCTTGCCCGTCGCGGATCAGGCCGTACGCTCGACGCTGTCGCCCGGCGACATCGTCATTCGCGACAGCCACAAGGGGGCCGAAGCTCTCCACTTCATCGAGGCACGTGTCGCGCAACTCGTCTTCCCGCTCCGTATTCTCCCAATCTCAATCCCATCGAACTCGCCTTCGCAACGCTCGGGGCCCGCCCCCGAAAGGCAGGCGAACGCCCGGTCGACGACTTCTGTCCACGCAACGGCGAGCTTGACGACTCCGTCTCTCCCGGCGAATGCCAATACGACCTCGATCATGCCGCGAATGCGTAAATCTCCACGGTCAACGCTCCAGGCACGGCGTGAATTGCCGTCTGTAAACCCATTGCGCGGAGTGGAGTCGGCTTTTACCACCCAACCAGGCCGACTCCACTCTGGCCGCCCCACAGAAACGTCCGGGGGTCGACCTCCCCTATCGAGGCCATCCGGAAATCGTTTGCTCAGGCCACCCCCACAGAGACGCGACAGCATCCTTGTCCGTGGTCGTGGTGCGGGCCGGCAGCCGGAATGCCGCCGGCAATCGATTACGCCTCGCTGGCTCATGCCACGGCACCGAGCCCGAATCATCCGGCCGAACCACTCTCCTGAAGCCGCCGGGCGTCGTGCCCGGACACTTCTTGAACGCGCGTTCAAAGGCTCCGAGATCATCGAATCCGACCTCAAACACAACATCGATGATCAAGTAATTCCGAGATACCGTCATTTCCATTGCTTGAGTTATACGTGTATGTTTCATCCAGTCTCTGGAATTGACACCCGTTCTTTCATGAAAGTACCTGGAAAAGTACTCTATATCTATCCCGGCCATCTCGGCCGCCTCTCGCAGAGCGATAACTTCGGAAGGGTGCTGCCGGATGTGCTCGTTGACCTTCTGCAGGGGGGCATAAAAGGTGAATACCGCCTGCATATCCTTTGGCGTGGTTGCGTGCACGACTGAGCGTCCACACCGAAACGGGCAATAGTCACCGGGGGATATTTGCGTCATCCGATGAGTCCATATTGCCAACGGTTGGCCGTTTCACCAGGCTGGCGACGCCGTGTACCTTTACCCACTCTGCAATGACGAGCGCGAGTGCTGCGAGGGGCGCAAGCTCAACTTGCCGGTACGCATCCTCTAATTTTGGCGGTTTCGATTTGGTGTCCATTCATCCCTCCCGGCGGATCAGGAAAGCGCAAACGATTCAGCGACCCACAAAGGAAACGGCGGTGCGATCGTCGGTGGTGCCGTATTCCGGGCCTGCATGTCTTCCCTCGATCAGTATGACGTTCGTCGATGGGACAAGAATGGCAGCCCGTTTCAGTGCGGGATGTAGGAATTGCTACAATCCAAAAGTTTTTTTGCTTGACCCTGCGGCGGCCCATTCCTTGAGGCCCGTCTCGACCAGCGGCGCGAGCCGGGTGACATCGGCAATGCCAGGTGCCCGATCTCTGCGTGCGCTCCGGCCATCGCCGGCCAGCGCGTTCAGTTTGCGCGTTACCGCCTCACGCTGCGTGGCAACGCGGCTGGCGATGTCAGCGTGGGCAGGCGCCGGCGCGATAACCGTCGCGGAGCGCGGCGTGCCATCGGCACAGACGGGCGAGCGCATCCCGCTCGGAACCTCCAAGGCCGTCGAACAGCTCGATGCCCGAAAGAGAAGGCGTCGCGTCTTTCGCTGGCAGTCAAAGTCGAACTCACTGCCGCCGAACCTGTCAGACCAAGCGCAGACCCGGCCCGATGAATCCACAAGAATACCCGTTCTAGTCGGTTAACCTGCCGCTGCGGTGGGCAAGCTGCATTGTTGCGCGGTAAGTCGAGGGTGACCGCCTACCCGGCATATTGGCCTCCAGGATGAGCTGTTCCACGAAGCCGCTGCTGAATTCGATAAGCTCGCATTTGTCGAGTTTATCCACAACCCAGACCCTGTAACCTTCGCCGAACTTCTCGTCGTAACCGCAATCATCGGCCGGAGTTGTTACTTCAGGCAGTACGGGAAGAAGCATGATCGCCGGTTTTGGCAGATCGTAGCAGTGCCCTTCATATGCATACCCATAGATGACTCCAATCGAGCGATCACTCTTGATTCCGCTCCAATCCAATACCGCTATAAAAGCTGGATTCCCTTCGTCTTTCCCTATTCTTATGATATGGTAATCAATTCCATCTTTTATTTCTTTGTCGTTTTTTGTTATTTTTATTTCTATAGTTATATCATTCAACTTTAGAGCTCCATCTGGAGCTTTCAGGCCGTACAATCTCACTTGTGTTGCATTGAACGCGCCTTTTTCGAAAGTATGTGTCGGCCTGTGATAACTGGTGTTCATGGTTTCCTCCCTTATGTTGGATGTCAGATAACCTCCCGCCACCTGAAGTTCTCCTCGAACAGGCGGCCGGCGGCCGGTTCCAGCTGGTTGGCTTCCTCAACAATGGCTGCCGCCACGGAACCAAGCCGGATATCCAACGGATCCAGACGGCTCCATGTATTGGCGAGGCTCATGCCAACGATATCTCTTGCCTGCGTCAACGCACTTTTGAAGAGGAAAGGCCAGGCCTGAAAAGCGCGGCTCGTCTCCTGTGAAATCCGGTCGAGGGTCGTCCCGTCGAACGCACGCAGATCCACGTCAAGCAGCCGCTCGTCGGCGAGCCCGCGTTCGACGAGTGACCGGTAACAGAGTTCCAGCATCGTATCGAAAACCGCGCCGGTGAACGGGCGCGACCGATCATGGATTTCCGATGTCACTTCGGACATCTTGCGGGCGTTGCCGGCGATCCGGATCTGTCGTTCGCCGGCCAGTTCGCCGATGCGGTTCAACTCGTTGAGTGTCAGCAGATTGCCCTGCGTTCCCCGGAGCAGGCGGTCGAGCCCGGTGTCGAAATGCAGGAACGACAGCAACGAGATAAGATCGGCGGAGGATTCGTGCAGGGCGCCGAAATCGCCCTGTCCGACAGGATCTTCGGGGGCTCCGAACAGGGAGAAAAGGATGGCGTGCCCGACCTCGTGGGCAATAACATCGAAGTTCAGCGCGAACGGATATCGCCTTCCGTCGCCTTGATGGTCCATTCCCAATTCCAGGAAGCCATAGCCTGATTGGGCATTTTTCCAATCCAGGCACGGAACGATCTCCAGCCGTTCATATGTATCTGCAAAATGCCAGTTGATCTGGTCGCCGAGATACCCTTCCCAGATATCCAGCACCCGTCTCACGCAGGCAAAGGCGTGCGCGGCAATGAACTGCCGGCTTTCCCTTACGATCCCGTCGAAGTGCCCGTCCGTTCCCGCTTCGGCCGCCGGAAATACGTCACCGGCAAAGGGCGGAAGATAGGGAAATTCGTAGGGTTCTTTTTCGAGCACCGGGTCGCGGACATACATGCGTGCATCCGCCGGACCGGCTTGCAGGCCGTCCGGCGGTGTCGAAATCCAGACAATTTCCGGCGTCGCGTAACCTGGCACGTGCGGCGCTTGTGGATAGATAAGGAACCGCGTGCCTAAGGCTGCCTCAGCAGTACTTGCCACGACGGCCATCATCTCCTCCATATGCTATTTTCATGATAACGCGAAGGAAGGCAAAAATGCACAACTATTCTTGCGTGCTTGACGACATTGCTTGCGACGACCCAAGGCCCGCATCTTCAAGGTCGCGCAAAAAAGCCGTCGTTACTGAAAATCCAGGCGTGCGCGGCGGGCGAAGCGTGTCTTTCGACAATAGATCGCCGACGTTGCGAAGTGCTTGTAATGCATCGATCCTCTTCTGGGAAACAAATCTATCCGTTAGCGCTTCTACAGCGATCTTCTTTGGCGGCGAATGCGCCGGCCACCTATCGTGCACCAATCCGACGATTGCTGGAATCGTCCGATCGCGGAAATTCAGGTCGGACGCAGCGTTGACAAGCGCATGCCGCACAGGCTCGCTGATGATGCCGCGTTTGGCGGCCAGGCGGAACGCAATCCGGAGATCGACAAGCGATTGCGTGAGCGCCGGCGAACCCACCTCCGCCGGACCGTGCAACACTGCAACCGCGTCGTCCGGCGCGTACTGGTATCGCCGATACCAGCGAAAGATCAGTCCAATTCCAACCATCCCGTATTGCCAGAGTTCCGCAGCGCGCAGGGCGCCCATGCTGGCTGCGCCGAATACCGGAATCCCCTGCGCCATCGTCCAGAGGATTTCCTTATGGCGAACGGCCGGTTCTCCCTGGAATACGCCGTCGATGAGCAGAATCGCCGGAGGCTTGCTGTGTTGCACGGCCGAAACGAAGGAGCCTTGCGCGGCGGGGGGCAGATATTCGGCATCAAGGACGGTTGCCGCGTCAGAGAAATGAATGGTCGGCCCGACAAATACGACCGGCTTTTCCCGCCGGGTTTCTGTCTTCTTCATTCTGTTATTCTTCCGCAAATGGCTCAAGCTCGGGCAACACGACGCGAACCGCAAAAAGGCTTTGCAGAGGCCTGGTATCGATGTTCGCGACAAGTGCAGAGGAAACGCCGCGCCCGGGCAACCTGCGAAGGACAGTATCCAGCCAGTCGGCCGGAGCCGGTAGAGTGCCCTCGCAGAGCTGCCTGAAGTCGACCGGCATGGGCCCGTTCGCCAGAAGATGACGGTGGGATTCGATCCGTTGCCAGTCCGTATATCGGGGGTAGCTTGCGCGCGTTATATCGTCCCGGGAACCGGAAATCGCCGCCAATCTGGACTGGGCGGCTTCCCGCACCGCTTGCTGGACCGCGGAACGCGGATCGAGGCTCGCAGCGAACCCGTCCGCCGGATAGGGCGTGATCAAGGGTTGCGCGCCGTCTTCCATGAGCTGGCACCAGATTACAGGTACGCCTCCGGCGCCTTCGATTGTCCAGAGGGCAACCTCCAGCCCGCGGCGCCGGATATCGTCGATCAGATTGGTTGTGCCCGCGTCGACGATTGTTGCGACGTCAATCCGGAAACGCTGAAAGAACCCATGAATTCGATGCGCACGCGCTATTGCGTCCCGTTCGATGCATTCGAAAATTCCATGGAGTATCGCGTCGGATTCGTCGAGTGCGGCAGCCAAGCCAGTGGTCGATCCCAAAAACACCCCGTCCGATGCAAGCGGCGGGTGCACGAACGCTGTGTGGACAAGTTCAAGAGGCAACCACCCCGGCTCGTCGGTAATCAGATCCGATGCCTTTACCCACGGCAATCGGGTCTGGCGCCATTCCGGCGAGACGTCCGGCAACAAATGATTCTCGAAAAATCGATCCGGAATGCCAAGCTCGTTCGCCGTCGCTGAGAAGACGTCGAAACAGGAAACTTTCTCGGCAAGGAATGTCTCGGCAGACTCCAGAATTGCGGACAGCGCCGCGGAGTCGCGATCGCAGCCCTTTCCCTGCGAAACGGTGTTCGACAGGGCGAGCGGCCGCACGGCCTGGATGACCGGAATACCGAGGCGGTCGAGACCCGTGATGTCCGCCAGCCGCGAAATTCCCAGAAGAGCGGGATATCCGGCGATCATCTTCATTGCAGCGCCGGGAGCTGGCCCGCGACGGCCGTCCGGAGCGCGCGTCCCGGCTTCGCAGCACTCATCCCTTGCAGTCGAAATGCCCGGAGGGCAAACCCGTTCCGGGCGATTTTTCATAATTCCGGCGGGCAGCTGGTAAGCGACGTGATCGATTCAACCAGTTTGCTCATATCGTCATCCGGCTCCACCTGTGAGATTGCCGCCCCGACCTGGGTGCGGACCTGGGGACTGGCATGATCCGAGAGCCCGAGGGATTGAAGTGTCCCGAACGCGCGAAGGAAAAGTGCGATTGCGTTTTGTTGCTGCGCGATCGCAATCGATTCATCGAGTGCCCTGACAACCCTGTCCTCGTCTTCGCCAGCCTGCGACAGGATCCAGGCGCGCCGACGGTAAAGCTCCGGTAGCCAGTAATTGTGTCCGGTCCGTTCGGATTCTTCGATTGCTTCGTCCAACAGCGCGAGGCCGTCGGCCGGATGTCCAGTCTTCGACAGCAATTCGGCAAGCATCTCCGAATAAACGGGAAAATCTTCGCGCGTGCCGATTTCTTTCTGAATTGCCAGCCCGTCCGCCACCAGGTCCCGGCCGCGCTCCGGATCGACCGTACGACCGATGCACCAGCCATCGAATATCATTGCCTTTGCGTGGAATGATCTCAGGTCGAACCGATCTGCGAGACTCTTCATCTCCGATGCAACTGACCTTAGCGGTTCGAAAGCGCGCCGATACCGGAGAAGCATCGCTTCAATGTCCAGGGCGTGCGCGATGCTGCCAAGATGGCCGATCTCGTTTGCCCATGCCCGAGACGCCTTGACGTTCACGATCGCGCTCTGCACGCGGCCCTTGAACCAGAGCGAAAGCCCTTTCTGACCGAGGCCACAGACGCGGGCATCGTGGCCGCCGTAGAGCGTATAGGTCTCCCGACCTTCTCCGGACTGGTAGAGTTCCATGCCGGCATCGACGGCGGTAACGCAGCTGTCGTGGTTGCCCATATTGAAGTCGATCGCCCATACGCAGTGCCGAATCTGCAGCTGGATCTGCGGGTCGTCGACATCCCTCAGGTCTTCCATGATGATTTGCGCCCGCCATCTCTGTGCGGCAAAGTTCGCGCCGGTGAACCACCATCCCCAAAAGACCGGAAACCAGGCGGCGCGCTCGAAGGCGGGCCGGCGCCGGGCAATCTTGACGGCTTCTTCGTAAAGCTCGCAGGCGGCCAGTGATTTCGTCCCCTCGGTACTCGTCAAGATCGGGCCAAGCGCCGAAAGCGCGGAAAGGGAAAGTCGATCGCGCTTATCGGGGATGTCGATCTTCCTGGCCAGATCGAGTGCCGTCTCAAGGAGTCCGCGGGCTTCCCGCACCGCATAGAGAGCAGAGTTCTCACGGCCGGCCGCGACATATTCCTCGACCGCTTCTTCGATCATACCGGCCCGCTCGGCATGCTCGGCCAGCGCCGCGGTACTAATCCAAGGCGCAATACTGCGCGTTTCGGAGACCGCCAGGAAAATACGCTGGTGGAATATCTGACGCGATCTGCGCAGCAGCATCCGATAGATCGTTTCCTGAATCAGCGCGTGACGGAAGCCGTAAACGGGCGCTGCGCTGCTCCCTTGCCGAACGATCAGGTTTGCATCGACGAGCTGGTCGAAGGCATCCTCCAACGTGCCCGAACCAACGTTTCCCAAAATATCCTGAACTAACTCAGGCCCGAAATCCCGCCCGATGGCGGACGCGGCGAAGGCAACCTCTTTCGCGTATCCGAGAGAATCCAGCTTTGCAGACAGGATGTTCTCAAAGCCCGGTATTTTTGTGTTCTGGAGAAAACCGCCGAGCTTTTGGGCGTCAAATCCTGCGCTGTCACGTAACAGATTTACTATTTCTTCCAGAAAGAGCGGAATGCCATTGGACTTCTCATAAATGAGATCGATCGCGGATGCCGGTACCGTGCCCTCTGCGTCTCGATTCCACAGGGTGTTGATCAATTCGCCGGCCTCTTCGTGAGACAGTCCGTCAAGGACGATGCGCTCATCGGCGGCCGATTCCGCAAGGTCGCCAATCGATGTCCGCGTCGTTACGACGAGCAGAACCGGCCGGTTCTTGATCCAGCCGCCCATGTCCTCGAGCAAATCGCGGGACGTCGGATCGATCCAATGTGCGTCTTCAACCGCGATGATGACCGGACCGGCCCGCAGCCAGACAGACAGACAATCGCGAGCGGCGGAATACGCCCTCTGGCGTGTCAGTCCGGCGGGAGGATTTCCGAAGTCGGCGCTTTCGCTTTTCTCGGCGCAGATCAAGGCGACGAATGTCTCGATGGTCTCGGAATCGTGGATCCCCTCCGACCGAAGTGCTGACTCAATGAAATCAGGGGTCAGCTGGCCGCCGCCGTCGCGACCCGAAGCCCTGGCCGCCAGAAAGCTGTCTGCGATCGGCTGTAAGGCCGTCCGCGTACCACGGGCGGCGCATTGAAGAACCAGCATCCGCGATCGCGCGGATCTCGTTTGCCGCCGAATTTCGTGCAGCAGACGGGTCTTGCCAACTCCGGCTTCACCCTGGACGATCAGCATTCGACCGTGGCCAGCCATGGCCTTCCGCCAAAGGCTTCCGGCGATGTCCAGTTCGGTTCGGCGGCCAACTATCGGCATGCCGATGTCGACCGAACCGAAGAACCGGCCGGCGTAATTTCGCTGCCGTGTTACGCGCCAGACATGTTCGCCTTTTTCAAAGCCCCTTATGTTCTGGATGCCGCGATCCTCGAACCGGTAGTATCGGCGGGTCAGCTCATGCGTCCGATCGGAGACGACAATCGCATTCGGATCGGCAAGGGACTGCAGCCGCGAGGCGAGGGCCGGTGCGATCCCGGTGACCGTGAATCTGGAATTTTCGGATTCCGAGTCGTCGACAACCACATCCGACGTGGCGATCCCGATCCTGACCTGTAGATGTTCCAGGTCTTTCCTTGCGGCGAGCTGCCGGCATGCGGCAATGATGTCGAAACCGGCGTGGATCGCGGGCAACGCATGATGTTCGGATGGCACGGGATAACCGAATACCACCATGCCGCCGTCACCGAACGTTTCCCGAACCGAACCGCCGTGAATTTGGACTGCCCGTTTGGCAGCCAACTGAAATGTTGCAATGATTTCCTGATAGTCTTCGAGATCCGAGTGAGCCATTAAATCCGTGGATCCCACCAGGTCGTAAAACAGCGCCGTCAATTCACGGCGCTCTCCGGATATGGGCGCCCTTTCGTCGCCGGTCGTCGTGTCCGGTGACAACCGGCCGGACTGTACCCGGATATCCATAGGCCGCTTTGACCCGCCCATCGAAAAACCTATCCGGCAACGGCGGCCGATAATTTCGATTTCATTTACGCAGCACGCCACTTTGATCTAGGCAAGGCTGTTCTTCGCTGCGTTTTTCCCGACCCGTTTTTTCAGGCTATCGCATGGTAGTTTGTTTCGACGAATTCTAGCAAGTATGTTCTCTGACCAGAGCTTGCACGGGTGAGTACAGTGCCGTTGGTCGTCTGCCGACCGTGCATCCGTATAAAGTGAGTTGGAACAGGTTTCTTCAAGCCGTCTGGGCGTATCTTTGATATCCGCTCCTGGCTGGGAACGGTAGTGCGCCGTCCGGCGGCGTGACGACCGCTTTGGGGGCGAACAGCGGAAAACCTGCGGGCTCCAGCGCGCACGGAACTCTCCCCCTCACAACTCCACCGCGGTGCTCTTGTAGACCGTGCGCATGGCGAAGATGGTGCGGATGCGGGCGACGTGGGGCAGGCGCGAGAGGTATCCCTTGTGGATCCGTTCGTAGTCGGGCACGTCGGCGACGGCGCAGCGCAGCACGTAGTCGGCGTCGCCGGCCATCAGGTAGCATTCCATCACCGCCGGGACCTTGCGCACCGCTGCCTCGAAATCGTTCAGGAAATCCTCGGCCTGGCCGACCAACGAGACCTCGACGAAGACCGTGGTGCCGAGCCCGAGCGCCTCGGCGTTCACCAGCATCGCATAGCCGGCGATGATGCCCTGTTCCTCCAGCCGGTTGACCCGGCGCAGGCAGGCGGAGGGCGACAGGTTGACCTGCCCGGCAAGGTCCGCGTTGGTCATGCGGCCATCCGCCTGCAGCAGGTTGAGGATCTTACGATCGGTCGTGTCAAGCTCGATCATTAGAACAGATTACGAAAATATCACTAATATACGCAATAGTATTCGAAACACGGCGGGATTCAAGGTTTACTTCGCAAGCACATTCTCCCCCATACAGGCTATGATTCTCGCTGGTTTCAACACCGGTTCAGGGAGGACGAGCCATGCTTATCGGTGTGCCGAAGGAAATCAAGAATCACGAATACCGGGTCGGCATGACCCCGGGCAGTGTCGCCGAAGCGGTCGCGCACGGCCATGACGTGGTCGTCGAGACCAACGCGGGCGCGGGCATCCTGTGTTCCGACGACGACTACCGCGCCGCCGGCGCGACCGTCGCGGACACCGCCGACGAGGTCTTCGCCAGGGCGGACATGATCGTCAAGGTCAAGGAGCCGCAGGCGGTCGAGCGCAAGCGCCTGCGCGACGGCCAGATCCTGTTCACCTACCTGCATCTCGCGCCGGACGCGGAGCAGACGAAGGACCTCGTCGACAGCGGCGCCGTCTGCATCGCCTACGAGACCGTCACCGATGCGCAGGGCCGCCTGCCGCTGCTGGCGCCGATGTCGGAGGTCGCGGGACGGATGTCGATCCAGGCCGGCGCGCACTGCCTCGAGAAGGCCCAGGGCGGACGCGGCATGCTGCTCGGCGGCGTGCCGGGCGTCGCCCCCGCCAAGGTGGTCATCCTCGGCGGCGGCGTGGTCGGCGTGAACGCGGCCTACATGGCGACGGGCCTGGCCGCGGACGTCACCGTCATCGACCGGTCCGCCGATGCCATGCGCGCGGTCACCGCCCGCTTCGGCCCGGCGGTCAAGACCGTCCATTCGACCCGGGCGTCGGTGGAAGAGGAAGTCCTCGCGGCGGACCTGGTGATCGGCGGCGTGCTGATCCCCGGCGCGGCGGCGCCGAAGCTCGTCACGGCTGAGATGGTTGCCGCCATGAAACCGGGCGCCGTGGTGGTGGACGTCGCCATCGACCAGGGCGGCTGCTTCGAGACCTCGCACGCGACGACCCATGCGGAACCGACCTATGTGGTCGACGACGTGGTGCATTACTGCGTCGCCAACATGCCGGGCGCGGTGGCGCGGACCTCGACCTTCGCGCTGAACAACGCGACGCTGCCGTTCACCCTGGCCCTGGCCGACAAGGGCTGGAAGGACGCGCTTGCCGGCGATCACCACCTGCGGGCCGGCCTCAACATCTATGCCGGCAAGGTCACCTACGCCGCCGTCGCCGAGGCGCTGGGCTATGCCTTCACCGCGCCCGAGTCCGCGCTGGCCGCCTGATACGCACGAACATCTTCCTCCCCAATCGACTCCCCGGCCCCAGGGCAATATCCGATCGAACCGAACCGTAACGGTTCGGTTCGATCGGATGAAATTGCCCGCTGTTTCATAGGGCGAGCAGCCTTATCCGCACAAACGGTATCGCGGGAAGCGATTCCGTTTGTGCGGATGCTGCTCTGGCGGCCGGCGATTTTTTTCGCGAACATTCAGTGAATTTCCGGCTCCGGTGTCGGCGCGCCTCTTTCCAGGAAGTCGAAATCGCAGCCTTCATGGACCTGCGATACGTGGCCGGTGAACAGGGCGCCGTAGCCGCGGCCGTAATGGGGCCGGGGCGCTGTCCATTCGGCGCGGCGGCGTTTCAGCTCCGCGTCGTCGACCTGCATTTCCAGCACCCGGCCCGGCACGTCGAGCCGGATCGTATCGCCGTCCCGCACCAGCGCGAGCGGCCCGCCGACGAAGGACTCCGGCGATACATGCAGCACGCAGGCGCCGTAGCTGGTGCCGCTCATGCGGGCGTCGGATATGCGCACCATGTCGCGCACGCCCTGTTCCAGAAGTTTCTTGGGAATCGGCAATTGGCCCCATTCCGGCATGCCCGGCCCGCCGAGCGGCCCCGCATTCCTGAGGACCAGGACCGAATCCGCGGTGACCGGAAGGTCGGCATCGTCGATGCGCGCCGCCATGTCGTTGTAGTCCTCGAACACGACGGCCGGGCCGGCATGTTGCCAGAGCCGCTTCTCCGCCGCCGAGGCCTTGATCACGGCGCCCTCCGGCGCGAGGTTCCCGCGCAGCACCGCGGTGCTTCCCTTCGCGGCAACCGGATTGTCGAGCCCGCGGATGACATCCGCGTCGAAGACTTCCGCATCCGCGATGTTTTCGCCCAGCGTCCTGCCGTTGACCGTTGCGCAGTCGAGCTCCAGCAGATCGCGCATGTTCGAGAGTAACCCGCGCAGCCCGCCGGCGTAATAGAAATCCTCCATCAGAAACGCGCCGGACGGCCGGATATTGGCAATCACCGGCACATCGCCGGAGATTTCGTCGAACCGGTCGATTTTCAGGTCGACCCCGGCACGGCGGGCCAGCGCCACCAGATGCACGATCGCGTTGGTCGAGCCGCCAAGCGCCATGTCCACGGCGATCGCATTGTCGAAATGGGCGGACGACAGAATATCGGCGGGTTTCAGATCGTCCCAGACCATCTCGACGATGCGTCGGCCGCTCAGCGAGGCCATGCGCGAATGGTTCGAATCCGGCGCCGGTATCGAGGCGGCGCCGGGCAGGGTGAAGCCAAGCACCTCGGCAATCGAGGTCATGGTCGAGGCCGTCCCCATCGTCATGCAGTGGCCCGGCGACCGCGCGATGCCGTCCTCGATCTCCTCCCAGGCGGCCTGATCGATGTTGCCGGCGCGCAGCTCTGCCCAGTACTTCCAGTGGTCGCTGCCGCTGCCCATCGGCTGGCCGCGCCAGCGGCCGCTCAGCATCGGGCCGGCCGGCACGAAGATCGCCGGCAGGTCCATGCTGATCGCGCCCATCAGCAGGGCCGGCGTGGTCTTGTCGCAGCCGCCCATCAATACGGCGCCGTCGATCGGGTGGGAGCGCAGAAGCTCCTCCACCTCCATCGCAAGCAGGTTCCGGTAGAGCATCGTCGTCGGCTTGACGAACGTCTCGGCCAACGACATGGCGGGCAGTTCCACGGGATAGCCGCCCGCCTGCCACACGCCGCGCTTCACCTCTTCGGCGCGCTGGCGGAAATGGCTGTGGCAGGGATTCATGTCGCTCCAGGTGTTTATGACCGCGATCACCGGCTTGCCGGCGTAATCCTCGCTGCCGTAGCCCATCTGTTTGGCGCGCGACCGGTGTGCGAAGGACCTCAAATCCTGAACGCCGTACCAGCGGTGGCTGCGAAGTTCCTCGGGCCGCTTCTTTTGTTTCGACACGCTCCTGCTCCTCTCTCCCGTCCGCTGCATCGGACCCGAGCATGCATCATGCTCGCTGGCCAACCGCACTGCAATGCCGGGCCGGCGTGGACGGAGCGCTTGCATTGGACGCCTTGCATGGGGCATGAGGAACCAACAGGGAAAACACGGAACGGGGTAAACCGGGCCCGCGAATGTCCGATTTCTTGACCACCAAAGACGTCGCCGCGCTGCTGCGTATCAAGCAGCGCAAGGTCTACGAGCTGGTCCGCGACAAGGCGATTCCGGCCAGCCGGGTGACCGGCAAGCTGCTGTTCCCGCGCGACATGGTCGAGGCCTGGGTGCGCCGCCACGTGGAATTCCGCGAGGGGACGGAGAGCCTCGTCGCGCGGCCGGCGGTGGTGGCGGGCAGTCACGACCCGTTGCTCGACTGGGCGCTCCGGGAATCGGGCAGTGGCCTCGCCACCTTCTTCGACGGCAGCCTCAGCGGCCTCAGGCGGCTCGGCGAGGGGCGGGCGATCGCCGCCGGCACGCACGTCTACGAGGCCGAAGCCGAGGACTGGAACCGCCGCCATCTCGCCGAGACCATGCCCGGCATGCCGGTGGTGCTGGTCGAATGGGCGTTCCGCACCCAGGGCCTCGTCGTGCCGCAAGGCAATCCCGGCAATGTGCGGGCGCTGGCCGATCTCGCCGGCCGCCGCCTGATCCCGCGCCAGCGCGCGGCCGGCAGCCGGCTGCTGCTCGAGTTCCTGATGACGCGCGATTCGATCGAGCCCGGCGCGGTGACCCTGCTCGACCCGCCGGCGCGCAGCGAGGCCGACGTGGCGCTCGCGGTGGCCGACGGCAAGGCCGACGCGGGCCTCGCGGTCGAGACGGTGGCGCGCCAGTACCGGCTGGACTTCGTGCCGCTGTTTCGTGAGCGCTATGACCTTGCGGTGTGGCGGCGCGCGTATTTCGAGCCGCCCGTCCAGGCCCTGATGTCGTTCGCCCGCGGCGCCGCGTTCGCCGAACGGGCGGCGGAACTGGGCGGCTACGACATCTCCGGCCTCGGCACGGTGCGCTACAACGGGCCGTGACCGATCAGCTGCCCCGCCGGGCGTTGGGGAAGAAGAGCTGCTGGCCGTCGACCTTGTACGCGGCGATGGCGGCCTGGCCTTCGCTGCCCAGTATCCAGTCCATGAACGCGCGGCTCCACGCAATCTTCGGGGAACGCAGTCTCGCCGGGTTCACCATGATCACGCCATACTGGTTGAACAGCGCCTCGTCGCCCTCGACCAGAATACGGAAGTCCCCCTTGTTCCCGAAGGCGATCCAGGTAGCCCGGTCGGTCATGACGTATGCGCCCATGCCGATTCCGGTATTGAGTGTCGCGCCCATGCCGGACCCGGTCTCGCGGTACCATGTGCCGGAGGCCGCGGAAACGTCGACGCCGGCCGCCTGCCACAGGCTCAGTTCCTTCTTGTGGGTGCCGGAATCGTCGCCGCGCGAGGCGAAGATGGCATTGGCGGCAGCGATCCTGCGCAGCGCCGCCACCGCGTCGGCCGTGCCGCCGACCTGCGCCGGGTCGGCGGCCGGGCCGACGACGACGAAATCGTTGTACATCAGATCGAAACGCTGCACGCCAAAGCCGTCGGCGACGAACTTCTCCTCCGCCGCCCTGGCGTGGACCAGCAGTATGTCGCCGTCGCCGTTGCGCGCGTTCTTGATCGCCTGGCCGGTGCCGACCGCGACCACGCGCACCTCGATCCCGGTCATGGCGGTGAATCTGGGCAGCAGGTCGTCCAGCAGGCCGGAGTTCTGGGTCGAGGTGGTGGACTGGACGATGATGAAATTCTCGCCTGCAAGGGCCGGTCCGCCCAGTACGCAGAGGGCGATTGCGGCTGCGGAAATGAACGCCCGCCGAATGCGTTTCATGGTGTCTCCTCTGGTTGTCAGTCGATCAGAAGCCGGCCTTCCAGATAGGCGCGGCCGGCATTGCTGGCGGGATTGTCGAAAAAGCCGCCGGCAGGCGCCCGTTCGACGATCCGGCCGTCATGGATGAAGGTGATGTCGTCGCCGAGCCGTTTCGCCTGGGCCACGTCATGGGTGACCAGCACGATCTTGGTGCCGCGCGCCCTGGCGTCGCGGATCAGCGTCTCGATCGCCGCCGCCGCCGCCGGGTCGAGGTTGGCGCAGGGCTCGTCCAGCAGCAGCACCTCCGGTTCGGGCGCCAGTGCCCGCGCCAGTGCGAGGCGCTGCTGCTCGCCGCCCGAAAGGATTCGGGCGGGGGATTTCGCGAGATGCGCCAGCCCGGCCCGCGCCAGCGCCTCCCCGGCACGGCGGGTCCGCTCCGCGCGGCTGCCGGCACGCAACGCATAGCGCACATTGGCCAGCGCCGAGCGGCGCAGCAGCACCGGCTTCTGGAAGACCAGCCCGACCGAGGGGGCGCGGGCGCGGTCGGCCCGGCGGCCGGCCCACCGCACCATGCCCGCATCGGGGCTCAGCAATCCGGTCAACAGCCGCAGCAATACGCTCTTGCCGGCGCCGTTCGGCCCCATGATGACCGAGATGCCGTGGCCGTCGACCGTGAGGCTGACATTGTCGATGATGCGGCGTCCGGCGCGCTCCAGCATCAGGCCGTGCGCCGTGATCGGCAGCACCCGCCGGTCGCCGCGGGCGGCCGGCGGCGCGTCGAGGGGCATCGCGGCGTCACGCATGTGCCGACCTGGCCGCGGTGGCGCGCAGGCCCATCACCGCCGCGTTGATGACGATGGCCAGCAGCAGGAGCACCAAACCCAGGCCGAGGGCGAGCGCGAGGTTGCCCTTCGAGGTCTCCAGCGCGATCGCCGTGGTCATCACCCGGGTCACATGGTTGATGTTGCCGCCGACGATCAACACCGCGCCGACCTCCGCCACCGCGCGCCCGAATCCCGCCAGCATCGCGGTCAACAGGCTGTAGCGCGCGTCCCACAGCAGGGTCGCCACCATGCCCCAGCGGCCGACGCCCAGAATTCGCAACTGCTCGTCATATTCGGCGTGCATGTCCTCGATGGTCTGGCGCGCCAGGGCCGCGACGATCGGGATCACCAGGATGGACTGGGCGATGATCATGGCGCCGGGCGTATACAGCAGGGCGAGCGGCCCCAGCGGTCCGGCGTTGGACAGCATCAGATAGACCAGCAACCCCACCACCACCGGCGGCAGCCCCATAAGCGTATTCAGCAGGACCAGGACCGCCGCCCGCCCACGAAAGCGGCTGACTCCCAGGATCGCGCCCAGCGGCAGTCCGATGAGGGCCGATATGAACACCGCCGTGACGCTGACGCGCAGCGACAGGAGGATGATCTCCATCAGCGCCGGATCGAATCCGCCCAGCAGCCGGAACGCGTCGCCGAACGCCGCGCCGAAATTCTGCATATCTCCTCCCAAGATAGCTCGAGTACAGATATGCGCTTACTGTATGTAAAGTCTATATTTTATAGAAAAAAGAAAAATACGCATGAAAAAACATATAATCGGCTATGCCTATGGCGTGTTTCGGTGCGTCATTCGCGATCCGCGCCGCCCGTGGCCAAAGCGCCGGGCAACCGGCTCGCAACCTTCGGCGCCGCCGTTTCGGGAAGACCGGCGGTCGACCGCGTCAAATCGAGGCTCGACGCAACGCGGCAAAAAAACCGTCAATTCTTCTTTCGTGCAATTGCAGGGCTCGAATCCCGACTCTATAATGCGGCCGCATAACAAGGTAATTTGGTTGGGTATTACATGAACCTTCCCGCGGCATCGCTGCATAACGCCGGCGTGCCCGGCCCTGCCGATACCGTTGTTGAGATCGAAATTCAGAGACGTGCCGTCCCGCGAGCGGGGATCGGCGAAAACGACCGCAATACCGACGGAGCGGGGGTCGCCGCTCCGGAAATCCAGACACTGCAAAGAGGGGCCTGACTATGAGTGGCATACTGACCAGCCTGAGAAACACCGTGATTGCCGGCTTTGTGCTCGCGGTGGTTCTCTTCATCATCTACTACATGACGCAGGGGTACTCGAGCGACACGTTCGGCGCGTTCTTCTTCCGCTGGCTGCATGTGCTAAGCGGTGTGATGTGGATCGGCCTGCTGTGGTACTTCAACTTCGTGCAGATTCCGAACATGCCGAAGATTCCGGATGAGCAGAAACCGGCGATCGGCAAGGTCATCGCACCGTCGGCGCTGTTCTGGTTCCGCTGGGGCGCGATGGCGACCATCGTCACCGGCCTGATCCTGGCCTTCATGAACGGCTACCTCGTCGAGGCGATCCTGCTGGGCGTGACCGACGGCGTGCCGAAACACACCGCGATCGGCATCGGCATGTGGCTCGGCGCCATCATGTGGTTCAACGTGTGGTTCATCATCTGGCCGAACCAGAAGAAGGCGCTCGGCATCGTCGAGACCGACGCCGCTGCGAAGGCCGCGGCGGCGCGGACCGCCATGCTGTTCTCGCGCACCAACACCCTGCTTTCGATCCCGATGCTCTTCGCCATGGTGTCGGCGCAGAACATCTACTGATCGGGACGAGACGAGAGTTCGAAATCAGGGGCGGGGCGCCTTGTGCGCCCCGCCCCTTTCGTTCCGCTGGCACCGAGCGACCTCACCCTTCGAGACGCGGCGGCGCCGCTCCTGAGAGCCTGTGAATCTTTCGGTTTCCGTGTGTAATGCGCCGCCTGCGGCGGCGGGTCGTCATCTGTCCACCCCCTCCCCAACCCTCCCCCGCCAGCGGGAGAGGGGGCCGTTCGTCGCAAACACAAAGCCCTCTCCCGCTGGCGGGGGAGGGTTGGGAGGGGGTGGGAAAGAGACGAGCTCGCCGGCGGCAGCCGGCGCCGAACAAGCGATTTCCGAAAGATTCACAAGCTCTGAGGAGCGGCGCCGCCGCGTCTCGAAGTATGAGGTCGCTCGGTGCTGGTGTGCGGTTCCCGACTTCTCCTCAGGCGCCGGTGTCCGGTGTCAGCCCCGCGGCCTCGACCCCCGCGACGGCGCAGATTTCGTCGTTGTCGCCGGTATCGCCGGAAATGCCGATGGCGCCGACCGTGCGGCCCTCGGCGTTCTTGATCAGCACGCCGCCGGGGGACGGCACGATGCGGCCTCCCGACATGTCGGTCAGCGCATTGATGAACATCGGGTGCGACTGCGCGCGGGCGACGACGACGCGGTTGCCGAACCCGAAACCGAGGCAGCCCCATGCCTTGCCGGCAGCGATGTCGGGGCGCATCAGGCTGGACCCGTCCTCGCGCTTCATGGCCTTGACGGTGCCGCTGTCGTCGAGCACCACCACGGTCAGAGGCTCGAATCTCAACTCGCGGCCTTTTGCGATTGCGGCGTCGACGATCTTTCCGGCGGTCTCCAGGTCTATGCTGTGTAAGAGCACGTTGTCCTCCCTAGTGGTGTGGATCAGGCATATGGTTCCCATGGGACGGTCCTGCGAGTTCGCCCGGTAAGGTGCGGGGTGCGAACCGCTCTTCGGTTCCGGGGCACGACAATACGGCAAATCGCACCGCGATCAACGGCTTACATGTCTTTGGGAACATGGCCCGTGCATTGTGGCCTTCAGGCACACGTGCTACCATTCGTGGCTCCGGATCCGGTGGAGTGCAGGAATGGTTGCCTGGCTGGGCGGCGTTCGTTCCGGCGAGTCCCGCGGTGGCGGGCTCGGGACCGCACCGGTTGTCCGATGGAGCTGTGGGACGGTTTCGCGCTGAATGAACGACTCGATTCAAAATAGTTCCCGTGCGGCGTCTTCGGATTCAGGTCTTGAGGCTCCTCCGCGGCGACCCCGATTGCGCCTGAACCTGTCTCATAAGATTCTGTTTCTGGTCGTGGCGGCGGCGCTGGTTTCGGGCGCCGTCGTGGCCGTCGCCGATTACCGGCAGGCGGCGACGGAGCTCAGCGTATCGGCTGAAAAGAACCTTGTGGCCCTCCTGGATGCCCGCCGGGTCGCGATCGTCGACTATCTGGCGTCGATCCGGCGCGACTTGAAGACGCAGGCGGTAAATCCCTTCGTTATCGAGGCATTCGGCAATTTCAAGAGGGGCTGGGACGAGTTGGGCGACGATGCGCCGGTCCGGCTCCCGAACCTGTATATCAAGGATAATCCGTATCCACCAGCGGCCCGCAAGCAGCTGAACCGTTCCGACGATCCTTCATACTACAGTCTGACCCATGACCGGTTTCATCCGCGATTGCGCGATTTTGTCGAACAGTATGGCTACCGGGACCTGCTGCTCCTCGATATGTCGGGGGTCGTCATTTATTCGGTGATGAAGCAGGACGATTTCGCCACCGCCCTGGGAAGCTCCGGGGGTGATGGCGGCGGACTGGCCCTGGCATATCGCCTGGTGGCTTCCGGTCCGTTTTATGGTGTCGAGACGTTTGTCGATTTCAGCTTCTATGGGCCGGCGGGCGGCCGTCCGACAGGATTCGTCGCAAGGCCGCTGCTCGGCGAACTCGGATCGATGGTCGGCATCATCGTTTTTGAGATGCCCGTCGACCGCATCAACCGGGTCATGAATGTCGAGTCGGGCATGGGCCGGACCGGCGAAACCTTTATCGCGGGGCCGGATCTGCTGATGCGCAGTGACTCGCGATTCTCGGTCGAACCGACGATTCTGACCCGCCGGGTCGACTCCGGGCCGGTCAAGGCGGCGCTGGAGGGTCGGTCCGGCGTTATGACGAGTCCCGGAACGGCGGGAGACGAAGCGAATGAGCAGTTCCTTTCGGCATACGCGCCACTCGACTTTCTGGGAACACGCTGGGCGATCGTCGCCCGGGCCAGCCTTGCCGAAGTCAACGCACCGGTGGAGCGCATACGGAACACCGCCATTTTGAATGGACTGCTGCTGGCCCTGTCGGTGGCGGTCGTCGGGTATCTGCTGACACGTGCAACGGTGGTTGGACCGCTGACCCGTGTGACCGGTGCGGTGCGCCGGCTGAACGCGGGTGACCGCGAGAGCCGCATTCCTTCGGTGGAGCGGGGGGATGAGATCGGCGATATCGCAAGGGCCCTGGTGCTGTTCAGGGACAATCTGATCGAGTCGGCCCGGGACTCGGCGGAGCTCGAGAGGCAAGTCAAGGCAGAGGAGGTGCGCCGAAGGCTGGCCGAAGCGATCGAGGCGATTCCCGACGGGTTCGTACTTATCGATTCGGACGACAATATCGTGGTGCTCAATTCGCGGTATCGGGAAATACACGCGAGATCGGCATATCTCCTGCGTCCGGGGGCAAGCTTCGAGTCGTTCTTGCGCAACCATGCGGAGTTGGGCGAGATCGCCGAAGCCGCGGGCCGCGTCGACGACTATGTGACCGGACGAATGAGGTTGCTGCGCACGTCTGCCGAACCGGTGGTAACGCGGACGGCGAACGGACGCTGGCTATCGACCGCATATTCGCCGACGGAGGATGGCGGCGTGGTGTCGGTCTGTTCCGATATTTCCGACCTGAAACGCCGTGAGCACGCGCTGGTGGACAGTGAGGAACGATACCGGCTGTTGGTAGACTTGCTCCCGGACGGCGTGCTGCTCCATGACAGGCAGGCGATGCGGTTCCTCAACGCCGTCGGCCGGGGGATCCTCGAGATTCCCGATGATGTCCCGATCGACAACCTCCATTACCTGGATTTCGTTCACGACTCCGAAAAAGGCGCCGCCACAATGCGGATACGTGAATTTATCGACGGTGAGGGAGACGTGCCGCTCGCGGAACGGCGGATCCGCACATTCAAGGGGCGGGAAATCGTCATCGAGATCGCAGCAGTGCCGTTCCGCCGCGGCGACTCGGGATATGGGCTGGCGGTGTTCCGAGACATCACGGATCGTAAATTGACCGAAATGCGGCTGCGTGAAAGCGAGGGCCAGGTACGCGCCATCGTCGAGGCCGCCGCGGACGCCATCGTGATGCTGGACGCGGATGACCGGATCGTCGACTTCAATCCGTCGGCCGAACAGATTTTTGGCCACCGGCGCGACGCGGTTCTGGGCGGGATCATGGCCGATACCCTGATTGCGCCAGCCCACCGCCGCAGCCACAAGCGGAGCCTTCGCGCGGCCGTGAAGGGACCCGTCAAGGGTTGGGACGGGAGCAGAAGCGAAATCGAGGCGATCCGTATAGACGGCGCGGTGTTCCCGGCCGAATTGACCGTCACCCCGGTTGCGGTCGAGGGGCGTCGGCTATTCACCGCGTTTCTGCGCGACCTCACGGAAGCCCGCCGGGCCGAGACGGAGATCGAACGGCAGCGTGAAGCGCTCTATCAGAGCGAAAAACTCACCGCGCTCGGCTCGCTGCTGGCCGGTGTGGCGCACGAACTGAACAACCCGCTTTCCGTCGTTGTTGCGCAGGCAGTGCTGATGGAGGAGACCGCGAAAGACGGGCGCGTAATCGGGCGCGCCAAGGAAATTCGCTCGGCGGCAGAGCGCTGCGGGCGAATCGTAAGAACCTTCCTGTCCATGGCACGCCAGCAGACGCCGGAACCGGGCGCGGTGGACCTCAATCATCTGATCGAGAATGGCCTGGAACTCCTGGGCTACGCGCTGCGCACCACCACCGTCGACGTTGTGAAAAAGCTGGATCCTGCGTTGCCGGAGATTTGGGGCGATGCGGATCAACTTCATCAGGTCGTCACAAATCTCGCCATCAATGCCCAGCAGGCGATGATGGACCGTCCCCTGCCGCGCCAGCTGACGGTAACGACGGGGATCGATGCCGAATGCGGTATGGTCCGTATGACTTTCGATGATACGGGGCCCGGAGTCCCGCCCGACATGCGCCTGCGCATCTTCGATCCGTTCTTCACGACCAAACCCACCGGCATCGGGACGGGGATCGGTTTGGCCGTCTGCCACGGTGTCGTCGAATCCCATGGCGGAACCATCGGCGTCGAGGATTCCCCGGACGGGGGCGTGCGATTTGTGGTCATGCTGCCGCCCGCCGGAATACATGAGCCGACCGTCGAAACCGCCGCGGCGGACGAGCCCGCGGACGGTGATGGGCAGCGCATCCTCGTGGTCGACGACGAGGTGGACATCGCCTCTGCTTTGGCGGATATCCTGACTTTGGACGGCCTGTGCGTCGATGTCGCGGAGAGCGGGCCGGCGGCCCTCGATCGCATTGCCGGATCGGATTACGATCTCATCCTGACAGACCTGCGCATGCCGAAAATGGACGGCCCGGACCTCTACCGCAAGCTGGAAGAGCGGTATCCCCACCTCTGCGGCCGGGTTGTCGTGGTGACCGGCGACACGCTGCATGCCGCGGCCAGTGATTTCCTCAAGCGGACGGGCCTGCCCATGATCGAAAAACCGTTTGATCCGTCGGAAGTCTCGCGCCTCGTGGCCGCGGCGCTGGCCAAACCGGGAGGCTAGAGCGTGTCGCATTTAATTGGCCTCGTAGCCTGCGGCATTGAAGAAGTTTTCGCATTCCTGGCTGGAATAGAGGTCGCAAACCGCGCCGGCGGCCT